>JBDRMK010000031.1:0-45841 GCA_043812155.1 Patescibacteria group bacterium | reverse complement strand
GCCGTATTTATCTACGGCCAGATACCAACGACCGCGTAATTCCTTGGGGTAAGAGATGGGGTTCATAGGCTAAATATTAATAGTTAACAGGTGTCAGCCATCATCTTACCAAGTGTCAGCGGTATGTGTTAACTGTACACGCCTATTTTTTTTATACAAAAAATGTTAGAATAGCTTCATGAAAATACTATCTTACAAAAACTTAAATAAAAAAGATAAAGAATTAATAGATGCCGCGCAAGAGGCCATTAAACTCGGCTATAATCCCTACAAATCGAAAACTTTGGTCGGGGCGGCCGTCAGAACAAAATCCAATAAAATAATTATAGGCGGTTGTTTCGGCAACGCTTCTTCAACTTTCAATATTTGTGCCGAAAGGTCAGCTATCTTGACCGCTAATAATTTGGGTGAACGGAATATTAAAGAAATTGCGCTGATAGGTTTTTCAAAAAATAAACCTTTTCATAAACCGGTTACCCCTTGTGGAATATGCCGACAAGTCATTTTTGAAATCACAAAAATCACCAAAAAAGACGTGATTGTTTGGTGTGTTAATCAAAATAAAAGTAAAATATTAAAGACATCTATTACTGAACTTCTACCGCAACCGTACTAAATACTATTATGAAAATCCTCGCCATCGAAACCTCTTGCGATGAAACCGCCGCCGCTTTATTAGAAAGTATAAACGGCAAGTTTATTTTGCACTCAAGCGTGGTCGCCTCCCAGGTGGACATCCATGCCAAGACCGGCGGGATTGTCCCGGAAGTGGCGGCCCGCGAGCATGTGGTCAAAATCCTGCCGGTTATCAAAGAAGCCTGCCCTGATATAGCAAACGTGGACTATATCGCCGTCACTTCAGGGCCGGGACTCATCACCTCCCTGATGGTCGGTTTGGAAACCGCCAAAACTCTGGCTTATGCCTTGAAAAAACCCTTGATCACCCTTAACCACCTTGAAGGCCATTTTTACGGCAACTGGCTGCCGGTTCCGCCTGGCCGGGAATTTAGTCTGCCTAAAATAAAACTTCCGGCTTTGTCTTTGATCGTTTCCGGCGGCCATACGGAATTGGTTTTAATGAAAAATCATGGAGTTTATAAAAAAATAGGGGAGACCCTGGATGACGCGGTCGGGGAAGCTTTTGATAAAGTGGCTAAGATTTTAGACCTGGGCTATCCCGGCGGCCCGATCATTGAACAAATGGCCAAAGAAGGCGACCCGAACAAAATTGAATTGCCGCGGCCGCTGCTCAAGCAAAAAAACTATGACTTCAGTTTTTCCGGGCTTAAGACCGCCGTGCTTTATATCGTCAGAAAATTGCCGAAGGTTGATGACCAATTCAAAAAAGACATGTGTGCTTCTTTCCAACAAGCTTCTATTGACGTTCTAATCGGTAAAACCTTAAGAGCGGCCAAAGATTTCAAAGTCAAAAGCATCATGATCTCGGGCGGGGTCTCAGCCAACCAGACCTTGATCCGGGCTTTTCAAAAAGCGGTTAAAAAAGAACTGCCGGGCATTCCTTTCTACTCCCCCTTGCGTTCCTTTTCCACCGACAACGCCGCCATGATGGCCATGGCCGCTTATTTTCACGCCATAAAAAAAGACTTCGCGACAATAAACAAAGTCAAAGTGGATCCATGTCTCGGGATCGCTTAATATTTATTCTTTAGGCGCTGCTTCTTCCCGCCAATAGGTCACGAGTTTTCCGTCTTCATCATGGACAAGATACTTTAAGATTACCGTTCCCTCCGGCGTTTTTGTCTTATCATCTCCCTGGGCTATTATCGTATTTTCAACCCTAGTAATGTTACCGGTATATAATACACCGTCGGGTTTATAAATTTCATCATTATCATAATAAGTATTTGTTTCCTCCCACACTCTCCCTTTTTCCGGTCCGGCCGTGCTTTTGCCGGTTATTTTTTCTTTCCGGCCGGCCTCATTCCTTTTTATTGTATTTTCCCAAGCCTTGCCTTCTCCGAGCGTACCAGGCAAATCATGGCCTTCTTCAATTGTAGTGTTTCCGTCATCTGAATATCGAAGCTTTTTTTCAAACCCGCCGGTTATTTTTCTTTCCGCCTTAAAAGCGGCCTCATCATTAAAATCCTCCTGTTTTTGATATTCCAACTCTCCTTGTTCATTAAACTGATTGTGTATTTCATTACCGCATTTAAACTTTCTCGCCTCATCAAGGCATCGTTTATGCGTAAAAACAGGCCCACCGTCTTCATTTAAATGCCTCTCTACTTGAATCGGACCATCCTTGCCCGGCTCAGTCAATAATTCAAATCTTAGTTTATTTTCCAGGGATTCCGGCCCTTCATACGCCGGTTTTTTTGGCACTTCAATATCTGCTCCTGATGATTCGACTGATATACGCATGCCATTTTCGTCAAACTCATCGCTTGGCGGTCCGCCTCTTTCAAATTCGTTGGCCATATTATTAATTTATTTATTATTTAATTAAATAATATTAGCATAAATTCTTGGAAATGTCAATAGAATATTTGTAAAATTAGCGGAAAAAAGGTAAACTGTAGTTATATAAATCCTAAATTCTAAGCACTAAATCCTAAACAAATCCCAAATACAAAATCCGAATGTCCCAAACCCGGTTTAGAATTTGAAGAATTGGGATTTAAAAAATAAAATATGCCCTCCAAAGAACTCTCCAAAACCTACGATGCCAAACTAACGGAAAAAAACATTTATTCTCTCTGGGAAAAGAGCGGCTTTTTTAATCCTGATAATCTTCCTTTCAAAACAAAAAAGAGATTCGTCATCTCCATGCCGCCGGCCAATGTCACCGGCGAACTCCACATCGGCCACGCCCGCTATCTGACCCTGGAAGACATCATGACCCGTTATCACCGGATGAAACAGGAAAAAGCCTTGTGGTTGCCGGGCACCGACCACGCCGGCATTTCCACCCAAGTGATGGTGGAGCGGCTCCTGAAAAAAGAGGGGATCAACCGCCGGCAGATCGGCCGCGAAGCTTTTTTAAAACACGTCTGGCAATGGAAAGAAAAATACGGCGGGAAGATCTTGGAGCAATACAAAAGCATGGGCGCGTCCTGCGACTGGTCAAGAAACCACTTTACTATGGATCCCCAGCTGACCGACGCGGTGAATACGGCTTTTATCAAACTGTTTAACGACGGCCTGATCTACCGCGATTATAGAATTACCAACTGGTGCCCCCGCTGCTACACCGCTCTTTCCGATCTGGAAGTCAGCCACGAAACCGTTAAAAGCAGTCTCTGGTATATCCGCTATCCGATCATCGGCACGGCGGAGCAGTTCATTGAAGTGGCCACCACCCGGCCGGAAACCATGCTGGGCGACACCGCCGTGGCCGTGAATCCAAAAGACAAGCGCTATAAAAAACTGGTCGGCAAAAAAGTTCTGGTTCCCTTGATCAACCGGGAGATCCCGATTGTCGCCGACGCACAGGTGGACATTGCTTTTGGCACTGGCGCGGTCAAAGTGACGCCGGCTCACGACGATCTTGATTTCCAGATCGCCAAAAGAAATGATCTGCCCATTGTCCAGGTCATCGGTTTGGACGGCAAAATGACTAAAGAGGCTTCGGAAAGCTTTTTCGGCTTGAAAATCCTTGACGCCCGGGAAAAAGTCTTGGCCCGCCTTACCCAGCACGGCTTTTTAACCAAAACCGAAGAGTATGAACACGCCATTGCTCATTGCGAACGCTGCCATGCCACTATTGAACCCATGGCCACCCGGCAATGGTTCGTGAAAATGAAAGACATGGCCCGGGAAGCGGTCAAAGCGGTTAAAACCGGCAAAATCAAAATTGTCCCCAAGCGTTTTGAAAAAATATATTTCCATTTCTTAAACAATATCCGCGATTGGTGCATTTCCCGCCAGCTCTGGTGGGGCCACCAGATACCTATTTGGTACTGCGAAAAATGCGGCGAAACGATTGCTTCCGCGGAAAAACCGGTTAAGTGTTCTAAATGCCAAAGTTCTGACTTAAAACAAGACGAAGATACTTTAGACACCTGGTTCTCTTCTTCTTTATGGACTTTCTCCACCTTAGGCTGGCCCGCCTCCGCTTCCGACTTCGCCAAGGCTACGTCGGACAAGAAAGCTTCGGCGGGCAAGCCCAAAAAAACTGGCGATTTAGCAATGTTTCATCCGACAGACGTAATGGAAACCGGCTGGGATATTCTCTTTTTCTGGGTGGCCAGGATGACCATGATGAGTTTGTATCTATTAAAAGAAGTACCGTTTAAGACCGTTTATCTTCATGGTCTTATCTTAGATAAAGACGGCAAGAAGATGTCCAAATCCAAAGGCACCGGCGTGGATCCTTTGCTGATGACCGATAAATATGGCACGGATGCCATCCGTTTAAGTTTAATCATGGGCATTTCTACCGGCCAGGACATGAAGATGTACGAGGAAAAGATTGGAAGCGCCAGGAATTTCTGCAACAAGCTTTGGAATATTTCCCGCTTTACTTTCATGAGTCCGAAGCCGAAAGTCCCGGCTAAGGCGAAAACTTTGGCTGATCAGTGGATCCTTTCCGAATTGAATACCTTAATCAAAGAAGTAACCACAGATCTGGACAAATTTGAATTCTCCCAAGCCACGGAAAAACTCTATGAATTCACCTGGCATAAGTTCGCCGACTGGTATCTGGAAATCTCCAAAGTGGAAAAAAATTACGCGGTTTTATACCATGTTTTGGAAACTCTATTAAAACTCCTGCATCCTTTTATTCCCTTTGTCACCGAAGAAATTTGGCAGAATTTGAATCAAGATAAAATGCTAATGATCGCCGAGTGGCCGAGAGTCGGTCCGAAGTCTAAAAGCCTAAAAGCCGTTAAAGATTTTCAAAACCTGCAAAAAACAATCATAGAGCTGCGGGATTTGAAGAAAAGCAAAAGCCTAAAGCCCGGCGATAATTTCGTGGTGCAAAAGAAAAAATCAGCCTTGCTTGCCAAAAACAAGGCGGTTATTGAATGGCTTTCCCGGGCAAAACTGGAATTAAAATAATCGACAATATTGACATTATTGACTCAATATAATAATATAATTCATTATTATCATTAAAAAAAATTCTATGACTAACGGCGAGAAAGGAGAAAGAGAATTCATACCTAACCAAGAAACCAAGAAAGGTAAAATGAATGCGGTCGCCGCCGAAGAAAAATTCAAGAATGAAGGGGCGGAAAATTGCGTGGTTATTGATTCCACGGACAATCTGTCGTTCGATGAGGTGATCGCCTTCGCCGGAAAAAACCGGGCAGTGATTGCCGACCACGATGAGGCTGGCGATGACAAATTCATCGTCCAATTTCCGGGCCAGGAACAAAACGCCTATACCCAGGATCAGCTATCCGTCGAATTTCGGGATAAAGAAGACGACGAATAATAAGATTTCCTTATCGACGGAACGCTAAAAACTCTCGGAAAACCAACCGGGAGTTTTTTTAAATTCCGCGCAGGCGTGGCCTTCGGCTCTGAGGCTCAGGCTCGAAGAGAAGCCTGCGCTGCGGATTATAGATTAAATACCAAATTTAAATTCCTAACAGCGCGTCCTTTCCAGGGCGCGATGGCTTATTAACCTTTAAACACCTCCAATAATCCCCGCGAAAAATTACAGCCAATGATCCGGCAGTATTTCTGGCAGCGCCGGATATTTTGGCGCTCTTGCCTGGCCGCCTCGCCCTTTAGAATTTCAGATAGATTTTCTTTAGTTAAATTGCCGAGGATCCGGCCTTTAAAACACATGGCCACGTCGCCCTGGGGATAAACAACCAGATTCCTTTGGCCGGCAAAGCAGCGGTATTTCAAGACGCTTGAAGGCTGAAGATAATATTCCTGCATGGCTTTAAGGCTGGCTAAAGAATTTTTAATCGGATAGTTTTTGTAATTTTCCAAAACCCAGTCAAAAAACTTGGCGGTTTCCTCTTTCGCCGGCCATAATTCCGAAATTGTTTGATTGACCGCCCTGTTCTTTGATCCTTCGGATTCAATGCTTTCGTCCAAAGGCTGCAGGATAATATTCGCGTTATTTAGTGTCTTTAAATATTTGATCAATTCCGGCAAATCAGCCATATTTTTGGCCATCATTAATACGCCGACTTCCAGTTTAATCCGGCTGTTATCTATCAATTCCAAAGCTTTTTTAGCCTGGCAGAAAGCCTGGGGATGGCCGCGCAGAGAATTATGGATATCTTCATTTAAGCTGTAAAAAGAAATCTTCAACAGATCCAGGCCTGATTTTTCTAATTCTTTCGCTATTTCCTTGCTAATTAATAAACCATTCGAGTTCAAGGCGACATTTTTAAAATGAGGCTTAAGGGTTTTAATTAAAGAAATAACCAGTTCTTTTCTTAACAGCGCCTCGCCGCCGTTGATTTCCACGAAAGTCTCCGGGGTAAAAACCTCTTTGGCCTGGCGGCAGATTCCCAGCCACTCATTTTCCGATAATTCTTGAATTGGCGGTTTTTGCCAGATAGAGCAGCTCTGGCAGCGGAAATTGCAGCGGAAAGTAATTATCAAACTCAAAAATTCCGGCGCTAGATTATACCGGCCGGTCATGAAGCTTTCTTCCCGCTTTAATTTTCTGATTATTTTATTCACCTTGTTAAATATATCTATTCCGCCACGCGGAAGACTTCGTCCACCGAAGTCAGCCCGTCCAAGGCTTTTAAAAGCCCGTCCTGGACCATGGTCACCATGCCGTTTTTAATGGCCACGTCGCGCATCTGGTATTCTGAGACCTGGGCCGACAATATGATCTTTTCAATTTCCGCGTTCATGATCAAAATTTCGAATATGCCGATGCGGCCGGCGTAAGCGGTGTGGTTGCAGGCTTCACAACCCGCGCCGCGGTAGAATTTCAATTCCTGGTTTAAATCCACTTTTCTTTCCGCGGTCGCCGGCAATTTGCCCAATACTTCTTTAACTTTATTTAAAGTTGTTTCGGATAAATGGTCTTCTGTCTTGCATTTGGGGCAGAGACGGCGGATCAAACGCTGGGCCATGACCGCGTTCAAAGCCGGCGCCAGCAAAAACGGTTTGGCGCCCATGGCCAAAAACCTGGGGATGACCCCGGCCGCGTCATTGGCGTGGATCGTGGACAGAACTAAATGGCCGGTCAAGGCCGCCTGCATGGCGATTTCCACGGTTTCCAGGTCCCGGATCTCGCCGATCATGATGACATCCGGATCCTGGCGCAAAATGGATTTCAAGCCGTTGGCATAGGTGTATTTTTTCCGGGTCGCCCTTACCTTGGTTTTCCCTTCACTTTCCACCACTTGGCTAGAGGCAAATTCATCTTCGTGTTCCACCTGGCTCTGGTTAATGCCGGCCAGGCGGTATTCAATCGGGTCTTCCAAAGTGATGATCTTTGTTTCCGGATTATTTAATTTATTCAAGACCGCGTAGAGGGCCGTGGTTTTACCGCTGCCGGTGGGGCCGGAAGTGATGATCATGCCGTTGGGCCGCAGGATTTCTTTTTCCAATCTTTTAAAAGCCTCGCCGCGCAAACCCAAATTCTCAAAATTCAAAGTGGAGGCGGAAGAAAGAAGCAACCGCATAACCACGCTTTCTCCGTAAGCGGTCGGCACCGTGGAAACACGGACATCTATCCGGCCTTCTTTCAAGATCAGATCCACCCGGCCGTCCTGAGGGGATTTTTCAATGTTTATTTTTAAACCGGCCAATAGTTTGATCCGGCTGACTAATCGCTTCCACATGTCTTTGGGCAGATCGGCCACGTCGTGCAGAATCCCGTCAATGCGGTAACGCACCTTGATGCCGCCTTCTTCCGCCTCAATATGGACGTCCGAAGATTTAGCCTGGATAGCGCCGGCCAATAAAATATTCAGAGTCTCTGACAACGGCACCTGGTGGATGCGGGCCCCCAATTGATGAAAGTCATAAAGTTCTCCTTTGAATTTATCCACTGACGCCTGAGTGATTTCAATTCCCTTGATCTCCTTTCTTATTTTAGGCAAACGGTCGTATAACTTTAGAGCGGCGGCAAAACTATGCTCGGTGATAAGGTAAAGTCCGACGCTCGTCTGCAGTTTTTCGTTTATTTTCTCCAAAAGCTCGGCCAGAATTGGATTTTCCGTATCCGTGGTGCCGATTCTTATTTCCCGGCCGGACTTTAAAAAACAGATGGCCTGGTATTTTATGGCCTCTTCTTTGGAAATTACGGAGAGGGTTTCCGGCCCGATGGGAAAACCGACCAGACTGATGTAATTTATGCCTGAGCTTTCCGCCTTTTCCCGGGCCAGGCGTTCTTTTTCCTTAAGCTGGATCTCGTCCATTTTCTCGGTGAACTTTTCTTCCACTCCCTGGGCCGCCACCTTATAACCCTGGTTGTTATTTATTGACGATGAAATCATGTTTTTTTGTTATATCATCTATATTATAACAGAAATCACGCGGGCGGGAAAACAAAAAAAGAGGTCAATACCTCCGCTTTGCGCCAGTTAATATATTTAAGCTTACCGCTTTTAGGTTTAGTAGCCCGATCGATAATAACTCTCCGCCCGGCTTATAGTCATTTTTTCCGCCTCTTCCAAACTTTGGGTGGGCATTACCACGTACGTAAAATCTTTGGTCCCGCTGGGCTGAAACTCGCGCAGAAGCCTGAAGCCGTCAATCTGCTTGATACTATAGATTATTCCCTTGATCGTCTTTTCCGCTGATTCGTATAGAAGGACGACGATCTCGGCCAGGGGAGTGTTGATTATCAACTCATCGATCACACCCAGTAGATCTTCTTCGCGGGCGCCCGAATTTTCAAAATCTGACCGGGATACTTGCGACCAAACCAGACGATGTTCCTGGCCTTCCTTAAGCCGCGCCAGTACCCGGCCCCAGAGTTTAAGCGTTGCGATATCCTTGGTCTGGAAAAGATTTTTAATTATTTCCTCGCGCCGCGCCCCCCATTCCACCAAATGGGAAGCAATGGCTAAAGATTTCGGGGTGACGGAAGTGGTGCGGAAACTTTTTGTTTTGGAAATGATGCCCGTCAGCAAATTGGTGGAAATTTGCTCGTTCATAACTTCCTCGCCCATTTCTTTTATCAGGCCGAAAATTATTTCCGAGGTGGAAGTGGCGGTAAGGTCAACCAGATTAATTTGGCCGAAATAATCATTGGCCGGGCTATGGTCAATATTCACGACCGGCGTATGATAGAAAAATTCCGCGTTATTTTCGAATAATTTACCCAGGGAATCCAGATCGGGCGAATCCAGGACATAGATCAGATCATATTCATACATGCCGGCGGAAGTCTTCAAATCCCTCTCTTCAAAAAATCCGTTCTTAGGAGTGATAAAAATATTCAGCTGCTGTTTGTCCTTGTCTATATCATAGCTTAGTTCTTCCACCTTGGTCCGAGAAACATCTAAAGAAATGATGAATTTGCGTAAGGTTGCCAGGTCCGAACGGATTTCCGAACTTTTTGGCAGAAAGGAGTGCGAGGCCGGCAAAGTAAATTCGCTGCAGACTATTTTCCCCTTTTTCTTCATTTTTTCCAACGCCAAAAAAAGCGCCAGGCTCGAAGCAATGGCATCGGTCGTGGGATTATTGGGTAAAACAATAAGTATATTGCTCGCCCTCTTAGTGATATCTATCGCTTGTTTATAGGGTAATGGTTCCATAAAAAATTAGAATTAATAATTATAACCAAGGAACGAAAAACTGTCAAGTCATTGGCCGGTTTTATCTTTTTTGCTATATTAAAGAGACGAAAAATGACCCCTATTATTACTCAAAATCCCGGCCAAACAAGACAAATCGGCTTTAAATTAGCCAAATATTTAAAGTCAGGCGATATCCTGGCCCTGATCGGTGATTTAGGCGGCGGCAAAACGACTTTCCTGCAAGGCTTAGGTCAAGGCTTGGGAGTTAAGCAAAAAGTATTAAGCCCTTCTTTTTTACAATTAAAAGTCTATCCAACGGGAAAAAAGGGGGTAAAATATCTTTATCATTTTGATTTTTATCGCTTAACAAATTTTTCTGCCATGGAATACAAAGGACTGACTGAATACCTTAACACAAAAAATTGCCTGGTAGTTATTGAATGGGCTAACCGCATAAAAAAATTCTTGCCTAAAAATACCAAATATATATACTTTACTTTTCTTGATAAAAATAAACGCCGGTTACTTTTTAAACATTTCAAAAAAGAGGATCTAAAGTTTTTATCCTCTCTTTAACGATTATATAAAATTTATGGCTAAGTTGACGCCGGGGCGACTTTTTCTTCGGATATTTTTGTTTCCCGGCTTAAATTATCTTCCACTATCATTTTTTCTTTGGTAATTGAAACAACTTGGTCAACTCCCACCATTAATTCCTGTCTTAAAAGACCGGTAATCATCCGGCTGCTTTTAACGTAATATCGAATGACTCTTTGCTCATCAACCTCCAGGTCAAAATGAGAAACCGATCCCAGGCGCTGGCCGCTTTTGGTTTCCACGGGCAAACCGATCAAATTTTTATGGCTTAATATCATTGCCTTCAAGTTTTACCGGCCGTTTTTTTAAATATATAAACTGCTGAGCCACGGCAAAAAGAGTGGTAACGAGCCAGTAAAGAGCCAGGCCGGCCGGGAATCTTAAGGAAAAAAACACGATCATGATGGGCAGAAAATAGGTCATGGTCCGGGACGTGGCGGCGGCCATGCCTTCATCCTTGGCCCCGGGCATATTTTTTGGTGGCTGCTTAGAAATCAGCATCTTGGATTGGTAAAATTGGGCGGCGCCGGCGAGCAAAGCTAAAACCCAGTTGCCGGTCCGGGTCAGATCCACAAAGCCCAAGAACATCGTATTTAAAGAATGAGTGGTAAAGTAATCGCGCAAGGGGCCGTAAAGATTATTTATCTCCGCCGGAGCCAATAATCCGGTCGCGGCGTCAGTCGTGATCCCGGTGAGAAAAACGCGGAATAAAGCGTATAAAATCGGCAGCTGGATAAGAAGTGGCAGACAGGAAGAGAAAGGATTGACCTTGTTATCCTTGTAAAACTGCATGGTTTGCCGGCCGAGTTCTTCCCGGTTATCTTTATATTTGGCTTTCAACGCGTTAAGTTTAGGCTGAATTTCCTGCATCTGGCGCTGTTGTTTGATGCTTGATAACGAGGGAATGTACAAGATCAAGCGGATAATAATGGTAAAAAAGATAATGGCGATGCCTAAATCATGCCCGGGAATTATTTTAACCAAAAACAGCAAGGCATTAAGTAATGGTTCGTATAGCGCGACATGAAAAATGTTACCCATAATTTAAATATTATTTTATCGGATCGTATCCGCCGGCAGAATATGGGTGACAGCGTAAAACTCGCTTAGAACCCTTAAAAATGCCTTTAATTAGCCCAAATTTCTCAATTGCTAGATATGTATATTCCGAGCAGGTGGGATAATGCCGACAGAATCCTCGGGGATATTTATACGAAAACACTCCATGGTCAAAAGACAGGGTTTTTTGATAAAAACGAATTATTTTCAGAACAGATTTCTTTAAAATTTGGCTTATTTTTGACATATTTTCGCTTTTTTCAATAAAATGATGAGGTTTTCTTTTTGGTTGGCAAATTCTTGGGTCAAAAGGGATTTTTTGGCGATAATGATCAGATCAAGACCAACAGCCAAATGATCGAGGTTTAACCGGATAATTTCGCTTAAACGCCTTTTTACGAGGTTACGATCCACCGCCTTGGGAGCAACTTTGGCCGAAACCACAAAGGCAAAGCGGGAAAGATTTTTAGAATTCGGCAAAAATCTTATGATCAGGTGCGGGGAAAAAAAATAATCGCCCCGGCGGTAAATTTTTTGGAAATCCTGCTTGCGGCGCAAATGATATTGGGCTTTAAGCATAAAAATTTTAAACCGCCAATCGAAAACGTCCTTTCTGGCGGCGGCGCGCCAAAATTTTTCTTCCGCCGGCCGATCTCATTCTCTGGCGGAAACCATGACTGCGGGCTCTTTTTCGCTTTTTAGGCTGATATGTTCTTTTAGGCATATAAATTGACTTTGTTAGTTTATCAAAAATTTCTTTTTTGGTCAAACCCCAGACCCCCTTTCCCGTTTTCCCCCCTTATTCCACAATTTATGCACATTTGCTATTTTTTAGGGGTGTTTTGTTCGCCATTTTTATGGTATATTCAGAGGTAGCTAAATTTTTTTTCCAAAAATTTTTTATGACCAAGGAAGAACTCTGGCAAGCTACCTTAGGCGAAGTAGAATTATATATCAGCAAGGCAAATTTTACCACTTGGTTTAAAAATACTTTTATTTCCGAATTTGGGACCGATAAAGTGGTGATCGGTGTGCCCAATGCTTTTACCAAGACCTGGCTGGAAAATAAATACCACCAGTCAATCTTAAAAGCCCTTCAAAACATCACCAATCATCAGGTTAAAGAAATTATTTATCAAGTGGAAACACGGAAACCAACGACAAAAGAAGCGCCTGCGGATAAAATTGAATACCGAGAAAACGGCAAGATAAAAGATCTGGACAAAAAAGAAAGGGAGTACTTGGAAAAATTCAATTTAAACCCCCATTACACTTTTGAAAGTTTTGTCGTCGGCAAGGGCAATGAGCTGGCCCAGGCGGCTTGCACCGCCATCGCGGAAAAACCAGGATTAATCTATAATCCGCTTTTTTTGTACGGCGGGGTAGGCCTGGGAAAGACCCATTTGATGCAGGCGATCGGCAACCGGGTGATTGAAAAGCAGCCGGAAAAGAAGGTTATTTATGTCACCTGCGAAAAATTCACCAACGAATTCATCCAATCCGTCTCCCGCGGCGGGGCTAATGACTTTAAAAACACCTACCGCAACGCTGATGTCCTTTTGATCGATGACATTCAATTCTTAGCCAGCAAAGAAAGAACGCAGGAAGAGTTCTTCCACACCTTTAACGCCCTTCACCAGGCCAACAAGCAAATCGTGGTCAGTTCCGACCGGCCGCCTAAATCCATTCCCGCTCTTGAGCACCGCCTGGTTTCCCGTTTTGAGTGGGGGATGATCGCTGACATCGGCCAGCCCGACCTGGAGACCAGAATCGCTATTTTATCCCAAAAATGCAAGGAAAAGAATTATACGCTTTCTCCGGAAAGCCTTAATTATATCGCTTCCAATATCCAAAGCAACGTCAGGGAACTGGAAGGGGCCCTTAACCGCATTATGGCCTTTCACGATTTGAGTAAAAGCGAGCCCTCTTTGGAATCAATCAAGAAACTACTGACCGCCGTCAAACCGGCTTCGCCTAGAGGAGGCTTGACCAGCAAGCAAATTATCAGCACGGTCGGCAGTTTTTTTGACACTAAGCTGGAGGATTTGTTGGGCAGCAGCCGGAAAAAAGAGCTGGTTTTGCCGCGCCAAGTGGCCATGTATCTGATGCGCGAAGAGCTTAAGGCTTCCTTTCCCAATATCGGCCAGGAATTAGGGAGCCGCGATCACACCACCGCCATGCATGCCTGCACAAAAATGGCGCGGGAAATAGAGACAGATGATAAATTAAAGCAGGACATCATGCTGATCCGCCAGCGTCTTTACAGCCAGCAATAAAATTTTTCTGGGTATAAACTCGGTATAAGTAATTAACAATCTGTTCATTAAACACTAATCGGTAAAATATTTTTCTCATTGTAATTCTCCTTAAAATTTTATACACAGCTTATCACTTAATATTATCACAAGTTTTCCCGAACTTTTTCACGTCCAAATACGCCGTATCTTTCTTCTCCTTTCTTAATAAAGAACTTATCCCCATTTTTCTTTCCTATTACTACTGCTATTAATTAAATAAATTAAATATATATCTTATTATGAAACTTTCATTCACCCAGGAAAATTTGAATCGAGGCTTGGAAATTACCAGCCATATCGCCAGCCGTAATCAAACTCTTCCTATTTTAAATAATATTTTGATTACCGCGGAAAAAGGAGTTATAAAACTGACTTCCACGAATTTAGAAATCGGCATAAATTGCCAGATCCGCGGCAAAATTGAAGAAGAAGGAAAAATTACCGTGCAGGCCAAGCTTTTAGCTGATTATATTAACTCTCTTTCCCACGACCGGGTGGATTTATTAGCGGAAAAGGATAATTTAAAAATTACCAACGGCCAGGCCCAGACGGTGATCAAGGGTTCGCCGGCCGAGGAGTTTCCCTTAATTCCGAAAGTGGAAAAAAAACGGAATTACCAGGTGAAGGTCAAAGAATTCAAAAAAGCGGTAATGCAGGTTATTTTCGCGGCCGCGGCCGATGAATCCAGGCCCGAGATTAGCGGAATTTTCTTAAAACCGGAAACAAACAGCCTGACGCTGGCGGCGACGGACAGTTATCGCCTGGCGGAAAGAAAAATCAAATTGGAAAAAGAAGCGAAGGAAGGCGAAGGGGTGATTATTCCAGCGCGCACTTTGCAGGAGCTAGTTCGTATTTTGGACGAAGAAACAGATATTTTAAATTTTTATCTCAATGAAAATCAGGCCCTTTTTGAGTTTGACGGCATTGAAATAATTTCCCGGCTAATTGAGGGCCAATATCCGGACTACCAGCAGATTATTCCCAAGGAATGTAAAACCAAAGTGGTTTTGAATACCCGTGAATTCGTGAAAATCGTCCGGACGACCAGCTTATTCTGCAAGCCGGGTATCAACGATGTGAATTTGGATTTTTTGCCGGAAGGCAAAGTGGTGGTTTCCGCCTCGAACACCCAGGTCGGGGAGAACATTTCCGAACTTACCGGCAAGGTGGAAGGCGAAAAAAACAAGATCGTCTTTAATTACCGCTACCTCCTGGACGGTTTGGCCAGCATAGAAACGGAAAGTTTTAATTTGGAATTATCAGATGAAGCAAACCCCGGCGTGATCAAGCCGGAAGGGCAGGCCGACCATCTTTACATTATTATGCCGATCCGGCAATAGCATGCTTCAGCCGATTGGATCATTGCTTGATCATTCTGTCAGAAAAAGCGGCATTGAAACCCAGGTTCAAAGCAGCCAGGTAATGGAGGATTTTCACGAAGAAATAAAAAAGATTTTCGGCCCTAAGATTTTAAAAAGAGTTCAGGCTAAATTCTTGAAGAACAAAGTCTTGTCCGTGGCGGTCTTGGGCTCGGTCTTGGTCAATGAGATCCGTCTGCACCAAGGGCAAATATTAGAAAATATTAATACCAGGCATAAAAAAATCTTAGTGGAAAGACTAAGATTTTTGTTATAGCGGTGAATTATTTGACAGTGACGGTGAGATAATCCGTTTGTGTTTTATTTCCTTCGGCGTTTTCCAAAGTCATATATAGTTTATATGAACCAACCGGTACCGCCGGCCAGACAGCGCTGACATTAGTCGTGGCGGGATTTGAGAGAGTGGTTATTATTGTCTCCTGACCGCCAGAATTTTGAAAAGCGAAAGTGACCTGTTTGACTCCTTTCGGGTCGAAAGCGGAGGCCTGGATAGTCAGGGGGAAAGAGGCCATGGGAATTTCCGCGCCTTGCTTTGGGGAAATAAAATATAGGCTCGTGGCGGCCGTCGTTGGCAGATAGTTAATACTGACGCTGGCTTGGTTAGTGTTGCCGACGGCGTCAGTCACGACCGCGTCTATATCATGATAGCCGTTAGCCAGGGCGGAAGCGTCATAGGCCAGAGAATAGGGGCTGACGCTGTTTTCGCCGACCGGAGTCTTGTCAATATAATATTCGACTTTACTGATCGCCTGGGAGCCGGAAACCTGAACCGTGAAGTTAATCGGGCTTTGCGTGACCGTCTCGTTATTTATCGGAGCGGAAAAATTAATTTGCGGGAGATTTTCCTGGCTTCTTAAGCTGCAAATTTCCAGGTCGGGCATGGTCTCAATATAACCATGATCTGTCGCCCATTTCTGGACCGGCGCTTCCCAATTGGCGTATTGCGGATCGCTTAACGGATCGCTGGGCGGATCCCCGCGCGGGTCTTCTTTTTTTACGTAATAAAGAATATTGTGCACGGCTTTTACCGTTTTTTCCGCGACAAAGCTAGCCGGCCAGTCAGCGAGACAGGAGTTTGGAATTTGTTTGCCGGTGACCGAGTCGACCTTGATCGGGGTTTCTCCGGTGAGTTTTCCGTTAAGAATGGGCTTGTCCGTTTCAATCCCCTTGAAGTCTTTGAAATACTCCACAGGTTTTCCCGCCAGCGCTCTTTTCATAAAACCATTCCAAATAGGGGCGGCGATCACCGAACCATCAGCCCCGCGTTTCATCTCGTCATTGTTATTATTGCCGACCCAGACACCAGTGACCAGGGTGGGGGTGTAGCCAAGCGTCCAGGCGTCACGGTAGTCGTCGGTGGTGCCAGTTTTAGCGGCCACCGGCCGGTTGCCCAGGGTAAGATAATTGTTGGCCCCAAAAATATAGGCGCGTGAATCATTGTCGGAAAGAACTTTGCTCATCTGGCGGGCGATTTCTTGGTCTAAGACCCGGTTCTTTTTTTCCTGAGTATGTTTTTCCAAAATTTTTCCATTGGCGTCCTCTATTCTAAGAATTGAGGAGTAATTTATTTTTTCTCCTTCGCGGGCTAAAATTGCGTAAGCGTTGGTATGCTCTATAAGTTTTACTTCGCCGCCGCCTAAAACCAGAGAAAGGCCGAAGCGGCTGCGGTCGGTAAAAGTGGTGTAGCCAAAAGATTCCGCCAGATCAAGAACATTATTAAGGCCAGCCAAATAAAGGGTTTTTACCGCGGGAATGTTTAGCGAGCCCTGCAGGGCTTTGCGCATCGTAATTGGCCCATGTTCGGCCAGGTCATAATTTTTCGGAATATAGTCTTTGGCGTCGGTTTTAAAAACAGTGTTCAAGTCAAATAGAATTGTTTCCGGCGTGTAGCCTTCTTTGAAGGCGGTGGCGTAGACAAAAGGCTTAAAAGAGGAGCCGGGCTGGCGGGGCCGCAAAGTGACGTTAACATTGCCGTCGATGTCAGCATTAAAATAATCTTTAGAGCCGACCATGGCTAATACTTCTCCGGTTTTCACATCCAGGGAAACCAGGGCCGCGTTCGTGGCCCCGTATTTTTCGAATTTCGTCGCTCCTTTTTCGATTTCTTCCTCGGCGATCTTTTGCAGGTCGTAATCAAGAGTGGTGATGACTTTCATGCCGCCTTGTTCGATTTCTTTGTCACCGTATTTCTCGGCCAGCATCTCTTTTACATACATGACAAAATGCGGTGCCAGAATATTTTCCCGTTTGGGCTTGATTTCCTTTAGGATGTCGGTTTTTTTCGCCTCATCTCCTTGTTCTTGGGTGATATATTTCTGTTCCACCATTAAGTCAATGATCATTTTTTGCCGGGCCACCAGAGCGTCGGTGTGGGTGCCGTAAGGGGAATAATAGGTGGGCGCCTGAGGGATGGCGGCCAGCAAGGCTCCTTGGGCCAGGCTTAAGTCTTTGGCGCTTTTGCCGAAAAAACTCTGCGAAGCCGCTTCAATGCCGTAGAGGCTTGAGCCGTAGGGGATTTCGTTGAAATACATCTTTAATATTTCATCTTTGGAAAATTTTCTTTCTATCTGGTAGGCGAGGACGATCTCTTTGAATTTTCTGGTCCAGCTTTTTTCCGTGGTCAAGATGGCGTTTTTTACGAATTGCTGGGTGATGGTGGAGGCACCCTGGGCTTTTTTCCGCTGGATAACGTCAATGACCAGGGCTTTGAAAATGCGCGGCAGGGAAAACCCCTTGTGCTGGTAGAAGTTTTTATCTTCCACGGCGATGGTGGCGTTTTTTGCATCCGACGCAATATCGGCTAAATTAATGGCGGTCCGATTCTGATCGCCGTGAATTTCGTAAAGCAGGGTTTTTTCGTCGCGGGCGTATATTTTGGTGCTTTGGGCCACGGAGCGTTCTATTAGTTTGTTCGGGTCAGGCAGGTCGCGGGAAAACCAGGCAAAAGCGGCCAGGCCGACAATCCCGCCGCCTAAGATTAAAATAGAGAGGATCGGCAGCCAGCGGCTGGTAAGATGCTCCCACCATTCTTTCCGTTTTTTCACTTTTTTCAAATGCCAGTTTTCCCGCCAGGATTTGTCAAAACGAATTTTTGGTTTTAATTGAGGGATAGGCATTATATTAAAGAATAATGATTTTTAATTAATAAAGAGGCGCCTAACAGCTGGGCGTCGTCGCCAAGTTTTGATTTTACGATCCTGACTTTTTGATGCCTCGCGTAAATTATTTCCCCAGCCAATTTTTTCTTGGCGAGATCAATAATCTCTTGAAACTGGGCGACACTGCCGCCGATAACGATGATATCCGGGCTTAAGGTATTAATTAAATTCCCCAGGCCGATGGCTAAATAGCGCGACATTATTTCCGCGGCCGCTAAAGCTTTTTTATCCCCCGCTTTGGCCAGTTCATGGATTTCTTCTCCGGCCAGATTTTTTCCCGAAAACCTTCGAAAATATCTGGTTAAAGCCGGACCGCTGACCTGTGATTCAAAGTGGCCAAAATGGCCGCAGCTGCACTGAAATCCTTTTTCCGTGATCTTGAAGTGGCCGGTTTCCATTAAATTATGCCGGCCACGGTATATCTTGTTATTTATAACCAAGCCGCCGCCCACGCCGGTGCCCAAAGTCAGGCCAAGGACAAAGTCATATTTTTTTGCTTCGCCTATTATGCTTTCCGCCAAAGTAAAACATTTTCCATCATGCTCCACACTGACGGGTTTTTTAAACCAACCTCCGATTATTTTTTGCAAATTCACGTTTCGGATATAAGAGGGGAAATTTGTCGCTTCTAAAATAACGCCATTTTCCACCGGTCCGGCGAATGAAATTCCTATTCCTTCCGCTTTTTGCGGCCTATAAGCTTCAAGCGCCAGTCTAATAGTTTTCAGCAAGTGGTCCAGGCCTTTTTTCTTTTCCGTCAAAATTTTATGTTTAGAAAAAACACGGTTATTTCGCACAATACCGGTATTTATTTTTGTGCCGCCGATGTCGCAACAAATGGTATAGGCCATATATTTTCGTATTTCCTATTATACCAGAAATATAGTATAATTTCAATATAAAACCCTGATAATTATGACTAAAAATCCGGAAAAAATTCACGATTTATTGACCCGCGGCATCGCCGAGATTATTGATAAAAACAGCGTGGAAAAGAAACTGGCTGCGGGCAAAAAGCTCCGTATTAAGCTCGGCATAGATCCGACCGGTTTTGATCTGCATATCGGCCATGCCGCCCCTTTGCTTAAGCTTAAGGCTTTTCAATCCTTGGGCCATCAGGTAGTTTTGATCATCGGCGACTACACGGCCCGGATCGGCGATCCGTCCGGCTTGGACAAGACAAGGCCCCAATTGACGGAGAGCGAGACCGAAAAATTCGGCGAAGAATATTTCAAACAGGCCTGTCTGATCTTGGATAAAAGCAAGACCGAAGTACGCTGGCAGAGCGAATGGTTTGAGGAATTCGATCTGCAGACCGTGATTAATCTGACGAGCAAGGCGACCTTGGCCCAAGTGCTGGCCCATGAAACTTTTAAAAAACGATTGGAAAAAGGCCTGCCTTTGTCCACGCACGAGATCCTCTATCCTTTTTTGCAGGGTTATGATTCCGTGGCCGTCAAAGCGGATATTGAGCTGGGGGCGGTGGAGCAGAAATTCAATCTGCTGATGGGCCGGACTATCCAGGTTGCTTTCAATTTGCCTTCGCAGGACATTATGACCTTGAATTACGTCATGGGCACGGACGGCCGGAAAATGGGCAAAACTTTTAATAATTACATCGCTATCAAAGACTCTGCCAATGAAATGTTCGGCAAGGTGATGTCCATTCCTGACAATTTGATCCTGCCCTATTTTGAATCCGCCACGGAAGTAGCGATGTCTGAAATTAATGAAATTAAAAACTCTTTAAATAAAGGCGAGAACCCGAGGGATTTGAAAGCGAAATTAGCCCGGGAGATTGTTGCTTTGTACCACGGAGAGAAAGAGGCGCGAGAGGCGGAATCAGAATTTGATAAGGTTTTTAAAGACAAGAATTTACCAAGTCATATCGCCACTCTTAAGCTAAAAAATAAGAAGATCAGACCCACTGATTTATTAATGGAGGCCGAGTTAGTTCCCAGTAAGGCGGAAGCGAGAAGACTGGTTGAACAGGGCGGTTTTTCCGTTAATGACAAAAAGATAACAGATTGGCAGAAGGAAATAACCATAAAAACCGGCGATATCATCAAGGCCGGCAAAAGGAAATTTTTGAAAATAGAATAATCTTTACAATAAAAACGACCATCGTTCAACAGGTCGTTTTTATATTTTATCAGGCCAACGCGGGCACATCCGCCTTTGTTTTTTTACGAAAAACTTCGGCGGACAGGGAGACCCGCGTTGTATGGTGAAGTTAAATCAACATAGCGCAGGTGTCTCCGCCTGCGCGGTTAAAAAAATTTAAAACCCGCGCGCCCTGGAAAGAGCGCGCGGTATTGGTTATTTAATGGTTCATCATTCTTAATACCCATTGCGTGGGTTTTTCAATTTGTGCGGAATATATATTTTCATTTGTTATCTTGAAAAACCAAATAACTGCCAAAGAAGAATCAGGCGGTAATTAAAATAGGCAATAAATATAATAATGGGCGTAAAAATAGAAATCAGAATAAAAATAAGGATTCTTTTACGAGTATGCTCACGATTGTAAAGCAAAAAGAGATAAACTAATAATTGAACGAGAAAAAGAATAAACGCAACAATAAATAAAAACCCCGCGATTATATAACCTACATTAAGATCACTAGTACCGCCGCTACCAACTATTCCTGACCAAATAAACATATAAACCGAAAATAATAGCGGCAGATTAGTGGATATAAACAGTAATACTAATTTCTTTTTGCTCATATTTTTTACTTCTCCCGGTAAAACTGGGCGGCAATTTCCGGAGCCACGGAATTGACGATCAGGCGCGAGCCAAGCTCAATGCCGGCCCAGACATTGCGGCGGGGCGAGATTCTTAAGTAAAAATGCTCATGCGGGTAGCGGATGGCCTGGTGGAGGTAGAAATTATAAGGCAAGTTGAATTTCCGGAGCTTCTCTAAAATATTTTTTAAGATTGTCGCCAGAGATCTTATTTCATGCTTGTTTAGCACGGAAATATTATCAACATGGCGTTTGGGGAAGATCCAGGCCTCATAGTTGTAATTAGAGGCCCAAGGGGTAAAGCAGGACATGTGTTCGTCTTCCCAGACAAAACGGGGGGATTTTTTTTCTTTTCTGATCAAATCGCAATAATAGCAGGAACCCATCTGGATCTTGTATTCTTCGGCCCGGGTCAGGCGGTGCAGGATGTGAGGCGGCAAAAAAGAAGTGGCCAGGATCTGAGAATGAGCGTGAGTCAGGGAAGCGCCGGCCCGGCCACCGTTGTTTTTGAAGATAAGAAGATATTGGAATTTATTGTTTTTGCTGATAGCGGCCGTTCTTTTTTGGTAGACGCCCAATATTTTTATAAAATGATCCAAAGTAAGTTCCGACATTTCTTTTTGATGGTCAGGCGTTTCCACGATCACCTCCTGCAAGCCGTAGGCATGAGGGTTTTCCAGGGAAAATACCGGGAAGACATTCTTGATCACTTTTACAGACCATTTATTTTCTGAGCCGACGGTTAAAACCGCTTTAACGTTTTTTAACTTTTCCGGGCAAAAAGGACACTTGCTTTGCGGGATGGACTTGCCTTCTCCCTCTTGTTCAAAGTGATGCGGCCTGTTTTCCCGGCCCGGAGCGATAATGACGGCCCGGTCATGGATGTAATCTTGCCTGATCTCTGACTGTGTTTTTTTATCCATAAGCTATATTTTTAATTTTTGGTAAAGTTTTAGGTATTGCCCGCCAGAGCGTTCCCAGGAAAAATCCTGGCGCATGGCGTTTTCTTTTATCTTCCGCCAGCTTTCTTTATTCTGGAATATTTCGAGAGATTTTTCAACACTGGCTAGAAATTCATCCGCCTTGAAATTATTGAACCGGAAGCCTGTGCCCTGTCCGGTTTCAGGCGTAAACTCCTCGACCGTGTCAGAAAGGCCGCCGGTGGCCCGCACAATAGGGATAGTGCCGTAGCGCATGGCGATCATCTGGCCCAGGCCGCAGGGCTCGAAGCGTGAAGGCATAAGGAAAAAATCAGCGCCGGCGTAAATTTTTTGGGCCAGGGCGGCGTCAAAAGCGATTTTAGCGAAAACATTATCCGGGTAATCGGACGCCATTTTGCGGACGATCTCTTCGAATTTAGTCAGACCCGCGCCCAGAATAATAAATTGGCAACCTTTTTTTGTTAAATCGCTGAGTAGGGGGGCCAGTAGGTCCACTCCTTTTTGATCGGCCAGCCGGCCGACCAGGCCGAATATTGGAATTTTTTCGTTGATCGTCAGGCCGGTTATTTTTTGCAGATCTATTTTATCGTCTGATTTTCCTTGCAGATCATTCAGAGAATAATTACAGGCTAAATTAGGGTCTGTTTCCGGGTTGAATATTTCCGCGTCAATGCCGTTGACAATGCCGCTCAAGTCTTTTTTTCTTTTCGCCAGGAATTTGTTCAGGCCTTCGCCGTAGGACGGCGTGAGTATTTCCCGGGCGTAGGTTGGACTGACGGTGTTGATCAAGTCCGCGTAAGCGATGGCTTGCTGGAGATAATTTATGGTCTGGGCATCAAAATGGGTAAGAATTTCTTCTAAATCCCCGTCTTTTTTCAAGTTTAAATAACCCGTGGCCTCATCGTAATTATACTTGCCCTGATAGGCGAAGTTATGAATAGTGAGCAAAGTTTTTATTTTTCCGAAACGCCCGTCTTTTTTGCCCATTTCTTTCAATAAAAAAGGGACCAGGCCGACGTGCCAGTCATGGCAGTGGACGATATCGGGCCAAAATTCCAGTTTTTCAAATATTTCCGGGATCGCCCGGGCAAAAAAAGTGAATCTCTGGCATTCGCGGGAAGAGCCGCCGGAGGAGGCGTCTTTTTCAAAATAGACCCCGCCGCCGCCTAAATATTTTAAATTATCGATATAATATACCGGCACCTGGCTGCCCGGCAGTAAACTCTCGTAGATGCTGATTTTTTCTTCTTGGCCGGCGAAAGGCACGGAAATATCGGCCGCGATTTTTTTCAAGCCGTATTTTTTTTCCTCCACG
Source organism: Patescibacteria group bacterium (assembly GCA_043812155.1). Lineage (GTDB taxonomy): Bacteria > Patescibacteriota > Patescibacteriia > JAXHNJ01 > JAXHNJ01 > JBAZMP01. Next base: position 22,709 of record JBDRMK010000031.1, on the reverse strand, counting down.
ATGCCGTATTTCGGGATGACTATTCTCGCGTCTACTCCTTTTTTTACCAAACTTTTGGGCAGAGCGCCGATCACATCGCCCAGCCCGCCGACTTTCGCCAGGGGGGTAAGCTCGCCGGCGACAAAGAGGACTTTTATGGGTGTCATAGTTATTTTATTTTAAATTATTTTCTATGATATTAATTAGTTTTTCCACGTACCTTTGGCGGTTTTTATCTTTCGGTCCCATTAAGGTGACGGTAATCGCCCAGATGTCCAGGGCGGAGCGGACGCGCAGCAAGGGGAATGTGTCTTCTACTTCTTTAGCCAGCACTTTTTTTACTTCTTTTAAATAATTTTGGAAAAATAAATTCTGCCAGGCGCGAATTTTTTGGGGGGCGATGATCCGGTCCAGCATTATTTCCAGATGAGTGATGAAATTGGCGACGTCAAAAGCGGGATAAAACAAAGAAGAGAGGCTGTAGTCGATAATGGCCACGTTTTTTTCCGGAGTTACCAGGATGTTAGAAGCCTGAAAATCGTTATGGGAAATGACCCGCCGTTTTTTTGCCAATTTCTTTTTTATCAAGCCTAAGTATTGGCCGAGATATTTTTTGTACCGCGGATAATTTTTGGCGTCGTAATGCCTGATCTTATTTTTTAAGTCGGCGAATAAATCCGGCTCTTCCTTGTTCGTCCGGGAAATCAATGGTAGGGGCAAATTATGAAGTTTTGCTAGGGATTGGGCGATCTTTTTGAGTATCAGGGGGAAGGATGGGTCTTTAAAGCCGAATTCCCGGAGTTTTACCCCTGGTGTTTCCTCGTACAGAATGTAATGGACATTGTTAAAGTAGAAAAGCGGGCGCGGAGAAAGGGGGCCGATTTTGCGGTGTTCATGCACAAATTTGAATATTTTGTAAGTTTGCGGAGAGACGACATTGCCTCTGATGTAATGAATTATTTTATTCTCATTATAATTCACTACTTCAAATTTAGTGCGCGTTAGAAAGCTGGTTTGGGATAAGGCTTTGCTATGAGTGATTTCCAAAGCGACGATGTTTTTGGCAACCGGGAAAAAATCCTTAAGATTTTTATTGTAAAATTTCATCATCACGTCTTTGTCGGCAAAAACTTCGCTTAAGTAATTTTTCTTTTTATTAAGGTCGATGTTCCCCCCCGCGCTTATATTAAGGGTCCGGCAGATTTCCTTGGCTTTCTTAAGGCCTAGAAAAATGGTGTTGATGGCTTCCGGGCTGGTGTAAACCGAGACCGTATAGGCGATAATCTGCATGATCCACCAGAGCTCGTGGAGCAGGAATCTTTGTTTTATTTCTTTAAATTTAAGATTTCTCGCTTCTAAATAAGTGTCAATAAAAACTTTTTTTACCCGGGTGACGGTCGGCAAATCAAAGTTCCGTCGCCAGTGGATCAAATTCATCTGGGCGATGAGATTGCCCAGATCGCTTACGGGGTCAAAAAGACAGCTTCGGCCCCAGTCAATCACCCCGATGCTGTTTTTATTGACGATGATATTCTGGGGGTTAAAATCGCCGTGGGTGAGCCGGAATTCGTCTTTATGGGGAAAAACATGTTTTTCAAACAGAGGCCATAGGTTTTCCAAAATAGTGGAGCCGAGGGCGTAAATGCCGGGATAATTGTTTTTGTAATCGTCCTTGAAGAAGCCGATTTCTTTTTTGGCAAGCATGGCCGTTCGGACTTTCCCTTTTTGTATCTTTAATTCGTGAAAACGGGCCAGCCATAAAGCCGCTTGTTTGGTCAGATAGAGAAGGTCTTTGGGCTTTTTTTTGATGTATTCGTCGAAAGGCAGTCCGGGATAATCTTCATAAAGAACCAGATTGATTTTTGGATAAAACCCCAAGGAAAGCGGGACGTGAAAAGGGGTAAAGGCAAAGCCTTTGCGATAGAGTATTTTCTGGCTGGCGTCCGCGATCTTAATTTCTTCAGGCGTATCGGAGGAAGGGGCGTTGCCGCGGATAATTTTGATGTCAGTTTTTCCGACCGGGGTTTTAAGGATTAATTTGTATTTCAGGGATTTTTTAAATTCAAACCGGCTTAAATCAATAATTTTCAAATCTTTCAAACGGGTGCCCGGCGGAAAGAATTCCTTGACTATTCCGGCAAAGAATTTAAGCATGTATTTTTTGCTCTTGACTCGCTTGAAGGCCTTGAGATTTTTCATTACTTTACTTTTTTTGATAGCTTTTTATCTCAACAATGCGATTCCTCAGCTGTGCCGCTCGCTCGTATTCTTCTCCTTTGACCATCGCTTTGATTTCTTCCCGCAAATTATGTATTATTTTTTCCACTTCTTCTTTTGGCAACTCGGGCATCGCTTCGTCGCTTCTTTGGCGGACTTCTTCGTCTTCCTGACGGCTTAAAGCCTCTACCGTGCCGTTTCTCTGCCATTCAAAGCCAGTAAAAATAATATCTTGATAGAGTTGCTGGGCCTTATTTTTTATTTCCGCCGGCGTGTTCTTTAGTAGCTGGACCACCTCTTTGAGTTCCTTGGCCCCGGCTTCCATCATTTCTAAGCTCCACCAGGGTTTGGCTGAAGCCCACCAGAATTGATCAGAATGAACCGCCCGGTCCAGCAACTCCCTGGCTTGTTTGTACCCCGGGTCTTCGCTTTTTGCCTCCCGGAGGGTTTTTACCGCTAGATTGAACAGCGCCCATTGTTTTTCATGGATCATATTTCCGGGGTCATCCCAGCGGGCGAAGGAAGCGTTTTTTTCTAGGTCCTTTTCCATCAAGGCCCAGGTAGAAGGAAGGGGCTCAATTACGCCTCTGTCTTTAAAATATTGGGGCAGGTCGGAGATTAACACAGTTTTTAATTCCGGTGATTTATATATTTCGAACAGAAGATGTTCCATGCCCGGCCGGTGGTGGCCGAAGGTTTCTCCGTCCATGCCCGTTAAAAGGTACTCGTTTTTTTTCAGTCTTTCGCCTAAGCTGTCGATCAGCAGTTGGCCGGTCCCCAGCTGTCCGGAAAGGATTTTATAGCTCATTTTTCTTTCCCGGAAATAGATATTAAAGTTGGGAATATTCTTGATCTCATAAATCTTGCTGTAGTCGACTCCTTTTGATCCTATGGGGAAAGAAAGCTCGTCGGCGATTATCCACTGGTAGCCTAATTCAGCCACTGTTTTGGCCACTTCGGCAGAAAAACCCATTTCGGGTGGAAAAAAACCTTTCGGCTGGAAGGCGTCGCCGAAATATTTTTTGTGAGTTTCGTGGTTCAGTTTGATCTGCCTGATCACTTCTTCTTTCGGGAGTTTCGGCAGTAAAGGATGATATTTAGCGCTGGCCGTCAGCTCAATTTGCCCCCTCTCTAAAAGCATTTTTATATCGTCAATAATATCCTGGCAATTGTTTTGTTCGAACAATTCCACTAAAATCGCACTGACATTTAGGGTCAATTTTGCCTGCGGCGCTTTCTTTAATTCCGCCACTATGCGCCGATATGACTCATCAGCGATTTTTTTCACCCAATAAGGTTTTTGGGTCGGCGGCTGGTAAATGTGTAAGAAATTTGCCCAATACATAGTGATTTATAATTAATAATTTATAAGGTATATTTTTTGAGACGAAATTTGGTATTATGTTATACGTTTTCGCCGCCCGTATCGTTTTACGTCTGATGTGATATGGCCGTAAGACGGATGTAACAATACGGGAATTGAAACCGTAAAACGTAAAACCTAACTTCAAAATCACTAATCCGTGATCTTCTTGCCGCCGAGTTCCGGAACAAAACCGACCCGGCGCATGTATTCTTCCGCCCGCACCCTGGCTTTACCGGAATTTTGCCAATCATGCACCAGGGTAATAATTTCTTCGACTAACTCGCTGACTTTCTTTAATTCCGTGATAGAAAGGCTTTTTAAGGCTTGAGGCACGTTGCCCAGCTCTTTGGTTTCTCGGATAATGATATCTACGCTCCACCAGGGCCGCATTGAGGCCCACCAGAATTGATCCGAAGCCAAGGCTTTATCCAATGATTTTTGAGCTTGGTCAATATTGTTATCTTTGTTTGTTTCCGCCCTAGTCATCAAATTAAGAACCAGGCCGACTAATTGCCATTGTTTTTGATGGATGGGGTTATTGGGATCTTGCCATAAAATATAAGTAATATTAGCGGAAAAATCATCAACTTCGGATGACCAGCTGGAGGCAGCCAGGCTTACTTCTTCAAAATCATGATATTTTTGGAATAATTCTTCGCTGTTCACTGTTTTGATATTTTTCCGGGTAATCAAATATTCCCAAAGTTTTTCCGTATTCGGCCGGTGGTGTCCTAAATTTTCCCCATCCATGCCGGTGACCAGGATTTGGCTGTTCCGGCCGTCGTCTTTTATTTTTTGAAAAAATTCTCCGGGATTTTCATATGTGGCCTCAAAGGCGAAAAAATTGCTGACGGTCCGGTTGCGAAAAATAATTTTTATCTTGCTGTCTTTGATTTTATAACCCCGCTCAAAATTCACTCCGCCAATTTTTTTATCATAGGCAATTTCGTCCAAAATAACCCATTTTACCTTTAATTTTTCCAAGACCGGTATTAAATTATTCCCCCAGGCCATTTCCGGGGCAAAAAATCCTTTAGGCTGGTACACTTTGCCCAATAATTTTCGGTTTACTTCTTCGTTAAGTTTGATTTGACGGGCGATGATTTTTTCCGAAAAAAGCGGCAGAATAAGATGGTATTTAGCGCTGTGAGTAAATTCAATCTGGCCTTTTTTGGCTAGAGTAGTTATATCGTCAAGAATATATTTTAAATTATACTTTGCCAGCTGCTCTGTTAGGGCGGCATTGATATTGAGAATGATTTTTGCTCCCGGATTTCTTTTTAGAATATCTAACATCGGGCCGTAGCATTCTCGCGCCACTTTTTTTATAGTTTTTTCTTCCCAGTCCGGCGGTTGGTAAATATGGAAAAAATTAAGCCAAATCATGAATTATTTTTTTATCCAATTTTTTTAAGGCAAGATAGTAGAGAGCGAGATATTTTTTAGCAGGAATTTCCCATGAGTATGAGAGGCGCATGGCTTGCCAGGTAAGATGTTCCCAGGTCTGGCGGTATTTATAGGTTTCCAGGGCGCGGATGATGGCGGTTAGGAAATCTTCTTTGCTGTAGCTGGAGAAGACAAACCCGTTGCCTCTTTCGGTCCGGGGATTGAAATCAATGATCGTGTCGGAAAGGCCGCCTGTTTCATGAACGATGGGAATAGAGCCGTAGCGTAAGCTTATCATCTGTGAAATGCCGCAGGGTTCATAGCGGGAAGGCATCATGAACATATCGGAACCGGCATAAACCTGAGAGGCCATTTTATCGGTAAACGGGGAATAAAGGGCGATTTTTTTCGGGTACCGGCGCGTCAATTTTTTAAATGATTTTACGTATTGTTTTTGGCCCGTTCCCACGATAATAAACTGTACTTCCATTTTTAAGAGAAAGCCCATCAGCTTTAGAATCAGATCAAATCCTTTTTGCTCGGTTAAACGGTGGACCAGGCCGATCAGGGGAATATTCGGGTTGATTTCCAAGCCGACCTCTTTTTGCAGGCATAGCTTGTTTTTTTTCTTTTTATCCAGAGAATTCCAGTCATATTTATTTTTAATATAGGGGTCAAAAGCGGGGTTGAAAACTGAGTAATCAATGCCGTTAATTATGCCAAAAACGTCCTTTTTACGCATTTTTAAGATATGAGATAAGCCTTGGCTGAATTCCGGAGTGAGGATTTCCCGGGCGTATCTTTCGCTTACGGTATTAATCAGGTCGGCGTTTAAAAGAGCTCTTTTCGTAAAATTTATATATTGAATTCTTTCCGTCCGGCTGACATTCGGCAAATTTCGGCCGCTGTCCTGGAATTTTTTCGGTACTTTCCACCAATTATGCTGCAATTGAAAAGGCAGGTTATGAATAGTGAAAAGAGTCGCTATTTTCTTATACGGGCTTAGCCGGCTGAATTGTTTTTTTAAGTAATTAGGGATCAGGCCGGTATGCCAGTCCTGGCAATGAATGACGTCAATTTTTAGATTGAACTTGGCGATCATTTTCAAAACTGCCAGGTCAAAAAACATGAATCTTAAATTGTCGTCAGTATAGCCGTAAAGACGGTTGTTGTTAAACAATTGCCAGTTATAAATAAAGTAAAGAGAAATTTCCGGGGTGAAGCTTGTTTTCCGGAATTTTACCGGATATTTGATTTTATTGATAATAATGACATCTTCACCCGCTTCTTCAATTTTTAAATTTTGATTGCGGATGAATCCGTAATAGGGCATGACAAGCGTTACCTCTTGACCCAATTTCGCCAAAGCTTTGGGTAAGGCCTGGCAGACATCAGCCAAGCCGCCCGTTTTCGCGTAAGGGTGGATTTCCGAGGAAGCCATTAATATTTTAAGCGGTCTGGCCATAGTATATTATTTAATAAAACCTAAATATTGGCTGGCGATGACGAACATGGCGTGGCTCCAAGCCAGAGGAGAAATGCTTTTTCTAAAATCGGGGAAGATCTGTTCGGGGATATATTCCTCTGTTTGGTTCACTACCCATTCATAATAAGCGAGGGCTTTTTGCCGCTGGCCGGCCAGAACCCAATAAATAGCCAGCCAGAAATTCAAGAGAGGCCAGGCGCCACCGCCTTCCCAGGCGGTCCCTTCCGAGTCAAAGTAGTCAAATTGAAAACGGTGAACCCCGCCGTTCTCCACTAATTTCTCCTCTATTTTTTTAACCGTATTTTTCATTCTTTCGTCATCAGGTTTGATAATATCAAAAGGATATACCAGTCCCAGAAGCGAAGCGTCGACATTTTTGTCGTTTATTTTTCCGCAGTTACGGAAGAAATATTTGTCGGAAAAACTGTAAGCCTCTTCAATTTCCCGGATCATTTGCTTAGCCACGCCCTCCCAGGATTTGTTAGGCATGATCTGGCAGGCGCAGAGCAGTCCTCTGGCGCAGGCCGCCAGAGAATATGTAAAATTATTTTCCATGACCGAAGAGGTTTTTCTGAAACCGTCTTCCCATAGATCTAAGGTGTTGGGGAGAAAATAAGTCTTATTCCAGACTTGGCAGAGTCCGTCCGCCAGCCATTTGATCAGCCCTTTATATTTTAAGGCCTTTTTGCGGTCCTCCTGATAATAGAAATGGATCATCCACAGAACCGTGCCCATTTGGTCAGGTTCAAACTGGGCGCCTAAGGAGGCAATACGGCCGTTAGTGGAATAATTGGCAAAAAGAAGTTTGTCTTTTTTTAGATCCTCGGGCTTATCCGATAGCCAGTCCAGAAATTTTTCCTGGATCGGAGAATTCAGATATTTGGCGGCCACGCAAATATAAGAAGCGTCCCGGGGCCAAACGTAGCGGTAATTCGCCGCTTGCCGGGGGTAATAGTTTTTATCGGTATTGGCGGCGACAATGGCTCCGTTTTCCAGCGAGCAATCGTTGATTACCCGTAAGGAAGTTTTTAGGAGCCGATCGATTTTTTCCTTGTTTATGGCCATATGGCTTTAAGTGAATGATTTATTCTGCAGACAGCAGTAGGCAATGGCCAGAGCATCGGCCGCGTCATCAGGTCGGGGAATTTTTTTAAGGGAAAAAATGGCTTTTAGCATCTGTTGAACCTGGTTTTTGTCGGCTTGGCCATAACCGGTCAGGACCTGTTTGACTTGTAGGGGAGTGAATTCATAAACCGGAAGCTTATTTTTGGCGGCGGCCAGACAGATCACGCCCCGCGCCTGGCCGACTAAAAGGGCGGTTTTCACGTTCTTCCCCCAGAAGAGCTGTTCAATGGCCACTTTTTCCGGCTTGTATTTTTTTATTATTTTTTCCAGATTATTATGGATCGTCCCCAATCTTTTTTCCAAAGCCGTGTTTTTTGGCGTGACGATGCAGCCAAAGACAATATTCGTGAATTCATTTTTTTCCGTGGTCAGAATGGCGTAGCCGGTCCGGGCCAGGCCGGGATCAATTCCCAAAATAATCATATATTAGCCGATATTATTATAAACCTGGCTGACATCTTCCTGTTCTTCCAGTTTTTCAATAAAATTTTGAATTTGGATCAGCTTATCATCATCATCCACGATGATCGTATTTTTTGGCACCATGGTAATTTCCGCCTCGGTAATTTCATATTTTTCCGCCAATTTATTCTTTATTTTTTGGCAATCCTCTTTTTTTGTCATGACGATTAATTCGTTTTCCTCCATCTGGATATCTTCGGCGCCGGCATCAATACTTTCAAGCTCGATCTCTTCCGGGCTGTTTTTCCCCCGATTAATTTTTATCACGCCTTTTTCCTCGAACAGCCATTTGACGGAATTAACTTCTCCCAGCCGGCCGCCGCTTTTCGTCAGTATATTCTTTATTTCTCCGGTCGTCCGGTTCCGGTTATCCGTCAAAGCTTCCACTAATAAGGCCAGGCCGGCCGGACCGTAAACCTCATATATGATGGACTCCAATTGGCTGGCGCTTCCTTCTGTCGCTTTTTTTATCGCCCGTTCAATATTGTCCTGAGGCATATTGACGGCGCGGGCTTTTTCAATGGCTAATCTTAACTTAAAATTAACGGCGGGGTCGCCGCCGCCTTCTTTGGCCGCGATAGTAACGGCATGTATTATCTTTGAAAAAATCTTTCCTTTTTTTTGGTCAGAAACGCCTTTTTGCCTTTTAATTTGTTTCCATTTGGAATGGCCGGACATTTTTTTCGCAACTTAAAAAAATAAGGAAATGATGTCATAAATATAACATTTTTGGCCCGTTTAGTCAAAGAATAGCTATGTCTAATTTGCGCAATTCATCGTCTTTTGCTAAAGTGAAGCCAGGCTAAGATTTATGAAAATGAATTTAGAAAACAAAAAAGCATTCAAAAAATACGATAAAGGGCAAGTTTTAGAATCTATTAAGCTGTTGTCAAAGCAATGCCGGCAGGCGCAAAGGGAAGCGGATAAAATCACCTTGCCGGCCGCTTACAAGCAAGTAAAGAATATTGTGATCTGCGGGATGGGCGGCTCAAGCCTGGCCAGCCATTTGATCGGCCAATTGTTCGCTGAACGCCTGAGCGTGCCTTTTGAGATAATTAATGATTACCAGCTGCCAAAATATGTGGATCATGACAGTCTAGTCTTTGGCATCAGCTATTCTGGCCAGACCGAGGAAACTATCGAGGCGATCAAACAGGCTCAAACAATGAAAGCCCGCATTTTAGTTATAACCACCGGCGGTCAATTGGCCGTATTAGCTAAAAAATTTTTCTGGCCTTCGTACGTATATAAACCGGTTTTTAATCCTTCAGCCCAGCCGCGCCTGGGTTTAGGATATTCACTTATCAGTCAGATTCAGATATTAAGAAATTTAAATTTATTAAATATATCCGAAACCGAACTTGAAAAAGCGCTCAAATTTTTAGAAACATCGGGAGATGAATTCAAAGAAACCAAAAAAAATAATTTAGCCAAGAGGACGGCTTATAAATTCCTTTCAAAAATACCGGTTATTTTTTCCGGCAATTATTTTTTAGGAAACGCCCATATCATAAGTAATCAGATAAACGAGAATGCCAAAAATTTTGCCTGCTATTTCGCCTTGCCGGAACTAAACCATCATCTTTTGGAAGGGCTAAGGCATCCTTCCCTACACTCTGATTTTGTTTTTTTTCTTCTTAAATCCCGTTTGGATCGGCCAGTTATTAAAAAACGATTTTCCGTAACTGAAAAAATTCTTAATAAAATGAAATTACCGGTTTTTTCTATAAACATTAAAGGAGAAAATTATTTAAGCCAAGGCCTCTGGCTGTTGGTTTTTGGCGGTTTCTTAAGTTTTTATCTGGCGATGTTAAATAAGGAGGATCCGTCATTAATCCCATGGGTTAATTTTTTTAAGAAAAAATTGGCGGTTAACTAGCAATATTTTTAATAAAGGCAACTTCTGACAACCATGCTTGGTCAGGAGTTTTCTTTAGAAAAAAACGCTTTAATGTTATACTATAATTATGAAAAAATGGGTAAAGATTATTACTTCATGGTTAACTATTAACTGGCATTGGCTCTCTTTTTTACTTATTTTTTTAATTTCTTTTACCGTTTTTGCCTATCTTCAGTATAGTGAAACTTTTGCCGATCCGGACTCTTTTTACCACGCCAAAATGGCCCTGTTAACGCGTGATCAGGGAGTGGTCAAAGATTTCCCCTGGCTTCCATTTACGGTATTAAAAAATAATTACACTGATCAGCATTTTCTCTACCATGTTCTTCTTATACCTTTTGTCAGTTTATCTTCTCCTTTAGTGGGTATAAAACTAGCCACCGTATTTTTTAGTACATTGCTAATTCTATTTTTTTACGGTTTTTTAAGAAAATTAAGGGTAAAATGGGCCTTTGTTTTCTCAGTACTGTTACTTTTGATCAACCCTTTTGTTTTTCGCGTCAGCCTGGCTAAAGCCCCGAGTGTTTCCCTTATATTATTGATATTAGGCCTTTATTTCATTATTAACCACCGGATAAAATCACTTTTTTTGCTGTCTTTTATTTATGTTTGGTTTTATGGCGGCTTCATTCTGATTTTCGTTTTCTGCGCTCTCTATGCCTTTGTAAGTTTGATCTATGATCGCTGGTGGCGGAAAAATGACCACCATCTTTTTTTGGAAAAATTGTTTTCTACGCTTGGCAGAAAATTTCGGCGGAGAAAAAGGATAAATTATAATCTAAAGATCTTTCTGGCCGGTTTGCTGGGAGTAACCGCCGGATTAATAATAAACCCTTATTTTCCCAAGGATTTTATTTTTTATTATCATCAACTGGTAAAAATAGGAATAATAAACTACTCAAAAATAATTGGCGTCGGCGGCGAATGGTACCACTATGGTTTTATTGATTTGATCTCTAACACCGTGATACTTTCTATTCTTTTAGTTATTACTTTAGTCTTGTTTTTCATAAAAATTAAAAGACAGTCAAAAGCTTCTTTTACCTTATTTTTTATTTACTTGTTATTCCTATTTTTTACTTTAAAGTCGCGGCGCTATGTGGAGTATTATGTTCCCTTTGGCATGCTTTTTTCCGCCGTTTCTTTGCGAGATTCTTTAAACAGCATTGACCTTAAAGCGTATTTTAAAATTTTTAAAAATATATACTTTAAAAACATAGGGGCTAAAATTCTCATTACAATTATTATCACTTATATATTAATAATAGTGCCCACGGTGGCTATCCGTGATTTTAAGACCGCCAAAAACGATTTAAGCGGGGGGATTGCTTTTGACAAGTATTTATTGGTTTCCCAATGGCTTGAAAATCACTCCTCGTCTGGTTCTATTGTTATCTACAGCGACTGGGATGATTTTCCCGAACTTTTTTACCACAATTCACATAACTATTATATCGTCGGCCTGGACCCCACTTTTATGTACGAATATAATAAGGATTTGTACTGGAAATGGGTTAATTTGACCATCGGTAAAGAGGTCCCTGATTTATACAAGGTGGTGAAAAACGATTTTATGGCCTCATATATAATGATTGAAAAGGATCATGCCGGCATGCGGAACACGGTTTCAAAGACCGGCGGTTTTTCCCTGATTTATGAGGATAACCAGGTATATTTGTACCAAGTAAACTAATGATAAAAAAAATCAAAGAATCATTCGGATATATTTTTTCATTCCTTTCCTTGGATTGCTGGCTGTTATTTTTTTTCTCGACATATTCTCTTTTTCGCGTTAAAACTTATTTTTATACTTCCCATTTTTATTTTTTAATATTACTTCCTTTTAGTTTAATAATAATAGGGCTATATTTTTATTATGATTATAAGGCTCATCTTTTCGATAACAAAGAAATAGAATATAAAAAAAAGATAAAATTGGTCTTAGTTTTGATTGGCGTGTTTTTAGTCGGTTACTTGTATACTACTTTTGAGAATTCGAAGAAATTAGTTTTTGAATATACGCATGATGAGATAATAGTGACTGAATACGCCATGGAATATCTTTCGAAAGGAAAAAATCCCTATGTTGAAAATTATTATAATACGCCTCTTGAAAACTGGTATCCCAACCGGTCGATACCCGTCATGGAAGAGGCGATAAAAGTTTTTAACCCCGCCTTTGTCACTTACGCCTATTTTCCCGGTCAATTTCTTTTGCCCTATCCCTTTTACTATACAATAACCAAGATTTTTAACTGGTATGATCATCGACTGTTCTATTTCTTTTGTCTTATAGGAATTATTATTCTCCTAAACAGACTGGTAAAAAATTTATATTATCGTCTGCTGTTGCTGATAAGCATGCCTTTTTTTGTTGATTTTTTTAAGTTTTCATATTACGGCTGGAACGATCTATTGATTTTACTTTTTATTTTATTAAGCTTGTTTTTTCTGCAGCGGGAGAAAATATGGTGGTCGGTTGTTTTTCTCGCCTTGGCTGTCGCCTCAAAACAGTCCGCCATATTTTTATTGCCATATTATTTTTTATATTTATACCAACATAAGAAAATTCGTTGGAATATCATATTAAAAAGAATTATTATTCCGTTTTTTTTGTTGTTATTGATCGTTTTGGCATTCACCCTGCCTTTTATTATTTGGAATGCCTCTTCCTTCAATGAAGATGTTCTGGGATATCAAACTGGAAAATCTCTCTTTAGTTATCCGTTGAATGGAATTGGTTTTTCCCGTTTCATTTACCTTTCCGGGTTGGTAAAAAATGTCAATGGATATTATCCTTTTTATATTTGGCAGATTGTCATAGTTTTACCATTAGTGGCGTTTCTTTTATACAAACAGTTACTAAAAAATAGTCTGAGGAAGATGCTTCTTAATTACGCTCTGACTCTATTTGTTATCTGGTTTTTTTCCCGCTCATTTTTGTTCACGCATTTAATCTATGTGGGAGTATTTTTGCCGGTCGCTTATTTTATTGACGATAATCGTTGTAAGGAATTAAAGGGTAATAAATTTCCGCAAATTTCTTCGCTTAATAATTAATTTATGCGACTAAAAAAACCGTCAAAAAGTAACATAAGTTTTGATTTTTCCCTCCTTTTTTTATTTGTGGTCTATTTTGTGATATTCAGCGGTTCAGGCCACAATAAATGGTTTATTCCTGTCCAGGGATTGCCGGTCAATTTCCTCTTCTTTTTTCTGGCTTTTCTTCTTCTTCTTGCCTATTTTTTTGTTCATCAGGCCGATATTAAAGAGGAAACCAGACATTATGCGAAATTATTGATAGTCGTTTTGCTGATTTTATTGCTGGTTTTTACCACTTTTATTTACCAAATTGTACTGCGAAGAATGGGGGCGAGTGCCACATATACCCATGACGGTGCCATTCAAACCGAGGAAGCGGTTAAATTTTTAGCGCAGGGAAAAAATCCGTACGCCGAAAATTATCGGGCTACACCGTTTGGACAGTTTATCGATAATTTTAGCCAGGGGCGAAGAGATAATCCGGCTTGGTCGCATTATGTGTATTTGCCGTTTTTGCCCGTATTTTCATTACCAGTCTATTCGTTAAGCCAGAAAATATTTAATTTTTATGATCAAAGAATAGTTTATGGCCTGCTCTTTATTATTATTTTATTAATTATATATCAGTTGCCTCGCGATAAAAACAAAAAAATAATTGGCTTGATCATTTTTGCTTTTAGCCCTCTATTTTATCCTTGGTTTTTCGGCGGTTATAATGACATTTTTGTCTATTTCTGGCTGATTGTAAGTTTATATTTTTTAAAAATTAATAAATTATTTATATCGCTTGTCATGTTGGCGCTGGCTTGTGCCTCTAAACAGTCCGCCTGGCTTATTTTACCCTTTTTTGTTTTATATTTATTTTTTAAACAAGAAACGACAAAAAACTTGAAACAAAAAATAATGCATATCCTGAAGAAATTTCTGCCGTTTGCATTTGTTTTTGTCTTATTATGCGGTCCTTTTGTAATTTGGGGATTTCGAGATTTTTTCGATGATATCTATCGTTATCCGGCCGGCACGATAGATTCTAATTATCCCATGATCGGTTATGGTATTTCGTATATAATTTTTTTGGCCGGTTTTGTTAAAAGCATTTGGGATTATTACCCCTTTTGGATCATCCAATTTTTGGTTGGCTTGCCCTTGTTTGTATACCTTATTCGTAAACAAAAAGAAAATAATACGGTTTCTCAGCTATTATATAATTACGCTGTTTTTCTGCTGGTTTTTTGGTTTTTTTCCCGTTTTTTCCAGGATAATTACTTATCTTTTTTATTCCTTATATTTCTTACTGCCTGGTTATTTGAAGAAAAAGATAATGATTTAAATAAAAAGTTTGAAAACAAATATTTATATGAAGGAGATATTTTCCAGAATAAATAAAAAAGAATGGATTTTTGCCCTAGGAATCGCCATAATATTGATTTTAGTGACGAGTCTGCCTACGCTATACGGCTATTTGGTAAAACCAGCCGATAAATTTTTTCCCGCCCTGCATTCCCAAGGCCCCGGAGATTATAACGTCTATTATTCCTATATTGAACAGGTCAAACAGGGGCATTTGTTGTTTTCCGATCTGTATACTTCGGAAAGTCATCAGCCTTTTTTATTTAACCCTTTCTGGCTGATTATCGGCCTTTTTGGCCGATTTTTTCATTTGTCAAATATCCTGACTTTTCAGCTCGCCCGTATAATATTTATTTTTCCCTTTGTTTTTGCCTTATATCTTATAACCAGCTATTTTTTTAATGAAAAACGTTTAAGGCGTTATGCTTTTTTATTTTCAATTTTTGCTTCTGGTTTTGGCGGATATAGTATTGCCATCGTTAAAAAAATTATGGGCACCGGCTTAAATCTTCATTATTACCCCATGGATCTTTGGGTGTCCGAGGCCAACAATTTTTTGACGATATTTCATAGCCCGCATTTTATGGCAGCTACGACTTTAATAATATTTGTCCTATTATTTTTATTTCTATCGTTTACAAAAAATAATTGGCGCTATACTTTTTGGTCAGGATTTTTAGGCTTGTCATTGATATTTTTTCACCCTTTTCATTTACCAAATATATTTCTCGTCCCCCTGGTTTATATCGTCGTTGTTTCGCTGCGGGAAAAGAAAATAAAATGGTCCTATGTTTTTAAATTAGTCGCATTCGTATTATTAATTATGCCCGCTGTTATTTACCAGTTCATGCTGGTTATTTATAATCCTATTGCCGCCGGCCGGGCAGATCAGAATATTTGTTTGATAGTGGATTGGGGGATATTTTTGATTAGTTACGGTTTTCTGCTGCCTTTGGCATTTTTGGGCCTTTTTTCCCGGCCAAAGGAAGAAAAATATTTATTTATATTTATTTGGCTTTTTGTACAACTTGCTTTGATATTTTCACCATTGACCTTTCAGAGAAGATTGACGCAGGGTTGGCAGATTCCGCTTACTTTTTTTTCAATATGGGGGTTGGTAATGATTTTCAGGAAAATAGGTAAAAAATGGCCCAACATTAATTTTTTCGCTAATAAAATTTACATCGGCGTGATTTTGGCTTTTTGTTTTTGTTTTTCGCAATTATACGTTCTGGCGGAAAATTTTTCCTTGTATACGGACAAGATCTATCGAGAATGGCCGCATTATGTTTATTTGGATATTTCCTATAAACAAGGGTTTGATTGGCTGAAAAATAATTTAACTGCTAACGACGTGATTTTAAGCAGCACAACAACCGGCTCATTTATCCCCGCTTTTTCCGGCCTAAGAATTTATATAGGCCATAACATGGAGACTTTAAAATGGTCGCAAAAGGTATATGAAGTGAATCAATTTTTTTCTTTAGATTTGGACGACAGTCAGCGGCGAGAATTTTTAGAGAAAAAAAATATCACCTATATTTATTACAGCGAATTTGAAAAAAACCTGGGAGATTTCCGTCCCCAGGGAAAAAATTATCTGGAATCAGTTTTTCAAAAAGGAGAACTCATCATATACCGCGTTATATCCCCTTTTTGAAAACGGAAATTATTAGCGGTTTTTTTAAGCTCATAGAGTTATCCACAGCGCCTTATTTTGCCCTAATAATTCACTATTTTGGATAAATGGCCGGAATATTTTATCTTTACTTAGCCCCATTTTACCTTCTGTTTCATAAAAAGAGAGGATAACCTGATATTCTCCTTTTTTTAAATATGTGGGCATTAAAAATTGGTGGTTTACTTTAATTATTTCTCCTGGCTGCCAATCATGGGTGGGATAAAAGCCTGACAAGGGGTAATCTTGTTCATAGGCGATTTTATTATTTTTTAAGAAAACCGCTTTCATCTGGTAATCATTTTTTGTTTTTTCCAGGCTCTGCCAATAGAGTGATACCGGAAGAACACGATAAGAATTATTATTAATGCTGATTTCACTAATATTTTTCCGTTCTTGCCCTATTAAGGCGATATTATCTTTTAATTTTAAATTCATTTGTTCCGCTTCCGCCGGTAATTTATTAATGATTGAATATGGTCTTTCCACCGCATCGCTCATATTTTTTTGAAATAGAATAAATTTTCCGATATAGTTGGTTAGACCGAAATCTTTGGCGATTAATTCACGAATTCGTTTAGCGCCTTCGATATTTTTTTCATCGTATTCGCGATATAAATAATGATAATAAACAAAATCATTCAGATCAAAAAGGAGATAATCAACGTTTTCCGGGATACGGTAATCTTCGTCTGAATATTGTTTTTTCCCCAGATATTGGTAGTGGAGGGAATATACATTTTCTCGGGAGGAAAGTTTCGGAATAAAATTAAAACCAGTGGCCACTGAAGCATTGGGCTCTATATTTTTTATTAAATCATTTCTTAAGCTTATTTCTTCTCTGGCGGCCGGGTATTTAAACAGATCCGTTATTAAATAATAGGCAGGCCCGATATATAAGGAAGAATAAATTGAAATAAGCAGTAAAATAGTGATAAAGATAATTTTTTCATTTTGCAGATAAACCAAAACTTTATTTTTGTTTGAGTGATACAATATTTTTTCCATAGAATAAATTAAAGCGATAAAAAGGAAAGGGATGATAAGAGAGGTATAATGGATTTCTAAAGCCAGAGCTCCGGCCGATGACAACAGAATGATCTGTAATATGATAATTGAGGCCGGTAGAAGATACTTAGGTTTAAGCAAGGGCAAAAAACCAAAAGGGAGAAAGAGCCCGACTAAAAAAGATATATTGGCTCCGGAAAAAAAGTGGCGGAAAACAAGCCCGGGGTGGTTAATAATGGCCAGGACTATGCTTTTTAAATCTTGCCCCAGCCAGCCGTAGTACCGGATGAACTTGTATTGACTGTAGCCGGAAAAAAAGGCGGTCATTTTCAAGGATAAAATAAACCAGAGCAGACCTATGACAATTGGGGGAATGATCCACTTTAACGATTTTTTTTCCGTTAAAGCGAAAAAACCGAAGGCAAAAATTACTAAAGACACGTCTTCGCGCACCAATAAAGAAAGGCCTAGAAACAGCATAAATAAGCCAAATCTATTCTTTTGATAAAAATAGAACATTAGAAAAAGCAGGGGGATAGCCACGGGAAGAATGTGGAACTCGTAAGTATTAATATTATGAATAAATACATTAGTCAGATATACAATACTGACAAATAAACTGATGTTTTTGGAAAGTCTTAACCGGGCAATCAGGAAAAGAGGATAGGCGCTTAGGCCTAAAATTATGGTCTGAAGGATAAGCAGAGTAATCGGAGTTTTTAATATAAAATAAAAAGGAAGAAGAAAAGCGATGATTAGCTCGAAATGATCGCCTAAATATGAATGCGGATGAATGGTCAGGCCGAATAAATGGCCCTGACTGGAATTAAAAAATACCTGGTTATATATTGACAGGTCTAATCCGATATAATTGTAGGATATATATTTATAAAGGGAAAAACAGGAAAACAACAGAATGTAGATGATAATAATAAGCCAGAGGATTTTTACGGGGTTCTCTTGGATTTTCTTAACTGCTCGCCCCCCTGTTTTTTTTATGATTAGAAGCATTATTTTGTATTAAGATTGACCCTTTTATTCTATCTGATTTATAGCAGGAAAACAAACCCCCCCGCCAAGTACTTGGCGGGGGGGATAAATATTTCAAACAGAAATTATTTTTAAGCAGTAACGTTAGCCGTGGTTCCCGCGACAAAGATGACGATCGCCCAGGCGAGCAAGACAATGATTAAGCCGATTACCGCCGCGGAAATGACTTTTTTCGCTTTTTCAATCTTTTCTTCGTTACCAGCGGCTGTCATCCATTGAAAGCCTCCGATAATGATCATTACCACCGCGACTAAAGCCAAAATTCCTAGCACCCATTGGATAATATTTACGACTGTGGCTTTGAGGTCAGAAGTGCCTAAACCGACAGAACCGCCGATGTCCTCGATAGAATAGGAAGTTGGCACCGCTAAAGCGAGCATTGGAGAGGCTAATAGGGCAACGGAAGTGGCTATTAATGCAATTTTTTTCATGTTTCCACCCCCTTTCTAATTAAAATATAATCTTAATTTTTTATTCAGTAACGTTAGCCGTGGTTCCCGCGACAAAGATGACGATCGCCCAGGCGAGCAAGACAATGATTAAGCCGATTACCGCCGCGGAAATAATCTTTTTCGCTTTTTCCACTTTTTCCTCATTGCCGCCCGCGGTCATCCAGGTAACACCGCCGATGATAATGAAGACGACAGCGACTAAAGCCATGATACCCAATACCCATTGAATAACATTGACTACCGTGGCTTTGAGGTCAGAAGTGCCCAAGCCGATTGAACCGCCGATGTCCTCGATAGAATAGGAAGTTGGCACCGCTAAAGCGAGCATTGGAGAGGCTAATAGGGCAACGGAAGTGGCTATTAATGCAATTTTTTTCATGTTTTTCTCGTTAATTATTAATTTTATATAATTATAACGTAAATACCTTAATTTGTCAAATTTTATGTTGTTACTGTAATAAAGACACGCAAAAAATAGTTGATTATAGCCCAGCTGCTGATAACTACGGCGATACCGACACTCGCCCAGACAAGAGTATCTTTGGCCTTTTTTACTGTTTCGGCATTGCCGGCCGAGGTCAGCATTTGGAAGCCGCCCCACATAAAAACAAATAAGGCAAAAACGCCTAAGGCGCCTAAAAATAAACGCATGACATTGATAAAAATACAGGGCAGGGTATCGCAAGCGATAGGATTAGGCAATTCCAAGCCATAGACTGCCAAAGGCAGAGAAAAAAAGATATAAAAGGCTAGAGAAAAAACTAACAATGACTTTTTCATAAATTTATTGTTTTATTCATAATATTTTATAAATTATTATTTACAGGCTTGCCCGCCGAAAAATATGGCTTCCCAGGTGTCAGCGTCAACAACTCCATATTGTTTTTCCGCGACCGGCAAATATGGTCCTGGCAGTTCTTCGGCCGGTTCTTCCGGCAGATAAAAAGGAAGAACAAAAGAATTTTTGAATTGAAATTTTGTCACACAGGTTGTTGTGTCCGGAGTAAAACAGCCGCTAACTGGACCGCAGTCACAGCCCAGTTCATTAAGTTTTTGCTGAACTTTTTTGATATTTACATCGGTCAATGAATCTTTTTCTCCGCCGCAGCCCTGGTGCAAATTATATTTATTGCAGGTTTCTTGGTAGGTTTCCGTGTCATGGCAGCTTTTTCCCCACCATAAGAAGCCCCCGTTTTCCTGGTAAAAAAGCTTGCCTTGAGGATTATTTTCGCCGCTGGCAAAAGCAAAAATATAAAAATTAACAAAAACCCAGGAAGTCAGCACGATAAGCATGCCAATGAAGGCGCCTTTAAGGGTGTTCTTCGCCTCCTGGATTTTTTCTGATCGTCCGGCGCCGATGATGAAGCCGAAGCCGCCCCAGATAAAGAAAAATAAAACAACGATGCCCAAAACGCCCAGGCCCAGCTGGAAGGCGTTGATGAATAGCTGAAGAAAATCATCAAAGCCGCAGGCTCGGTAAGACAATATTTGCAGGATTGCCCCATTCCCATCAGTGCCAGTGCCTGGATTATAATCTGCCGGTTTAACGCAACCGCCTTTATCTTTGTATGGTTCGCATATCCCGTCCCTAATATCACCGTTTTTTTCCACTTGGTATACGCTTACGTCGCAGTTAGGTAATAATTGAAATGTGGTGGCCGCTTTTATCCGTAACGGAAAAATAAAAAATGCCAGGATAAAAAATGAGGTGACAAGTATATTTTTGCTTTTTTTATTCATGGCTTAAAAAGTTAAATTTATTTTATTAGCCGCGTTTTTTAACGCTTCAACGGGAGTCACGTTTTCTAAAACCACGGAATCAATCATATTACCGAAAGTTTCCTCCACGGCCGTGGCGTTATTGCCTCGATACCAATTGTTGGCGGTCAAGGCTTGCTGAGCCCAAATAGCCAATTCCTGATTTTTTACCTGACCGGCTAGAATTGACTTAAGGGGGGAGATTTTTCCCGTTTTTTCCACGAATTCTTTGTTTCTTTTTTCCCGGGCAATAAACTGGACGAAATCCCAGGCTTCGTTAGCCGCCTTGGTTTTTTTTGACACAGTTTCCACCCAAAAGTTGGTGTAATTTATTTCGACGGGGTTGCCGGCTCGATTTACAGCTCGGTCGCTGCCGTCGCCATTAACGTGGAGCATGCCAGAGAAGCCGAAATTTAAGCCGGGCGCGGCTTTTTCGATAAGCTTTTTTTCGGAAAGATAGCCTATATAATAGGCGCATTTACCGGCGGCAAAAGAATCCAGGTTTTCGGTTTGTTTTTCGTTCCAGGCATAGGTTTCTTTATTCAGATCGGCGAAGCTGGTGTAAAAATCCAGGGCATTGGCGGCCAACAGAGCGTTATCGCCGGTGTTAAAAGCGACTTTGTCATTTCCCGGGGAAACCATCTGAACGCCGTTTTGCATCATAAGCAGGGAAAGGATGTCAAAATAATTATTGACATTTGAGGAAAGACCCAGAGCGATAGCGGATTGCAAAATATTATTTTGGTTGTCCAATTTGGTTAAATTCGTGGTTTGCACGACCAAGTCCTGCCAAGTGCGGGCCGGTTCGGCCAGATGGGCGCTGTTGAGCAAATCTTTATTGAAGTAGAGGGCGAGGGTATCCAGACTGTAAGGCAGGGCGTAGATTTTTTCCTGGCCTTTTTGGTCTTTTAATATGACATTTTTGGGCACGACATCAACATAATTATTTTTCAGATCGTTTAAGGTTATTGAAACTTTGGGGATATATTTGATACTAACTGATTCTTGAAAAAAGTATTTTTTTGTTTCGTAATAAGCGACATTGGTTTGCGCCGGCAAGGGAGTGATGAATTCCTGATATTTTCTCAGCCATGTATTGGGCAGGGAAAAAATATCCGGCCCGGCGTCTCTTGCCCAGCCTTGAATGAGGGAGTTTTCGTATTCTTTTATATTAATTTTCTTAAAATTTATTTTGACGTATGGATGATAACTTCGGTAAGCCTTGACTAAATCCTCGTAATAAGCGGGACTATCCGTCACTATCCAATAGTTTAGAGTGACTGATTTGGGCGAGACATTTTTTCCGCGGTAAAAAAATGCCAATACCAAAGGAGAGGCAATGGCGATTAAAAGAACGCCGATGATAATGTATTTTTTCATTTTTTGTTTTTTAAATACTCTTTCAGTTGTTTTTTTATTTCCGGATGCTTCAAGCCGAATTCAATATTGGCCCTAAGATATCCGAATTTACTGCCTGTATCATAATAGGTGGCGTTTTTTATAAGGCAAGCCATCACTTTTTCTTCTTTAGCCAGTTTATTAATGGCATCCACCAGCCAGATCTCGCCGCCCTTGCCTGGCTTTAATTGAGAAAGATGCTTAAAAATGCCCGGCGTAAAAATATAGGCACCATGAGTGGCTAAAGTGGAGGGGGCGTTCTTGGGGGAGGGCTTCTCCACGATTTCCGATATTTGATAGACATTGCCTTTTGCTCTCTTCACTTTGGCAATTCCGTATTTATACACCTCTTCAGGCTTCACTTTTATGGCGGAAATCACTGAGCATTTGTATTTATTATAAACGTTCAGCATTTGTTTTAAGCGGGGCGGATTGGCGTAAATAAATTCGTCGCCCCAGATAACGACAAATGGTTCTTGGCCGATCAGATGTTTGGCATTTAAAACCGGCGTGCCGTTGCCATAGGTGCCTTTTTGCCGGATAAAAATAAAATTGCCTAAATCGGCAATTTTCCGCATATTTTCCGCTTCTTTCTTTTTTCCTGATTCTAAAAGTCTTTTTTCCAGTTCAAAGGGGTAGTCAAAGTGGTCTTCAATCGAACGTTTTTGCCAGCCGGTGACAATAACAATGTCTCTGATACCGGAAGCGGCCAATTCTTCCACGACATATTGGATTATCGGCTTATCTACCACTGGCAGCATTTCTTTTGGTTGAGCCTTAGTAGCCGGCAAAAATCTGGTTCCTAGGCCGGCCGCCGGAATTATCGCCTTGGTTATTTTTGTCATGGCAGAAATATAATTAAAACTGCCTATATTATAGCAGATATTGGCGGTTTTGTAAAATAGCCCCTCCTTGAGTTCAAACCACTAGCGCAAAACCTTGAAATCATTTAAGGTTTTGCCATGACTAACACATATCATCGTTTAAGCTTGGAGGAGAGAGAGGAAATCAGCCAAGGCATCTGGTCTGGAGAATTTTTGACCGATACTGCC
>JBDRMK010000030.1:0-107513 GCA_043812155.1 Patescibacteria group bacterium | reverse complement strand
GCCGTATTTATCTACGGCCAGATACCAACGACCGCGTAATTCCTTGGGGTAAGAGATGGGGTTCATAGGCTAAATATTAATAGTTAACAGGTGTCAGCCATCATCTTACCAAGTGTCAGCGGTATGTGTTAACTGTACACGTCTTTTACCAAAGATGTCTTTTTTGTTATAATAAATGGACTTAAATTAATTATTCAATACCCATGGATTTTGTCCATCTTCACGTTCACTCTCATTATTCCCTGCTTGACGGCCTGCCAAAAATCGATGAATTAGTGGCCAAGGCCAAAGAGTATCGGATGAAAGCCGTAGCCTTGACCGATCACGGCGTGATGTACGGGACGATTGAATTCTACCAGAAAGCCAAAGCGGCCGGATTAAAACCCATCATCGGCGTGGAAGCTTATATCGCCCCTCACGGGCATACGGAAAAAAGGCCGAAAATTGACGAGCGGCCTTTTCATCTTGTTCTGCTGGCCAAGAATAAGACCGGGTATCAAAATCTGATCAAGCTGACAAGTTTAGCTCACTTGGAAGGTTTTTATTACCGGCCGAGAGTTGATTTTGATTTATTGAAAAAATACAGCGAAGGTTTGATCGCCCTGACCGCCTGCCTGCAGGGCGAAATTCCGCGCCTGATCATCAATAAAAATTACGATTTGGCGCGGGACGCCATTAAAAAATACCGGGAAATATTCGGCCCGGATAATTTTTATTTGGAGCTTCAATCCCATCCGCATATCGAGCACCAGGAAGTAGTGAACAAAAAAATGATTGAATTCGCCAAAGAATTGAAAGTTCCGCTGGTCGCCACTTGCGATACTCATTATCTGAACGCGGAAGACGCGGAAGCCCAGGATATCCTTCTCTGCATCCAGATGAAGAAAAAACTGGATGACAAGGACCGGATAAGCTATGTCGGCGAGGATTTTTCCATGCGCTCGCCGGAAAAAATGGCCGAGGATTTCAAAGAGGTGCCGGAAGCCCTGGCCAACACCGTAAAAATCGCGGAAAGGTGTTCATTGGAAATTGAACTGGGAAAAATACTTCTCCCCCATTATGAAATGCCGGCCGGACAGACACCCGAAAGTTATCTGGAAACTCTCTGCCAAAAAGGCTTGAAAGAAAAATTCGGATCCCAGCCGGATGAAGAAGTGTTGGCCCGATTGAACTACGAGCTTGAAGTCATTAAAAAAACAGGCTTTTCCCCTTACTTCCTTATTGTCCAGGATTTTGTCAACTGGGCGAAAAATAACCGGATCGTGGTCGGGCCGGGCCGCGGTTCAGCCGCCGGCTCTCTGGTCTCATATCTGCTCAATATTACCAATATTGACCCGATAAAATACAATCTTCTTTTTGAAAGGTTCTTGAATCCGGAAAGAATTTCCATGCCCGATATTGATATGGATTTTGCCGACACCCGGCGCGACGAGGTCATCCGCTACGTGGAAGAAAAGTACGGTAAAGACCATGTCTCTCAGATCATCACCTTCGGCACCATGGCTGCTCGGGCCGCCATCAGGGATGTGGGAAGAGTATTGAATGTCGCCTATTCCTATTGCGACCAAGTGGCCAAACTGATCCCCACGAATTTAAACCTGGAAAAAGCCCTGGAGATCGTCCCGGAGCTTAAAGAAATATACGAAAACGATCCGGAAGGAAAAAAACTCCTGGACTCGGCGAAAAAATTAGAAGGCGTCGCCCGCCACTCCTCCACTCATGCCTGCGGCGTTCTTATCACTCGCGAACCTCTGACCCAATACGTTCCGATCCAATACGCCTCCCAGGATGACCAGATCATCATCAGTCAGTATTCTTTGCACCCGATAGAAGATCTGGGCCTTTTAAAAATGGATTTTTTAGGCTTAAAAAACCTGACCATCGTTGAGACCGCTTTAATAATCATCGAAAAAACCGCCGGGATAAACATCGACATAGATAAAATTCCTCTAGATGACAAGAAAACATTTAAACTCCTGCAAGAGGGAAAAACCACTGGCGTCTTCCAGCTGGAAAGCACGGGCATGAAAAGATACCTTCGCCAGCTTAAACCGACCGAGCTTGAAGATATTATCGCCATGGTCTCTTTGTACCGGCCCGGGCCGATGGAATGGATTCCGAATTATATCGCCGGAAAGCATAAACTCAGGCAGGTCCAATATCTCCATCCCCTGCTTAAACCCATCTTGGAAAGAACCTACGGCGTCGCCATCTACCAGGAACAAGTGATGCAAATCGCGCGCGACCTGGCCGGCTTCACTTTGGGCGAAGCCGATGTATTGAGGAAAGCGGTTGGCAAGAAAATCCGCAAATTATTGAACGAGCAGCGGGAAAAATTTATTGAAGGCTGCATAAAAAATAAGATCAATAAAGAGGCCGCGGAAAAAGTTTTTGACTTTATCGAGCCTTTCGCCGGTTATGGCTTCAACCGGGCGCATGCCGCCTGCTACGCCTTGATCGCCTACCAAACCGCTTACTTAAAGGCCAATTTCCCCGAAGCCTTTATGGCCGCCCTGCTTACTTCAGATCTAAATGATACCGACCGGATCGCGATTGAGGTCGAAGAATGCAAATTACTGGATCTCGAGGTGCTGCCCCCGGATATCAATGAAAGTTATTCCACTTTCGCCGTCACTCTTGACCCAAAGACCTCTAAAGTGACCAATCGGCTGCGCTTCGGCTTGCCGGCCATTAAAAATGTCGGCGCCAACTTAGTGGAAGAAATCATGAAAGAAAGAAAAGCGAACGGGCATTATATTAATCTTGAAGATTTTCTTTCCCGGGTAAAGACCAAGGACTTGAACAAAAAATCCTTGGAAGCTTTGATCAAATCCGGGACCCTGGACCGCTTCGGCGAAAGAAACCAGATGCTTAAAAATATCGAGCAACTCCTGAAATTCGCCAAAGGAGCCGAAAAAGAAGCGGACCTTAGGCAAAGCAATCTTTTCGGCCGACTGCCGGCGAGCAACATACCGAAATTAAGATTAACCCCGGAAGAAAAAATCTCCAAAAAACAAAAACTCTCCTGGGAAAAAGAGCTCTTGGGTCTTTATATATCCGAACATCCTTTAAAAGAATTTCAGGAAGAATTGAGAAATATTGTCACTCCCATCAATGAACTGAAAGATTGTTTCAGCCGGCGGACCAGCGTTAAAATCGGAGGAATCATCACCACCATAAAAAAAGTGATCACCCGGTCGAACGAACCGATGCTCTTTGTCCGCCTGGAAGACCAGACCGCCGGCCTTGAAATCCTGGTATTTCCGAAGGTCTTGAAAGAAAATCCGACCCTGTGGCAGGAAGATAAGATCTTGATCGTCGAAGGCAAGCTAAGCGACAAGGACGGAGTGATAAAAATACTCTGCAATAATGCGGTTGAATTTGACAAAGAAAAAATTAAATCCCTGAAAAAACAAACCGAGGATACTAATAATTCCGAAAAAAAATCCGTATACATAAATATTTCTCTTTCCAACTACAAAAAAAATATACTGGCCAAGTTAAAAGAAATTATCCTGGCCCACGCCGGGGATTGCCGCGTTTTTCTGGCGGTAGAAAAAAAAATGGGCGTTAAACCGCAAATAATTGCCACCTCTTATTATCTGGACTATAATCAAGATATAGTCAAGAAAATTGAACTTCTCTTGGGACCTAATAATTTGAAGATAAAATAAATGGCGCCGAAAAAAACAAAGTTGAAGAACAGCAAAAGATATCAGAGTTTTATCATTACCTTTATCATTCTCACCCTCACTCTTTTTCTTTTTGTCATATATTACTCTTTTTCTAAAACCGTAATTTACATCACTCAAAAACAGCAAGAAATAAAATCAACGATCGAGATTTTGGTGAAAGAAAACCCCCTTACCCCAGATCAGGCGGAAGAAAATATGATACCCGGCCTGTTGCTTCAGAAAGAAACAGAAGGCACAAAAACTTTTAATTTAGACGCCGGACAGGAGATCCCGAGCAAGGCTTCCGGCCAAGTCACGCTATATAATAATTGGTCGCAAGTCCAGCCTTTGGCCGCTAACACCCGCCTTCTTTCTTCTTCCGGCGTGCTTTTTCGCACAACAGATAGGGTGGATGTCCCGGCCAAAGGCTCCTTAGAGGTGACAGTCACCGCTGATCAGGAAGGCAAAAGCGGCAATATCGAGCCGGAAAAATTCAGCGTGCCGGGATTATCCAAACAAATGCAAGAACTGGTATACGGCGAAAGCCAAACGGCCATGACCGGAGGCTTAAGAACAGCCAGCGTGGTGACCGCTGAAGAAGCAATAAAAGGGCAAAACGACCTGGTCTCCGAACTAAAAAAACAGGCGATCGAAGAGCTTAATAGCGAGGTTAAAGAAAAAAACATTGACTATACATTGCCCGAAAACAGTATTACTTATGAAGTGACCGGCAAGACCATAACTCCGGACCTGGGCCAGGAAACGGACAAATTTACCCTAGATTTAAAAATAAAGCTCATTGCCGTCGCTTTTTCCCTTGATGACTTGGATAATCTGGCCAAAGAAAATTTAAATGGAGAATTGGAAGAAGACCAGAAAATTACGGATGAAAGCTTTATAATCACCTATACGGTGACAAGTTTCGATCTTGAAAACAAATCCGCGGTTTTGAAAGTGAGTGCCTCCGGCACTGGACAAATCAAGTTATCAAGCGCCATCTTCAACCGCGATAATCTGGTTAACAAAGACCGCCAACAGATCATGGCTTATTTTGACGACTATAATACGATTGAAAAAGTGGAAGTTAAATTTTCGCCTTTCTGGGTATTCAAAGCCCCGGCCCTGAAAGACCATATTGAGATTAAGTTTAAATAAATCCGAGCCTACACCGCCAATTTTAGTTTTATTGGTTTTTTTGTCTTCTATTTTCTCAAATCCGAAATTCAAAATCCTAAATCCGAAACAAATCCCAATATCAAAATTTTAAATTCGAAACCCTTTAGAAATGCAATTTTAAAACGGGCAAACCGGTTTAGAATATTGGGAAATTAGTGCTTCGAATTTGTTTAGAATTTAGATATTAGGATTTAGAATTTCAAAACATGTTCAATCACTTTAAATATTAAGCCAGTATAAGACTTGACGGCAAAACCAATATAATATATTCTAAAAGATGCCTTTTGGCGATTGGAATAGCGACCGACTATTCACTCTGGAAAGAGTCATAATATGCTAAGCTAAGGGGTAAATTAAACAAAGAGCGGGTCTTGCCACTTAGACAAGGCCAATCTGGGTGGAACCACCCTAAGCGTAAAGGGTCCCAAAGAACAATGCTTTGGGATTTTTAATTTAAGACATTAGACATGAAGACACAAAGACAGTCGACAGTAAGACGTTAAGACAATTCTGTCTGTCTAATGTCAACTGTCTATTGTCAACTGAAAAAAAACTAATCAACTAATCAACAAAGTAACTAAATAATTTTATGGACAACAAGCTCGATACCATCCGGCACTCGGTCAGCCATATCGCGGCGGCCGCGGTTAAGCAACTTTTTCCGGGAGTAAAATTCGCCATCGGGCCGACCATTGATGAGGGTTTTTATTATGACTTTGATCTGCCGCGGCCGCTAACCCCGCAGGACCTGCCCCGGATCGAAAAAAGAATGACAGAATTAATAAAACAGAATCTGCCTTTTGAGAGATATGAGGTGCCTTTTGCCAAAGCGATGGAAATGGCCCGCGAACAGCCGTATAAACGGGAACTGATCAATGAAATTCAAAATAAAAATGAGACTATTACTTTTTACAAAGTGAACGGCTTTGTCGACCTCTGCCGCGGCCCGCATATCGCCAATACAAAAGAAATTAACCCAAAAACCTTTAAATTGATTAAAATCGCCGGGGCCTATTGGCGCGGCAACGAGAAAAACAAGATGCTGCAGAGGATCTACGGCACCGCTTTTCTAACAGAGGCAGAATTAAAAAAATTTTTAAAGCAAAGGGAAGAGGCGGAAATGCGCGACCACCGAAAAGTGGGCCGTGAGCAGGAATTAATCGCTTTCCATCCGACCTCGCCCGGCGCCCCTTTTTGGCTGCCCAAAGGCATGATAATTTTCCGCGAACTGGAAAAACTCTGGCGGGAAATCCACGACGCGGCCGGCTATCAGGAAATAAACACGCCGATCGTCAACCACAAATCCCTTTGGGAAAAATCCGGGCATTGGGATCACTATAAAGAGAACATGTTCAATTTCAAGATTGACGAAGAACTTTATTCCCTCAAACCGATGAACTGTCCGGGTTCCACTTATGTTTATGCGGGAAAAAAACGTTCCTACAAGGAATTGCCTTTGCGTTTCTCGGAAATCGGCCGGCTGCACCGCAATGAAGTAAAAGGCGCCCTGGGTGGTCTTTTTCGCGTCCGACAGATCACTATGGATGACGCCCATATTTTTTGCCGGCCTGACCAGATCCCGGCAGAAATTTCCGGCGTTCTTAAATTAATCAAACAATTCTATAAAATCTTCAGCTTCAATCCCCGCTTCGTCCTTTCCACCCGGCCGAAAGAATTTATGGGCGAAATAAAGGACTGGGACAAGGCGGAAAGCGACTTGACCGCAAGCTTAAAGAAAAATAAAGTGAATTATAAGGTCTCGCCTGGGGACGGAGCTTTTTACGGCCCGAAAGTTGACGTCATGATCGACGACACTTTAGGCCGGACCTGGCAGATGGCCACCATCCAGCTGGATTTTCAGATGCCGAAAAGATTTAATTTAGTCTATACCGACAAGGACGGAACGGAAAAACACGCCGCCATGATCCATCGGGCGATCTTCGGCTCGTTTGAAAGGTTCTTCGGGATTTTGATCGAGCACTATGCCGGCGCTTTTCCGATCTGGCTTGCCCCTGTCCAAGTGCAGATCATCCCGGTCGGTTCCAAACACGTTAAATTTTCCGAGAAACTCGGCCAGCAATTAATGGCAGAGGGTTTAAGAGTAAGTGTTGACGACGTCAATGAAACCGTGGGCTATAAGATCAGAAAAGCCGAGAAAATGAGAGTTCCTTATATGCTGGTCATCGGCGACAAGGAAATGAAAGCTAAATCCCTGGCCATCCGCGACCGCGGGAAAAAAGTGGTACGAAAAGTCGCCTTGAAGAAATTTATCGCCGAAATCAAGAAAAAAATAACGGCTAAAAAGTAATTGTTAAAAAATAAAGAAAAAGAGCGGGTCTCACGATCCGCTCTTAAATGTACTTTGATCCGCTCATCCCGTGTTCATTCCGGATGCATTCTGGAAGCGAGTGCCGTAAAAAAGTCCTGGCACTTCGTTTGCTCGTCTTCCGAAAGGCTCGTGGGATCAGAGATGGCTTTTCGGGTCAGCGCCTGGACTGACTCCATATCGGCAAGGAGCCTATCTAGCTCTTTCTCCACTGCCTCCCTGATGACCGACTCGTACGCCTCGTATCCAATTTGTCCTACTGACACTCTGGATACAAAGAGATGATTGCGAACCAGCTCATACTCACCGTAGACTGCCGAGTCTGTTATCTTTTCCACTTCTCTGCTGGCCTGATGCACCCGTTCAAGCATCGCCAAAAGGTCAATTCCTTCCCGTAGATCTCTCTTGTATTTCTCCACTTCCTCCTTGCGAGCCAAGCCTCGGCAATAGATCATAAAACCGTAGGCAGCCTCTATGGCAGTATGGCATAACGAATCAGAATGCCCAAGATTTACTTTCATCTCTCCTCCTTAATCTTCGAAAGTACCTTCCTATTCCTACTCCAGAATCCACAATTTATTGAATATAACACCTTATAACAAAAGAAAAAAAATGTCAATTGGATTTTTGAAGGCAAAGCTTCGTCTTATACCGGGCTTTAGCCCAGGGTTAAGCTTTTTAAATCTCCGATATCCACCTTTCCTTCCGCATCCTCAGTCGTATCAATAACCCCATATACTAATTCACGCGCTCTCTGCTCACCATATTTAGCGGCAATTTTTCCGTAACTGGAAAATGGGTTTTTCTCTAACTCAAGAAAAGTGGTGACTTCTTTGTGTTTAAGAAGATTTCCGATAATATAACCCATAACTTTCGAATCTACTTCTTCAGAAAGAACGATTAAGGCCCGAAAAGACTGCCACATTTCTTTATACTTCGGCTTATAAATTTTGTGATATTCATATGAAATTCCGCCGTGCATCATCTGCTTAATCCTGGCTAAATCCAGACCGTTTTTCAGGTAAAACTTAAGATGATAATGATTAATAGCGATACTAAAGATTATTTCCGGAATCCCAAAAACTTTTTTCACCTTAATAATCTGATTTAAAACCAGCATTTTCTGCTCAAAAGTTTTAAAATAAGGAAAGTGAATAAAG
The DNA here is from genome assembly GCA_043812155.1 of Patescibacteria group bacterium. Lineage (GTDB taxonomy): Bacteria > Patescibacteriota > Patescibacteriia > JAXHNJ01 > JAXHNJ01 > JBAZMP01. Next base: position 99,177 of record JBDRMK010000030.1, on the reverse strand, counting down.
GTGGAACCGGTAAGAAAATAGGTTGAGTTGTTGGGCCAATATCGTTTCATATGATTTTTCCTTTTTACCCTAAGCTAAAGCTTGGTATAAGTTTTGGCGGCCTTCTACCGGGCTTTAGACCAGGGTTAAATAAACAAAAAAGCGGCCGCCAAAACTGGCAAAGCCACTAAATTCGTCCACTTAAATCATAATCCTAAAAGAAAATATAGTCAAATCCTAAAACCTCGTCATCAGCCGCCAAATGATTAAGATGATTAAAACAAAACTGCTTAATATGTATTCGATATAAGTGTTGGTGGGGATCCAGCCTTTATATTTCAACCTTTTAGTAATCGGGGAAAAAGGATATTTAGTGAAACTCATAATGCTATCCATCAAAAAATGGATGAACAAAAACAAGACCGGGATATAATTGCGTATAAGAATAGATAAAACCAAAATCAAGATAATGCCCATCGGTTCCTGAATCCAGGAACGGGGTTCGGTCACGGCTGACCGCTGCTTATTGAAACGATCGAGAAAAATCAGAATCCGGTGGGGTAGAAATTTTTCCAGCCATTGTCTTCTTTTCCACCGCTTGTAGGAAAGCTTAAGTTCGACGATGAAATGTCTGAACTGTGTCACTATATGGTCAATATCGATCCCCCAACCAAAAAGGTGGGCCAAAAGGTAGTTTGTCCCCCCTAAATTCAGCGCCCTGGCGATTATTTCGGTTACCGCAATATGACTAGGTATTAGCATATTAAACATTTTAACAAATTGACGCTTTTCGCGCAAACCGCTAAAATTTAAAGATATGAAATATTATCTTTTTATCATAGGCTGCCAGATGAACTACTCAGACGCCGAACGGCTGGAGTCTGTTTTAAATGAAATGGGTTATAAAAAAACATATGCGGAAAAAGAAGCAGATATCATCCTGGCCGTGGCCTGCTCCGTCCGGCAAAAAGCAGTGGACAGGATTTACGGGCTGGCCAATCATTGGCTCAAAGAAAAGAAAAAAAGAAGATTAATCACTGTTTTGACCGGCTGCGTCCTGCCTTATGACAAGAATAAAATGAAAAAATATTTTGACCTTATTTTAGATATTAAAGACCTCTCCAAACTGCCGAAATTTCTGGCTAAATACAGCTTCAACAATTTCAACATTTTTAACAGTTCAGCTGAAGAAAAATACCTCCGCCTGACGCCTAAATATACTTCAAACTACACCGCCTACGTGCCGATCATGACCGGCTGTGACAACTTCTGCCGCTATTGCGCCGTGCCTTTTACCCGCGGCCGGGAATATTCCAGACCTCAAAAGGAAATAGTTGAGGAAGTGAAAAAACTGATTAATAAAAATTATAAAGAGATAGTTCTTTTGGGCCAAAACGTCAATTCCTATGGTCACAAGAAAGGCCGAGTTTACATCGACAACAAACCATTTATTCTGCTGCTGAAAGCGATTAACGCCGTTCCCGGAAAATTCTGGCTGCGTTTCATTTCCAACCATCCGAAAGACATGACCGGAGATTTAATTAAAATTATCCCAAAGCTTAAAAAAATCACGCCCTACATTCATTTACCCCTGCAGGCGGGCGACGATATAATATTGAAAAAAATGAACCGGCCTTATACCACCAAACAATATTTGAAAATTGTTGGCTTAATAAGGAAAAACGTTCCTGGCATCGCCATCAGCACGGATATTATCGTCGGTTTCCCCGGGGAAACAAAAAAGCAATTCAAAAATACTTTAAAAGTAGCCAAAGAAGCGGGATACGACATGGCCTATCTCGCCCAATATTCCCCTCGCCCCGGCACGGCCGCCGCTAAACTTAAAGATGATATTCAAAAAGAAGAAAAAAAGAAACGCGAATTCAATCTCAATGAAGTCATTAAAAAAACCGCTTTTATAAATAATAAAAAGTTATTGTACACCTTTCAGGAAATACTGGTAGACGGTCAAAAAAACGGCTATTATTACGGCCGGACAAAAACCAACAAAGTGGTAAAATTTGAATCACGAAAAAATATTATCGGTCAATTCACAAAAGTAAAAATTACCAAAGCCGAACCATGGAAGCTGACCGCGGAAATAAAATAAGCCCGGCTGTCCTTGAGAAGAACCCGGGCTCACGAGAAGCGATTTCGAGAAAAATGGTTATCCGTGATGGCATGATAAAACCAGCCAATCACCGTATAAAGAACGACTATTCCAATGATGGTTACCGCGATATGCAGAGCCGATAGTTTACTAACTAAGGGTATCGTCTTGCCGTAACGATAGTAAACCAGCAGTTCAAGATATAGCTTGATCTCCGCTGATCCCAAGATGACATAAACGCCATACTTGAGATTCGCCACTCTCACGGCGATCACCGTGGCGCTCCGCAAAAGCGGAGGAAAGGGAACCATCGCCACTAGAGCAATTCCGATGTAACCGATGCCGTAGACGATCTTCGCCACGATTCTGACTAGCACTCCGATCATTCTTTCCTTTCGAGTTTTTTCCGACACCCGGTAGGAAAGATAACTCCTGACTATCCGTTTCTTCTGGAGCCAAGCCACCCAGGCTTGAGGAAAATGGATTTGCCTTGGTATAAAGCGCGGACCGGATAGATAATAGACGGCAAAGGTCGTAAAGACCATGCCGATTGAGAGAAGTGTGAATGCTTCGTTAAAAGAAAAACCGCGGTTCCCGAGCCCGATAATCGCCGCTTCATAGCGGAAAATTATCAAGCCGATCAAGGAAATTATTTCCCACATTCATTCACCTCCTTAGGCAAGAAATAAAAAGAACCGACTAATTCATCGTCTTAATTTAACAAAAAACAATGAGCCTGTCAAACAAAGAAAAATTAATTATCATTTTGGGACCGACGGCCTCCGGCAAATCGGCTCTGGGTATTGAATTAGCCAAAAAATTCAACGGCCTAATCATTTCCGCCGATTCCCGTCAAGTATATAAAGGGATGAATTTAGGAACGGCTAAAGTGACAAAAAAAGAAATGAAAGGCATCCCCCATTTCTTGCTTGATGTCATCTCGCCGAAAAACCAGTATTCCGCCGCCCAGTTCAGAAAAGATGCTTTGAAAGTAATTAATAAATATCAAAACCGGAATAATATATTTGTGGTGGGCGGCTCACCCTTTTATATTGAAAGTTTAGTCAGTCTAAAAGAAACATTTGATATTCCGCCAAATTATAAATTAAGAAAAAAACTGGGTAAATTATCAGTCAAGAAACTTTTTAATCAAATAAAAAAATTTGACCCGCAAAAAGCTAAAATTATTGATAAAAACAATCCACGGAGATTGATCAGGGCCATAGAAATCGCTAAAGCCGGCCTACCAAAAAGAATAGACAAAAAGACAAATTTTGAGGTTTTAAAGATCGGCCTTTCCCTGCCCCGCCAAAAACTCTATGAAAAAATTGACCGGCGGGTGGATTTAAGATTAAAGAAAGGCATGATCGATGAAGTAAAAAAATTAAGAAGACAAGGATTGACCTGGAAACGCCTGGACGCTTTTGGCCTTGAATACCGGTTTATCGCCCGACATTTAAAAGGCGAGATCTCAAAACAAGAAATGATCCAGCAACTAAAATACGCCATTCACGACTTCACCCGGCGGCAGCTGACCTGGTTTAGAAAAGATAAAAATATTCACTGGATTAAAAATAAAAATCAGGCGAAAAAATTGATAAAAATATTTTTAACCACGGTGTAGAACAGGTTCCTTAACCTGTTCTTGTTTATAGAGTAGCGCCGGCCCCTAGGCCTGCGCTGCTTAATAAAGCAAAGTTCAGGCCTGGGGGTCTGAACTTCTCTATTATTCTCAAAATAGAAAAGGGCGGATCTCTGCGATCCGCCCGAAAAGTACAAACAATGCCGGAAAATTATTCTTCGTGCACACCACCATGTTCGACCCTTGCTTTGTCAGCGGCTTTTTCTTCTTCTTTCCGACTATCCTCCTTTCTGGGGTAACCGCAGCGCGGGCAAGAATGTCCCATTGTCCTTTGGCAGCGCGGACAGGTTCCGGATACTTCTGGCATTTCCATGCCTCCTTTCAAAAAAGAAAATGAACAATTTACAAAAAAATAGGCCTTCTTTCCTTGAGAAGGTCTGATTTTTTCGCTGACTGACTGCTTATTTATCTAATCAAAACCCTTCCCAGGAAAATGAGGCCTTTTTTGCTTCTTTTGCTCTTAAGTTGCCGTTTGGATTGATTTCCCATGAAAGGTTTGATTAGTATTGCGATAATTATAAAGGCAGAATTGATATGTGTCAAATAAAGTTATTCACAAAAGAAAAAGTGAGATAAATAAATATCTCCCTTCGCAGACTTCGAGGATTTTGAGGAATATAAATATTTTATAAATTAGCCAGATTCATGGCCAGTTCAATATACATCTCCTGCCTTTTTTCCATATCCTCAATCATATCGCAAACCGCCACCTCAAGCGCGATATGGGTGCAATACACGCCGACACAACTGTCCCTATCCGGTTGAGGCAGTAATTCGCAAATTGAAACATCTTTATTTATTTTTGCCCGGTCTTTTATGCAGGAAGAATAATCGGAACGGCCCTCACAAAAAGACAGGGGTTGTTCAAAATGAGTCAAACAATTGGGATTATCTCCACAAAGAGAAACGTCTCTTTGTTGCATGGCCAAGCAAGTGGCCCTGTCTTCATAACTGGCGGGAAACTCATGGCAATATTCGGTTTTTATTTCATCTGACTCTCCCCACTGGTACAAATTGCTCACAAAATTATAATAACACTGCAGTTTTTCTTCTTCATTTTCTTCAAGCGTGTCCAGATAATCAATGTCATCGCAAAAGGTGGCGTCTTCGCTGGATACGGCCAGCATGTAATAACAAACATGTTGGGCGGAAACTTCTTCAATTTTTTCGCAGTAAGAAGAATCGGCCTTGGCATGGGCCAGGCAAATATTTCTGGCCTTTTCTTCGTCTATCCCCTCGCAAAATCTCTCGTCATGATTGACCAGGGCCAGGCAATAATACCTTTCCCCAAAAGAAGATTGGTTTGATAAAGGTAATTTTTTACAGAGTTCATTGGAAGGATTGTCGGGAAGAACGATATTTTCTAACTCTTGATTAAGTCCCTGCCCATTTTCGTTATTACCATCATCCAGGTCTGTATTCGTAGAATCACATAAATTCATATCTGAACTCCACTTACATTCTGAATGAGCCAAACAGCCTGATTGATTGTCGTCGTAATCTTGGCAGGAAATTTCTGCCTGGCCATTATCAGTATCGTTGGTAAAAAAAGTAAAATACAAAACTCCCCCGGCAATAATAAAGACGAGGAGGATTATGATAATGAGGAGTGGTTTTTTCATGATTTTATCTTTCAAGATTTGGTGGTTATTTTATTCCTACACCCCGCCCCCAAAACTATCAGGGCCTTCTTCAGTAAAAATTTTTGTTAAAATAGGCGTTAATTCAATACTTCCAGCATCATGCAGTTTTACACCTAAGATTTCCTTAAAAAGAATCATTGTATTTAAAAATACTTCTTTCGCGTCCTCCTTTTCATCTTCGGTTCCAGTCGCCAAAAGATGTAGATATTTATTTCTTTTATTACGAATACGAGTGAACCTCCCTTTCTGATCAGAATCAACACTTTTAAATACAGACAAGATTTCAATTTTTCTTTCTTGTCCAAGACGTTCAAATGTTCTTCCAAACAACTTACCTTCTTCCGGTTCACTTATGATAGAATTACGAATTTTTATTCCACTAGTTTTCCATAATATTATTGCTAACATTTCACTAACTACTCCACATAACGCAATTGTTGAAAGATAGTCACCTAGACAATAACTTCTTTTTGCTGATATTAAAGGTTTAACCAGTCTTTTTGTCACGGTAGCTGTTGCAGGTACTATATTTACGTAACTTTCAGTGCTTGTAATATCAATATAGTGTGTAAGGTGTGAAAGTAGTAAAGTCTTCAAGGGTCGTTCAAAAAAACTTTCAAGAAAATGAGCTTTTATATCAATTTCTGTATGTATCTGGCCTGCCTTAGTAGTTTTATATTTTAATAATTCAGTTAAATCCGCGTTTGCTATTATTGGTCCAAAGACATTCATTCTTATGAATGCTTTTGTTACTTTACTTTCCGGAATTCTTTGCTTTGTCGCTTTCTGGACATCAGACTCCCAGTTTTCATAATTACTCAATTCATCTCCAGTAGGAATGGCGTCAAATTCTTCCTTTGTAACATCCTCGAGCCTCGCCCAGTCTAAACCGAGAGCCCAAAAAGTCTTTGGGTCAGGGATATGACGCTTCTCCAAAAAGGGTTGAGTAAATACGGCATAAACCGGTGATGGATCAACGATCGATCTAATTAATCGTATCTGTGAAATATCATCAATATTTTTTTCTGAAGGGATCTCGTCAATCTCTTTTTGTGATTTAGGAATAAAGTCGGACACCTTTAATCCAAGAGAATTCCTTGTAATAGAATTCGGAATCCAAAATTTATTACCACTTTCTACAATATATTTTCTTTTATCAGGTCCTTGGATATACTCCATACTTTTTAATTAAAAATGATTTTCTAACTCCTCCCAGGATTTTTGGGGGGGGTTAAATAATAAATTATGTGATAAAATGCTCCTCCCATGGGATTTTAAAATAATTAACGTAGCGCTTAAATTCATCTCTTGAATATTTTTCTAATAGTTTTTTAAAAATAAATTCTAATGCTTTTTCGGCGATAATCATTCTTTTTTCTGTAAACACGTCCCTGTCTTTTTTCTCAAGAGTACCTTGATCATTCTGTATATGAACTCTGTTACGTAATTTACACAATCTAATTAAATAATCATAAAACTTACTGTCACTTAATTCAAAAAAATTATTCTTTCTTGCACTATCAATATATTTTTGAAATTTATCAATTTTTTTTCCACGAACGTATTCTAAAACACTAGTTTTTAGATTTTCAACTCCCTCTGCCACATTATTTTTAATACGGGTGTGAAAATCATATAATACCGCTTCAATTATAGAGATAATTATTAAAATTATTAACTTACGTAAAAGATTTTTGTTAAATTCATTTTCGCTATCATACTGCGTATATAGTAAAGACAAAATTTCAAAATTGTGATTAATATTATCGCCTAAATTAAAATCGTTTATAAAATGGCTTTGAACTATAAAAGTCATAATCTATTTTTTCTAACCTTTTAATATTCATCACACCCCCACCCCCAGGGTAATCCACTGTGTAGCTACTGGTTGTCAGGAGTTGGGGAAATACTTTTTTGTATTCTCCGCCAGTAAATAACAAATAGTATTCCGGGAACAGCGATTATTAACACCAAAACCACTGGTATCATAGAGCGAAAATCCAGGGTATCCCTTGTAAACGGAAGGATTATTAGCGTTAATAAACAAAACAACAGATTTATGATTCCGCCTATTTTTTCCCGGCGCCAGGCAATAGCCAGGCCGACAATGGCCAGAAACATCAATAAGGGCGGGATGTTTTCTATGAATGGGTAATCTTCAATTGCATTGGGATCAGCCGTGCCGGTGGTTATCCAATCTATCCCATAGCCAATCACATAAATAAGAGCAAATAAAATAATAGGGGCGCTCACAATTCGGGCAATCAGGCGAAGACGTTTTGTTGTTTTATTATTGGCTATATTATTGTCTGCCATTGTTGGTTAGCCATATTTTACATAATAAAATTAATCCGAATACACCAAATCGTACGTTTTTGTCGGCGTGGCCTGGGAGACGACCACCTCATCATCAACTCCATAACCACCGTTTGAATCCGCCTTATAGTACGGAGCGGCGTCGAACACCGCGAGTGTATCCTTGCCGATTATCTCGTCATAGTCAAAAGTGTAGTTATTGTAATATTCAATATAGAGATGATAAAAAGTTTGCGTCGTATGATATACTTCATACTGCGCGTCGCACCCAAGGTATAATTCAAGATCAATAGACCGCTCCTGCGCGAGGGTTAAAATTTCGGGCATCTCGTCCGTATTGCAGAACGCCTCGGAGAGAGTTCCTGTGCCGTCACCCTCGTTGATCGCGTCAGCCGTGGTATGGTTGGCAAGATAGTAATATGATTCGCCGGCCCCGACATTAGCCGCGATTGATTTCGGCAGAGCGTCATCAACTTTCAAGAAGTAAACCACGGCGATAGGCATGGTCTGCGTGGTGTCGATACTGATGGCCGCCAGTCCCTCGACTTTGCCGTCAAGCGAGGCGATGCCGATAATGTTGTCATCATACGGCCTCAGGTCGGCATAGAGGTCTGTTTCGGTATTTACGCTTGTGTTTGTTGGGACGGCTGTATTCGTAGTTTCTTCGCTTTGCGTAAAAAAGTAAATCGCAGCCCCAGCGCCAATGACTACGATGGCGATAATAATGATAATTAACGGTTTTTTCATAGATTTTATTATTAATGATTATTACTACCTTAATAGTATGCTTTTATTAGCTGAAAATCAACAAAGGAATTAAAAAAAACCCCGCCTCTGCCAGATGACAAAATGCGAGAACATTTAGTTCTGGTAAATACGGCTGAGGGTATCACCGGTTATAATTTTCCGAGCAGGTATAATATGGCCGCCTTTTGGGCATGAAGCCTGTTCTCTGCCTGGTCAAATATTACCGAATTTTTATGGTCAATGGCATCCCTGGTTATTTCATAGCCGACATGACAGGGCATACAATGCATTATTCTTGCCTTTGGACAATGTTCATCCAGAAGAGCGGCGTTTATTTGATAAGGTTTAAATTTTGCCACCCTTTCCTCATATTCTTTTTTAAACTCCGGCTTCACCGTGCCCGTTTCGTCAAAATACTCCATGTCCAGCCAAGTGTCAGTATGGATGTAATCGGTATTATCAAGGGCTTCTTTGAGATCCAGAGTTTTATGGACTTTTCCCGTTTCATCGGCGATGCGGTTTAATTCTTTGTCGATGCTCGGCTCATGGATTTCGGGAGTAACCATAAATACCTCAATTCCCAGTTTGGAGCAGGCAAGCTTAAGAGTGTTTGAAACGTTATTTTTTATGCCCAGCCAGGTAATTTTTTTGATATTTTCTATTCCGCCGGAATGTTCAGCCATGGTCAGAATATCGCCAAGGGTTTGGCAGGGATGATATTTTTCTGAACAGGCGTCAATCACCGGAACAGCATTGAGAGAAGCGGCAATTTCAACATCGCTGAATTTTTTTGATCGGAACATAAGAATATCGCAAAATCTCATGATCGCCCTGGCTTCATCCTTAAAATCAGCTATCGCCAGCTGGGATGTCCGGGAGTCCAGAAAAATGCCGTGCCCGCCTAACTGGGTCATCCCGGCTTCAAAGCTGAGCCTGGTCCGCGTTGATGTTTTCTGGAACAACATTACCATTGTTTTGTTTTTCAGGATCTCGGCATATTTTCCGGGATTTTTTTTGATAATGATCGCCCGGTCAATGATCTTTTTAATGTCATCGACCGAATAATCTTTGAGCGACAGAAGGTGTTTCATGGTTGATTATTTATTATTTATTAATTCTTTTTTCGTAACTCTCCCAGGCAGTTTGCCGGTATTTTTTCGCTTCTTCGGTCGGGTTTTTAGCCCCATAAATCCCGCGGCCAACGATAATAATATCCGAGCCGGCAGCGATAACATCGGCCGGAGTCGTGTATTGCTGTTTGAGCCCATCGCCGCCTCCGCCAAGCTTTACTCCCGGCGTCATGATGATGAATTCAGAAGAAGTATTTTTATCCAGTTCTTTCAGGACCTTGATATCGCCGCCATTACCGATAAAACCCATCACAAAATCTGAATATTCTTCGGCCATATTGATTGCGGCGGCAGTATATTCATCGGTGGCTAAGTTTCCTTTTGAACTCATTTGGGCCAGCAGTATCAGTCCTCTTGGCCCATCTTGTCCGTCGGCAATTTCCTTCAGCCCTTCAATAATTCCCGGCCCGGGAATTATGTGCGCGTTAACCATATCCGCCCAGCTGGCGATTTGGTAAACGCCTTTTTGATATTGCATTTGCACGGTATTTCCGATGTCGGCAAATTTTCTGTCCTCAAATATCAAAAAATTATGGATTTTGGCCAATTTGATCAGTTTTGCTATCAAGCCCGGAGTAAAGTCCTCAATAATATCAATATGTGTTTTTAAGATTACGATTTCGGGGCCGATTTTCTCGACTAAGCTAATAAGCTCGTCGGACCGGGCAATATCGGCGGCCACGGCCAGGTTTGTTTTTTTATCATCCATCAACCCAAAAACCCTTTGGGCCATTTTATTATTAGTTGATTCCCCTCTTTGTTTGTAGGTTGAATTGTATCGATTTGTTATCATTTTTTTATACTCCATATTCATTTAAATATTTCTTAATTTTTGAAAGCTTTTCATCATCTAACAAGATCTCTCCCTTAATTTTTTTATTATGAAGATGCTCCATAATCTCACCTATGGTAACAATGAATTTAATGGGCATATTGTATTTTTTTTCAAAATTTTCAACGGCATTCTGGCCGTCTTTGGTTTTTTCCTGTCTATTGACCGATAAAATCACCCCCGTAAATTTAAGGTCATTAATAGCTTCCAAAAGCTCCGCTGATTCCACCAAGGCCCCGCCGTCAGTAATGACATCATCAATTATTATTACCCTTTCATTTTTAAGGGGTTGATGGCCAACGAACAGTTTTTTGTCCCCATGGTCTTTTATTTCTTTTCTGTTAAAAGTATAGGCTTTATCGATATTATGTTTTTCCGATAAAGCGGTGACGGCGGCTACGGCCAGCGGAATGCCTTTGTAAGCGGGGCCGTATATAATGTCAAAATCTTCGCCATAAGAATTTTTTATGGCATCCGCATAAAATTTCCCAAGGGTCGCTATCTGTGATCCGGTGTCAAATAATCCCGTATTAACAAAATAGGGGGAAAGCCGGCCGCTTTTAAGGGTGAATTCCCCAAATTGCAGGGCTTGTGACTCTGCCAAAAACTCGATAAATTCTTTTTTATAAGTTTCCATAATTGATTTCCTTGCCTTTTATGTTTTTATTAACGGTATTATTATTGTAAACTAAATTGCCGTTCACAAAAGTCATGACCGGCCATCCTTTCAGTTCCATGCCTTCGTATGGGGACCAGCCGCATTTGGAAAGGATCAGTTTTTTTGTAATAGTTCTTTTTTCGTTCATATCAATTACAGTTAAATCAGCATCATATCCTTTTTCTATTTTGCCTTTGCTTTTCAGGTCTATCAGTCTGGCGGGAATGGCAGAAGTTATCTCGATCAATCTTTTCAAAGTAATATTTTTTTTTGTTTAATTCATTCAGCAATAATGGGAGAGAAGTCTGGATTTCCGGCAATCCGGCGGGGGCGTCCGGATATTCTTTCGATTTTTCTTCAATGGAATGAGGCGCATGATCAGTGGCGATAACATCAATGGTACCGTCTAATAAGGCTTCCCAGACGGCATTATTGTCACCAGGGGTTCTCAGCGGCGGATTTACTTTGGCAAAATTACCGGCCGATTTGTATTTTGTTTCATTCAAGAAAATGTGGTGCGGGCTGGCCTCGCAAGTGATTTTAATGCCCGCTTTCTTGGCTTCTCTGATAAGATCAAGCTCTTCCTTGGTGCTGACATGGCAAATTCTGACATTGGCCCCGGTTTTTTCGGCTAAGCTGATGATCCTTTCAACAGCCCTAGAGGCCGCTTCCCTGCTCCTGATCAGTGAATGGATGGCCGGATTGCTTTCCCCTTCTTTAATATTTTTTTTATTGGTTTTTATTATTTCTTCATCTTCGGCATGGACTGCCCATTTGATGTTCGGGACTTTAAAAAGATTCTCAATATCTTCATCATGGTCTACCAATAAATCTCCGGTTGAAGACCCGGCAAAAATCTTGACTCCGGCGACATTTTTAATATTTTTAATTTGTCCGTGATTATTAGCGGTGGCTCCGAGATAAAAGCCGAAGTTGATCAGACTTTTTTCCGCCAATTTTCTTTTTTCGTTCAGGGTACTTTCGTCGATTGTCGGCGGGGAGGTATTGGGCATGTCAACAACTGTGGTCACTCCCCCGGCTGCCGCGGAGCACGACCCAGTGAGCCAATCTTCTTTATGGCTGCCTCCGGGTTCACGAAAATGAACATGCAGGTCGATCACGCCGGGGATTATCAAATTATTTTTTATGTCTATTTCTGTATCCGCTTTTTTTGAAAGGCCGATTTCTTCTATCTTCCCGTCTTTTATAAGAATATCGGCAATTTTATTATCGCTTAATTTACAATTTTTTAGTTTGATTGTTTTCATAGTATTGCTTGACGCCACTTTTATTGCGATGATATTTTCCAAATTCGGAATGTTGCATCGCTTTGATCCCGGAAATTACCGGACCCTCTTGGCACATCCTGTCTCCTGAATCATCTAAACAGCATTGTCCGCATATCCCAAATCCGCATTTCATATATCTTTCGATACTGACTTGCGAGGGAATATTTTTTTTAATACATAATTCAACCAGCTTTTTCTCCATTAATTCCGGGCCGCAAAAATAGGCGCAATCTATTTTATCTTCTTCCAGGCATTTTATGGCCGTATCAATCACTGTTCCTTTTTGGCCCTGGCTCCCGTCATCAGTGGAAATATGAAGACTGACATTGGCCTGCTTAAGCTGTTTAATATAAAGAAGCTGTTTATTAGTTCTCGCGCCATTACAGAAATGGATTTGAATATCTTTTTTTTCCAGACTTTTTGCCAGGTTGTATAACGGCGCGACTCCATAACCGCCCCCGGCCAAAAGAATGGTCTTGTAATCGTTTTCTGTCTTAAACCAGGACCCATATGGCCCTCTGATCCCGACTGGATCTCCGACCTTAAGATCAAATAATTTATGGGTAAAATCCCCAACATGGCAAATAGTGAAGCCTATTTCTCCGTTTTCATTATGAGAAATGCAAAAAGGTTTTTCATTGACCCGCGGAATCCATAATATGGCAAATTGACCCGGCCTTGTCTCCCATTCAATATTGAAAAAAAATGTTTTTACTCTTTCGTTTTCAACAATAATTTTTGAGATGGGGAGTACTTTTGGTTTTTCTATGGTTCCAAGGGGTCTTTCCATTATTTTTCTATCTTATGGGTCAGGCCTATTATATCTTGAAGCGAACTAAAATTTTTCCCTTTTAGAAAATCCTTTATTTCTTCGCAAACTTTTTTGAAGATAGAGATTTCCCGGTAATAAATGCCGGATCCTATCTCAACGGCTGAAGCTCCGGCCATCATCATTTCAACCGCATCCTTGCCAAACGTTACGCCGCCCACCCCGATAATGGGAAGGCGACAGGATTTTCTAATATCATAAATACATCTCACGGCGATTGGGTGCAGGGCCGGCCCCGAGACGCCGCCAATTTTGAAATCTAATATCGGTTCCCCGGTTTCAATATCTATCGCCATGCCCGGCCCCATTGTATTCACGGCGACGATCGCGTCTGCGCCCCCTGCTTCCGCGGCTTTGGCCACTTCGCCTATTGGCTGGGAATCAGGCGAAATTTTGATAAATAAAGGCAGATCTGTTTTTTTTCGAATCGCCTTGGTTATTGACTCCGTATTCTCCGGGGTATTTTGTCCGGCCATTGTTCCATAACCGGGAGTATGGGGGCACGACAAGACCGCCTCGACGGCCGAGAACTCTCCGGGTAATAATTTTGCGGCCATTTCGGCAAACTCATCTGTGTCTTTGCCGATAATGCTGGCGACTATCGGGGCTCCCAGGCTTTTTAAATCTATAAATTCTTTTTTCGCTTCCTCCACGCCGGGATTTGAATATCCGACCGCATTCATGAGCCCCCCTTCAAAGGCGATTATGTTCGGCGCATTATGGCCGGGCCTTTCTTCTAAGCTGATGGATTTTATCACACAGCCACCGGCTCCATTGGCAATGGCATTCTTTAGAGAGGCCCTGGACACGCCGAGTATTCCCGAGGCAAGCAGGGTCGGATTTTTTAGTTTTAACTTACCGATGCCGGTAGAGATATCCATTATTTTGTGACTTTTATTTCATCTAAATCAAATATCCTTTCGCAATAGTCGCAGTGGAATAATAGTTCTTTACCCGGCTCTTTGGTAAATCTAGTTTTTGCCGGTTCATTGTTTGTGACACAGGCGGGATTCGCACAGGTAAGAATGTTTACGAGCTGATCAGGGATTTTTGGTTTGATCTTTTTAACCATTTCAAAATTTTTAATGATACTGATCGTGGCCGTCGGGGCAATTATGGAAATTTTATTTACTTCTTCTTCGGTAAGTTCCCTGTTTTCGATTTTAATTATATCTTTTTTCTTTATTTTTTTACTTGTGAAAGCGATGCCAAGCGTTACCGGATAATCCCATTCTTCAAGATTTAGCAAGCCGAGTATTTCATGGCCCTTTTTCTCAGGAATGTGGTCAATGACGGTGCCGTTTTTTATCGCGCAAACTTTGTACGTTTTCATATTATTTTTTTCCTAAGACTAATGCTAAGAGGGCTTCTCTGACATAAAGCCCGTTATTTGCCTGCTCAAAGTAGTAAGCGTATGGGGTGTCGTCAACTTCATAGTTGATTTCATTCACCCGCGGAAGCGGATGCAGGATCCTGAAATTCTTTTTTACCTTTTTGAGCAATTTATTCGTGATTATATACACGTCTTTTACTTTTTCATATTCCATGGGATCGGGAAACCGTTCTTTTTGGATCCTAGTGGCGTAGAATATATCAAGTTTGGACATTATCGGCTCCGGATGGGCGTGCATGGTGAATTTAGCTTTTAATTTTTTTAGTTCATACAGGACATGTTTTGGCATTTGCAGTGAAGGAGGGGCGATAAAGAATAATTTTGCCCCAAAAAGCGCCAGGGCATAGGCGAGCGAGTGTGTTGTCCTGCCGTATTTTAGGTCTCCCGTCAGGGCCACATTTAGTCCGCTGAGCCTTCCTTGCGTTTCCTGGATCGAAAACAAGTCCAGCAGTGTTTGAGTTGGATGTTGGTTTGATCCGTCACCGCCGTTTAATATCGGATTTATGGATACCTCCGCGGCCAGTCTGGCGGAACCTTCAAGTGAATGGCGCATCACAATTACATCGCAGTATTTATCCACAATTTTTATCGAGTCTGAGAGTGATTCTCCTTTCGCCGAGGAGCTTACTTTGGCATCAGCCAGGGAGATTATTGACCCTCCGAGCCTTTCCATGGCCGATTCAAAAGAAAATCTTGTTCTGGTTGAAGGTTCGAAAAAGAGACTGGCCAGAATTTTATTCTTCAATAGAGTGGGGTGAGCCTGATTTTTAAATGTTTTTGCTGTTTTTAAGACGTGAAGCAGCTCTTCTTTTGTGAAATCCTTGATGGATATGATATCTCTGTGTTTGAATTTTGTCATGTGATTTATAATTTATTAAGTTATTAAAAAATCCCCCGCCGGGGGGATTATATTATTTAAATCGTGAAATTGGCCGCGCAGAGCATGCCATGAGAAATTTTCTTGATTTTAGATTATTGATTAATTTCATAAGTCTCCATATTAGGATAGCAAGGAAATAATAATGTGTAAAGCCCCAACCTTATATTAATACTTTTGTAAAGGGTCCCGCTAAAAATTACTTTTAATGGGAGAAAATTTAAAAAAATAGCCCTTAGCGGGCGAAATTTTGAAAAAAGGTAATCCTACATTCCTTCGTGCTTCCTTTCGTTTGTGTGATTGTCTACTTAAAAAAAATATCATTCTAAAAACAGTCTACGCCCGACCGCTTATTATGTCAAGCGAAGTTTTCCACACGATCTATCCGTCCGGAAAAAGAAAAAGAGGCCAAAATTGACCTCTCTTTCTGAAAGTCTAATATACTCTCTGTCGATTGGACGGAAAGGTCACCGCCTTGGTGATATCGGGTTCCGCCAACAGATACTGAAAGATCCGTGACTGGCCGAAGCCGCAACCGGCGTGAGGTACGGAAGGGTAAGTTTTCAGCATATCCAGATACCAGGCAAAACCCAATTTGGCCTCAGGATCTTTTTCTTTCAGACGCTTGAACATTAATGAGGAAAATAACCGCTGCTTGAACTCCTCATACTGCCAAACGCGCGCGGCTGAACCGACGCATTCGCCCCCATAGGGCACGATGCAGTCGGCGCTTAAGACATGGTCGGGGTCAGCCGGATCCGACTGCATGTTGAAGAATTTGATCGCTTTTTTGTCGGTGCTTTTTGCCAGAATTTTCTTCATCTTTTCGCTTTCCGGATTGGGATAGCGGATGATAAAGATCGGTCCGCCGCCGTGATTACGAATCAACTCTTGCTCGCCGGCCGAAGAAATGTCATCGCCCCAAGTCAAGCCCAATTCGCGGATCGCTTCCGCGTAGTTCAACTTAGGAAATATCGCCGGATGTTTTTCCAGATGACTTAAGCTTGTCGGCAAACCAAGTCTTTTTCTTTGCCGCGGATCAACCGCCAATACGGATTTGACCAGGGCGCCGATATATAATTCGATTTCCGCCAGAAGCTGCGGAAAAGTACCGCGGAATTCGATTTCGACCATTTCAAATTCTGTCAGGTGGCGAGTATCGACCTTGCCTTCCGCCCGAGCCGAAGGGCCGAGACAGTACAACTTCTCAAAACCACCCTTTCCTAGAAGTGATTCCAGGTAGAGCTGACCGGTTTGGGCAAAATACACCCGTTTCTTTTTAGGCTTCTCGCTTTTTCCTTCCGGCAGAACCTGAAACCAATGGGCTTGGCCGCCGACATAAACCTCAAACAGGGTGTCCACGTTTTCGCAGGAACCGCTGGCCGGTACAATCCGCGGCACAGTCACCCGCAAAAAGCCTCTTTTTCTCAGATGCTGCTCGCCGGCGTCCAGCAACCGGTCAATGAGCGGAATTGTGGAAAAGTTTGGAGGCTGGAAAACCGATTTCTTATGGGTTTTTTCTTTCTTGGCCGAAGAACTCATAGTTTTTCTCCTTTCTTTTTAAATATTAAAGTGCATATTAAAAAAATCGCCCCGGGAGGGGCGAAATTTTGAAAAAAGGAAGATCTCTCTTCCTTTTGATCGTATGAATAATCGTTTCTTCTTTACATTATTTTTCATTCTGAAATATAACCTACACCTTCAAAAATCTGCTGTCAAGCGATAAGTTATCCACAAGACTAATCTTCTTTATTCATCAGTACTTCAAAAGCGTCTCCCTGATGGATCAGATTCAAAAAATAAACAAGAGGCAGCCAAGGCAAATTGAACAAAACGATCAGCCATAAAGACTGACCTTTCATCATACGGTTGATCAGTCGGCTGTCTTTGAGATATTTATTTTTTCTGAAAACGCCGTTAAATAAATAAAATATTGAGCCAAAAAACTGAAAAGGGGTGGAATTATATCTTAATTTATTAATATGCAGGCCTGTTTTTTTAGCGTAAGCTTTCATGGTCGACGAGGAAAACAAATACAGATGGCGAGGGGTATCCAAATATGACCAATATTTACCAAAAATGCGAAAAGCCAGGGAATCAATATTAGGCACGGCGATGACCAGTTTTCCGCCCGGCTTTAATATTCTTTTTAATTCCCTTAAGTGCTCGGTCGGATCAGCCAGATGCTCAAAAACATGATTGAGATAAATAACATCAAAATAATCTTTAGGAAAATTACAGGTTTTTAAATCGCAGTTATAAATCTTTAAGCCAAGTTTTTGGGTAAAAGACGGCTCAAATCCCCCTGGCTCTACGCCGCAGACTTCCATATCCAGATTCTTTACTCTTAATAGAAAATCGCCAGCGCCACAGCCCACTTCCAGAAACCTTCCCTTTCTTACGACCGGCAGGGTGCTTATTAACGGCCTTAAAGGGAAAAAAACAAACTTCCGCCAAAATGTCTGTTTTTCCCCGAAATATACCTGATATAGATGATCACCCAGTTTTTTAATGAATGTTTTTTTCTCCTGAGAAACTTTCAATGAATAATAGGTTTTCGGCGGATAATATTCGTTGATTTCTTTCAATTCAATCTGCGGGCTGTGCCTGAACAAACCGCAATTCCGGCATTTCAATAAATTAAAAACACCGGGCGCTCCTTGCATCCGGTCAATATTGGATAAAATCGGCACTAAACCAGAAGACCCGCAAAGATCGCAAACGGATATTTTTTTCATGATTTATATAAACGTGCTTAGAAAATAAAATAACTATTTCAACTTATGCAAAAGCAGTTCGCTTACCACTTTATGGTCAGCCTGACCGCGAGTGACTTTCATCACCTGGCCGATCAAAAATTTGAAAGTCGCTTCTTTACCTTCTTTATACTCTTTTACCGGTCCGGGGTTTTCCTTGATTACGGTTTCAATAACCTTGATCAAACTGGCTTCATCAGCCATCAAGCCCATACATTTTTCTTCCATAATGTTGGAAGGATCTCCGCCGGTTTCAAACATAATTTTCAATACTTCCTGGCCGGCTAAGTTATTGATTCTTTTTTTGTAAATTATAAGAATGAATTCGGCGAAATTCTCCGGCGTTATGGCCAGCGAATTAATTTTAATCTTCTCTTCATTAACCAAGCTTAATAGACGGTTAATAAGCCAGTTAGCGATCAAACGGGAAAATTCCTTCTTATCCTGTTCGTATGTGTAAAGCCCTTGGTCGGTCTTTGATTCCGCCTGCAGCCAGTTTTTCAATTCGGACAAGACGCTTTCGGCATAATTGGACAGGGATAAATCACTGATCAGGACTTCGGCCGCTTTTTTTTCAAATAAATAATCTTCCATGAATCTTTTTCTTTTTTCGGCCGGCAGTTCCGGAATATTGCTTTTTAATTGGCTAAGGTAGGATTTGTCAAAATGAAGCGCCGGCAGGTCGGCTTCCGGAAAATAACGATAGTCCTTGACCGCTTCTTTGGTCCGCTGCTCTACCGTGATTCCCTTTTTCTCGTCCCAGCCGCGGGTGGAAGAAATTTTTGGCGCTTTTTTTTGGTCCCAAAGATCGGTCTGCCGCTCAATTTCATATTGCAGGCCTTTTTCCACGGATTTAAAAGAATTAAGATTCTTAATCTCGGTCTTGGGGTATAATTTCGCATCGCCTTTAAACCTCAAAGAAATATTGGCGTCTGCTCGCAGCTGCCCTTTTTCCATATCCGCCTCGGAAATCCCCAAATAACGCATGATCAAGCGCAAATCCTGCAAAAAAATCCGGGCTTCTTCCGGAGAACGCAAGTCCGGCTCAGTCACAATCTCCATTAATGGCGTGCCGGCCCGGTTAAAATCGATAAATGTCTTATCTTTGGCGTGGATCAACTTGCCGGTATCCTCTTCCAGGTGCAGATCATTGATTTTTATTTTTCTTTTTTTTTCCGCGACATCAATTTCCAAATAGCCGTTCCGGCCGATCGGCTCGGTATACTGGGAAATCTGATAGCCCTTGGGCAGGTCCGGATAAAAATAACTCTTGCGGTCAAAATGAGTGTCCGGCGGAACAAAGCAATTCAAAGCCATGGCCGCCATCACGGAAAAATCAATTGCTTTCTGGTTAGCGACCGGCAAAGTGCCGGGCTGGCCCGTACAAACCGGGCAAATCGTCGTGTTAGCCGGCTTGTCTTCTCCTGAATTATCGCAGGAACAGAACATCTTGGATTTAGTTTTTAACTGGACATGTATTTCCAGACCGATAATGGCTTCGTATTTCATAGTTTTATAAAATCTTATTTACCTCCCGCCAAATTTTTTCGTGAATAATCTTTGGTGCCAATAATTTTCCATTTTCCACGCAAACGATCCTTCGCCAACCGCGGTATTTTCTTATTAATTCTAAGGATTGTTGATAGGCATCTTTTTGGTGCCGATGGTCAGTTTCATGCATATCGCGTTTACCCCGGGAGATCGTTAAACGCTTGGCCATCGCCGGAGGCACATCTAGAAACAAAACGAGGTCCGGTTTGGGAATCCCTAAAATTTTAAATTCCATCTCATCCAACCAGTGAGTAAACTTTTTTCTTTTGATCGTATTTTTTATTTTTATCGCCTGATGAATTTTATTAGCGGGCGAATAGCGGTCGGAAATAACGATTGTTCCTTGTTTAATATGCTGCCACATTTTTTCTTTGACCTCAAAACGATCAAAAGCGTAAAGCATTGATATGAGGTAGGGATCGGTCCTTTTTGTCTGACCAAAATCCCCATTTAAATACCGCCTGACCATCCGTCCAAAAAAGGATTTTTCGTATTGCGGAAAATCAGTAAGATATGTTTTTTTTCTGATCTTTCTTAAATGACGGATCAATAATTTAATTTGGGTAGTTTTGCCCGAACCGTCAATCCCGTCAAGGACGATTAATTTCCCTTTTTTCATAATATGATTTTATCACAGATCTTAAGATAAAAAAAGCCCGTGTACTTTCGGTACACGGGGTTAAGAACGATGAGAATGCTAATCAGCGACGTACCCCTTGAGGTACTTTGATCGGCTGTTGTGCCGGAGACGCAGGATCGCTTTCTCCTTGATCTGCCGGACCCGCTCACGGGTGAGATTGAATCTCTTGCCGATCTCTTCAAGAGTGCACGGCATGCCATCCTTCAGGCCAAAATATTCCTCAATTGTCGCCCGCTCGCGATCAGCCAACGTATCCAACGCCTTCTGCATATCCTCGCTCAAGGATGAAGCGTAGGCTTCCTGATCCGGCGATACGGCCTTCGGATCGGGCAATGAATCGCCCAAGGTATCCTCGATATCGTAGCCGTAAGACGCGTCAAGCGAAAGGTGGCTGTTCGCGATGTTCATCGTATCGATGACTTCATTAACCGGCAATTTCAGCCTTTCCGCGATTTCATCCGCGTCAGGATTCCGGACCAATTCCTGGTCAAGTTTCTTGGCCGCTTTGCCGATCCGATACAGAGTACTGGCGCGATTCAAAGGAATCCTGACAATTCGGGATTGCTCGGCTAAGGCCTGTATCATCGCCTGCCTGATCCACCAGACGGCATAGGAAATGAACTTGTAGCCGCGTTTCTCGTCAAAGCGAGGACCCGCCTTTACCAAGCCAGCGTTCCCTTCCTGAATAAGATCAGAAAGGGACAATCCCTGGTTCACGTACTGCTTGGCGATCGTGACGACAAAGCGCAAGTTAGCCTTCACTAAAGCGTGAAGGGCTTGTTCGTCCCCTTTCCGGATCCTTCGGGCTAGATCTCTCTCCTGCTCCCTGGTCAGGAGAGGAGTTTCATTGATCTCTCGAAGATAAATATTCAGACTTTGCTCCGCCTCATGGCCGGAATATTCTGTCTGATATTCATCAGGATCATCTGCTGAGATCATACTTCTCCCTCCTTTCTTGGGGAAAAGGTTTTTGTGGGGTATTTTAAACGAGCGTTCTGGAGCTGATTTAAGCCTAACGGCAAAACAAAAATAAGTCAATCCCTGGCCATGGCTGACATAAAAATTCTGACTATTTTCTAAAGCGGATATATTTTAGAAGATATGGATGTTTGGCCTTGACCAATTCATACATTCTCCGGGCGATCTCCTGAATGGTGAAATGGGCCATTTTCCCCGCTCTCAATTTCACCAGATGGTAAAGTTCTCTTAAATTTATGGTGACTAAGACGCGGCGCTTGTGAGCGTTCAAGACGAAATATTTCGCTTCCCAGGGAAACTTGGCGGATAAACTTCTGTACATTTCTTCCGCGGCCGCCACGGATTGATCAAAAATATTCTTAAGCTCTTCATTTTCCTCAAGCATCGGCGGCCGGACCAGGCCGTTTTCAATGGTCAGGTCCTGGACCGTCTGGGTGCACATCCGGTGGCGTTTGAACTCGTAATACGCCCCTTCGTCCATCAAACAGTCAAAAGTATAATTAACGTGCTCCAATTCACGCAAAGGCACGTCAAAATCACCCATTTTTTTTAAGGCTTCGTCTATCACTTTTTCTTTTTCCTCTTCGGAAAGGTTCGACACCCGGCTTCTGATCTCCACAAAGGAAAGCGAAGCGAACCGGTATAAAATAGCGCTGACCAGAATATTGCGGGCGTTATCGCTGTAATCTACCAGCATGACATTGGTCTGGTCACTGCTCTTGCCGGTGAATTTATGCGAGACCAGATCAGTCAAAGCCCGACTGGTCTCCATAAGATAGATGTTCGGCTGGGCGTATTTCACCAAAGTGGGCAAGGTCCTTTGGCTTACTTTTTTTAAATCGTGCCCCAGGCCTTGGACTTCCGGCAAAGGATGAGAAAGCATCTTACTGATGGCGTATTCCAAAACCCGGGCGTTCATCGTCACTCCGACGTTGGCCAGGGAAGCCACCGGCAGGATAAATCTGGCCGTGTCCAAGGCGATCGGCTTGAGCCGGGCTTCATATTTTTTTTCGTCTTCATCCATTTTCCGAGGCAGCCTGTTCTTCAGATGAGCTATGATCTTATCGTAAAAAATCAGATAATTTTTCATTAAAAAGCGCGTTTTTTCCGGGTAGAGCTTGCCTTCTTCCGTATTTTCCAAATTTTCCGGAAAATAAAAATCCTCCTCGGAGAAAACCTGATAGCGCGAGGAGCGTTCGGTGTATGAGGCCAGGCGGTTGTTTTGCAAGACCTCGGTCGCCAGCCGCGAGATCCCTTCCACCGCGATATTCAGGACCGCGTGCTCGGCCACGGAAGAATGGCCGTAGCCCACCACCCATTTTTCATGGAACTCGGCGGATTTTTCCTGGGTCAGTTCGTCCGCGATCTCCGAAAATGACTGGCTGGTGCGCGAGCACTTGGCAAAAGTCACCGCTTTCACTTCCGGCGGCAGATCTTTTAAGGTGTAAACTTTTCTTTTATTTTCCGGCATAATATTATCGTCCCGTGCTGCCATGTCGGCCTTCTCCGCGAAGGCTAGGCGAAATTTTATTAACTTCTTTTATTCTAGCACAAAAAACCGGTTGGATTAAGGCTTGAGCGATCCGGTCCCCCTTTTTTACGGAAAAATTCTTCTTGGATATGTTCTGCAAAGTAACAGAATATTCGCCGCGGTAACCGGAATCATAGACCCCGCCTAAAGACTTAAGACCTTTAGCGCCCAATCCGCCCCGATCCCAGATTAAGGCCACGCTTCCTTTTGGTATTTCCATTATAAATCCCAGCGGAAAAATATGGAGTTCGCCGGGCTTTAAAACTAAATTTTCCAGAGAATATAAATCCAGGCCGGCATCACCGGGATAAGCGTAAGAAGGAAGTTTGACTCCCTTTTTTATTTTTTTGATTTTTATTATCATGACTTGATTTTTTGGCCGATTTTTTCTTCAATTTTAGCGTACAAATCATCCAGAGTTCCGGAATTATCAATTAAAACGTCAGCTTTGGCGGCAATTTTTTTAATATAAACTTCGGTCGGCGCCGATTCCACTTTTTTGAATTCTTCAAGGGAAATATTATCATCTTTTTTCTCGCCCCGACGATAGTTTCTCTCAAATCTTTTCTCTAATGGCGCTTTGACATAAACCAGCAGGAAGCCCGGCAGTTTTTGAAAAACCTCCAGCTCTTCCCAGTAACGGATACCGTCGAGCACGCCCAATTTTTCGCCGCTTTTATTAAAATCTTGGGCCAGGGCTTTGGCGATCACTCCGTTGCCGAATTTTTCGCGCAAACTCAAGGCTAAGTTAATTTCATTGTTCCGGCTTATTGCAAGGCCCAATCTCAATAAAAGATCGTCTAAAACGCCGGAAAAACGTAATTTTACCGCCTTATATTCAGACACCAGATAATCGGCTACCGTGCCCTTGCCGCCCCCTTTTTCACCGACCAGGCCTATTAACATATTTATTCCTTATTATACTTTGATTTGTATTGCCGGCATTTTACGCCCGCCGCCTCAAGTATCCTTCGGGAAGCGACCCAAATATCCTCATCGTGGTATTTATCGCTTTCGTAGACCACTTCTGTAATGCCGTTCTGAACGATCGTTTTGGCGCATTCATTGCAGGGAAAAAGGGTGGTATACAAAATACAGCCGTGCGTCTGGGCGTTGGCGTTATATATGGCATTCTCCTCGGCGTGCACCACATAGGCGTATTTTGTTTCGGAAAGCTTGCCTTCCCGGCCCCAGGGGAAATTATTGCTGTCCACCCCCCGCGGAAAACCGTTGTAACCCAGTCCGACCACCACGTGGTTATTATCCACGATAACCGCTCCCGCCTGGGTAGAAGGGTCTTTTGATCTTTCCGCGATCACATGGGCGATCCGCATCAAACACTCGTCCCAAGAAAGATAATTTTCACGAGCTTTTTTTTCCATAAAGGTATAAAATAAATTATTTATTCTGAACCTTTATTCCCGGCCCCATAGTGGAAGCCAGGGTAATGCTTTTTATCGTGGCCGGCTTGCCTTCTTTGGGGAAAGATTTTTTCACCGCTTCCAAAAAAACCTTGAGGTTTTCCAGAAGCTTGGATTTTTCAAATGAAATCTTCCCGATCATCTGGTGCAGATTCCCCTGCTCGTCGGATTTAAAGGTGATCTTTCCTTTGGATAACTCCGCCACAATTTTCGCCGGATTGGGGTTTATTGTCTCACTCTTAGGATTTGGCATCAAGCCTCTTTGCCCCAGAATTTTCGCGATCTGGGCCAATGTTTTCATCATTTCCGGAGTGGCTACGGCCACGTCAAAATCAGTTTTCTGGGTCTTTTTGATCTCTTTTACAAGTTCCTCGCCGCCGACGATTTCCGCACCCGCCTCTTTCGCTTCTTTTTGCTTGTCCGGAGCGGCAAAAACGCAGATCCTGACTTTTTTCCCGGAACCAGCTGGCAGTACCGCGGAGCCGCGGACGACCTGCTTGACTTTCGGATCAAGGCTCAAGTTGATATGAACTTCAAGACTGCCGTCAAACTTGGTAGTGGCGGTTTTTTTCGCGATCTCGAGGCCTTCATCCAAAGAATAAATCTTGTCTTCTTCGATTAATTTTGTCGCCTCTAGATACTTCTTGCTTCTTTTTTTCATGTTTTTCCCTTTCGTGGTGCCAGCCCATCCGGAAACTTTTCGGACAGTCCCACAAATATATAATAATTATTTAACTTGTTTTTTCAAAATTCTCCGATTCCTGCTCTTTCTTTTCTTTTGATTCCTTTCTTACCACATTCCAATGATACCAGAAAAGCGGTATGCCCAGTAATA
Organism: Patescibacteria group bacterium; assembly: GCA_043812155.1. Lineage (GTDB taxonomy): Bacteria > Patescibacteriota > Patescibacteriia > JAXHNJ01 > JAXHNJ01 > JBAZMP01. The sequence continues at coordinate 74,020 of JBDRMK010000030.1, read as the reverse complement.
CAAACGGAATGGCGCCGGCGGCCTGGCGCTGATTGTTGCTGAAAGAAGTATTTTCCCATTCTGAATAATCTGATTGCCACCGGGAAGCCAAATCAACGGTGCTTTGCTCCAAACCGCATTTTGCCCCGCAATCTACCAGGCTTTTAACGGCGGACGAATCACTGTATAAAACCGGAGAGGACACGGATTTTATCATGTTTATATCTTCATTAGCGCTCTTAATAACCCAGGTCTTCAAACCGGTATTGATCAGCCACCCGCCGGCGATAACGATCATCAAAAGGGCGGCCAAGGATACAAAATAGAAATAAACCGGCCGGATCACTCCGTGCTGCTTGCTTTCCGTGTCTTTGCTGGCGTCTTTCTGGACAATGCGGAAATGGATGATAAAAAACGGCAGAGCCACCAGGAGAAAAGACAAGGCAGACACGATATCGCTGGCCCGTTGTTGGTTGTCCGGCTTATCTTTGCTTTCACTCCAGCTTAAATAGTTTTCCTGCCAAGTGGTAATACTGGCCTTTTGATCCCCGGTTAAGGCGCAATCTGCGTCACAAGCTAAAACCGCCAGACCGCCAGTTTCCGGCGTGGCTTTACTTTCCATATATAAAGTCGGCGGAGGGCCGATACGGTAGAGAAGCGGATCCGCCTCGGTAAAAACCCAGGATTTTAAACCGGTGTTGATCAAAAAAATAAGCGACCCGACGACAATCGCCAGGGTAATCAAAGAAGCCAGATAAAAATACACGCTGCGGATAACCAGGCTTTTTTTCATAGTCGTTTTTCCTTCAATGATCGCCGCGATGGCAAAAATTATTAGTCCCAAAGTAATGATGCCCGGCAGCACAGAAAAAATAATATTCACCGAATCACTCATGGCGATTTACCCTTCCACTGTTATCCCCATATTCCGGGCCGTCCCGGAAACGATCTTCATCGCCCCGGGAAGATCTTTGGCGTTCAGATCAGGCATTTTTATCTTGGCGATCTCTTCAACCTGTTTTTTGGTGACTTTTCCCACTTTATTCTTCAACTGGTCGCCGGAGCCTTTTTCTATCCCGGCCGCTTTTAAAAGCAGAGTCGAGGCGGGCGGAGTTTTTAAAACAAAAGAAAATGTCCGGTCTTCAAAAACCGTGATCTCCGCCGGGATGATATCGCCGCCTTTATCTTTGGTCCGGGCGTTGAATTGGGTGCAAAATTCCTGGATATTCAAGCCGTGCTGGCCCAAAGAAGGACCGACGGGCGGCGCCGGAGTGGCCTTGCCGGCCGGCAGCTGCAACTTAACGATTGTTTTTATCTTTTTAGCCATATAGATTTAGTTGATTGGTTCTTAGTTAATTGGTTACTTGGTTGCCGGTTTTTCGGATTGCTTTTTCTTGAGAAAGTTAATATAACTGTTTATTCCTTTTAATAGTTCAGTATATTCGTTAATTATCTCATTTGCTAAAGTATCTTCTAAATACCTTTGCGCGACAAATCCTTTTAATTGGCTTCTTGCCTCCTCTAATTCTCCGCGTGAAATATAAAGGGAATGAATCTTATTGTTATAATTGAACTTTCCATAACTCTCAGCAATATTATCAGTTATAGAGGAAGCCGCTCTCCTTATTTGACTTACTCTCCTTAAGTAATATGCTTCTTTAGGAAAGCCGGCGGTTATTTTATATATTTGTATTTCCAGCGAATGAGCGGATTTCCAAATTCTTAAATTCTCTATACCGGTAGCCATAAATTTTTTCCTTTATAGCCACCAAATTGTCTATATTTACCGAAAATTATTTATTAAACTAATTAACTAATCAACTATTCAACAAATTAACTAAGCAACTATATCTTCTTTACCTGTAAAAAGTCGAGCTCCACCGGCGTTTCCCGGCCGAACATGGAAACAAGAACTTTGATCTTGCCGCGCGCCTCGTCAATTTCCGCCACTTTGCCTTCAAACTCTTTAAAGGGTCCGTCAATGATCTTGACCGGCGTACCGACGGAAACATCGATCTTGTACTTCGGCTCTTCCACGCCCATGCGGCGCTGCAGTTCTTTGACCTCTTTGTCCGAAATGGGAGTCGGGGTGGTGCCGGAACCGACGAAACCGGTGACGTTCGGGGTGTTCCGCACGACATACCAGGAATCATCCGTCACGATCATTTCCACCAGCACATAGCCGGGAAATATCTTTTCCACCACCGTCCGGCGCTTGCCGTTCCTGATCTTTATCTTTTTCTCCGTCGGAATCAAAACATTAAAAATCTTATCCTCCATATCCATGGACTCGATCCTTTGTTTTAAATTACGCGACACATTTTCCTCGTAACCGGAATAAGTGTGGAGAACGTACCATCTTCTTCCCTGCTGCAGGATTTGTTTCGCCATATAATTATCGGATTATTTGCTTTAAACCAATACTTAATAGATAGTCAACGAAACCCAAAAAAATCGCCACCCCCACGCTTACGCCGATGACAATCAGTGTATTCTTTGTCGTCTGGGCCCGCGTCGGCCAGCTGACTTTTTTTAGCTCTTCTTTTGACTCTTTTAAATAAGAAGTGATCTTATTGGCCATATTTTTTGGTCTTTAAAACCCCGTTGCCGGGGCCTTCATTCATCTGTGGATATTATAACAAGCCTCATAATTTTTGGCAAGGGTTATTTTTACCAGGCCGCTTTTCGCAGGCCAATGGCCTGGCCGATCAGGTTAGTCGCCAAGTGCAATAATACCCCTAAAACTATGGCGAATATCATTATCGGCCAAGGCGGAACAAAAAATAATAAGCCAAAGATCATACCCCCGAGAGTGTAATCAATCTGGTCATAAGGAAACCAAGAGCGGCCGGGGTCTTTTTTCATCCTTCGCTTGAAAAAGCTTTTGACCAGATCTCCGGTTATCGCCCCCAAGCCCATAAAAAATCCCAAAGCCAGGCTTTCTTTTCCGTAATTAATCAAAGAAATACTGTAAAAAAAATCTGAATTTATATAAGCATACTTCTGGATGACAAAGATCAGCGTCCCGCCTAAAACAGCCAGCAAGATCCCTCTAAAAGTTTTATGGTCGCCGATTATCCTTTCTCCCCGCCATATTTTGCCGCCATCCAAAGGAAAAGCCAAAAAATTAAACCAGCGGGAAAAAATAACCGGCATCATATTAGCCACGCCGATCGGCAAAAAATACCAGGCCGTTTTCAAAACAAACAAGATGACGGATTCCATAGGCTAACGAATAAAATAATAGAAAGTATGATAAGCGACAAGGTAAATAAAAAATAATTGCCTCAAGGGTAAGATCAGGGAAAATTTCTTTAATTTATAACTGAAATAGGTAAGAAAGATATTCAACAAAAATAAATAAAACCAGGGAGTTATAAATATCAGAAAAATAATTCCTTCAGAAAACCGGTCCGTAGACACATCCGTCAGCCAGCCTCTTTCGCTTGAACGCCCGTATTTTTTGGCCACTAATCCGTCCAGCCAGTCAAGGATCAAAATTATCATCAGTAAGATAAGCGATATTAATTTATTTTTATCCCACAAAAGGATGAAGGCCAGACTGAAGGGCAGGGCCAAAAACGAGATCAAACTGGGGTTTATATTCGGCAGCGGCAGACGCAAAATCCATAAATCGATCACTTTTCGGGATTTATTAATCAATTCAAATTTTGGCGGCATGAATAAATTATATGTCTAAGTTCTTAACCGACTTGGCATGGGTATGGATGAAACGCTTGCGGGCCATAACTTCCGAACCCATCAGGATAGTAAAGACTTCATCGGCTTTCGCTCCGTCCTCCACCTCCACTTTTTTCATCACCCGGGAAACTGGGTCCATGGTCGTTTCCCATAATTGCCTCGGATTCATTTCCCCTAAACCTTTGTAGCGCTGCAGGGAAAGCCCTTTGATTTTACCCTCCCCTTCTTCGCTTCCTTCGGAAGTTTCAGAAGTTTCTTCCGCCGCCGGTTTCTTGTCTTTTTCTTTGCTTGATTTTTTCATTTTCACCAATTCTATCTTCGCTTTTTCAAGCTCTACGTCATTATAAACGTATCTTACTTCCCGGCCCATTTGGACCCGGTATAAAGGCGGCTGGGCGATATATAGATGGCCCTGCTCAACCAGAGCGGGCATATACCGGTAAAAGAAAGTCAAAAGCAAAGTCCTGATATGGGAACCGTCGACATCCGCGTCCGTCATGATGATGATGCGGTGATAGCGCAGGCGGGAAATATCGAATTGCTCGCCGATATTGGTCCCCAAGGCAATGATCAAAGATTTAATTTCGTTATTCTGAAGCATCTTATCCAGCCGGGCTTTTTCCACGTTCAAGATTTTTCCCCGCAAAGGCAGGATCGCCTGGAACTCCCGGTTCCTCCCCTGCTTGGCGCTGCCTCCGGCCGAATCGCCTTCCACGATATAAAGCTCTGATTGAGTGGCGTCGCGCGTGGAACAATCCGCGAGTTTCCCGGGCAAAGTCAATCCCTCTAACGCCCCCTTGCGCAGGACCGTTTCCCTGGCTGTTTTGGCCGCCGCCCGAGCCCTGGCCGTCAGTATGCATTTGCCCACAATACCTTCTGATTCCTTGGGATTTTCTTCCAGAAAATGGGTCAGGCTTTCATAGATCACGGCGTCAACGATTGATTTGACTTCCGCATTGCCTAATTTGGTTTTCGTCTGGCCTTCAAATTGCGGCTGCTTGACCTTAACACTGACGACAGCCGTCAGACCTTCTCGGGTATCATCACCGGAAAAATTGTCTTCTTTTTCCTTAAGATATTCCTGCTTGCGCGCGTAGTTGTTCAAAGCCCGAGTTAAGGCCGTGCGGAAACCGACCATATGGGTCCCGCCTTCCGTCGTGAAGATATTATTGGCGAAAGAATAGAAATTTTCTTTAATGTCATCGGTATACTGAAAAGCCGCCTCTACCTGCACCCCCCCTTCCTCTTTGCAGACGTAAAAAGGCTTTTCCTGTTTTTTCTCTTTATTGTGATTTAAATAGCGGACATAAGAAGCCAGCCCTCCTTCAAAATGAAAAGAATAGATCTGGAAGGGTTTTTGCCTTTCGTCTCGGACATTGACCAGCAATCCCTTAGTAAGGTAAGCCTGCTGGCGCAGATGCCCCAAGATGGTTTCCCATCTGAACTCCCGGTTCGGGAAAATTTCCGGATCCGGGATAAAAGTGATGCTCGTGCCCGTGCCTTTTGCCTTGCCGATCGCTTTCACCATTTTCAAAGGTTTGCCTCTTTTGTATTCCTGCATCCAGAGTTTGCCGTCGCGTTTGACCTCCGCCCGCGTGTATTCGGACAAGGCGTTGACCACGGAAACACCGACTCCGTGCAAACCCCCGGAAACCTTATAACCGCCTTCGCCAAATTTCGCGCCGGCGTGCAAGATGGTCATGACCGTTTCCAAGGCGGATTTTTTCGTCTGCTTGTGCTTATCCACCGGAATGCCCCGGCCGTTATCTTCCACCCGGACCTTATACCCCGGGCATAAAGTAACATCGATCTGATTGCAGCAGCCGGCCATCGCCTCGTCTATGGAGTTGTCAAAAACCTCCCAGACTAAATGGTGCAAGCCTTCCTGCGAGGTGGAGCCGATATACATGGCCGGCCTTTTTCTGACCGGAGCCAAACCTTCCAAAACGGTAATCTGCTTGGCGGTATAAGCCCCTTCTTTGCTTTCTTCCGGCTTGGTTGTTTTTGTGATTTTCGCTTTTTTGGGCATAGTAAGTTAATTTATAATTAATAATGTATAATATATAATTTTTTCTTAGCCTCTAAATATCTTCAGCCAGAGGCTGATCCGCCTTTGGCGGACAATATCTTAATATCTTAATCGCTCCCCGCCCAAGGCGGGTGCGCCTCGGGCGCAAATATCTTGATATCTAAATATGGGCTTGACAAATTTTATAACTTCTGATAATCTTGATTGCCAATGTCCATTTTCTAAATCATTTATATTATCCATCCTGACTTTCTGGAGGGAGATCCGTGAAAGAGAAAAAGAATAGACCGGCGCCGGTGATCTCTCTGAAAAAGAGAAAGAAACGGCGGGCCAAGAAAGCCAATGTGGTTATACGGCCTCTCGCAGGCGATGCTAAAGCGAGATACGCCGAGTGGAAAGAACAGCAGGGCAAGGAGGATTAAGCCGCTTGCTTTAAGTAATTAGGCTTGACCTCAAGGCCGTTCATTTCCAGTACATTCTCCGTTACCGAAGCTCTCGGGAATCCGATTCCCTGGGAGCTTTTTTCTTGATCCAATTTTTCCACCACGTCTAGCAAATCAAGGTGCTTGTAAAGGTTATCGGCTAAATAGGGATCCTTAGCTGAAATCTCGGGCCGACTTTCGACCATAAACTGCCGGAAATTCTTTAACTGGCTTGAATCAATTTCGTCATCTATAGACAAGGACTGCAAACTTTTTAAGTGCCCACTTAGATCATCGATCAAATTATCTTTATCTTCACGGTGGGCATGAATATAAGCGCGCAAACAAGGCTCTAAGTGAAAAACCAGCTGGCTTTTCATCTGGCTGAAAAATTCCCGCCAGATGGGCGATTTCTCCAGGGTTTCTGCCTGGCCTTTTTTATCCCCCAGATACGCCAAGTACTGCTGGTATAATTCCTCCGGGCGGGCGTCTTTAGAAAAAACCTTGTCCGACGATAAACCGATGACTAGATGAGGCATTTCCCGGCGGCCTTTAGGCTCGTTTTCATCGCTCTTTAAAAGATAATAATCGATATGAGGCATCTTGCCTTTTTCTAAATCCAGGGCGGTGGGGAAAATCTTCTTTTTTTCCAAATCAAACGCATCACCGCTGGTGGTCACATCCAGGGAAAAATATAAAAATGTGGGCTTATTCGGCTCTGATTCATTTTCTGCTTCAATCCGAATTGTCACATCACCGCCGTTAAAACCATCGTCCGGATCGCTGTCCGGCGCCGCTTCAAATTTAAAACCTTTCGCTTTCAAATGATACTGGAACATCTCCTTAGTTATGTCCTCTAAAATCCGGCCGGCCTTGGTCTTTTTTTCGAAGGTCTCTTTCCTGGCCTCAAATCGTCGCCAGTCCTCGCTAACCTTTGCGTTGTTTTTTTCCGCCGCCGCCCTTTCCTTCTTGTCCATATCCTTGCCGATCTCAATCATAAAATCATTCATACCAGGTTTTTCCGCCTGCCAGCCCTTGACCACCGTATTGTCAAATTCTATTTTCCGCTCCATCATCTCCGGATCTTTATCATAAACCGCCACGTGGCCTTCGGCCGCTCGTTCAAACTGTTCCTTCCGGATCAAATTTTCTAATGGGTCTTCACCGTGCCTCATATTATTTCCTCACTTTAATTTTAAACTTGCCCTCCATCAATTGATAAATTTTTTCCATTACTTCGTCCACTTCTTCGCTTTTCAAAGTCCGATCAAGGCTTTGGAAAGTAATTCTGATCGCTAAAGAAATCTGGCCTTCTTTTTCAAACCGGTCAAAAACTTCCAGGCCGGTGATCAAACCGCTAACCCCTTTGATTTCATTTTCAACAGTTTGATATGTGATTTCTTTGGGTTTAAAAAATGAAATGTCGCGGATCATGGCAGGATACTTATTCGGTTTGACAAAAGCCGGTTTATCTTTGGCGTTTCTTATTAATTCGTTCAAATTCACTTCCAGATAAGCGACCGGTTTTATAAATTTAAAAGTAGATGTCAGGGCCGGACTTAAAGGCGCCAATTTAAACAATTTGGCGAAAATATCTTTGTCCAAGTTAAGTTTATACCCGATAAGATCGGCCAGCCCTTTTAATCGGAAAAAAGCGTCTTGCCCGAACACCGCCAGGGCTAATTTCGTTTCTTCTTTGGCGGCAAACGTGTGGCCGATTTCAAACAGGCTTCCTCCCTTATTCAATTCCAAATTTTTTATTAAAAGAGGGACAAGAGACTGCCTCATTAAAACCTGCTCGGGATTCATTGGATTGGCTAACTTAAAATGGTTTTCCGGATTTAAATTAAACTTCCTGGCTAAATCTTCACCGTAAAAAGAATAATTATAAACTTCCGAAAGTCCCGCCGCCACCAGCATATCCTTGATCTTATTCTCCCAGATCAGACTCTTGGGCAGATCAACGGGTTTTAAGGTCCCTTTTAAATAAGTGGGCTTCAATTTATTGTAATCGTAAATCCGGCCGACTTCCTCAATTAAATCTTCTGGCAACCGAACGTCCTGGCGCCAAGAAGGCACGCTTACTTTAAGGACTTTTTCTTGGGAAGAAATGATTTTAAAGCCTAAAGATTTTAAGATCAGCTTCACCCGGCTTTCGGCTAAATTCACATTCAAATACTTCTTTATTAAAGCCAAAGGCAGGTTAACCATCGCTGGCTTGGTCTTTTCCTTAGAGGAAATATTGATAATTCCGGGAACAATTCTTCCCCCGGCCAATTTTAACATTAAACTCGCCGCTCGGTCCGCCGCCAATTCCGTCATTTCTGGATCCAGACCTTTTTCAAATCTCATTTCGCTTTCCGAGCGCAGATTCAACTTCTGGGCGGTCTTGCGGATATTACCGGGATTAAAAACCGCCGATTCCAAGATCACGGTCTTGGTTTTAGAAGATATCTCTGAACTCTTTCCGCCCATCACGCCGGCGATCCCCAGATTCTTCTTGCCTTCGGTGATCAAAAGCATGTTCTGGTCCAATTCTCTTTCTTTCCCGTCCAGAGTAACAAGTTTTTCTCCTTTATTCGCCTGCCTAACCACAATGTTTTTCTTGGAACCCGTTAATTTATCATAATCAAAGGCGTGCAAGGGCTGGCCCAATTCCAGCATGACGTAATTGGTCACATCCACGATATTATTTATCGGCCGGACGCCTGACGCTCGCAATCTAGCTTTTAGCCATTCTGGCAAATCTTTCACTTGTAAATTCTCGATCACCCTCGCCGTGTATTTCGGGCATAATTTTGAATCTAATACTTTCACGGAGAGTTTTTTTCCGATCTCGTTCGTCTTTTCCTTAATCAGAAATCGGTCAGGCATAAAATTCAATTTGCGTTTAGTAACCGCGGCCGCCTCCCGCGCGATTCCCAGCAAAGAAAAACAATCGGCGCGATTGGGCGTTAAGGCTAAATCCAAGATGGTATCGTTCAAACCTAAAACCGCTTTTACGCTCTTGCCGATCGGCTCATTTTTATCTAAAAGATAAATGCCGGCATGATCATGACCCAAGCCCATTTCATCTTCCGCCAGCAGCATGCCTTCGGATTCAATCCCGCGGATCTTGGTTTTTTCCAATATTCCGCCGGGCAATTTGGCGCCAACTAAGGCGGTCGGCACTTTCTGGCCGACGGAAATATTGGAAGCCCCGCAGACGATATTCAAGACCACGCCTTTTTTCACCCTTACTTTGCAGACTTTTAATTTATCGGCGTTGGTATGTTTAATAATCGTAATAATTTCGCCGACCACTACCTTATCAAATAAACAATCTAGAGGCCGAACCCCTTCAACTTCGGTCCCTGACAGCGTTAAAACTTCCGCCAGTTTTTCCGGCGTTTTATCAATCTTTACGAAATCTTTGAGCCAGTTAAAGGATATTTTCATGTTTATCTTTTAAATTACTTGGACGGATGTTTTTGATGCCAGCACACATAAATAAGAAAAATAAGGAATAAATAAACGGGAAAACCAATATTAACAATGTATACGTATTTGGGCAAGAAAAAATAGGTCATCACGCTGAGGATGATCACGGCGATAAAGCTGATGATCACCAGTATGTTCAATAAGAAAGGTCTTTTTAATCGTTCAAACAGCGGCGGCGGAAAGTCTGAATTTTCTACTCCCATAGTTTTTAAGTTTAAAACTATATTAAAAACCTTATTTTTCGCTGTCACCCTGTCCTTCGTCCCGGCTCAGGATGCGCGAAGCCGTAGCCTGCCCTGAGTCGCAGCGAAGGGAAGGGTGACGCCTGTAAACAGTCACATTGTCTATGCTTCGAGACGCCCTTCGGCACTACTCAGGGCTCCTCAGCATGACAATGTGGGCTATAGCCCTAAAATTGTTTTAAAAAGCGTAAATCGTTCTGGTAAGAAAGTCTTATGTCATCAATTCCGTAATAAAGCATCATAAAGCGGTCTATTCCCATGCCAAAGGCAAAGCCGGTGAACTTCTGAGGATCCACTTTCATATTTTTCAGAACTTTCGGATGGACCATGCCCGAGCCCATCATCTCCAGCCAGCCTGACTGGCCGCAAACCGAGCAACCCTTGCCTCCGCAAAGTAAACAACTCATATCAAAATCCATAGACGGCTCGGTAAAAGCGTAAAAATGCGGCCTCACTCGAGTCTTCACCTGTTTGCCGAAAAGACTTTGTAGGAAAATTTTTATCGTCCCTATTAAATCAGTAATTTTTATATCTTTATCAATAACCAGGCCTTCCACCTGGTAAAAAGTCGTTTCATGCCCCGCGTCCGTGGCTTCATGTCGGAAGACCCGGCCGGGCACGATTAAACGCACCGGCGGTTTTCTTTTTTCCATGGCCCGAATCTGCATGGGCGAGGTATGAGTTCTTAACAACAAATCACTTGTCTTATGTCTACTGTCTAATGTCTTCTGTCCCGTCACATAAAACGTATCCCAAACGTCGCGCGCCGGATGATCTTTAGGAATATTCAATAGGTCAAAATTGTATTTCGCTTCCTCCAGTTCCGGCCCCGGCACGACCTCAAAACCCATGCGGACGAATATATCGATGGTTTTTCTTAAAAACAAGGTCAGCGGGTGCAGACTGCCCTCACGAATTTTCACGCCCGGCAAGGTCAGATCAATATTTTCTGATTTTTCTTCCGGACCGGAAAACCGGTTTTGCGTCTGCGAGAATAAATTTTCTATTTCTTTCCTGATCTCATTGCCCAAGCGCCCGATCTTCGGCTTTTCTTCTTTGGACAAGTCCTTAATCCCGCGCAAGATCAGGGAAAGCTCCCCTTTCCGGCCTAAAAACTTATTTTGAAGAAAAGCCAAATCCGCCGAACACTTCGCCGTTGAAATCTCGGTCTTGGCCTGATTTAAAATATTTTTTAACTTATCTTCCATAATTTTTTTTCTGCAAAGAAAAGAAAAATTCCAAAATTACCAAAAAAATAAAAAATAAGATTAAATTCCACCATCGTAAATAGGATGCCGCCTGCAAAACCAGAGAACCAACGACTAAAATGGTAAAAAGCAGACCCTGCCGGAAAGAAATCCCCAAGTGCCGGAAAAGAGGGATATTTCTTTGAAAAATATATCTAAAAAGAAAACCCAGCAGGAAAAAACTGCCCAGCAGGGAAAGGAACAGGGTGCCGTAAAAAAGCATCAGGGAAAGCAGGCCGGCTTCCGGGCTCATGGTAAAAATGACCGCGCCGAGCGAAATCCAAGCAACAAAGGTGGCAATAATCATTAAAATAAGGTACTTTTTTAAAAGCATTTTTTCCGCTCATTTATTAAAATAATGGTTTAGAAACCTACCTGTATTTTAACAGAAAAAAGCCCTTTTGGCAAGAAAAAGACCCCCTTATTTTTTGGCTAATTTTAGGCTAAATTTTTGCCTGACAATAATTCTTGTCAGACCCGTTCTATTTCTACTTTTGTAACCAAAAGTAGCAAAAGTTCCGGGGGCAAAAAACCGCGGGAGCAGGGCAAGATTGTAGCGCGTGACCGTTTGGCTTTCAGTTTTGCCCCCGGAGCCCCCTCGTCCGCCTGGTTTTCGCTATTTCTGTTGGCAAAAACTCTACCGAAAAAAATTAGCAGCAAATATAGATTTTAGAATGCCGGGGTCTGGGGGCTTCCCTTTTTTGTTTCAAAATTAACAAAGTATGTTAGTGGTATCAAAAACAGAAGCCCCTAGGACTTTTGGTTCTTTTGGCCACAAAAGAACAAATAATACGGTCTAGACAAACAAACTAACCAGGCCACTAGAAATGTGGTTAGAATTATAAAAAAAGACGATTACTCGTCCTATTAAATATGTTTAATACTATTTTTTCAGTATTCTGCTCGCCTCGCTTAAGAGTAAAATAGCGTCTTCCCAATTTAGGAAAAAATTCTGGTCTCCTTGGCTTTCGGGAAATATTTTTTTGCCCTGCAAATGCCGCTCAATTCTTCTCCCCCGCCAGGACGCCTCAAATATCGGCTCGTCGCCCCGGAAATGAAAGAAGTTGCCGTGATAACAGCCGTTCCTAATATGCCGGAAAAACTGGATGACCGGGTGACGGTAATCCCAGTTGACGTAATGATTTTTCACCAGGATCTCCCAGCAATTGCCGACCAGGTTCTGAGTCAGAGACGAAAGCATCTTCACGGTATCAATCTGGCCTTCTTCCGACCGCCCCAATTCCTGCCTGATTCTTTGCCTCTCTTCTTCGCTTACCCTTGGCCAGCCGCGAATAGCGGTTATCGCATAACGGTAAGTTTCTATCGCTGGTCTTAATATTGATAATATCTCAAAATTATCATTATTCATATTTTTTAACTCTGGCTGTTTTTTAACGAGGTTTAGTTATAGTTTTAGTTATAGCCGCTAGTAAGGTCGTGGGTTTTGTCTTTGGTAAAAAATCAATAACACCATACCTAAAACTAAGCCCTTACCCGCCGCCATACCCAAACCCAAAGACTAAGACAGAAAAACAAATGGGTAATATTTCTAAATTGTGATCAGACATTATATTACTTTAAACTTAAATTAATTAACTACTTTTAATTCTTCTATTTCTACAACTTCCAAATAATACCGGGAGATATCCGTTACCTCGCCATGATCTTTAAAAATGCCCTTAATATAAACCACGGAAGGGGCATTTTCCATTATTTTATAATTAACACTGTTCATTTTTATATCACATTCATATTCGACAAAAGGTTCCAAATTTCCCATATATTCAAGACTTAACCCATTTCCTGGATTAATTTTATTTTTTATCATAGTATACGTCACTAAATCATAATACAAATTAAATCCACGAGTTCTAACGATTGTCCCGGTTGTTTCAATCTCTTTATTTATGTAAAATTCCTTATTAGATAAAATATCTTCTATTTCCAGATAACCGGATGTTTTTGGAGTTAAATAAAATTTATACCCTAAAATTCCGCCAGTTAGCAGGAGAAATGCGATAATAAAAATTATAATCAGGCTTTTTCTCTTCATATTATAATTATACACTTTTGACGGAATAATAAAAAAGAGGAGCTTTGAACCAGCTCCTCGCGTCTTCTATTTTCGTTTTTGAAGTCCTCTGCTTACTTTCTCGTGCTCGGCAGGGCCTTGATCGCCTCCGGGTCGAAAGGTATCTCAAGCGCGTCCAAATCGTGCATCTTTGTGGATAACCAGGCCTTAACCCCATCATCATGCTGGGCGACCGAAAAACGCATGTCAGTACCCATCGCCTTCAATACCACACCGATATGGGTAGTCCCGTTAAAGCTGTTGATATTGTGAAGACCGAAAGCAACTTTGTCCTTCTCCGGCTCCGGAAAATCCGGCGGAATGACCACGCGAACATTTCGGGTCAGGCCTTCAGACTGGCCGAGCAGCCAGACGGCGAATTGCCGGCCAAAAGGCTCCAAATCCGTGGAAAGGAGCAACAGATCCTCCAGAGCTTTCAGTTGGGGCATCTCGAAACGGGATTTTGTAGACATCTTCCCTCCTTTGTTTAAGACCCGATTTATCCTCAAAAGAGCCGATATTATAAACCCAACCTTATTCCTTTTTTTAATTTTTGTCAACCCCGTTAGAAATTAAGATGAGAAAATGCCTCTTTAAATATAGTCATTTCTAACGGGATCAAGACAAAAAAACCGCGGTCGCCGCCCGGGTTTGGAATTTTGGAATTAAAAAAACGCCGAGTAAATACCCGGCGCTATGCGAAAGAAAGAAACCATTATTTTTTCGGCCTGGCAGATTCCTATCTCAACCAGACAGCAAAAATAATGAACATTACGATAAGGGAAATAATGATCGCTCTTTTGTGCCTTTGCCAGAAGGTCCGGCTGACTTTATCGGCCAAGGCCTCGTAAGAGGAGAATCCGGTCCCTTGCAGAAGCGGCGCGGCCGACTGGGTAAGGATCGATTCCTTGATCAGGGCGCAGAATTTATCCCGGTCGTGCTCTTTCGCCAGATACTTGAAGACCAGCCGGTAGCGTCGATAATCTTCGGTATCCTCGTAAGTCCGATAGAGATAACCGTCCGCGTTGGAGGTCACGTCCACATGAGTACCGCCAGATTTGCTGAAATAGATAGCGCAGCCTTCATGGAACCAGAGAGGCAGTTTGGTCTTGTTTCTCATCCCTAAGGTAGAGTTAAGATAGGCGTGAACATACTCATGATTGACGGTCTTATTCAGCAGGGCTTTGTTCACCCCCGGCTTGTCGAAAGTCGGCGCCTCGGCCAAGACGGCGATGTAGCGGCAGTAAACGGTCACCCCCCGGGTTTTTTCCTCGAAACATTGCCTGATGATCGGCGGCATTTCCTCCCGGCTTCTGAAATAGCGGATGAAAGCGGGACCGGCGGGCGGAGGCAGGCTTACTTCTTCGCGCAGGGCTTTGACCGCCGGCGCCTGGGAAGTGGAAAAATCAACGTATCGAACCTGGCTTACCGGCGAAAAGGTCGAATCATTGCTGAAGAACTGCGTAATGAACTCGGTCATTTCCAGGAGGGAATCACCCTGTTCCGTCAGGAAACCTTCCTGTTTTCTCAGGTAGTCGGCCAATCCGTTAAAAAGATAATAGACTTTCCGGCATTCGCTGATTTTTTGGTCCAGTTCCTCCTGGCTGGTGACGACCGGATTGGCCAGGTCTTCGTACCAATCTTGGCTGGCGCTCAGACGCTGAAAGGCAAGCAAGTGGGGCCGGGTTTTCGGATTGTCCCACAATTTTTGGATCAACCGTTTAAAATCGCCCCCGGCCTGATTTTCGGCCGATGACTTTTGGGCCGAGACCTGGAAGTTAGCTAAGGACAAGATCAGAAAAATACCTACCGTGAAACAAAAAGACCTTTTCATGTCTATCCTCCTTTTTGATTTTCAAACAGCGGGAAAGTTGCTTTTTAGGATATTAACAATAAAAGATATCTTTGTCAAGAAAAACAGAGTATTATCAAAAGCGAAACAAAAAAAACGGCCTTTAAAGCCGCCCCTTTACGCAAATCCTAAACTCTATATTCTAAATCCTAAACAAATTATTAATTCCTAAATCCTCTCAATTTCTCAATAATTAAACAACTTCCCGCCCGAGGCGGGTCGGCCTTGGGCCGAAACAACTAAGTCCTACTTGCTCTTATCCGATCATTCTCGGTTAAGAACTGCTTGCGCAGACGGACGCTTTTTGGCGTGATTTCCAAAAACTCGTCATCAGCCATAACTTCCAAGCCCCGCTCAAGCGACAAAAGCATCGGCGGCGTGATCTGGATGCCGATGTCCGCGCTGGAAGAACGCATATTGCTCATGCGCTTGCCTTTGATCGGATTGACTGTCATCTGGTCGCCTTTGGCCGTGTTGCCGATGACCTGGCCCTTATAAACTTCCGTGTTGGGGCCGACGTAAAGCACCCCGCGGGTCTGAAGATTGGCCAAAGCGTAAGACAAGGTCTTGCCGGTCTCGCCGGAGATCATAGAGCCGGTCTGCCGCTTTTCAATTTCTCCGGCATGGGGTTTGAAGCCGATGAATTGGCTGCAAAGGATCCCCTCACCCCGCGTATCCACGATGAATTCATTCCGATAACCTAATAAACCGCGGGTCGGCATTTCATAGACCAGGCGGGTGTGCGCCTGCTCGGGCCTCATTTCTAAAAGACGGCCTTTGCGCTTGGACATTTTTTTAATGACCACGCCGCTGTATTTTTCCTTGATATCCAGGGTCACTTCTTCAAAAGGCTCTAGGGTCTTCCCGTCAACTTCTTTCAAGATGACGCGCGGCTGGGAAACCTGGAGCTCATAGCCTTCTCGGCGCATGTTTTCCAGCAAGATAGCGATGTGAAGTTCGCCTCGGCCGTAAACTTTATAATAATCATTGGAGGAAAAATCAATTCTCAAGCCAACATTAACTTCCAATTCTTTTTTTAATCTTTCTTTGATCTGCCGGCTGGTGACAAACTTGCCTTCGTGGCCGCAAAACGGAGAATTATTTACCAAAAAATTCAAACCGATGGTCGGCTCGTCCACTTTGATGGCCGGCAATAAGTCTTCTTCTTTATTCGCGGCAACTGTGTCGCCGATATAAATTTCCGGCAGTCCGGCCAGCATCACGATATCGCCGGCAAATACTTCCGGCACTTCTTTGCGGGTCAAGCCTTCAAAAGTAAAAAGCCGGGTAATTATTCCCGGTAAGATCTTGCCGTCATCTTTTTTCACAAAAACCTGGTCCCCGACTTTGACTACTCCCTGATAAACCCGGCCGATACCCAAACGGCCCAAGTAATTGTCATAAGCCAGGTTAAAGGGCTGAAATAAAAAAGGCTTGTCAATTTCTCCGGCGGCAGGTTTAACCTGGGCTAAAATGGTTTCCAAAAGCGGGGTCAGATCCTTTGATTCATCTTCCAAATTGATTTTGGCCACCCCGTCTTTGGCAATGGCGTAGACCGTGGTGAAATAAAGCTGGTCCTGATCGGCGTTCAAGTCCATGAATAATTCCAGGACTTTCTCGTGCGTCCATTCCGGCCGGGCCGCTTTTTTATCTATTTTATTGATGACCACGATCGGCTTGATCCCGAGCTCCAAAGATTTTTTCAGCACGAATTTGGTCTGCGGCATCGGGCCTTCCTGGGCGTCCACGAGCAATAAAACCGAGTCAATAGAGCGCAGAACCCGCTCCACTTCCGAGCCGAAATCCGCGTGCCCGGGCGTGTCCACGATATTGATCTTCGTCCCCTTATAAAAAATCGACGTATTCTTGGAATAAATCGTGATCCCCCGCTCCTGCTCCAGGGCGTTAGTATCCATGGTCACGCTGGCATCGGCGGCCGAATTCGTCTGGCGCATTAAAGCGTCAGTCAGCATGGTTTTGCCGTGGTCCACGTGAGCAATAATGGCGATGTTTCTGATTTCCATGTACTTGTTTAGTCTCCAGACTTTTTAATGAATTAAAATATAGTATATTAGAAAAAACCGGGTTTGTCAAGGATGGTTTTAGATATCGAGAGGTCAAGATGTCAAGATATCGAGAGGTGACGTTGACAAAATTAATAAACGAATATAAAATAATTACAGACAAAATGGTGGCGCGAAAGGATATATATGACTCGCGCTTTTTTTGATTTAAAAGTCTGGCAAAAAGCCCAGGCGCTTGCCAGCCAAATTTACCAAATCACCAAGGCTTTCCCGAAAAACGAGATTTTCGGCTTAACTATGCAGTTAAGAAGATCGGCGGTATCGGTGGCAGCTAATATCGCGGAAAGCCACGGCCGATACCATCCCAAAGATAAAATCCGCGTGCTTTATATTGCACGGGCGGAAATTTTTGAAATTGAAAGCCATTTGAGGATCGCCTTGGATCAGAAATACCTGCCAGAGGAAAACTTCAAAGTCATCGACGAAAGCTACAATGGCCTGGCCATTGGCCTAAATTGCATGATCAGCGGTTTAGCCAAAAAATCTTGATGTCTCGATATCTTGATATCTAGACATCTGGACATCTCAAACAACCCTAAACTCGCAAATTTCCAAAAATCGCCTTGTTAATATTTTATCAAATATCCGAATTTGACCATAAATATAAATAAAAAAGCCATGATATCATACTGATTATAACTGCGAATATTATTAGCTTGATGACAAAACGTCTATAATTTTTTATTTTATGACGAAAAAAGTAAGAAATAATTATGGAAGTAATCAAAAAATATATCGAAAAATCATAAATAATTTCCGGAAAAAGAAAAAAAGCCACCTCTTCCCCCATAATAGTATAACAGGCCTTATTTGGAGGAATAATTTGTTCAAGTTGATGAGAATATTGAAAAGGAAGCCCCCCATTTTGCTTATTATAGCATTTATCCCAGGCGCTCTGAGTTTTGATAAATGAACTTATATAAGTAAGTCCAATCGCTAATATCACGCTGGCAATTACGATAGTAATTTTAATTCTTTTGGGTTTTTGAATCTCTGTTTTTGGTTTTTCTTCCGCAGATTTTGGGGGCCCTTCGGCAACTTTCTCGTCCCAGGGCAAAGACGGATCGTTTTTTTTGAATAATGGGGTCATATTTATGAAATTATCTTATTATATAAATACTGTCACGCTGAGGTGCGACGCTGAAAGCGGAGCCTCGAAGCGGGACGTTTGGCAAATAACTTTATCGTGTTAAAATCACCTTTTATCAATGATTCCTTCTTCTTCCTTGACCAGCCTTTTATCTGCTTTTCCGTCTGAATCGCCAAGCCCACATCATTAAAATCCTGGGCAAAAACGCATTTCAAGGGCCGACGACTATGGGTATAACAGCCTTTAATTAAGCCCTGTTGGTGTTCGTAAATTCTTCTTTCCAAATAATTAGTAATACCAGCATAGTAAGAGCCGTCGGAACACTTTAATATATAAACATAATAGGTTCTCATATTTATTCACACGTCACCCTTCGAGGCTCATGCCATTCGCTCCTCAGGGTGACAATAGTAACTCAACAACTAAACCGCTCTAAACTCGCAAATCTCCTTGAATCAATCAGCTACTTTTTCTTTTATATGTATATATTCCTTGTAATCTGAAAATATATGTGAAAAATAGAAAAATCAAGTATTAAATAAACCACCGCAATAATTAAAGCAATAAGTAGAAAACGCTTGAAGTTTTTTATCTTGCGATGAAAAATCAAGGAACCAACTAAGAAAAAGGAGGAAAAATAAAATAATATGTTACCGATAGTATTTCTAAAAATACTACCAGAATCATGATAACTACCGCACATAAGAGGTACGGGTTTAGAATTGTCCTGAAGGGTATCAACTTTAATGGGCCAACCGACCGAATAATAGGCACAGCCTGGATTTTCAACCCAGCTGGCCGATTTTATGTTATTAGTTACAAAGATTGTAATTATGGCCAAAACGAAACTGAAAACTATAATGGCGATTTTATTTTGCATAATTTTTTAATTAATTTATTAAACTCTATATTCACAAATTTCTTTAAAATCACAGTATTTACATTTGTATTGCGACGGCGTCGCCTTGAAATCGCTTTTCAGGATTTTCTCAATCGTGCCCACCACTCTTTTTTTGACCTCCTCTATCTCCTCCTGCCTAGACTGGTAAGTAAAGGTTTTATTATCTTCAATATAATAGAAGGTCAATTTGGCCGGATTTAATTTAAAAACGTCCTGACAGGCTAAGGCGTAAATTAGCAATTGCTCGGTATCAATACTGGATTTTACCTTGGGCAGATTGCCGGTTTTATAATCAATAATTTCCACCCGGCCATCCGGCATTTCGTCCACCCGGTCAATAAAGCCTTTTATCGTGTGGAGGCCGATCTTTATGTTAAAGCCCTGCTCCAGGAATTTCGGCGCCTTAAAGGTTTTTTCATTAATTTTGTAGAACTCTTGCAAAACCTGTTTCCCTTTGGCTTTTCTTCTTTCTTCATGCGCCTTGTCATCATACCACTCGTCAATCCAATTTCTTTCATACATCGCCAATAAGTCTTCCAAAGTCGGCTTTTCCCCTTTTTGGATGGCGACATAAAACTCGTGCATGGTGTTATGAATGGTTTTGCCGAAAGAAAAAGCGCCTTTGCCTTTGACCGGCACATGTAAGATATGGGCGAAGCGGTATTGATAGGGGCAGACTTCAAAAGCTTTCAATTGGGTGAAGGAAAACTTCTGCGGTAGCCAGTCCAGATTTCTTTTTAAAGTGAGGATATTTTTATGCCCGGCCATTTTTTCAAAGATCAGTCTTTGCTGTTTCATTTTTGCTCCGGCCCTTCGCCCGAATTTTTCCAATTCAATTTCATATAAAAATCTGGATAAACGTTTTTTCCGCATTCCGCCGTAATCTTCAGCCGTCGTAAAATAAAGACCCTGCTTGGCCCGCGTCATGGCCACGTAAAATAACCGTCTTTCCTCTTGTAAATGCACATCTCCTTCGGGAATAATTTCCTGAATTAATTCATCCGGCAGTTCAATTGGGTCTTTTCTTTCAATAGACGGAAATCTCTTATCCACTAAATTAACCATAAAAACATGAGTGAACTCCAAGCCTTTAGCTTGATGAATGGTCATCACTTTGACGCTTTCCGGCCCCTCTTCCATGGATTGATGGCCCAAGGCTCCTTCTTCTCCGGCTTCAATCGCCAGATCCAGCTCCGCGATAAAATTTTTCACGGATTTATCCGCGTTCAATCTTTCAAACTCCTCTGTCTGCTTGAAAAACTGGTTGATGTTCAAAATACTTTCCGCGCTCTGAATCGTCTCTTTTTTGGAAAGATATTTGAAATAACCGGAATCTTCCACAAACTGGAACAAAACCCGGCTCGCGCCTTTTTCGCACGCCAAAGCCGTGTGTTTATTGATCATTTCCAATAATTTATCCAGATCCTTCTGCGTTTGAGGTTTTAATTTTTCTCTCGCTTCCGCGCTTTGCATCGCTTCATACAAAGAAACATTTTTACGATAAGTGTGATTTAATAGAGTATGCGTGTCTTCCGGCGCAAAATGAAAAATCGGCATGTTAATCACCCGGAAAAGAGCCGTACTTTCATGGTAATTATCCAGTAATTTTAAATAAGCGATCAGATCCATGATCTCGGGTTTCTGGTATAAACCTCGATTAGCCACGTATTGATAAGGAATTTCCTGATTGTTCATTAGATTAATAAAAATATTCGCCTGGTCATTGGCTCGCACCAGAATGGCAAAGTCGTTCCAGGTCAATTTGCGGTCTTTCTTTCTAATGGCCAATATTTTCTCCACCACCCCCAAGGCTTCTTCCTCTTGAGTGATAAAATGCAAATGTTCTATTTTCCCCAAACCTTTATTTTGCGCGATCAACTTTTTGGTCACTTTCTTGGTCAGCAATTCACCTTTGTCGTCAATCTGCTTCTTGGCTAATCGCGCTTCCAAACGGTCCGGATTGTTTAACTGAATAAATTTGTATGACAAGTCAAGGATGTTCTGGCGGTTGCGGTAATTCTCCGTCAGGACAATTTCCTCGCAATTTGGAAAATCTTTTTTGAATTCCAGGATATTGGAAATAGCCGCGCCGCGGAATTTATAAACAGAATTATGCACCACCACCCCATTAGCAATAAAATTGTGCGTTTTTTCTATTTCCAAATCAAAAACAGTTCGCGCTTTAACTTCTTCTTTTATCTCAATAATCTGGTCGTAAATTATTTCCTTGCCTTTTATGATCGGCAGATAATGACCGGGCAAAAGGTTGCCCGCCGGCATAACCAAGGCTTTACGGTGCTGAATTTTTATTTTTCCCACGGAAAATTTCTGTTCAAGTATTCCTGCGGATATTTTCTGCCAGGCCAAAGCGATCTTACCGACTTTTCCAATATCAGGACTCTCTACCCGAAAACGATAGCCCTTTTTCGCCCTATGGGCCTGATACCCTCCTTTTCTTAAACTGGCGACCACCTGCAAATTTGAGGTCTCTAAACTGACAAGATGAGACACTTTTGGCGAAACTAAAAACTTGCGGCCGGTCTTGCTGATATAACGGCGGTAACACAATTCAAGATTGATCTTGTTTCTTAATTTATTCCCCCGAAAAACACTGTCAAGACAAAAATGGTGGGCGGTTAAATCAACGCGCAAATCACATGCCAGCTTTCGGGCGTTTTCTTCCGTGCCAATTGATCGATAAAGCCGGTCAAGCCATTCACCTCTTATCATATTGTCGCGCGGGCAGAAACAAACCGTCGGCAAGCCATACTTTGCCGCCCAAAGACTTTCATAGAATCTGGCTTCTATCTCTTTATTAAAAGCCCTTAAGCCTATAATTTTATCCGCTGAACGCTCTAACCTCAATCGAGTCGCCAAATCATTGGTAATACCTAGCCGCCAGCCAAAACCCTGGCGCTGCATTAAATATACATAATAATATTTCTTATCAGAAACTTTCGGTACCAAACAAAACATTTTATGATTATCCGTCACTTCTATTTTTCGGCCGGATTTAGTTTTAATTTGTAAAAATCTGGCCTCTTTATTATTTCTAAAAACCTTTTTTACTGGCGAGTAGCTGGTATGGCCCTTGCCCACGGCCGCCAAGACTGTATCCCCGGCTTTTATATCTTTTATTTTCTTTTCTCCAAACTTAGTTTTTATCAAAGTTTCACCCGGCAAACACTGGTCGTCATCCCCCACCACGGTAATATTATTTTTTGGAGCGGCTAATGATTTCAGCATCTCATACTGGGCGAAATTCGTGTCTTGGAATTCATCAACGAGAATATATTTAAATTGCTGACGATATTTTTCCAGGATATTTTTTCTTTGTTTTAAAAGGTCCAAAGCCCGGATAATTAGGTCACCGAAATCCAATTCGCCTTTTTCTGTTAAAAGGGTTTGGTAAGTCTGATAAGCTTTCGCCACTTCTAAAATTCTTTGGGCCTCTTCGCCATTATCCGCTTTCATTTTCTTTTCCGCGTAAGCCAGAAAATTGGCCGGGCTGACATTCTCGTCCTTGGCTCGGGAAAAAACTTTGAGCAAAGCGTAAATAAACCGGGTGGGATTGCCCAAGGGCTTGTAATATTCCAGCTCAAACCGGCTGAAATTCTGCCGGATTATGCGCCACTGCTCAACCGAGTTCAATAATTTAAAACCCGGGTCCAGGCCGATATCCAAGGCGTGTTCCTTCAATATTCTCTCCCCGAAAGAATGAAAAGTAGAGATCCACAGATCCACGTAACCATAAGGCAGCAATATATCCGCCCTTTCCTCCATTTCCCCGGCCGCTTTATCCGTGAAAGTCAAAGCCAAAATTTCTTGTGGTAAAGCCTTCTTTTCTTTAATCAAATAGGCTAAACGCTCCGCTATGACCGTAGTTTTTCCCGTCCCGGCCCCGGCGACGATAAGCAACGGTCCTTGGCCGTGTTCAATGGCTTTATGTTGCACTGGGTTGATTTTCATGCTTAAATTATAGCCCTTAACCGAAGTCTTGACAAAAAAGGAAAAACGTGATAGTATATTCAGTTAGTCTGCAAACTTTCGGATCCGGATCGGCCTTTGATAACTAGTCTAGTCTGTGGCAAGAAAACCCAAAACCCCTAACTTCCAGAAAAGGAGGAAGTTATGTTCGGATTAGAGACCACTCTGATCGTTCTTCTCCTGTTCAGCGTTTTCCCGCTGATCGAAGACAACTACGCCCCGATGAAGGAAAAGAAGAGGGTGGCGAAACTGCTGTTCTGCTGGCTATTCGCCTTTGTCTTCACCTTCAACTATGTGGCGTACATTGACCGGAATTCGGCGCAGGTCGAAAACGGCCGGGTCACCCACATCGGTCTGGCTCATTTCGGGCTGCCGGCGCGGGGATTCTTGCTGGATGCAAATGAATCCCGTGAGTTTAGCTACGAATTGTACAATTCCTACGGGGTAACCGAGAAGGCAAGGCTCACCTTCAAATGCGCCTTGCTGGACTCAACAGGCATCCGAGGGTATGGTCTGGAAAAAACCCAAAGGTACTATGAAAGGGTCTATCTTCCCTATCATGGACTCAGGGAATACTTTCTCACCAACCTCAACTCGCTCAACGTCGCAAGCGACGTCCGGCAGTACCTTGCCTGTCCTACCGACTCCACGCTGTCGATGATCGCCGGCAAAATCATGGCGGCCGGACAGCCAATCGATCTGAAATACGTGAAAGATGTAAAGATCAAAGGAGGTGATCGGTCATGACCATCAGATCAACCATCGCGCACGTCATCCATCCCCCGGAAATCCGGAAAAAATCCCTTCTCTATAGGGGCTGGAAAGTCATGCGCCAGAACCGCTGCTGGTACACCTACGTGCCGGACGAATCGCACATTTGCCTCTGGTTCTGGCCGGCGGTCTTCGCCACCTTCGTGTTCTGCCCGATACTCTACCCGGCTCTCTTGGCGATGAAGTACTTCGCCAAGGCCATCCGGTTCCTCTTCGAGTATGGGATCATCTGGCCCGTGGAGAAAATTGCCTGGCCCTTCCGGAAGTACCTCTTCCCGGGATTCAGCCGGATGTGCACCTGCCGAGTCAACCGATTTCTGACCTTCGGCGGCCTGCTCATCCTCATCGTCGGCCTTTCCCCCCTCTGTATTCCGGCGATAAGGTACTGGTACGTCGGGGTAGGCTCTGTTTTCATCTTGAGCCTGCTGGGAGCTTGGCTCGCAGTGTCTACGCTCGGCGCGTTCTTCCGTTCAATCGGGCAATTGATGAAAAAGCTGGCGGAGATCGGCGGACAGGGAAGGATTCTCGCTTCCCGCAACTACGTCTTCGCGCTGATCATCGTGGCGATAGTCGTTCTGTACGTCAGCCCGATCGTCATCTTCGACGGCTGGCTGAAGCATCTGGTTGTCGCAATTATTCCGTTTATCGTCGGCGTGATCGTCGTTTTTATCGGCGTGTTTATCGGCGTCAGCGCGGGAAAAGATGCCGTCGAAGACTGGCATGATCGCCGCGAGGAAAAACGGGAGGAAACCCGGACGGGTCTCGGACAGTGGCCGTCCCAACGCGCGGTCAATAAAGTCAAGGAAAGCAATCCTGCTCTCCTTTGGATCAAAGCGTTTCTTAACGACATCTGCCCGGTCGTAAAGTTCGTCGACTAACACTGCACGTTCTCGAGCGCTATAAGCGCGAACCCTCTTCTCTCATGAAGAGGGTTTTTCTTTTATTAATAATTTAAGGCTAATTTTTGAATTTGACTAATAGAGCTATTGTGCTAAGATTTTATAATCCATTTTGATCAACGCTCATTTCAATAAACCGGGGGTAAAAGGTATGGTTAAAAATCTTTGCATCCATCAGATTCACTGCCAGGGCTATAAAAAACCGACTGCTATCGTTTTTGCAGACGGCTGGTGCCGAAATAACGAAACCTGTCAGTATTGCCCGGATGGCATCTGCGGTAACAGCGATTCAAGGCACCACGAAAAAACTGTGATCAGTGCGTAGATACGACTGAGAGGTATGATTATGCCGTACGAACCAAAATGTCCGCGCCGGAAAAAATGCCGACACTACTTTCATCCCAGTGTCCTGGAGGGTGACAAGAAAAGCCGGGAACATCACCCTTGCCTGTTCTGGAAAAACGGCGCCTGCCGAAACGCACGGGCCCTAGCCGAAATGAAAAAGAATTATCCTTTGGCAAAAAAGGGGGCAAGAAGGGAGAAATAATGGCTAATTGCTGTCCACGTCAACCCACCTGCGCCAAGTACTTTTCCACGGCCTGGGCCGATATGAGAGAAACGATCTATAATCCCGACTGTGCCGTGAAAAAGAAAGTCCTCCGCCAGAGAACCCCTTGTGAACATTTTGTATCCGGCCCTTGCTCGGTAGGAATGCCGGTTCCCTTCCCCCTGAAAGACGACCCTAACCTGCCGAAATTGGCGGAAAATCTTTATCGCCAGGAAAGTGTCAGTCAAGTGCTGAGCTATCTCAAATACTATCTGCGCCTAGTCCGCTTGAGACTGGAAGATGGCGGTTCCGGCCGGCACGCTCGGGAAATCGCCCGGGTTGAAGAAGGCCTGGGCTTCACTCGCTCACCGCAAAGAGATCATGACGACTCATGATATCAGGAAAAATATTGGAACACGCGCGCCCTTAGATCGATTAAGGGCGCTTTTTTATCCTGTTAAAAATTCGAATTCTAACGGGCTTTATTTGACATATCCCCTGATTACCGATAAAATAAATTCGGTTCTTTAAAAAGGGAGGAATTACTATGTGGCTAGAAATAATAAAGGCTTTAGCGAATTTAGCCGTTATTTACTGTCTATTAGGTATATACTTCTTAGGAACACTGGTTATCTCTATCCGTATACTATACGGAGTTTGGATTCCTCTTGGTCCTCTTTTCAAACATATATTCGTGAAAAGTTGAATTAACCGATCAGAATATATATTTCTATTTGCGCCAGCGATCTTACAACGCGGGCGCTTTTTATTTTGAAGACCAGCGCAGGCTAGAAAGCCGGCACTATAAAAGATACGAAAGACAACTTCAAAAAAACGGAAGGTAGACTGATCAGTCTACCTTCCTGATTGAAGAATTATTCTTACCCCATTGCACAATCAGCGCGTGGAATTCATTATACAATTTATACGACTTTGGCAAACGCTTTTCAAAATATTCTTTGTACTCGTCATACGTCTTGAATTCCACTCCGTATTTTTTACAAAGTCTCCTGGTATAGGCGTCAATGACAAAAGAAGGTTTGCGGCCGGCATATAATAAAATTGAGTCGGCAGTTTCCGGCCCGATGCCATGGACCGCCAGCAATTCTTCGCGGCACTTTTTTAATGATTGCTTAAAAAATTTCTTTAAACTTCCCTTATAATTATCCATAAGCCATAAGCTATATGTCATAAGCTTTTTGGTTTTTTCATTGTAATAGCCGGAAGAACGAATTAGCCCCCTTAATTTACCTGGCGGCGTATTTAATATTTTTCTTGGGGATAATATTTTTTTTCTTTTTAAATTTAAAATGGCTTTCTCCACATTTTTCCAATTCGTATTCTGGGTCAAGATCGCGCCCAGGCAGACCTCAAACATGTTTTTCTCAGAAAATACCTTAATTTTCTTTCTTGATATCTTCCGGCCCAAGGCCGGTCCGCCTCGGGCGGAAATATCTCGATATCTCAACATCTTGATATCTAACAGAGGCCACCAGTCCTGAGGACCGTATTTTTGCGATAATTGACGGTATATTTTTCGTAAATTCATACCTATATTATATATTTTTTTGCTATAATAAGCCAATAAATTTTTAAAGGGGGTAGACTTTTTCCCTAAAATAAGCTAAATTTACCAATGAATCACTTATCCACATGATTCCCCTTGATTTTTTATATAAAAAACAGTATAATAGAAACTTGATTTTTTAATATTTAGCCCAATTTATGACCCAAAAAAATACCTTGGATCGGATCCAGGAAGAAGAAAAAAAGGCGGAAAAGCTGAAGCAAAAAGTCGAAAATATGATCAACGATGAGATGGCGAAGGAAAAAGCGGCAGGAGAAGAAAAAATTTCCATGGCAAAAAAATCCCTGGACAAGGAAATTAAGGCGATCATGGCGGAAACAGACCGGTCAATCGAAAGAATCAGGAAAAATATCAAAGAAGAGGCCGAGAAAGAATTGGAAAAAATCCGCCGGATACCGCCGGAAAAAAAACAAAAAGCGGTTGATCAGATTGTCCGAAAAATAATCAATTAGAAGCATAATAAAGATAAAGAAATGGCGCAAAGTCCCGTCGCAAAATATGCCCTTACCTCCCTTCTTGCCCACCAGGAAGCGGTCATTGAATTGCTCCATAATTTCGGCGCCTGCCAAATAGAAAACTGGGAGAAGAAAGAAAAACTGAAGGCCAAGCAAAACA
This sequence comes from Patescibacteria group bacterium, assembly GCA_043812155.1. Lineage (GTDB taxonomy): Bacteria > Patescibacteriota > Patescibacteriia > JAXHNJ01 > JAXHNJ01 > JBAZMP01. The sequence goes on along the minus strand of JBDRMK010000030.1, from coordinate 46,514 downwards.
GCAATCCCGAATATCTTCTGGCCCAGGTCGTTTTCGCCCTGAATTTTTTAGCGCCTTACGACACGGCAAAAATCCCATTGAAAAAAAAGCTGCTGCCGGAAAAAACCGCTTTCACAGAAAAAGATTTTAACAAATTCGTAAAGGATTTTGATTACGAAAAAGTGGTGGCGGATTGCGAAGAAGCGGAAGCGAATCTTAACGCGCTGGAAAGCACTATTGAAAAGCAAAAAAGCCTGAAAAATATCATGGCCGCCTGGATCAACCTGGATTTTATCCCGAAGAACGAAATCGAAACGGAAAAGACCAAGATCATTCTGGGCTCGGTCAATGAAAATAATTACGATGAGTTTTTAAGAGCGACGGAAAAACTTAAAAATATCGCTTTTGAAAAATCTTACATCGGGAACCGCGAAGTCCATTTCGCCTTGATCTATAAAAAAGAGCTGGAAAAAAATATCAAGGATTTATTGGTTAAATTCGATTTCAAGTCCGCTCAGATCCCGGCCGTCCAGTGCCAGGCGCGGGGGGAAACCGAGATCTGCCAGCGGGAAATAATCAAAGCGGAAAAAGACAAGGAGGAACTGGCAAATAAGATCAAGAAACTCACTCTTCATCTGCCCAATTTGCGGCTGGTCTCCGATTACCTGGCCTGGAAAAAAGAGCAGAAAGAAGCCTTGGACAAAGCCACCGGCACGCAAAAAACTTTTGCTTTGCTTTTTTTCATGGAAGAATGTTTTGCCGAGGTTTTATCGGATAAAATGGCGGCCATTACCCCTAATTTCGCTCTGGAAAAAATGGCGCTGGAAGAAGGAGAAAACCCGCCCGTGGTCATCAGAAATAATAATCTGATCGAGCCTTTTGAATCAGTTACCGGCATCTACGGCATGCCCCTTCCTTCTGAGCCAGACCCGACTCCGTACCTGGCGCCCTTCTTTTTTATATTTTTTGGCTTCTGCGTTTCCGACGCCGGCTACGGCCTGGTCATCAGTTCGCTGATGTTCGCCATGCTGAAAATCAGCAAAAAACCCGCTTCAGAAATGAAACTTATCCGGCTGCTTTTCTACGGCGGCCTTTCCACTCTGATCGTCGGCGCCCTGTTCGGCAGCTGGTTCGGCATTGACATCTCGACCATGTCTCATAATTGGTTCCGGCAATTCGTGGAATTTTTTAAAGTTATAGACCCGATCAAAAATCCCCTGCTGGTCCTGCTCATCGCTTTTTGCTTCGGCCTTATCCAGATCCTGACCGGTCTGCTTATCAGCTGCTTCTGGAAAATAAAACATAAAAAAGCAACGGAAGGCTTGTTAGGCCCGGGGCTTTGGTTTTCAGGCTTGCTTATTTTGATCCTTTGGGTTTTGGCAAAAGTAAATGTCCTTCCGGCCTCTTTAAATCCTTTTCTTCTTTATCTCCTGCTGGCCGCGGTCCTCGCTCTCATTGTCGCCAATGGCCGCCAGACCAAAAATATTTTCTTAAAACCCCTGCTCGGCCTTTACAGTTTATACGGCGCGGTTAATTATCTTTCCGACACTCTTTCCTACTCCCGGCTGCTCGCCTTGGGCCTGGCCACTGGCATCATCGCCATGGTCATCAATCTTATTGCCGGGCTGGCCATTGATATGATCCCCTTTGTCGGCTATCTGTTCGCTGTTCTGATCCTGATCGGCGGCCACATTTTTAATATCGCCATCAATTCCTTAGGCGCTTTCATCCATTCCGGCCGGCTTCAGTTCGTGGAATTTTTCCCCAAATTCATGGAAGGCGGCGGCAGCCGTTTCCGTTTTTTTAAAAAAACCTCAAAATATTTAAGAATTATTAATAAAGAATAAGAAAGGAAAAAGAATATGACGATTGGACTCGCATTGGCCATTTTAGGGGCGGCTCTCGCCGTCGCCTTGGCTGGTATCGGCTCCTCTTGGGGCGTGGGTATCGCCGGCCAAGCCGCTTCCGGCGTGGTCTCCGAAGACCCGGAAAAATTCGGCAAGGTTTTGCTGTTGCAGGCTTTGCCGGGCACGCAAGGGATTTACGGCTTTCTGGGCGCCATCATGGCCATTCAAAAAGTCGGCCTCTTGGGCGGCAGTGTCGCTAACCTGACCCCGCAAGTCGGCTGGCAGGTATTATTCGCCTGTTTGCCCGTGGCTTTGGCCGGCCTGATTTCCGGCATTTGGCAGGGCAAAGTCTCCGCCGCCGGCATGGGTATAGTCGCGAAAAAACCCCAGGAATCCGGCAAACCGATCATCTTAGCCGCCATGGTGGAAACTTACGCCGTCTTAGGCTTGCTGGCGACCATTCTGTTAATTAACGGAATTAATATCGCCTAAATTTTATGGCTTTAGAACAACTGCTAAAAAGCCTCGTCTTAGAAGCCGAGGAAGAGATAAAAAAGATCCAAGAAGAGGGAAAAAAGAAAGTCGCCGCTTTAAAAGAAGACTACCGCCGCCGGGAAAAGATCTATCAGGAAAATATCCTGGTAGAAGAAAAAAAAGAGGCGGCCAAAAAAATAGAACAGGCAAAATTTCAGGCGGAAAACGAAAAGAAATCAAGGATCCTGGCGGAAAAACAAAAAATCCTGGCCGCGATTTTCTCCGAAAGCGCCACCCAATTGGCCGATCGGCCGGAAAACAGTCAAACCAAGCTTCTCCAGCAACTGATAGACAGACTGCCCCGGGAAAAAGAAGGAAAAATAATCGCCACCAAAGCAAGCCACGCTTGGCTTAAAAAAATCCTGGCTCACGGTCATTTTCCCTTGGCTTCAGAAAATATCCCGGGCCAGGCAGGTTTTATTTTTTCTTCACCGAAACTGGAAATTGACAATCGCTACGAAACCCTGATCGACCAAAGCCGGGACGAGCTGGAAACCGAAGTCGCTCAGATTCTTTTCAATTAATGCCCTAAAATCTTAATATCTTAATCGCTTAATATCTCAATATCTAGCCGATGGCTGATTACCCCTACATCTTCGGACTCTTAAAAAGCCTCGAAAGCAAGCTGCTCAATCAGAACGACATGGAAAGAATGATTGACGCGCCTTCCTTGGAGGCCGCTTTTCGCGTCTTTAACGACACGGCATACGCGGATAATCTTTTGGAAGTGGCTCCCCGGGATTTCCAAAAAGCCCTGAACGAGGATCTTAAACAAACCAAACTGATGTTTGAAAACCTGCTTAATGATTCCCGGCTGCTGGCCTTTCTTTTCAGCCGCTTTGATTTCCACAACCTAAAAGTTATTTTCAAGTCAAAGTACAGCCACCAGGATCTGAAAGAGGAAGAAAGCCCGGTCGGCACCATCCCTTCCGAAAGTTTAAGAAATCATATCTTAAGCGGAGCAAAAGTTGACCTGCCGCCTCATCTATCTAAAATCATTGAAAAAACGAAAGATTTATTTTCCCAGGACAACTCCCCTCATCGTATTGACTCTTTCTTTGATAAAGAAATGTTTTCTTATCTTGATAAGACGGCGGCCGCCATAAATAATAATTATATTTCTGATTTTCTCAAGCTCCAGATCACTCTAGCCAATATTAAAATATTCTTAAGAGCGAAAAGACTCAAAAAAGACGCCAAATGGCTGGCCGAAGAGATCATTCCCGGCGGCCGAATCCCCAAAAAAGACCTGCTGGCCTCATACGACAAAGAGCCAAAAGAAGCCCTGGACGCCTGCTGCTTCTATTTTGAAAATAAATTCCGGCCGATTATTGAAGCCTACCTGGAAAACCAGAATTTGTGGCGGCTGGAACAGGCTTTTGAAAATTATGAGCTGGATTTTCTTAAAGAAACAAAAAGATTTCCTTACGGCCCGGAAGTGGCAGTCGCCTATTATTACGCCAATAAAAACGCCCTGCGCCAGGTCAGGCTGATCATGACCGGCAAATTGAACGGCGTTCCGCCGGCTGAAATTAAAGAAAGGCTGAGAGAATTATGGTAGAAAATAACAAAAAATATAAAATCGCCCTGATCGGTTCCCCAAATTCAATCTTGGGTTTCTCCGCCTTAGGCGTGGAAACTTTCGGGGTTTTTAATATTGAAGAAGTAAAGAACGCTATCCAAAAAATAGAAAAAGAAAATTTTGCCATCGTTTTTATCACGGAAAACTGGTACGAAAAAGCGGGCAAAGAAATAGAAAAACTGCAAAAACTTACATTGCCCGCGGTTATTTCCATTCCCAGCCAGCACGGCACCACCGGCGCGGGCCTAAAGAATCTAAGAAAGATCGTGGAGCAGGCCGTCGGCTCGGACATTCTTTTTAATAAATAGGACATTAGAAAATAGACATTTGACATTAGACAGGAATGTTAGACTTATATCCTATTGTCTACTGTCAATTGTCTAAATAAATAAATTAACAACATAACTAAAATATTATGACAGAGAAACAAGGCAAAATCATCAAAGTCTCCGGTCCCCTGGTCGTCGCTTCGGGCATGGAGGGCGCCAAAATGTATGAAGTGGTCAAAGTCTCAAAAGAAAAACTGATCGGCGAAATCATCCAATTAAAAGGCGACCAGGCTTATATCCAAGTTTATGAAGAAACTTCAGGCCTGGGGCCGGACGAACCGGTTTTTAGAACGGAAAAACCGATGTCCGTGGATTTGGGCCCGGGTTTGCTTACCTCAATTTATGACGGCATCCAAAGGCCCTTGAGCAGCATCGCCGCCAAAGCCGGCGACTACATCACCCGCGGTATAGAAGTGCCGGCCTTGAATGAAGATAAAAAATGGAATTTCAAGCCTTCGGTCAAAACCGGCGAGGCTGTGGAGGCCGGAGACGTGCTCGGCACGGTCAAAGAAACTTCTTTGATTGAACATAAGATCATGGTTACCCCGACCCTTTTAAAAGGAACCGTTAAAAAAATCTCAGACGGTTCATTTACTAATAAAGAAACCGTGGCGGAAATTGAAGACGAAAAAGGAAAAATCCATCCGCTTACCATGAAGCAAACCTGGCCGATCCGGCAAGCAAGGCCGACCAAAGAAAAAATGGTCCCGACTGAACCCTTGATTACCGGCCAGCGGGTCATTGACGCTTTCTTTCCCGTGACCAAAGGCGGTACCGCCTGCGTCCCCGGCCCTTTCGGCTCAGGCAAAACCGTGGTCCAGCACCAGCTGGCCAAATGGGCGGACGCCGATATCATTATTTTCATCGGCTGCGGCGAACGCGGCAATGAAATGACGGACGTCTTGCAGGAATTTCCCGAATTAAAAGACCCAAAATCCGGAAAACCGCTGATGGAAAGAACCGTTCTGATCGCCAACACTTCCAATATGCCGGTGGCCGCCCGCGAAGCCTCTGTTTATACCGGCATTACTATTGCCGAATATTTCCGGGACATGGGCTATAAAGTCGCTTTAATGGCTGACTCCACTTCCCGCTGGGCCGAAGCCTTGCGCGAAATGTCCGGCCGCTTGGAAGAAATGCCAGGAGAAGAAGGCTATCCCGCCTACTTAGGCTCCCGGACCGCCAGTTTTTACGAAAGAGCGGGGCTGGTCAAATGCTTGGGCCGCGAAGGAAGGAAAGGCTCCCTGACCGTGGTCGGCGCCGTTTCCCCTCCGGGCGGCGATTTGTCCGAACCGGTCACTCAAAACACCCTGCGCGTGGTCAAGGTATTCTGGGGCCTGGATGACAAGCTCGCTTTTAAGCGACACTTCCCGGCCATCAGCTGGCTGACCTCCTACTCTTTATACCTTGAAGATATTGAAGAATATTTAAAAAAGAACGTGGCGGAAGAATGGCCGGCTTTGCGCGTCAAAGCCATGGGCCTGCTTCAGGAAGAAGCGGCTTTAGAAGAGATCGTCCGCCTGGTCGGACTTGACGCTCTTTCCGCCAAAGAACAGCTGGTTTTGAACACGGCCAAAGCCATCCGCGAGGATTTTCTCCATCAAAACGCCTTTGACGCCGTTGACACCTATACTTCCATGAAAAAACAATACCTCATGCTGAAGAATATTCTGTATTTCCATGAAAAAGCCAATGAAGCCTTGGATAAGGGCAAAGAGCTGGAAGCAATCATCTCACTTTCGGTCAAGGAAAAAATCACCAAGTCTCCCCAGATCCCGGAAAATAAATTATCCGAATTTGAAAAAATTGCCCGAGAAATTGAACAATCTTTAAATCAACTAACTTAATAAACTTATGTTAAAAGAATATAAAACCATAAAAGAGATCGCCGGCCCCCTCTTGATTGTTGAAGGAGTTGAAGGCGTGAAATACCAGGAAATGGTGGAAGTGGAATTGCCGTCCGGAGAAAAAAGACGGGGCCGGGTCTTGGAAATTTCAGAAAAATCCGCAATAGTCCAAATGTTTGAAGAAACTCGGGGACTGCAGGTAGAAAACACCAAAGCGAAATTTTTGGGAAAAACCATGGAGATCGGCGTATCTTCCGACATGCTCGGCCGGGTTTTTTCCGGGTCAGGCAACCCCAGAGACGGCGGCCCGAAAATCATCCCGGAAAAGAAACTAGACATTAATGGCTCGCCGATCAACCCTTTTGCCCGCGATTATCCCAATGATTTTATTCAAACGGGCATTTCCACGATTGACGGGCTTAACACCCTGGTGCGCGGCCAGAAGCTTCCCATTTTTTCCGGCTCCGGTCTACCCCATTCTGCCCTGGCCAGTCAGATCGCCCGGCAAGCAAAGGTGATCGGCCAAGGGGAAAAATCGGAATTCGCCGTGGTTTTTTGCGCCATGGGCATCACTTTTGAAGAATCCGAATATTTCATCAATGAATTCAAAGCGACCGGCGCCATTGCCCGGGCCGTGCTTTTCGTCAATTTAGCCGATGATCCGGTGGTAGAACGCATAACCCTGCCCCGCATCGCCCTGACCACGGCCGAATATCTGGCTTTTGAAAAAAACCTGCATGTCCTTGTTATTATGACCGACATGACCAACTACTGCGAAGCCCTGCGCGAGATCTCCGCCGCCCGCAAAGAAATCCCCGGTCGCCGCGGCTATCCCGGCTATCTCTACACCGATCTTTCCACGATTTAAGAACGAGCCGGCCGGATCAAAGGCAAAAAAGGCTCCATTACTCAGATTCCCATCTTAACCATGCCGGAAGACGACAAAACCCATCCCATTCCTGATTTAACCGGCTATATTACTGAAGGACAGATCCTGCTTTCCCGGGAACTCCACCGCAAAGGCATTTATCCCCCCGTGGATGTCCTGCCCTCACTTTCCCGCTTGAAAGACAAAGGCATTGGTGAAGGAAAAACCCGCGAAGACCATGCCGGCGTCTTAAACCAATTGTTCGCCGCCTACGCCCGGGGCAAAGAAGCCAAAGAGCTGGCCGTTATTTTGGGCGAAGCGGCCCTCTCAGAAGACGATAAAAAATTCTCTAAATTCGCGGATGAATTTGAGGATAAATTCGTCCGGCAGGGGCTGAATGAAGACCGGACGATAATCCAAACTCTGGACCTGGGCTGGAAACTTTTATCTATCCTGCCGCGTTCAGAGCTCAAGCGTGTTAAAGAAGTATATATTGAAAAATATCTGCCCAAAGTTTAATTAAGACATGAAGACAATCGACAATAAGACAATTCTTAAAGTTTCGTGTCAAATGTCTATTGTCTACTGTCTAATACAAACTAACTAACCAATCAACCAACGTGCGCCTCACTATCAATCCGACCCGAATGGAGCTTATCAAGCTCAAGAAAAAAGTCATCACCGCCCGCCGCGGCCACAAACTGCTGAAAGAAAAGCGCGACGGCCTGATGAAGGAATTCTTAGGCGTGATCAAGCAGGCCCGGGAACTCCGGGAAAAAACGGAAAAAAAGCTGAGCCTGGCTTTTAAATCCTTTATTTTCGCTTCGGCGGACATGCGGCCGGAAGTGATGGCCGAGGCCCTGGCTTATCCTTCCAAAAAAACCTCCCTTTCCGTCTCTACTAAAAACGTGATGAGCGTCTATACGCCGCTTTTTGATTACAAAAGCGAAGGTGATTTTGTCAGTTATTCGCTCGCTTCCACTTCGGCGGAGCTGGATACTTCTTTAGAGACTTTTTCTGAAGTTCTGGAAGATATGGTTAGGCTCGCCCAGATCGAGCACTCGGCCAAACTGATGGCCTCAGAGATTGAAAAGACCCGGCGAAGAGTCAACGCCCTGGAATATGTTTTTATTCCCAACATGGATGAAACAATCAAATATATCACCGCCAAACTCAACGAACAGGAGAGAAGCACGATCACCGCTTTGATGAAAGTAAAAGACATCATCACGCAGGAAGCTTAAAAAAATACTAAACAAACAGCCTTAAGTCGATTGGGGCTGTTTTTTGGTAAAATAAACCCTTGACAAATAACATCCAAAGTGCTAAGATTTATCGCTAGTTTTCCGCTCATTTAATCGTGGTCTTGAAAAGGGAACCGAAACAGAAGGGAGAGTATTGATGTTATCGAAGTACCTGTCTATTTTTGACGATCTGCTGAATACAGGAGCGCTCGAACGTATCCAAGCCACCTGGGAAGAAGGCGGCCTGCTTGACCCGGCTTGGGAAAACGTCTGCGCTCACATGAGCGCCGTGGCCGCCATCGGAATGGCCATCGCCAATCTTACTGGACTCGAAAAGCCCTACAGAGTAGTCTGTGCCGCCCTCATCCATGACGCAGGGAAGCGCCGCGAGATAGAAGCGGTCAAAGCGGTCAAGGTTCAAAACGGTGACGTCGCCGCTGAGTACGATCGGCAGGCTAAAGCGCAGGAGGATTTCTTGCATAATATGGGCTGGCCCAATGATTTTATTGCCGCCAGCCAGTCTGTCGGTCACACCAGCCTCCAGGCATTCCTGGAATGGGAACACCTTTCCGATCTGTGTCAGATTATCCACCTGGCGGATGACTTGACCGCAGGCAGTGATTTTCCCGACCTGGCCGAAAGGATGGCAAACAACCGGAAACGATATCCGGAGATTGACCAGCAAGGCAAGAGTCGGTATCAGTTGAAGGGGAATACCTTCGACGTTCAAGAGCAGATAGCTCGAGAATTACTCGGCTACTTTGCCCAGGTTGCGCGTCTTTCCGAAGAATCGTTCTATCAGAAAATCGTCGAGAAAGCCAAGGCTCGCTTGGCAAGCTAAGCACATCTCGCATGTTCGCACATGGGCGACTCCTCGGAGCCGCCCTTTTTTATTTTTAAAAAAAGTTTTTTGTCAAAGAAAAACCCGCGAACCAAAGGCGGCCGCGGGCTTATTGTCATTCGTGAGAGCAGAAAGGCTTAACCCTTCTTTCTCACCGCGTAGACCGGGTATTCCCAGAAGCGGAACCAAACCAGATACATACCAAGACCGAAGAAGCCGAGAAGTATAAACATAATGGTTACGACGCCCCAGAAAAAATCCTGATCATAGATTCTTGACTGAATCATCTTATCCAGGGCTTCCACATTTCTGCGGCCGTAAAGATACAGAGGGCCGAAGAGGATCGCGAACATGATGATGGTATAGAGTATTCTCACCATCAGTCTTTTCCTGCCGGTAATCATGAAGATACCTCCGTGCTAAATGAAAGATCAAATAAAATAATTAAAACTATGATAGCATAATATTTCCCCGCTGTCAAGACTAAAGCTTTTTTATTATCTTATAATAAAAAAATGGGGTCCCGTCTGCGAGAGACGAAACCCCTTATTCAAACATCGAAAAAGTGCCTAAAGCCTGAAAATCTTCCCTCCTTTTTCAGGCGAAGTTGAAAGGCTGACCGGAACGCCAAGCCGTTGCTCATAAAATTCAACCAGCCTGGTGATATCCGGCGGCAGGGCTTCTTCGCGGCTGCAGTTGGTGAGATTCACGCCACAGAGATGGATGTCAAGCGGCTCGCAATCAAGTTCCACTCTTTCCAGAGACTCAGCCGGCGTGGGAAGAACAAATCGAGGTACCGGCTGACCATCAAGGTGGTAACCGACGCAGACCGGCAATTGAAACTCCAAACCGGAAAGCATGTCAACGCGGGTCAGAACGAGACTGTCCACGCCATTAACAGCGCAGGCGCAGTCAGTTACGTGAAGATCGGGAAAACCGACTTCCCTTCCGCGCCCAGTTGAAGCGCCCTTTTCAACACCCAAAACCATGAAATACTGGGCCTTCTCGATATCGTTCGCTGTTCCCCGGTTGATTTTCTCCCGGTTCTCCGCTAGGAACTGCTCTCGCTCTTCCGGATCATACTCCGGCAGATCGGAAAACAGTTCCGGATGATCTTTGGGAAACTGTTCGGCTTCCTGACGTTTCCACCAGCCAGTGGGAAACGGCCCGGCTCCTACCCGGGTCGGAAGCAGTTTGGAGACCATGATCACCGGCCCGAAATACTTGCCAGGCAGACCGCAGCAGTAAGCGGCACCTGACGCAATCGACTCCGTAGCCGAATTCCAGGGATAAGTTCCGCTGAAGTGCAAACCAAAGCCTTGAGTCAGGCCGAAAAGCGTGGGCACGTTCCTGGCGGCCAGGTCGTGAAGAATCGGTCCTGTATCCGTAACATACTCCCGGATCGGCTCGGCTTGCGCGAGAAGCTCGGCGATTTCTTCCTCCGGATCGTAATCATTACTTCTGATCAGACCGAGCTGATCCATCTCTTTTATGATCGGAGCTAAGAACTGATAGGCTTCTCTGACATACCGTCTGACCAAATCCGGGTAATAAAGGTGCCCGACCAGAAGATTAAGCCTAAGATCGGTGAAGGCCATCATCGGACCGATACCGCGACCGGTAGTCCCGATCCTGTGACCTCCTTTGATATACTCCACCCACTGCTCACACAGGCTGTGAATCCTCAAGTACACCGGCGCTTTCTTGCTGATGTAGAGAGGAGCGGATGGTTTCCCGCAGACGGCAAATAAATCCCGGGTCTCCGTAATGAGACGAGTGAGATCAATGAGCACCCGGTCACCGATGATGGCCGGCTTGCCGAATACCCAGCCGATCGGAATAAGATGGAAGACAAACTTGTGAAGCAGGCCATCTGACCCGATGACATATGCCGTTCCGCCGGTATTCGCTCCGCCTTGCAGCCGCACACAAACGTCATGGTATTCAATAATCGCCGACTCCACCGCTCGTTTTCCGCCGTCTCCCCACTGGTCGCCGCAAAGTATGGTGAACGCACGGCCATTATACTTGTCCCAAAGTCTCCTCAAATACTCCTCTACTTCTAACTGTTTGTACTGCATGGTGTCCACCTCCTTAGCTCGTCCGGTAGTTCGGCGCTTCTTTGGTAATGTTTATGTCGTGCGGATGACTCTCGCGTAAGCCCGCGTTGGTAATGCGGATGAAACGGCCTTTAGCCTTCAGTTCTTCAATCGTGGCCGCGCCGCAGTAACCCATGCCGGCTCGCAATCCTCCCATAAGCTGGTAAATGTTGCTGGCCAGACTGCCTATGTGCGAAACACGGCCTTCAATTCCTTCTGGCACGAGCTTTGATTCATCCGTACTGGCATCCTGGCCGTAGCGATCAGCGCTGCCTTTCTTCATCGCCTCCAGCGACCCCATGCCGCGGTAAGTCTTATAGTTCTTGCCTTCGAAGTAGACGATTTCGCCCGGGCTTTCGTCTGTGCCGGCAAAGAGACTGCCTATCATCACGGAATCCGCACCGGCCGCGATGGCTTTCGCAATGTCGCCGGAGAATTTGATGCCGCCGTCGGCAATCAGAGGAATTCCCGCCTCGGCCGCAACCTTGGCACAATCCATGATGGCCGTCAGCTGGGGCACGCCTACGCCGGCGATGATGCGCGTGGTGCAGATAGCGCTCGGACCCATGCCTATCTTGATGGCGTCAACACCCAGACGGATAAGACTTCTGGCCGCGGCTGCGGTGGCGATATTGCCGCCGATAAGCTGCAAGCCAGGATAGACTTTCCGAATCTTCTTGATCGTCTCAAGCGCCCCCTTTGAATGCGCATGGGCGGTATCCACCACGATAACGTCAACATGCTTTCCAACCAAAGCGGCCACTCTTTCCATGGTGTCCGCCGAAACGCCGACCGCCGCCCCGACACGCAAGCGACCCTGCTCGTCTTTACAGGCATTCGGGAAGTCATTACGCTTCTGGATGTCCCGGAAAGTGATCAGACCTTTCAGATGGCCGCGCCGGTCGACGATAGGCAGTTTCTCAATCCGGTTCTCGTGCAGTATCTCCTCGGCTCTGGCCAGGGAAATACCGACGTGAGCCGTAACCAGATTTTTCGCCGTCATGACCTCCTTTACCGGACGATCGTCCCTTTTCACGAAACGCAGATCGCGGCTGGTAAGGATGCCGACGAGTTTTTTCCCGTCGACGACCGGAAAGCCGGAGAAACGGTACTTCTTCATGAGCCTTCTCGCCTCACCCACGGTTTGATCCGGCCGCAAGGTAATCGGGTCAGGAATCAGACCGCTTTGCGATCGCTTGACTCTGTCCACGTGGCGGGCCTGTTCGGCAATGCTCATGTTCTTATGGATGATGCCGAGGCCGCCTTCTCTGGCCAAAGCAATGGCCAATTCAGCTTCGGTCACCGTGTCCATAGCCGCCGAAACGATCGGAATATTAAGCCTGATCTTTCGCGTCAGCCGGGTGCCGACCTGAACCTTTCTGGGATGGATCTTAGAATATCCCGGAACGAGCAAAACGTCATCAAACGTTAAGCCCTCCCCTATTATTTTACTGATTCGAGGCATTTCTTCCACTTCCTTTCTTGAAAAACAATCGCTTGAAAACGCCACTAGTTGCTTTTTTGCTTTTTGGTTCACCCCTTTCAAACCCATTTTTGGGAAAAAGTTAGATTGTCAACGTTCAATTTCCTCCTAAATATTGTCTTTTACCTTACAAAAAATGCGTTTATTTGTCAATGATAAAAAGCCCCTAAATTATCGTGATAAAGGGGCTTGCTTCCTTTTAATTCTCAATCGCTCTTTTTTCGTCAATTTCCTCGGTCCACTCCTCTTCTTCGGTTGAAAATAATATTTCTTCAATGGCAATCGCATTTTGGCAAAGTGAGCAGAAATGATCGCGTTCTTTCAATTCACGGGATAAAGCAATGACTTCCTCCCTTAGTGACTGGCTGATTCTCCGCTCTAGGCGGTTCCTTTTCGCCTGAAAAAAATTGGCCGCTAAACTTATTAGCAGGGCGCAACCCAAAGAAATGCCAACAATGTCAAGTCGCATAAGCTGCCTCCCTCCTGGAAATGAACTTAATGATTTATCTTAAAACTTAATGCCTAATTTATCGCCGTAAAAACGCAAAAACAAAAAAATTATTCCTAAGACGATCAGCGCCCAGAAAAGCTTGAGAAAATTAAAGCCTTTCTTCAAGCCCTCTTTTATCGGATTATAAACCGGGCCTTTATACAAAATCTTTTCTCTGGCTTTCTGGTAATCAGAGAGCTTCATTATTCCTCTCCCAATTCATTTTCTTTAGGTTTATCCAAAATAAGTGGATCTATGGTTGACTCCCCGCCTATAAGTTTCGTGACATCTTTATCTATTTTTTGATACTCTTTAGAAGCGAAGTTATAGGTATTAATTGTGGTGGCCAAATGACCGCCTAATTTCTTGAAATAATGATCATAAGATTTAATATGCTTATCGAGCATCCCGACTCTTTTTAAAATATCTTTTGTCTTCTCCTGAACCTGATAAGCGCGCATACCCTGCCAAAGCGACTGTAAGGTTACATAAAAAGTAGTCGGGGAAACAATATGCACTTTTTTCTCGTTAATAGCGTAATCTATCAAATCCCGTGTGTTTACTTTTATGGCGCCGACTTTATTAACCAACAAATCGTAAAATATTCCTTCCGCGGGTATAAACATAAAAGCAAAATCAATAGTCCCCTCTTCCGGTCTGATATATTTTGCCGTTTCGTCAATTCTGTTTTTTAAATCATTTTTAAACGTCTTTTCCAACTGGCCTCTTATTGTGCTGTCGTTCTCATCAACAATTTTATTATAATTTTCAAGAGAAAATTTTGAATCAATAGGTATTATTTTTTCTCCCAGAAACAAGACGGCGTCAACAATCACCCCGTCTTTAAACTGATACTGCATTTTATACTGATTCGGCTGGAATGAATTCTTTAAAAGCATTTCCAGTTGGTATTCGCCGAATATCCCTCTTTGCTTTGGATTGCTTAAAGTATCTTGTAATTTATTCAGCTGATCAGAAAATTCTAATACCTGTTTATTGGTTTCGTCCAGCTTAGTCAATCGTTCTGTTATGTCTTTGATTATTTTATTGTCTTCGCTTCTCTGGCTCGCGAACATCTTGGTTGACTCGCCTAATTTAGTATCCAATGTCCGGTTGATTTCACTGATCTGATTTTGCAGCATTAAGAGAGACTGGTCGTCTTTTTTTGTTTCCCCCAAATTTTTTAATTTGCGGGATAAAATAAAGTAAATAAAAACCGCCAGGAAAATCCCCACTATCACTATACCAATAATTATATACCACGTTTGCATAATCTTAATATCTCAATATCTTAATTACTAAATATCTAAACTCGTATCTTAAAAAAATCAATGGCATTCTGGCCGGTCTGTTCGATCACCTTTTCCACCGGAATATTCTTTAATTCGGCGATCTTCTTGGCTACTTCTTCCACGTATATCGGCTCGCAGCGTTTGCCTCTGAAGGCTTGGGGCGCTAAATAGGGAGAGTCAGTTTCAATAAACATCTTCTCCAAAGGCACTTCCTTAATTACTTCGAACAACTCCTGGTCATCGGTAAAGGTGATAATACCGGTAAAACCCAAATACAAGCCTAAATCCAAGAATTGGCGGGCAATGGCTCGCGAAGAAAGAAAGCAATGGACAACGCCAGGAATCCTGTCTTGCGTTCTTAAAAAACCGATCAGATCCTCATAGGCGTCTCGACAGTGCAAGATTACCGGCAAATTTGATTCTTTGGCCAAGAGCAAATGTTTTTTTAAGAGCTCTTTCTGGCCGTCTTTGGCGGCCTGCTCTTCCTGCTTGTTTTCCGCCCACATTTGGTAATAATCCAGGCCGGTTTCGCCAATGGCCACCACCTTGAGATCTTCGGCCATTTTTAAATACTCTTCGCTGGAAAATTCTTCATCGGATAAATGAGTGGGATGCAGGCCCACGGCCGCGAAAACAAAATCAAATTCATGGGCTAAATCAACCGCCCGCTGGCTGGTTTGTTTTTGGGAGCCGACGGTCACGATCTTCATGCCTTTTTCCTGACAACGCTTGGCCACCGCCTGGTAATCTTTTTCAAAAGCTTCAAAGTTTAAATGGCAGTGAGTGTCTATTAGCATATTTCTTTAAATCCTAAATTCTAATTTCTAAATTCTAAACAAATTCTAAGCACCAATTTTTCAAACCGGTTTCCCCGTTAGAAATCGCATTTCTAAACGGGGTTTCGGATTTGTAATTTTAATATTGATATTTGTTTAGGATTTAGGATTTAGATATTCGAATTTTCAACTAAATAAGCTAACAAGTTAAATGGATTAAAGCAATTACTCTCTTGCCCTGCTGTTTAAGTCGGTTATATTCTTCGCAGGCCGCCGCCGAATCTTTTATGAGCAGGGAAATTTTTTTATCCTTGAAAAATTCATGGACTTCCTGAGAAACCTGCATAATGGAATCCGCGCCGTTGCCGATGATCACGATTTCAGGCTGTTCTTTGACTGTCCCTTTCACATCGTCGACATAGACGGCGTGACCTTGGGAACGTTTCCAATCGGAAACCCCCTTCATTCCCACCCAGACATCCTTTTGATATTCCCGGCCACAAATTAAGATCCGGCCGAATTCATAATTATCAATCATTTTAAATCACTTCATCTATCTGGCGCACGGCCTCCGGAAACAAAGGCACCAGCCAAGAAGAAAAAACTATAAAAAAGCTTACCAGTTCGGAATTGGCAAAAGAGCCGGACAAAGCCGCGGCTTCGGAAACCGTCTTGATGAAATTCAAAATAATCCCCAAGACCAAGGCGCCTTCTATCGCCCCTAAAATAAGGCCGCCTAAACGGTTCAATAACCTCAAGCCAGGCAGGATAGCCACCGTTCCGAAAGTCTTGCTGATAAGTCGGGCCAAGGCGCCCACCAGCTTGGAAATCAAAATAAGAAGAATGATAAAAGCGGCGATCTTAACCCCGGTATTATCCCTAAACCCGAAAAGAGCGATCAAGTCGTCGTACCAGCGGCTGGCTAAAATAACCCCCAAAAAAATCCCCAGGATCGAGCCGACGGTTTCAATCAAGCCCCGCCAAAAGCCAAACCAGCAAAAACCGAAGAAAGCCACTAAAATAACGCCGTCAAAAAATTGCATATGTTTTTTAGTTAATTCTCGGGAATAAGGCTTCCCCCTTGGTTATTTTATCACAAACCAGGGAATTAGTAATTTTTTCCGCTGTTCCCGGCATAAAGGGTTTAATCGCTCCTGCCAGTTCGCAAAGAAGGCTGGCTAATTCGCTTAATAGCGTGAAAAGTCTTTCCTTGTCTTTTTTCTCCGGGCTCTTGGCCAGTTTCCAAGGCTCATTTTTATCAATGGTCTGGTTGGCCCAGGTGACCACGTTTAATATCTCAGCCAACGCCTGGTCAAAGCTGTATTTTTCAATTAAAGCGCTGACTTTCTCGAAACTTTTTGGGTTCATTAAATTTTGAGGAATTTTTCCGTCACAATACTTTTCTATCATGTTCAAGACCCGGGCCGTTAAATTGCCCAGATTATTGGCCAGGTCCGCATTGTATTTTTCCTTAAATCTGACCTCATTGATATCCCCGTCCGCCCCGAAAGGAAACTGAGAGATCAATAAATAGCGGGCCGCGTCCATTCCGTATTCAGCCACCAATGAATTTGGATCCAATACATTACCCAAACTCTTGGACATTTTCTGGTTATTTATAGTGAAGAAACCATGGATGAATTCCTCTTTTGGCGGCTCTTCGCCCACAGCCAAAAGCAAGGCTGGCCAGTAGACAGCGTGGAATTTCAGAATGTCTTTAGCCATCAGATGCAGGTCCGCCGGCCACCACTTTTTGAATTCTTTTTCATTATCGCCATAACCGATGGCGGAAATATAATTCTGCAAAGCTTCCACCCAAACGTAAACCACCTGCTTTTTCTCAAAAACCAGCGGGATGCCCCATTTCACTTTTTCCCGGGAAACGGAAAAATCTTCCAGACCCTGATTTATTAAAGACAAAACTTCATTCTTTCTTTCCGCGGGAAGTATTTTTATTTCATCTTTTTCAATCAGTTCTTTAACTTTATCAATGTAATTGTTAAGTTTGAAAAAATAATTTTTTTCCGATAATTTTATCGGCGCGGTTTTATGGTCAGGGCATTTCCCATCAACCAGATCTTTTTCCGTCATGAACTTTTCGCAGCCTTCGCAATACAAGCCCTCGTATTTATCCTCGTAAACCGCCTTATTATCTTTCAGTTTCTGCATAAATTTATTAACAGACTCCAGATGGCGTTTATCCGTGGTCCGGACGAAATAATCATATTCAATGCCTAAAGTCACCCAGGCTTTTTTATACAGCGCCGACACTTCGTCGCAAAAAACCTGGGGCTCTTTGCCTTCTTTAGCGGCCGCCTGGGCTACTTTCGTTCCGTGCTCATCCGTGCCCGTCAGGAAAAAAACTTTGTCTTTTCCCAGCTTGTCGCGGTAATACCGGGCCAGGATATCCGCGGCCAAAGTGGTGTAAGCATGGCCTAAATGCGGCTTATCGTTGACATAATAGATCGGTGTAGTGATGTAAAATTTTTCTTTTTTTCTTGGCATATTGACAAATTTATGATAATGTGATATTATAATTCGTTCAGCTTTTATTAATAACACTTTCTGTTACCAGCTTTAACTTCTCTAATTATCAGGAGGTAGTATGCCAGATATGGATTCTCCGGAATTCATACTGGGAAGCCTAGCGGCACAACTGTTGGGAAACATCAAACAAGCGCTTCCTCAGTACCTGTCAAAACCTATAGCTCAAGGTCACTGCTGTGACGCTCTAGACGCCTTACTTACGGGTAGACCGGAGGTGATCCTCAATCTCCCGCAAGAATCACAGCAGTTTCTGCTCCGTTTAGTGAGAGGCGAAATCATCAGCCTTTCAAATCATTGCCCTTTTTTTTCACCCCTCTTTACCCTGACTGTGACCATACCTTTCCAAGCGCAGATCTGCCATGAGTTGGAGGAAATCGAGCACCTGATTCTTGAAAGTCTCCGTAAGACTTCGAGAAAAAGAAAGGAGTTGTCCTTAAAACGCAAGGGGTCAAGACATTTCTTCGCCTAACACCAACAGGGGAGTGTTGGACGAAGCCGGGGGGACCTGACCTTTAGGTCCCTCTTTTTTATTTTCCAGACACTAAGACCACAAATTCCCCTCTTACCTTATCCGGATTATTTTCAAAGTAACTTTTTATATCGTTAATATTTCCCCGAATTATTTCCTCAAACATCTTGGTTAGCTCTCGGCCAATGACCACTTTCCTTTTTTCATCTAATACACCCGATAAACTGTTCAGGGTTTTTATGATACGATGAGGCGATTCGTAGAAAATCGTCGTTTCCTTGTTTTCCGAGATTTGCTTGAACAAGGTTTCTCTCCCCTTTTTATGAGGCAGGAAGCCTAAAAAAGTGAATCGGTCGCACGGCAGGCCGGAGACTGAGGCGGCGGCCGCCAAAGCGCAAGGGCCCGGGATCGGGATGATCTTCACCTTATCGCCTAAAACCGCCAGCACTTCACTGATCAGGCGGCCGCCGGGATCGCTAATTCCTGGCGTCCCAGCGCAAGAAACAAGAGCCGCTGATTTTCCCATCTTTAGCATGTCTATAATCTCATCCACTCTCTGGATCTTTGAATGTTCATGATAACTGACCAGGGTTTTTCTTATTTCATAATGATTTAAAAGTTTTACCGTTTCCCTCTTATCCTCGCAGATGATAAAATCAACCTCCGTAAGCACTTCTATTCCCCTAAAAGTCATGTCTTTTAAATGGCCGATCGGGGTGGCCACGATATATAGTTGGGACATTTTATGATAAATATTAAACCCTGAAAAGAAAAGTCAGGGTTTTATTGAATAAACACGCGCCTATTTTTCCGGTGATCAGCTGATTTCTTCGCCTTCGATCCTGTCCTCTTTCTCCCTTCTTTCCTTAAAGAAATCCTTCAGAAACTCGTCGCCGATGATGGTCACGGGAATGGCCAGGATGATCCCTAAAATGCCGATCAGTTTCGCGCCCAAGAGCATGACAATCACCACGACAATCGGATTCAGCCCCGTCACCTTCTGCATCACTTTCGGCACCAGCAGGTTATTTTCAAGCTGCTGTATTAAAAGATAAAGGATGACGACAAAGATGGCTTTCCAGGGGGAAACCGTCAGGGCAATCAAAACCGCCGGTATCGCCCCGATGATCGGACCGGCAATAGGGATGAATTCAGTGATCCCGGCGATAAGACCCAAAACCATCGGATAAGGAATTTGTAAAATAACTAAGCCGATAAAACAGGCGACGCCTATAACCACGCTCAAAATCAGTTGGCCCTTGATCCAGTAGCCCAGGCGGGTTTGAATGCGGGTCGTGAGCTGAATAATATAAGGCTGGTATTTCGCCGGGGATAAGGCCGAAGCGAACTTTCGAAAACCGTCTTCAATCAAAGTGATGTAAAAAGTCAGAACCAGTATCCCGACCAATGAAAATAAACCGCCGAAGATGCCGGCCAGCCCGGCAAAAATACTGGAAGTAATATCACCTAAAGTAGAAACAATGCTTTGCAAACTGTCCTGGATCGTCTTGATCAATTCGCTGCTTTGGCCTGATTCACCCGGTAAGCTGGCCCTCACTTTTTGATAAAGATCGGGAAAATTTGAAGCGAATTGCTTTAACTGGCCGGAAATGGCCGGAATGATCAAAGCGATGGCCAAACTGATAAGTCCCAAGATAACGACGTAAATAACAATAATGCTGACAATTCTGGGAACATTCCTTTTGTGGAACTTGTCTACCCAAGGAGCCAAAGCCGAGGCGAAAACCGCGGAAACAAAAATCATGACGATCACGTCTCTGACGTAATAAAGAAATAAGATGGCGATCACCACAAAAATAAGCTTTAAGAAGCTTGTCATGGAAAAATTCACTGTTTGGGTCCGTTCGTTCATACCTATATTATAAAATTATTTTAGATTTTGGTCAATAAAGCGGCGGAACTCGTTTTTCCGGGTAAAGGGCCCGATGACCACTAAATTGATCAATTTCTTTTGAATGACCAGGTGGGCCGCTTTTTTAATTGACCCTAAAGTGACCGTGTCTATCTTTTTAAATTTCTCTTCCGGCTTTTCAATCTTGCCCGTCATTAGCTGTTGTTTGGCCAAGAAGGCCGCGATCTCGCTTGACTCTTCCAGTTCCAAAACGAGCTTGCCTTTTATAAAATCCTTGGCTCGTTTCAATTCCGCCGGCGTCACCCCTTGTTTTCTGATTTTTACCAGCTCCTGCCAGAGCACGCCCAAAGCCTCAAAAATTCTGGTCTTATCCAAACCGGCCTGAATATATAAAAGACCTGTGTCCTCGTAAACATTAGGCATGGTTTTTATATAATAGCACAAGCCTCTTTTCTCCCTCACTTCAATGAAAAGACGGGAGCTCATGGAGCCGCCCAAGATAACTGATAATAAATATAAAGAGTATAGATTTTTGTCAAAATAGGAAAAAGCGGGAAACCCGAGGCCCAATTGGACCTGCTCAGTTTTTTGGTACTTCAGGGTCACCTGCGGTTTTCTTTGTCTGATTTTAAATTTGCTGATTTTCGGAATTCTTGCCTTGGCATTATTTCCGATGAAATATTTATTGATCAATTCCAAGACGCGGGGTTCTTCGTACTGCCCGGCGACCGCCAGCAGCATATTTTTTGGCTGGTAAAATGTCTGGTGGTATTTGACCAAACTGCCCCGGGAAAAACCGCGGATGTTTTCTCTCGGCCCGATGATAAGCCGGCCCAATGAGCCGGAGCCGAAAAGCGTCCTTTCCATCAGATCTTCAATGTATAGAAGAGGATTGTCTTCATACATGTTTATCTCTTCAATGATCACTCCTTTTTCTTTTTTCATTTCTTCCGGAGAAAATTTGGAATGGAAAAGAATGTCCGAAAGCATGTCGATCGCCAGCTCGATCTTTTTGTGATAGACCTTGATGTAAAAACCGGTGTGGTCTTTGGTGGTAAAAGCGTTGTAATCCGCTCCCACTTGGTCCAAAGCGCGGGATATGGCCAGTGTATTCGGTCTTCTCTTCGTCCCCTTAAAAAGCATATGCTCCAGAAAATGGGAAAGGCCGTTTAATTTCTGGCTCTCATTTCTGGAGCCGACCTTAAAAAGAACCAAAACCGTGACAGCTTTAGTCTCATGCCTCGACGCCAATATCAGCTTGGCTTGATTTTTTAGGGTTAAGAGTTTATACAAAGTGGTCGGTTTTGAATTTTATGCTTTAAATTTTGAATTTGTTTTGGATTTTGTGCTTTGTGCTTTGAATTTATTCAAACTTCCCCTGTAAATAAGCCACTAAATCATTAATAGCGATCCTCTCCTGTTTCATCGTATCTCTGTCTCTAACCGTAACCTTCTTGTCTTCCAAGGAATCAAAATCAATGGTCACGCAATACGGCGTGCCGATCTCATCCTGACGGCGATAGCGGCGGCCAATGGAAGCGACTTCGTCATAAGCGGTCATGAAACGCGGCCGTAAAGTGTCATAAATATCGTTCGCCACTTTGGCTACCGGCTCTTTCTTGGATAAAGGCAGAACCGCCACTTTGATCGGAGCTAAGTCTTTGTGCAGGCGCAAAACCACTTCTTCTTCTTTGGTACTTTCCGTCGTGGTGGTCCGGCCGCCTTTGATTTCTTCATAAGCGTCCAGAAGAAAAGCCAAAGCCGGCCTTTCCACGCCGAATGAAGGTTCAATCACATAAGGAATAAATTCGCCTTTTTCATCCTTGTATTTAAATCCGTGGGCTTTCAAATCATAATCCGTGCGATTGGCAATGCCGATAAGTTCGCTAAAGCCTTTATCTCCGCCCGAGGCGGATCCGCCATGGGCGGAGAACGGCCAATTATATTCCAGGTCCGTGGTCGCTTTGGCGTAATGGGCCAGCTCATCTTTTGCCTGCGGCCTTCTTTTTAAATTTTCTTTTTTGATCCCCAGATCCAGAAACCATTTTTCGGATTCCTCAATCCAGTATTTGTACCATTTTTCGTCTTCTTTGGGATTGACAAAAAACTCAATTTCCATCTGTTCAAATTCGCGGGAACGGAAAATAAAATTTCCCGGTGTGATTTCGTTTCTGAATGATTTGCCAATCTGGGCGATGCCGAAAGGAATTTTTACACGGGAAGAAGTTAAAATGTTCTCAAAATTCACAAAAATATTCTGGGCGGTTTCCGGGCGAAGATAGGCAGTCGAATTAGTATCTTCCACCGGGCCGACAAAAGTCTTAAACATAGTGTTAAATTTTCTTGCTTCTGTTAAATCACCGCTGCATTCCGGACAGGCTTTTTGCGCTTCATCCTTAAATCTTTTATGACATCTTTTACATTCAACTAATAAATCGGCAAATCCGGCCACATGCCCGCTTATTTCCCAAACCTTAGGATTAGTGATGATGGCCGCGTCCAAACCGACCATGTCTTTCCGGCTTTGGACAAAACGCTTCCACCAAGCCTTCTTAATGTTATTCTTTAATTCCACGCCCAAAGGGCCCCAGTCCCAAAAACCCTGCAGGCCGCCGTATTTCTCTGACGAAGGAAAAATAAAACCCCTTCTTTTGCAGAGAGAAGTTAATTTATCCATAATAGATTGTTTCTGATTAGCCATAAATTTAACTTAATTATAGTAAAAATTTAGCTTTTAAGCAAGAAAAAGCCATCAAGCGTATGTCCGCTTAATGGCTCATTTCCTACCCTGTTTCTGCCGGAAAAGGAAAACGGCGAATATGGCAGCTCTAATCGGCGCCAAATCATATTCCTCAACTTGAGCATTTTTCTCCCGCTGCTTCCTTTTTAGAATGTACTCCGTCCTCTCCGCCTCCCATTGGCTCCTGGCCTCATGTTGGCGAAACAACTTCCATTTTCGCGCCATTATTCATCACTCCCTACTGACCTGTTGTCTTGTCTGGTGAGGCGCCTCCTGTAATCAAAGTAGCGGATTATGGAAAAAAGTCAAACCCATTGACAAAGGTAATAAAAAAAAGCGTTCCCGCTGGAGGAACGCTTGTCAAAATGTACGGATGAATTATAAATACCAGGTCATTGCCTCGGAAGCAGCCTTAAGAGCTTCTTTAGCAATATTAATCTCTCCTTTCTCTAAAGCCTCAATGGCCGCGGTAAATTCCGGCAGGACTTTATTTTTCACTCTTCGGCTAAAACCCGCCTCATTGATCTTGGCCACTTTGTCCCGGATCTTGCTTATGCTTTCCGCCAAACTCTCACCACTTAATTTCTTTTTGCTTAATAGCATAAGACTCATTCGAAGAATGATATCCTCTACTTCACTCTGGACTTTTTTGTATCGCAGAGAAAAGTAAACGCGGCGCAGATAATCAAGAGCTTTTTTGTTGTCGCCTTCGCGGAGACAACGGCAGGCTTGCTCAATTTCCGCCCCGCTCAGCCGGAAATTGACGTAGAAAGGCTGAAAGTTAACCTGCCCCAAAGCCTTGGTCTCCTGGACCAGCCGGGTCACCACCCATTCTTTTTCCTGACGGGTAAGTTTTGGGTGGTTGCGCAAATACCAGCCGAGATCTTTTATCGCCGCCATGGCCGACTCCAGGCTGCTTTCCGCCCAATCAAGAGCGGTCCCGGCGGCCCATAATTGCGGGACAATCTTAGCCACGATAAAATCAATCTGCCTCTGCCTCTCTGTTGCCCGGTTCCCGATGGCCAAGGCAAGGCTTCTTTTTGCCGGCAAATTAACCCGGTCCTGGCTGTCAAAAATAGTGCCTAATTCTCCGGCTTTGATTAAAGCCTCAAGCTTGACCGGATTTTTCGCCCGGCCCAGCAGCAAAAGAATCTCCGCTCTTTTTTCCAGCAAAACTCGCGAGTAAGCCTCGGGATTCTCGCCCGGCTGGCTGATAATCGCCAGATTGCAGGCCTTAGCGGCCTGGACTATTCCCGCCATTTTTTCCTTTTCCCCGGGAAGAAAAATAAACCCGTAGCGGGCCATTTTCTCCACCGCTTGGCGGAAAACCAAATAGAGATTAGACACCAGCTGGTAGCGAAGCTCTCTTGCGCCTTCTTCTTCACGCTCAATCCAGCGCGGCACGGCGAATTGTCCGGCCCACCTATAATTGATTATTTGTATCAAGTCCGCTCCCAGCAATTTGCGGCCGTTTACCTTTTCACCGTTGAAAAGGATGACTAAATAATCCCTTTTGCTCGTTAAGGCAGAATACATCTTTCCACCAACCTTTCTTTTTTGTAATGAACAACCAAAAAAAGCTACCCTTATTCCGATAGCTTACCTTAACGCTTTATATTTTTTCTGTCAATTATTAACGCTTTAATCGTTCAAATCGTTCTATCGCCTTTCAACTCGTTAAAGTCGTATAATTTCAACTTTTAGAACGAGCAAAGCGATAGAACAGTCTACAACTTTTTCGCCTTATTCACCAAAATTTTATCTAAAGTCCTGCTAACTATTGCATTTGCCCCGACACAAGATGAAAAGTAAAAAATAAACCATTAAAGGCAATACTAAAAATAATATCATACCAAGATTTATTAGAATACCCATATAACTTAAAATTATATTTAATTTATATTTACATCTCCGTACTTCTTTGACACTTAATATACTAACTACTAAAGAGAAAATGGCAAAAATAATAATAATAACTTGATTTCCTATGCTACGTTGACCATTTAGTATGGAAAAAATGTACCAAAAAATTACAATAATACTCGTAGAAAAACCTAATATTGCCTTATTACTCCAGGTTAATGGCGGATTATCCCTGGATATCCCGGCTGGTTTTTTGTCTTCGTTATTCATATGCCTTTATCAATAATAAATATAATAATCGCTCAATATCTCAATCGCTTAATATCTCAAAAACTTACAGCTCCCTCGCCTTTTCCACTCTGATCGTCCCGCCTGGTTCCAAAACCGCCACGTCTCTACGGGTTAATTTCCCCTGGAGTAAATAATTGGCTAAAGCGTTATCCACGGTTTCCTGGATCAATCTTCTTAAAGGCCGCGCGCCGTAGATAGGGTCGTAGCCTGAATTAGCCAAATCGTGGATCATTTCCTCGGAAACCTGTAAAACAATCCCTTTTTCTTTCAATCTTTTCTCCACTTTCTTTAGAAGAAGTTTTACCACTTTTTTAATATCCTCTAAAGTTAGTGGCTTGAAAAGAATGACATTATCAAAACGGTTGATGAACTCCGGCCGGAAAAACTGGAAAAGGATTTCTTCCATCAGCTCCTTCTTTATAACGTCCAATTTTATCCCTTCATTCAGCCGGCTTTGGATATGCGGCGTGGCCGCGTTGGAAGTGGCGATCAATATCACATTGCTGAAATCAATGGTCCGGCCCAAAGAATCCGTTAAACGGCCGTCATCCATCACCTGTAAAAATACATTTAAAACATCTGGGTGGGCTTTTTCCAATTCATCTAAAAGCACCAGGGAAAAAGGATTGTTCCGGACGCTTTCCGTCAGATATCCGCCGACGCCCGCCCCGGCATAGCCCGGCGGCGCGCCAAGCAAGCGGTTCAAAGACGACTGGTCCTGGTATTCCGACATATCCAGCCGGATCATATTTTCTTCCGAGCCGAAATAAACTTCGGCCACGGTCTTGGCTAATTCAGTTTTGCCAACGCCGGTGGGACCGACAAATAAGAGGTTGGCGATCGGCCGATTGATATCCCGCAAGTCAACGCGCGCCCGCCTCAAAGCCCCGGCGACCGCCTTGACCGCTTCTTCCTGGCCGATGATTCTTTCGTGGATGTAGCTTTCCAGATTTAATAATTTTTCGCTTTCTTTTTCCGTGATCTTGGTCACCTTGACGTTCGCCCGCTGGGAGACGATCAGAGCCACGTCTTCGCCGGTCACAGCCGCGCCATGGCCTCGGGCTTTCCGCACATAAACCGCCACTTCCTGCATAAGACTGATCGCTTTTTCCGGCAGATACCGGTCATGAATATAACGCTGGGATAAAGTGACCGCTTTCTCGATCGCCTCATAGGAAAAATATACTTTTTGTCGGTATTCAACCGCTCCGGCCTGGCTTTCCAGGATCCTGATCGCTTCATTTGTTTCCGGCTCCAATATTTCCACTTTCTGGAAAACCCCGGCCAGTCCGCCGCTTCGTTCTATATACTGGGCGTATGATATGGGATCAGAAGAAGCGATGGCCAGAAAATATCCCTTTTGCAAAGCCTCGGCCAGCACTTGCGACAGATCCATGGTTTTACCCCCGCCCGAAGACACGCCGACCAAATTTTGAAGATTATCAAAATATAAAACGATATTGCCTGAACGGATGACCTCGTCAATAATGGCGGACAATCTTTCTTCAAGCTCGCCGATGGCGCCCGCGCCCGAAACCAAGGCGGACACCGACAAACTAACCAGTCTCTTGTCCTGTAAAATTTCAGGCACGTCTTCGGAAGCCATGAGATTGGCGATCCCATCTATAATATTGGTCTTGCCCGTCCCCGGGAAACCGACTAATAATGGATTGGCCTTGCCCGATTCCAAGACCCGGAATACTTCCCCTATTTCTTTTTCCCGGCCGACACAAAGAGGCAGGGCGCCTGACCGGGCCAAAAGAGTCAGATCCCGGGAAAACTGATCCAGGACCGGCGTGGCAATGGCCGTCATGGCCCGGTTTATCCCCCCTTTTGGTTTGCGGATCGCTCTTGACCTTAAAGAAGACCATTGATGGATCAATTTCTCCTGGATATTCAGCCACTCCACCACGTTTCTTAATTTATCAAAATCAATCCCCAGATCATAAAGAATTTCCTGCGCGTCCGTTCCGGTGCGGGCTAAGGCAATGATCAGATCCGGCACGCCGATAGCTGATCTTTTTCCCAAATAAGCTTCTTCATAGGCGAAATAAATCATCCGATTAAAGTTCTCGGAGAGGATCGGCTCGCCGCCTTCTTGTTTGGGGAGTTTATTTAACAGACCGGCGATCCGGCTGATCAATTTATTCGGCATTAAAGCTAACCTCGCCATCATGATCTTTATTTCTTTGGTCGCGACCACCGACGCCAAAATATGAATCGGCTCCAGGGTGGCATGGTTAAAACGCTTGGCAATTTCCCAGCCTCTTTCTATCGCCTCATTTGATTCACCGGTTAAATATTTTGAAACCTCTTCCGTTATTCTTTTATTCTCCAATATCTCATTAAAAGAGCGCAAAGATTCCGGCGGCGGTACTGTTTTTTCCGGAAAATCCCGGACTAGATGAGGAAAAGAATCTCTTTCTTTTTCTAGGCGGTAAAAAATATATAAATCAACCAATAGAGAAAGCCAAAAAAATAAAAGCGAAGTATTCCGCAAAAGCAAAAAATCATAAAAACGATAGCCCTGACTGAAATGCTGGTAGAATTGCCAGAAACCTAAAAACAGGCCCAAAAGACCGATCATTATTAATAAGCCGTTGATCACCGCCCGGATCGTTTTTTCCGTTTTCTCTTCCAAAATTCGCAAGACGGAAATTTTTTTGCGCCAGACCAGATAACGGCCGCGAAAATAGGCGGCCAGGCCCAAAGACTGGCATTTGGGGCAGGGCTTAAATTTTTTATTTTCATCAAAGAAAAAACTCTGGCCTTTGCAGTCAGGGCAGTAAATAAAGCTCATCTCCTTGATTTTATTTTCTGGCGCCATAAATTAAAAAAGGCCTCTTTGGCCGGTAATATTTAATATGATGAGGTAGACGATAAAAACAGGCATCACCGCCCAGAGCAAAAATATGACCAAAAGCACCGTAAGCCAGATAACCATTAATATCAGCTTAAACCCGAAAACAATGATCCTCATGAAAAAACTGATGATCCGGCCGCTGCGGCTGTAATCGCCGTACATCGGCTTGAACATGCTCTTAAAAAGAATTTTAAGCGACAAGCGGTTAGCCCAATCCGAAACTTCGCCGGTAAAAAAAATCCAAGCTTTCTTTAAACCCTTGGTATACCACCAAACCGGAAAATAAATGACATCCAAGACTAATTCTTTAAAAATAAATTTGCTGGTTTTGAATAAGATTTTTTCCGGCATAGGACAAAAATAACAATATTTACTATTATATTATATCATAAATTTTGCTTTTTGGCAAGGTAATAAAATTAAAGTAAAGCCGCTCATTGATATTTTTTTCGAGCGGCTTTTTAGGTACATTCCGAATTAAGAGCTTTTCTTTTCACTCTCAGCCAGCCTTTCTTGTTCTTTTCTTTGATTGGCGAGTTCTCCCAAGGCTTTAACCAGGTCGATATCATTGGCCTGGCAAAAAATATGGATTTGATCGTAGGCCGGTCCGACCGCGATTTCAAAGAGGAAATTTTTCCGGTCAGCGTCCCGGGCCAAACTGATTAAGACCCCAAATTCATATCCTTTTTTGATTTGGTCTTGACCGATGCTTCCCCCCTTCATAAAGTAGATCTTTACTTTAAGGCCGATCAGATCATAAGCATCCCTTACGCTCATATCCACCACTGATTTAGGCCCGTCACGGTTTCCTTCCGCGGAAGAATCCGTAGATATTATCATGTCACTCACTCCCTTCTTTATAAAGGTGCTGACGCTTACGCTACTTAATCCGTGACTTAATTAGATAACCTGTTTATGAATTATGTCAACCCAGCCTTTCGCGAAAGGCTGGGTCAATAGTATAAGCTCATCCGGCCATAAATAATGCCGCTTATATTTTTAGTATAAAAAAAGAGGGCGAGAGGCCCTCAAAAACGTGCGGTTGATTAATCGGAAGTTATCCGACAACAGTCATCGGCTTCCCTGGCCCAAAGATAACGCATGCCGCAAACCGGACAGACATGTTTGCCATCCAGCCGGCCTTCGGCTTCGGCTTTCGCAAGTAAGCGCTGGAATTTTACATAATCCCGGCCTTTCAGTGGCTCTTTCTCTTTTTTCATTTTAATCACCTCTGTAAAAATTGGGACCAGGCGCTAAGCAATTACGCAGTCTGCTAGCGAGTTTATGCACGGGTACTGGCCAGCAGTTGAGGCTGAGTTGCCAGCGCCTGATCCGGGGAAATACATTCGCAATGAACAGAGAATTTATCTTAGCTAAATATTTTTAAGCTGTCAAATTTACCTATTCGCCTCGCGAAAGAAAATAATCGTTTAATATTTGGGTTTTAATTTTGTGAGTATTTCCGTGCGAAAGCAAACCAAGATACGATTGAAGCGTCTCATTAGTAGGATGAACTTTTATTCTGGCCGACATTCTGCGTTTCGTTGTCGTTCGCAAAACCCGATGGTTAGGAAAGTGTACCCACCCCAGAAAATCAACGCCCGAAGCCAGATTTTGAATAATTACCTTTTTTGAATGTAATTGTAATTTAAGATTATTCATTAAAAAACCTTTTATTTTCGGAATCAGAGATTCAAGCCATTTCTTGTCGCGAGACTCAATCACGAAATCATCGGCGTAGCGCAGATAATATTTGGCTTTAAGCTTATGCTTCATAAACTGGTCAAGCGGCGTCATATAGATGTTGACAAAGAGTTGCGAAGTGAGATTGCCCAACGGCAAACCTTTGTTAAGTTGCCAAGAAAAACTGCTTATTACTTCTTCTAAGAGATTAACGATCCGCAAATCTGGAATATACAATTTAAGCTGTTTTAAAAGAATTGTCTGGTCAATGCTGGCAAAGAACTTTTTGATATCGCATTTCAGGATCCAAACGGTTTTCGTGTTATTTTTGCTCGCTTTATCGGAAAATTGTCTAAAACGTCTGGTGGCGCGATGCGTCCCCTTATCCAATTGGCAAGAATAAGAGTCAGCGATAAAAGTGCGGCTGAAGAATGGATATAATACCCGGTATATGGCGTGATGAACCAAGCGGTCTCTCACCGTGGCCTTGTGGATATCCCTTGGCTTCGGGTCGGAAATTTTGAAATGTTCGTACCCGCCGTGCCGGTAGGTCATGTTTACGAAATCCTCGTGAAGCGATACAATATTATCAGCGAAATGGCGGGAAAACTTCTGGACGTCGCGCTTACTCTGTTTTCCAGGCAAAAATTCACGCCAAGCTCCAAAAAGATTTTCTAACGAAATAATATCTTCAAATTTATGCCTCAACCGCGTTTTAACTCTTTTAATGTCACCCCCCCCCCCCGACGGGTTTTTGACGATATTCCCATTCTTCATAAACTTGCTGATATTTATAAAACTTGGCACGCCGGACTCCCGCAACTTCCCCGGCTCTCCCGCTATACCCTCGGGCAGAAGATAGACGCCCTGTTCTGCGATATTCTTGAATTAATCCTTGAGGCGGGCTACGCCTCCCGAGACGGAAAACAACCGATTATCAGCCGAGCTTCGGTTAAGCTGGACGCTTTAAAGTTTTTTTTGCGCTTGGCCTGGGAATTAAAAGTTATTGATACCAAGAAGTACACTCTGTTAATAGAGCCGCTAGTTGAAGCAGGTAGAATGCTCGGCGGCTGGAGAAAACAGCTGGTAAACAAAACCCCTCCAGCCTAACCGGAGGGGCAAGACAAGAAGAGACTGGCAGGCGACCACGAACCGGCAGTTCCGATTCCAGCGATTCTCGGTCCAGTTCCAGTTCAGGTTCACGCCATCCTCGTTGCCATTGACATACGCCCGGTTGAGCTTACCGTCGCGCCGCACAGCAGGGCCGCCACAATGTACAGCGTACCATCTATTCCACCACCCATTGACCCTTGGACTTCGCTCAGGGTCATCCCCGAGCTTATCAAGGGATGAATTACTCTCTGGGTTGTATTGTATTCGGGAGCATTGACTCCGCTAATACGCTGTACCAAGTATCTTCATGTGGGATGTATCGAAGCACACTGTCTATCGCCGTAACGAACAGACATCCTAGCTGATCGATACTCCAGATTTCAACCGTCCCTAGCCGCCTGGCCTGAGCCAGGTCGAAGGCTAACCAAGGACTGTGTCGTTTACTATCCAACAATATTTTAACATTTTTTACCAAAAAGAAAAACTCCGTCCCTCACTCCCGAAGGAATGTGAAACGGAGTTTTAATAACATGACCGCAGGCCAAGGATCAAAGGGACTACCAAGTCCCAAAGATCCAAGTGACCAAGGTCACTTACTTGCAGACGACCACGAACCGGCAGTCCCGATACCAGCGATACTCGGTCCAGAGCCAGGACAGGCTCACGCCAACCCCGCGGCCAATGACACACGCCCGGCGGAGCCCACCGTCGCGCCGCACAGCAGGGCCGATCAGAACGATTCTCGGATTACGTCCGAGCTCTTCGGGAGAATACTTCTTCCGAATGACGGTCTCGGCTTCGGCCCGGTTGAGTTGGCGGCAGTTGAGCTGCTCCGCCCGGTCAAGAACCTCCTGATCTGTCGGATTGTGGTCAAAGGCCAGCTCGCGAAAACGAACCTTCTTTATGCCTGTCTCGGTGACAGGATAGTCGTCCATCGTGACGTCGCCGACGAATGCGTAGCGGCTACGGTCAATCGTCTTCCACTGCGAGTCGTCGAAGTCGACCGGCAGTTCATAGCTGTCGTTGATCGCTTCCACGCGCTGGCGCAGAACTGCGAGCCACTCGGAACCGAGTTCCGCTTGGCCGAGCGCTATCTGAACTGCCTCAGACGGCAGTTCGTTTCTGTGCTTCCGCAATTTTGCGCGGAAGATTTCGATAGCCCTTTCAATCTGGCCATCGGTCATTTCGGATGTGGTCATGGTATTACCCATGTCGTCATCCTCCTTCATTTAGGAGTTACCGCTAGAGGACTGCCGCTTTGGTAGTCATAGCCAGAAAGCACGCATCACAGACAGTTATATCCTAAACTCGATTTTGGATCTGATTGATAATGAGTGCCTTTTGGCTATGACTACTATTTGCCAGTATATTTTAAAGAACTCTCTATACTATCACAATATAAAGAATTTGTCAATGGGAAGTTAAAATGTCTCCTTTTCAGTTTTTTCTCAATAACCGCATCAACCGGATATAAAACCGGATATTATGAATCGTGGCCAAAGTCAAAGCCAAAGGCTCGGCCGTCATGAATAAATGCCGCAGATAGGCGCGGGTAAAATTCCGGCAAGTGTAGCAATCGCAGGTCAGATCTATGGGTTTTAAATCACCGGAATATTTAGTCTGTTTTATCCGCAATTCTTGGTAAAAATTTCTATTATTTAAATTGGGTTTTTTATTTTTATACGCGAATAACAAGGCGTGCCGGGCGTTGCGCGTCGGCAAAACGCAGTCAAACATATCCATCCCCATTTTAACCGCTTTGACGATTTGTTCCGGATAGCCTACGCCCATCAGATAGCGCGGTTTGTCCCGGGGCAAATAAGGTTTTAGCCACTTTATAACTTTCCATCTTTTGCTTTCCGGCTCCCCGACCGCAAGGCCTCCCACGGCAAAGCCGTCAAATGGCAAAGCCGTCATTTCCTGGGCGTGTTTTATCCTTAAATTTTTGTAAACCGAGCCTTGTATAATGCCGAAGAGTAATTGCCCGGGTTTTTTGTGTTTATTAAAATAGGCCAAGCCCCGCTTGGCCCAAGCGGTGGTCAAATTCATCGATCTTTCCGCGTAATCACGCGAACAAGGATAGGCAGGACATTCATCTAAAGACATCAGGATGTCCGCCCCCAGATCAATCTGGATCTGGATCGCTTTTTCCGGCGTCAATAAATGTTTTTGGCCGGAAACATTATCTTTAAAAATAACGCCGCGGGGGGTTATTTTTCGGAATTTTGCCAAAGAAAAAACCTGGTAGCCGCCGGAATCGGTTAAGATAGGCCCGGACCAGTTCATGAATTTATGCAACCCGCCCGCCTTTTTAATTATTTTAAGACCCGGCCGCAAAAAAAGATGATAGGTATTGCCCAAGACAATTTCCACTCCTTGTTTTATCAAACTATACGGGGTAACCGCTTTCACTGCGCCTTTGGTGGCGACCGGCATAAAAAAAGGCGTGGTCAAGACGCCATGCCTGGTTTTTATCTTTTTTCTCATAAATATTTTACAGCTGGCTTTCCGCGACCGTTCCCTTGCCCTGGGCGGAAATATCACTTTTTAGATCCGTGGTCAGGGAATCGGCTGAAGCGGAAAGAGAAGCTTGGGTAAAACTATCCGTGGCGGTCAAGGAAGTTTTATCAATCAATATTTTTATATAACCCACGTCAGCGGTTTTCGGCGTGAGGCTTACCTCAAAAGAAGCAAAAAGCTGGGGCAAAATCTGGCCGGAACCGACCGGCACTTTATTGACACTCCAGGTCACCTGGCGGGTCGCGGCATTAAAAGTCAGATTACCAGCGGAAACGCTTTTATTCTGGCCGGTCCAATATATATCTTCCGGCAAGGTGGCCACAACGGTAACCGTGTCCAGTTCATTGCTGGTATTCGTCAAATACCAAAATATCCGGTAAGCGGTGGTCTTGCCCGCTTGCGGCGGCAAAGGACCCGAACCCAAAGCCTCGTTTTCCTCAGAATAATAACGCGCCTCGCCTTCTAAACTGACCTGGCTGTTAATTTTTAGCATGATAGTATTGCTTTCCACTTCCAGACTGCCGCCGCCCAAACTTTCCAAGGAAACGGATTTTGCCTTGAATTTGCTTTCCACCTGAAAATTTTTGTCCTCCGAGCCGCTTAGGGCCAACTTGTCTTTCAAATTTATCTTAAAACTGATCTCGCCTTCATCCCCTGGTTTAAGAGAGGCCAAGCCGCTGATCTGTTCTTTAGTCCAGGTGATCGTATCCTCTTTTATTTTCCCATTGAATTCATCAGACAAGCTCTCAAGGTCAAGCAGCTCGCTGTCCAATTCCGTGGAAACAGACAGGTCCGTAATTTCCAGATCAGAGTTGTTTTTATAGAGCAAATAATAGGTTAAAGTGTCGCCTAAATTAACGGCCTGATTTTGGTCAGAATCATTTATTTTTTCCGTCAAATTCAGCTCGGGAGAGATCAGCAGGACTAAAAGCGATTTTTCCACCTGCGGGGAAAAATCCCCGTCCAGGTCCAATAATCCGACTCTTATTTTCAGCTCTTTCAGATCGCCGGCCTCGCCGCTAAATTCCCCCTTTATTTCAATCTCGCCCGTGTTGCCCGCCTCCAGGCGGTCTATCTGCCAGGTATTTTTTCCTTCAGAAAAATCAGGAGAGGCGGATCCCGGCGTAAAACCTTCGGGATAAACGGCGATGATCCGTATTTTTTCCAAAGCTTCCGTGGCTTCGTTCTTGTATTTTATTTTATAGCTCACTTCCTTGTCCGGGATGACATTCTTGGCCCCCTCAATATCCAAGCTGATGATCGACGAAGTGATGGTCCCGGAAAAAGAGGCCTCAGTGGTGAAAGTGGCGTTGAAATTTGAAGGCTTGTAGCTTAATTTAGCCGTGAATGATTTAGCCGCGCCGACCTCTCCCGTGATCTGCCCGGTTATTTTCACTTCGCCGGCCTTGCCCACCCCTAAATTGCCTAATTTCCAGTATTGATTGTAAGTGTTGTCCGCCTCGGGTTCTGAATTTTTATAAGTAAAACCGTCCGGATAGGTCAAGGATAATTCCAGATTGCCCAAAAAAGCCTGGCCTTGGTTTTGATACTTCACGGTTATCGTCGCTTCCTCGCCCGAGGCGATGCTTTCCGCCCCGGAAATTGTTAAAATTACATCGCCTTCCTTGAATTTCTTGTCCCGGAAAAAAACAAAAAAACCGGCCAGGGTCACGGCTAAAAGCAAGAGCAGCACGGCGATGATCTTTAAATAGGTGATCTTTTTTCTCTTTTTCCTTTTATCAAGCTTGGTCAGGTCCAAAGGCTTTCCCGCCTCGTCCTGGTACATTTTGGCAATCGCCGGCTTATAATCAGAAAGGGATTTGACCTGGTTGTCCCTTTTTTCCTCCACTTTAAAAACCGGGATTTTGCGGGTGCTGTTTTTTTCCTTTTTCTTATTGGCCATATACCTTATTATTATAGCAAAAATCGTGATATTTAGGTAGGCGTGGCCGCTTTTTCTATGAATCTAAGGCTTTTAAATTCATCCTCTAGAATATAAGGCAGATAAATGAAAAGGACTCTTTTAAGTTCTAGATAATTTTCTCTTTTGATTTGCAAGACCGCTACCCGATCCAGATCGTTATTCAGAAAAAAACGAATGATCTTAATGGCCGGGGCGGATACTTTTATTGACGAAGGGTCGGTTTTCCGGCAAGACGGGCAAAGCAACCCGCCTTTAGCAGAACTGAAATAATTATCCGGCGGGGAAATTTTTGCCCGGCATTCCTGGCAAAAAAACAGCTCCGGGCAAAATCCTAAAATATTTATCAGGGAAAAAATGGCCGCCAAAATTAAATTCAGGCTTTTTTCCTCATCCATATTTTTTTCTAGGTTTTCAAGCAAATTTTTCAGCAAATCAAAAATTTCCTTTTCTTTATATTTCGGCTTTAAATGACTATTTATTATCTCCACAATTAACGCCAGCCAACCGCTAACCAGCAGGCTTTGATAAATATTATATTTTTTTAATACCTTGACCGCGGTCACATAGTCAAAACCCCGGCCCCGGGCAAACATAATATCGGCCAGAGCGAAGGCTTCCAAAGAGCCGGCCAGTTTGCTTTCTTTCTTCCGGGTCCCTTTGCCTAAAAGCTCCAGCTTGCCTTCGTTTTTCCCGTACAAAAGAAAAATCCGGTCATTCACCCGGAAATTTTTTCGGCCTAAAATTATCGCTTCTGTTTTTACTAACGACATATTACCGGTTAAAGCCTATTATTAAGTCTTTCCCTTCCAGTTTTATCTCTTTTTGAAAAGACAGTTTTTTGAATTCTTCTTTTTTGACCCCGCTTAAATTCTTGGCCAAAACTTCCTTTTTTATTTTTTCCCCGTAAACAATAAAAAGCTGCTTAAAAAATTCATCTTCGCTAAAAAATCCCAATGATATTTGGTCTTTAAGCGTCAGTTTCGCTTCCTTGCGTAAGGAATTTATTTGCCGGACCAGTTCCCTGACCATCCCCTCTTCCTTAAGTTCATCAGTTATGGTCGTATCAAGAGTCACCCAGAGGCCGCTGGTTTTTTTTGTTTTGAAACTTGCTTCCAAAGGAATTTTATTCTGGCCCAAATGGACTTCCTTGACATTCAATTCTTCGGTCAGTATTTTTTGATATTCCCCGCCTAGATCTTTCGCGTTGGTAAGAAGCTGGCTTAAAGGCTGGCGGACTTTAAAACTATTCTCCGCCCGCAAAGCATGCCCTAATTCCACGATCTGCCGGACGATAAGCATATTAGAAATTATATCCTCGTTCAGTTCCATATCCAAACCCGGCCAATCAGCCAAATGCACCGATTCTCTTTGACCGGCGGCGGCCAGGTAGAGCGATTCGGCTAAAAAGGGAGTAAAAGGAGCTAGAATTTTGCTTAAAGTCAGCAAAACATCCTGCAAAGTGGCTAAAGCCTCTTCTTTTTCGCCCTCATCCTCGCTTTTAAACCGGCCGCGGCTGCGCCTTAAATACCAGGTGGATAGATCATTGATAAATACTTCGATCTTTCTAGCCGCGTTGACCACTTGATAATTTTCCAGCTCCTCAGTCACTTCTTTGATCAATAAATGAAGAGAAGTCAAGATCCAGACATCAAGGATATTTTTGCTTTCTTTAGGTTTGATTTCCTTACCCGCGTACATCTTATAAAAACTCAAAACATTGAAAATAATCAGGAAATTTTTCTTGACCACTGATTCCACGGCCTGGGTATCAAAATTCTTGGTTTCTCCCGGCTGGTTAAGCGTGTAAAAATACCAGCGGATGGCGTCCGCCCCGTATTTTTCAAATACCTCGGAAGGGCTAACCACGTTGCCGCGCGACTTGGACATCTTCTGTCCGTTCTTATCCAAAACCAGCCCCAAGCAAATCACATTCTTATAAGGATTGCCTTTGTCCAATAAAGTGGCAATGGCTAAAAGCGTGTAAAACCAGCCGCGCGTCTGATCCATGGCTTCGGAAATGAAATCCGCCGGATAACCGGTTTTATTATCAATTATTTCTTTATTTTCGAAAGGATAATGCCATTGAGAAAAAGGCATGGAACCGGAATCAAACCAACAGTCTATCACTTCCGGCACCCTTTTCATCTCCCCGCCACATTCACATTTTAATTTTATTTCGTCAACATAAGGCCGGTGCAGATCAATCTCTTTAACGCCTAGCTCTTTTCTTGAACCGATACATTTGTATTGTTTGCATTTTTCACACTGCCAGATAGGCAAAGGCGTGCCCCAATAACGTTCGCGGGAGATCGCCCAGTCTTTCACTTCATTTATCCATTCACCGAACCGGCCCTCTTTAATATAATCCGGCACCCAATTAATTTTCTCGTTGTTCTTCTTTAAGGCTTCGCGCAAAGCCGACATCTTGATGAACCAGGAATTCTTGGCGTAATAAAGCAAGGGGCTGTCGCAGCGCCAGCAAAAAGGATAATCGTGAGTGTATTTTTCTGTATTATAAAGAAGATCTTTTTTCTTTAAATAATCGATGATTTCCCCTTCAAGTGCCTTATCTTTAACAAACCGGCCTTGCCAGGGTTTGACTAGATGGTTAAAAATGCCGTTCTCGTCCAAAGTGTGAACTTTGGGCAAGCCGATTTTTTCGCCTAAGTTATAATCGTCTTCCCCGTACATTACAGCCGTGTGAACGACGCCCGTGCCGTCTTCAACTGTGACAAAATCCGCCAAAGCCAAATAATAGGCTTTCTTGCCTGATTCTTTTTCTAAATCAAGAAAATCAAATAACGGTTTGTATTTTTTACCTTCCAATTCTTTAGCGGAATACTCTTCAACTACCTCGTATTTACCTTCTAATAGGCTTAATCTATCCTCAGCTAAAATAAGGAATTCATCGCCCTGTTTAACTTTTACATACTTGAATTTTTCGCCCAAAGCCAAAGCCACGTTGCCCGGCAGAGTCCAGGGCGTGGTTGTCCAGGCGAGTACAAATGTATTCGGTTCATCAACCAGCTCAAATTTAATATAAACCGAATCCTCGGTCACGGATTTATAGCCCTGAGCGACTTCGTGCGAGGAAAGAGCCGTACCGCAGCGCGGGCATTGAGGAACTACTTTGTGGCCGAGATACAATAAGCCTTTATCCCAGATCTGCTTTAAGATCCACCAAACGCTTTCAATATAATCATTATCATAGGTAACGTAAGGATGCTCCAAGTCCAGCCAAAAGCCCAAGCGCTCGGTCAGAGCTTCCCAGTCTTTTTTATATTTCCAGACGTTCTCCTGGCATTTTTCGTTGAATTTTTCAATGCCGTATTTTTCGATCTCCGGCTTGCCGGAAATCTTAAGCTCTTTTTCCACTTCCAGCTCCACCGGTAGACCGTGAGTATCCCAACCGGCTTTGCGCTCCACGTAAAATCCCCGCATGGTTTTATAGCGCGGAATCACGTCTTTAAAAGCCCGGGCCAAGACATGGTGAATGCCGGGTTTGCCGTTGGCGGTCGGCGGACCTTCAAAGAAAACAAAAGGATGGCCCTTTTTCGTCTTTTCCAGGGTTTTTTTGAAGATCTCTTTTTCCTGCCAGAATTTCAGGGTTTTCTTTTCCTGTTCGGGAAAATTTATCATATAAAAAAATAAGCTTTAATGCTTATATTTTAGAGGAAAATGACGGGTTTGGCAAGTCTTAATATCTTAACATCTTGATATCTCAATCGTCTTCACCCGTCTTTTCTCGCCACTCTGAATAATTACGGCACTCTTGCTTACCTCGAAATGCTCAGCCAATAGTTTAATCAGCGCCTTATTCGCCTTCCCCTTTTCTGCCGGAGCGGTAATTTTTGCTTTAAAAAAATTCCCTTCACGGGAAATTTTGTTTATTCGGGCGCGAGGAAAAACTTTGACTTTAATCACCATTATTTTTTCTTATTTTTGGCAGCCAATTGAAAAACTTTCTCATAGATCTTTAAAGTTTCCCGGGCGCATTTTTCCCAGGAAAATTTCTTGGCCTGCTCAAGGCCTTTTTTGATCATCGCCTCCCTTTTAGGCTTGCTTCCAAGCACTTTTTTCAAGGCTTCGGCAATGCTTTCCGAACGCTGGGGATTGACGTATTCAGCCGCCTGTCCGCAGACTTCCGGCATGGAAGAAGTCTTAGAGACGATCACCGGACACCCTAAACTCATCGCTTCCAAAGGCGGCAGGCCAAAACCCTCGTAAAACGAAGGGAAGACAAAAACCGTCGCCTGCTTCATTAGATCAATTTTGAAATTATGCGGGATATACTCCAGATACTTGACCTTATTTTCCAATTTTAATTTATGGATCAGGCGGAAAATATTCTTGCTTTTCCAGCCGCGCAGGCCGGCCAGAACAAGATCATAAACAGCGAATTTCGGGTTTTCCTTTATCAGCTGGCTGTAAGCCTGCAATAATCTTAAGATATTCTTTCGGGGCTCCAAGGTGCCGACGAATAAAATGTATTTTTCGCTTAAGCCGTAGCGTTTCAGAACGGAAATATCCTTAGTTCTGGTGGCGTACTTTTCCACCACGACATTCTCATGAATAACGGTAATTTTCGCGGCCGGAATTTTGAAAAGCTTAATTATGTCATTTTTAGTCGCCTGCGAAACAGCGATGATATGGCTGGCTTTCTTCAAACTCTTAGGCACCAGGAAACGGGTGGAAAATTTCTGGCCGGAAGGGAACCATTTTGACTCTTTATAAATAGCCAGGTCATGAGCGGTCACCACGGACGGCCGGCGATAATTATACGGAATAACATTGGCCGGACTGTGCAGAATATCCAGTTTTTCCTTGCCGAGTTCCGCCGCGATCAAAAGATGGGAATAGGTAAAAGGGAGAAATTTTTTATACTGGGAAAAGGGGAAATATTTTATCTCAAAATTCTTCTGCTTGAACTCGCGGGCATCCGACACGCGGTAATCAAAAAACAGGACGTATTGATTCTTTTTGTCAATTCGCATCAAATTCTTGACCAGATGGTAGTTATAGTGGCCGATCCCCGCTTTTTCGCCCCGCGAAGGGGAAAGCATGGTCCGGCAATCGATGCCTATTCGCATGTTATTGTTTTTATTGTTTTTTATTTCTTAACTGTTATTGGTTATAGGATATTAAAGTGTGGCGATCAGTATGGTTTACGTTTTAAATCCAAAATCCAAAGCACAAAATCCAAAACAATATCTAAGGCTCAAAATTCAAATATTTAAACCCGAACGTTGTTTTGAATTTTTAATTAATATATTTTCCGCCAAAGGCGGATCAGCCTCTGGCTGAGAATTTGTTTTGTGCTTTGAGCTTAGTGCTTTGAATTTATTAATGATCTACAACCCTACAACTATGCCCTATGACCATACGAGCCGCTACACCCTACAACCTTAAACCACAACCATAATACTATATAAACACTAACCATCCTTACCAATAATTTATCACATTCTCTCTGGAGCAGAAATGCCCATAAGCGCCAGGACTTTCATTAAAGCAAACTTTGTTAATTTAATCAACTCAAAACGCCTGATCTTTAATTTGCCATTATCAATTACCCGGCAAACATTATAGAAATCGTGAAACTTGATGGCCAGATTCTGGGCGTAGAAAGAAAGTTTGTGAACCTCGTAGGAGCGTGAGATCTCTTCAATCAGCTCGGGTAACTTCAATATTTCCTTAACTAAATCCAATTCTTCTTTCTTATTCAGTTTTTCCGGATCAAATATCTTCTTATTCCGAAGCATTTTTGCCGCCTTTTTAATGATGCTGCAGATCCGGGCGTGGGCGTATTGGACGTAGTAAACGGGGTTTTTCTCGGATTTTTCCTTGGCCAAATTAAGATCAAAATCCATGTGGGTGCCGGCCGCGTACATCAGAAAGAAAAAGCGCGCCACGTCCGAGCCGACGTCGTCGATCAATTCATCCAAGGTGACAAAGGTGCCGGCCCTTTTTGACATCTTCACTTCCACGCCGTCTTTTTTTAACTTAACCAACTGATAAATAATGATATCTAGCTTGTTCTCAAAGCCCAAGGCCCGCAAAGCCGCCTGCATCCGGCCCTGATATCCGTGATGGTCCGCCCCCCAGATGTCAATCACCCGGTCAAACTTCCTGACGCTTAACTTATCATAATGATAAGCGATATCCGAGAGAAAATAGGTCGGCTCACCGTCTTTTTTCACCAGCACCCGGTCTTTATCATCGCCATAGAGAGTGGTTTTTAAAAAAATAGCTTCATCCTGTCTGTATAGTAATTTTTTTTCTTTAAGCAGGGCCATCACTTTTTCCGGCAAGCCTTTGCCGTAAAGTTCGCTTTCATAAAACCAGCGGTCGTATTTTATCTTTAAACGCTTGGCTAATAATTTCTCAATATCCTCAAGCATCAATTTTAAAACGCGGCTCTTTATTTTCTCCCTTACCTGGCCGATATTCTTCAATTTATAATTATTGACTGATTTAAGTTTCCTGGCCAGATCACTGACGTACTCGCCCTTGTAACAATTATCCGGATAATCCAATTTTATGCCTTGCTGCTGAAAAAAACGGATCCGGACCGATTCGGCTAGAGTTTCTATCTGATTGCCCATGTCATTGATGTAATATTCCCGCCTGACCTTATAGCCGGCCGCGGTCAAGACTCTGGCCAGAGTGTCGCCGGTGAAAGCGCCGCGGCCGTTGCCCAAATGAAGCGGGCCGGTCGGATTGGCGGAAACGAACTCCACCTGGATTTTCTGGCCTTTGCCGGCTTGCAACTGGCCAAATTTTTTATTCTTTAAATTCAATGATGCCTGGCGACGCAGCCAGTCAGCCGACAGATAAAAATTTATGAAGCCGGGGGCGACGATCATCGCTTTATTGATCGCTTTAGGCCAGACCGCCCCTTTTATCAGCTGGTGACCGATCTCCATGGAATTCTTTTCCAATAACGGCGCCAACTGCATGGCTAAACTGCTTGAATAATCGCCGAAGCGCTCTTCTTTCGGCCGTTCAACCTCTATTTTTACTTTCGGCAAAGATAACGGCCAAAGTTTGGTTACCTGCTTATTTAGAATTTCTTCCAGTTGTATCTTTAAAGTCTTCATGGTTTGATTATAACATAAAAAAATTGATAATACACTCCTCTCTTACTCCCCACTTTCTGTTTTTTGTGCTAATCTAATAGTACTTATGAGCTTAATCGCCAAAAACAAATTCGCCTATTTTGACTACCATATTCAGGAAGAATACGAGGCGGGAATTATTCTGACCGGCCCGGAAGTCAAAGCCATTAAATCCGGCCAGATCAATCTGAAGGGCTCTTATGTCACTTTAAGAGGCAGCACCCCTTGGCTTATTAATGCCCATGTTTCTCCCTATAAAAACGCGGTCGGCGCCC
The DNA here is from genome assembly GCA_043812155.1 of Patescibacteria group bacterium. Classification (GTDB taxonomy): domain Bacteria; phylum Patescibacteriota; class Patescibacteriia; order JAXHNJ01; family JAXHNJ01; genus JBAZMP01. Next base: position 4,024 of record JBDRMK010000030.1, on the reverse strand, counting down.
AAAAAAAATATGAGCCGACGCGCGACCGGGCCCTACTTTTGAAGAAAAACGAGATTAAGGGCCTGATCGGAAAACTGAAATCCCAGGGGTTGACACTGATACCCCTTTCTGTTTATACTGTAAGGAGGTTCATTAAAATCCGGCTTGGTTTAGGGAAGGGTAAAAAGAAATATGATAAGCGCGCCGCCATTAAAAAGCGCGAAACTGATCGGAAGATACAAAGAGCGATTCGGCAGAAAATGTGAGCCTTATCAAGCCAAAATACACGGGGATGCCAAAATTCGATAGAAAGTCTTAGTGGAAAGAATCGGCAAGCCGAGTTTGATGGAAACTCGAGAAAATCCTTCAAATGATAAGTGTCAAAAACTTATTCAGCAGACTGAGAGAAACTTTTTCTCCCAAATTTGCTTTCGCCGCGGTTTAATACCCGCAGCCATCCGTCTGGTTGATACCTAATAAACCAAAACGGGTGCCAAATTATTAGGCACGATTATTCGGTCGTCTTGGCGGAATAATCAAAACTTAACAAGACTTAGGGCTTAAATATTTGGCGGCTTTTTCGCTTTAAGTCCGATTTAAATTCAAAGCCGCTAAACTTGTAGAAGATTTGCTTCACTCTTTCTAGACGCGGGTGTAAGGCCCGCCATCTCCACCATCCTTCGCGTCAGCGAAGGATGCCCATCGTAGCTTTAGCGAAGATGGGCTTAATAGAAAAATATAGTTGTATTATTTTTAAATGCCTGACGCTTCGGATGGCAAGCCATTCGACTCGCTTAAAAATTAAAAACAAAAACAAACGCCTAATCATTAATCAATAAAACCATTAAAAGACTCCGCATAAACCGTCAGATCCGCGTCCCGCAGGTTATTGTGATCGACGAAAACAATATCAATCTCGGCACTCTGGAAACTTACCGTGCGTTAAAACTCGCCGAAGAACGCGGCTTTGATTTAGTGGAAGTAAATCCCAAAGGCTATCCTCCAGTCTGCAAAATATTGGATTTCGGCGCTTACCAATTTCAACAGGAAAAACAGGAAAGAAAGCAAAAGGCCCGGCAGAAAAAGATTGATATCAAGTGCATCCGGCTGACGCTGGCCATCGGCAAACACGACCTGGAATTCAGGAAAAAACAGGCCGGTAAATTTTTAACTGAAGGACACAAGGTAAAAATTGAGATCATGCTTCACGGCCGGGAGATCGCCCACCAGGACCTGGGTCGCCAAATTATTTTCCAATTTATCAAAGACCTTGGAGAAAATATCGTCATGGAACAGATGCTTACCCGGCAAGGCAGAAAATTCTTTACGATCATAACCCATAAAAACTAATTTATAAGATAAGAATAGAATACCTGAATATATGCCAAAAATTAAAACTCATAAGGCAACCGTCAAAAGATTCCGAAAAACCAGCCGGGGAAAATTTATGATCCGCCAATCCGGCCAGGACCACTTCAACGCCCGCGATTACCCGACTAAGACCATGGGTAAAAGAAGGGATATCAGGATCTCAAAATCAAACGTCAGAGCTATTAAAAAACTAATCCCGTATTACAGGACGAAAAAATATGCGCGTTAAAAGAGGAGTCATCCACGTTAAAAAAAGACAAAAGCTTTTCCGAAGCCTAAAAGGCTATCGCTGGCGACGGAAAAATACCCTTAAGCTCGGCAAAACTGCTTTTCTGAAAGCGGGAGTCAATGCTTACCGCGACCGGAAAAGAAAAAAGCGGGTCTTCCGCGGCTTATGGAATATCAAGATAAACGCCGGGGTCAGACCGTATGGCTTGAATTACGCCACTTTCATTCATTTGCTTAAAGTGAATAAGATTGAGCTTGACCGGAAAATCCTGTCCCAGCTGGCCGAGTTTGAACCGAAAGTATTTGAAGAACTGGTCAAAGAAATAAATAAATAACTCAAATAAAAAATCGTCCTGCTATCTATGGGACGATTTTTTTATTATCTCAATGATTTTATCAATCACGCCTTCCATATTTCTATAAACATCTAAATTTGTCACTCTTAAAAACCTAATGCCAAAGGACTTTATGTATTCCTCGCGATTTTTGTCATACTCTCTCGCTTCTTTGGTAAAATGACTTGGCCCGTCAACTTCTATAGCTAATTTCAGCTTAGGGCAGTAGAAATCAACGACAAAATTGCCGACGCTGTACTGCCTTCGGAATTTATAACCAAGAATTTGCTTGTTTTTTACCCTCGACCACAAGTATATCTCCGCCCGACTTAAACGGTTTCTTAATTCTCGACGCCGCGGGGTCAGGTAACTGCGATTGTAAATAGTGCCCATAAAACATCCTCCCCCGGAAAATACTTGGGTAACGAAAATCTCCGTTACCCAAGCCGTCCCCTCCTTTCTTAAGGAGGGGAAATAAAGGGGGAGGTTCCTCTCACCACCTCTACCAACGTATCACATCAAACCCAGCTAATCAAGGCTTTCTGACCGCTAAATAAGCGCCGCTGCCGCCGACAATGCCCAGACTGTCGATCAATACGTCTCTTAACGCCATTTCCCGGCCCGCTACAAAGCTTTGATGATATTCGTCGCTCAAAGCGTATAATATAGCAAAAACCAAAGCCAAAAAATAAACTTTGCTTCTTCGCTCAGTTTTTTCCCTTCTTAACCCAACCCGCAGCATCAATATCGATAGGATGGCATACTCCAGAATATGCGCCGCTTTTCTAAAGATAAAATCCCAAGTCTCTTCAAAACCGCTTTTCAAATTCGGCAAAGAGGAAAAATAAAAAATCAAACCGGCCCAGAGAAAAAGCGGTAAATAATACTTAATAATTATTTTCATTTATATTTTTTTAATGTAGGGCTTAAGAAGCCCAATCAGTTCCTTGTGCACTTTCGGCCTGGCACAGACGTAACCTTTCATTTTTCCGCCCGGATACCAGGGCTGACCGTCCATCTGGCTGGTTTTAAGCCCCGCTTCCCGGCAGATTAAATCAATCGCCGCCACATCCCAAGGTGTGTCATGAGAAAATATATATCCGTCCATCCGGCCTAAAGCGGAATAACAGGCGGAAACACAAAGACATTGCCGTTCGCTTAAGACCCAGATGCGTTTTTCCAAAGCCTGCTTCATTTTTAATATTGGATATTTTGAATTATTCCAAATCTCAACACTGATCATTGACTCGGAAAAATTATTCCTGGCCGTGGAGACGAATTTCCGGCCGTTTAAAAATGATCCTCTGCCTTTTTCCGCGAAAAACAATTCCTTATGGACTGGGTCAAAAACCATGCCCATTATTATTTCTTTTCCCCTAGCCAGACCGACGGAAACCCCAAAGTACGGAATACCCTGGGCGTAATTGATCGTACCGTCAATCGGATCGATAAACCAGGTATACGTATGTTTATTCTTTATGTCAGGCAGTTCCTCGGAAATAATATTGTGGCCGCTGAAATTTTTTTTAATCTCGGAAACAAGAAATTTATTTATTTTAATATCAGTCGCCGTGACAATCGATTTACCCTTTTTCCAGCCGATTTTCTGCTCCAACTGAAAATTGGCCAGTGCTATAACGCCGGCTTTTCTCACGATTAAATGCATAAACCTTTCAAAATCTTTCATAACATAATTATAACAAAATAACCCCGAAATAGTTAGGGGCTAAGGCTTGGCGGACCCGATCCCGCTTCTCGCGAGAGGCGGGATGATCTCCTCCGTGACCCCGCAAAAAACTCGCAGGGCTCGTTTTATACGGGGCAAGCAGGGAGGCTATTCTTCCCTGAGCGGACCCGACGAGATTCGAACTCGTGATCTCCTCCGTGACAGGGAGGCGTGTTAAGCCAGCTACACCACGGGTCCAAAGTATGTTTAATATTAACAAAAATATTAATTTTTGTCCACCCCTTGTACAGTTAACACATACCGCTGACACTTGGTAAGATGATGGCTGACACCTGTTAACTATTAATATTTAGCCTATGAACCCCATCTCTTACCCCAAGGAATTACGCGGTCGTTGGTATCTGGCCGTAGATAAATACGGCAA
>JBDRMK010000029.1:0-5255 GCA_043812155.1 Patescibacteria group bacterium | reverse complement strand
GTCAAGAAACCAGTTTTTTGTTCTTTAACGAAATAGAGGAGGATAAACCATGTCTTGCCAGACTCTTTGTCCAAAATGCCGCGATATTCTAAGGATTTTCTTTTCCCGGGAAGAAGCGGCCAAAAGCCGCACTGGTTATGGCTATGAAAAAATCTGCCAAACCTGCGGTTACCGCGAGCCAGCCAGCGCCGCCACTGTAAATTCTCCAGCCCATGAGCAAGGCGGCGGCGCCTTCTGCTGAAAAACCCGCTCTTTCTCTCGAAAACCTCATCAATCGTGATGGGGTTTTTCTTGACTAAAAAGAAAAATTTGGCTACAATTCCTACTACTTACAAGACTTTGTCGTATTGGTGGGCGGCTAGCTCAGTTGGTTAGAGCGTTACGTTGACATCGTAAAGGTCACAAGTTCGAGTCTTGTGCCGCCCACCAATACGACAATTTTAGAGTGCGGGGTTTACCCTGAGGCGAGGCTGAAGGGTCACTCAGCCTTTCGCAAAAGGCTGAGTCGCGCCCATCATATAAATCGCCAAAAATACGGCGATTTTTATTTTATAAATCTGGCTAACCCTTTGTTAAGAGAGTAAATAATGGTAATATTAAGACGCTATGAAAAAGCTAAATGTAAAAATCGACATCTTTATTAAAGCCCTGAAATCAGAGCCGGATTTAAGTTTTATCGATAAACTGATTAAAGCTTTTCCAAAAGCCGAAATTTACCTGGTCGGCGGCGCGGTCCGCGACATAATCCTAAAAAGAAGAACCAAGGATTACGATTTCGTGGTCCGCCATCTCAAGCCCAAAGAATTAGAAAAATTTCTGGCTAACTTGGGTCAAGTGAATTTAGTCGGCAAATCTTTCGGCGTTTTTAAATTTGTCCCAAAAAAAAGCCGGATTGAAGCGATTGACATCGCTTTGCCACGGACCGAGCATTCCCGGCATTTAACCGGCGGATATAAGGATTTCAAAGTCCAATCCGACCCTTCCTTGCCTATTGAAAAAGACCTGTCCCGGCGGGATTTCACGATCAACGCCATGGCTTTTGACCTAAAAAATAAAAAATTGATTGATCCGATGGCCGGACTTTCCGATCTGGCGGCGGAAAAAATCCGAGCCGTAGGGAAACCAGAATTAAGGTTTAAAGAGGATTATTCCCGGATACTCCGGGCTCTTAGATTTGCCGTGCAACTGGATTTTTCCCTGGAAAATAATACCTGGTCTGCCTTAAAAAAACTGATCATTCATCTTGAGGAAAAAACGGTGGCGCGGGAAGTAATCGCCAAAGAGTTGCTTAAAACTTTTAAGTTTAACCCGGTCAAGGCTTTAGATTTGATTTCTGAAAGCGGGGCTCTAAAAATTCTGATGCCGGAGGTCGCCGCCATGAAAAATACGCCCCAGCCGCCCCAATTTCACTTTGAAGGGGATGTTTTTATCCATACCCGCCTGGCTTTGGAAAAACTAAATTCGCCGCCATTCCTTAAATTCATCCCGGATAAAACTTCCGACCTGGAAGTGATTATAGGCGTTCTTTTTCATGATATCGGAAAAGTGGTCACCATGAAAACTCCGGCCAAAGACGGGACGGACCGCATCCGTTTCAACCGGCATGACGGGGCCGGAGCGGAAATCGCCGGAAAAATCATAGACCGTCTTAAACTGGAAAGTACCGGAGAAATAAAAAAAGAAAACGTCGTCTGGCTGGTCGGCCGCCACATGCTTTTGATCATTGACGATCCTTATGACTTGAAAGCGAATACCATAGAAAAATTATTTTTTAATCCGAAAGTTCCGGGCCAAAAACTTCTAAAAGTTATCTTGGCCGATATCTTGGCCAGCCTCCCGAAAAATCTCAAGCCTAACACCCGCAATATAAAAAGGATGCTTTCAAGAATTGAAGAATTCAAGGCGATGGACAAGAAGAAAAAAAGTTTGCCTCCGCCCTTGATTAACGGCAATGATTTAATTAGGGAATGCGGACTTCGTCCGGGCCCCTTGATCGGCGAATTGCTGGCTATTATCCGCGAAAAACAGCTAACCAAAAAAATCAAGACAAAGGCAGAAGGTTTAAAACTTATTAAAGATTACCTAAAATGATCAAAAAAATTGAAGTCACGCAAAATGAGAACAAGGAAAGACTTGATAAATTCTTATGCCGTCAATTCCCGGAATTTTCGCGTTCCCATTTGCAAAAATTAATCAAGAGAAAACTGGTTTTAGTCAACGCTAAGGCCGTCCCGGTGCATCATTTTCTTAAAACCGGAGATATAGTGGAAATCAGCCCGGAAGAACCGCCAAAAATTGACCTGACGCCAGATAAGGAAAGTCCCCTTTCTATAGTTTTTGAGGATGACAATTTTTTGGTCATCAATAAGGAAGCGGGCTTGGCCGTCCATCCGGCCGAAAGCTGCCGGGAAAAAACCTTGGCCAACCGCTTGCTTTCCTACTGGCCGGATTTAAAAAACGTGGGGGAAGACCCGACCCGGCCGGGTATCGTCCACCGGCTCGATAAAGACGTTTCCGGCCTGATGGTAGTGGCTAAAAATCAAAAATCTTTCCAACATTTAAAAAATCAATTTCAGGAACATCGGGTAAAAAAAGAATACCTGGCTTTAGTCTACGGTCAATTGACGAAAGAAGAAGGCTTGATCGATTTTCCCATCGCCCGCGGCAAAGAAGGCAAATTCGTGGCCCGGCCCCAAAACCAGCCCGGCAAAGAAGCGATCACTCAATACCATCTCCTGGAAAAATTTTCTAATTATTCTTTATTAAAAATTACCACCTTAACCGGCCGGACGCATCAGATAAGGGTCCATTTGACCGCCATTGATCATCCGATTTTAGGCGATGAAATATACAAAAATAAAAAGCTAAAAACAAAAATTAAAATCAACCGTTTATTCTTGCACGCCTCAAAACTGGCTTTTGCCGACCTTGACGGCCAAATATTGGCATTCAATCAGGAACTGCCGCAGGATTTGGAAAAAATTCTCACCGCCTTAAGAGAGTTGACGAAATAAGCGAAATAAATTATACTTTAAAGAAGTTAATTATTTTAAAACAAGCAAATTTTATGACCGATAACCAGGAAAAAACACCGGATATAAGGCCGGGCTACGAGATAAAAGTCCACCAAAAAATCAAAGAAGGGAATAAAGAAAGAATCCAAATTTTTGAAGGCTTGGTCATGGCCATACGAGGCCGGGGCCAGGGAAGAACTTTTATGGTTAGAAAAATTTCCGAAGGGATTGGCGTCGAAAAGATATTTCCCATATTTTCACCGACCATTAAAAAAATCGAGGTGGTGCGTAAATTCAAAGTGAATAAAGCCAAGCTCTATTATTTGCGCTCCTCCAAAGCAAAAAAACTGAAAGAAATCAGATAAATGGTTGAAATTGTTGAAGTTGTTGAAATTATCCCGCAAAGTATTATATAGGCTAAAAAACTTTAATATATTTTGACAAATTTTGGTGGCGAGAAAGAGAAAATATATGTATTTCCTTTACGAAAATCTGGAAATTACCAATCTCGCCAAGTCGCTCATTAAACAAACTTACAAAATCACGTCGGATTTTCCAAAAGAAGAAATGTTCGGTCTGTATTCACAATTAAGAAGAGCCGCTATTTCGGTCTTATTAAACATCGCGGAAGGAAGCGGCCGCTATTACAAAAAAGAATACGCCAGATTCATGAGAAATGCGATTGCCTCATTAATCGAACTGGATGCCGGAATCAAAATATCAATAGATTTGAAATATATTGAAAAAGACAAGAATTTAGATGAAATTAATTCATTAATTCAGGCGTTATTTTACAAATCAATCGCTTTTGAAAAATCGCTTGTCGGCAAACGTCTTCAACAAACGAAGTGATTTAACAATTTTATACATTTTCAATAAAACATGTGCGGACGTGGCGGAATTTGCCATGAACCACTGAAGGGTTCATGGCTACCCCGAACCCTTTAGTGGTTCGGGGTGGTATACGCTTTTAATCAAGTGTCGAGTATTTTAACAAAAATCTATTTTCATGCGGACGTGGCGGAATTGGTATACGCACAGGACTGAGGCTCCTGGCCATTTTTTGGCATGAGGGTTCAACTCCCTCCGTCCGCACCAAAGTTTTAATTATCGGGCAACTAGCTCCCGCCTTCCCCCTTCGCTGCGACTCAGGGTACGGCGGACAAGCAGTTGGTTAAATCTTAGGACGATTAGCTCAGCGGTAGAGCATACGGTTTACATCCGTAGGGTCGTAGGTTCAAATCCTACATCGTCCACCATCAAAAATTATGAATTATCTCATTGGCGGCATCGTCATTATTGTCGGCGCCCTACTCGTCATCAAAACCGAGTGGATTTATAATTTTACCGGGCCGATCGATTGGGCGGAACAACATTTGGGCACGGATGGAGGGACCAAACTATTTATAAAACTAATCGGCCTGATCCTGATTTTCGGCACTTTTCTGACTTTAACCGGCTGCACGACTTCCATACTCAGGAAAGTGTTTAACTTCTCTTTTCTCGGCGGCTCAACCGGAGGTGACGCGACCATATCGGAATAATAAACTGGGGGTGTAATTAAATCACGCTTTTCGGGGATGTAGTTAAACGGTATAACCGGTCATTTGCAATGACCAGTCCGGGGTTCGACTCCCCGCATCTCCACCATTCCAAATTTGTTAAAGAAGTTGCGAAAGCTTTTGGCGTGAGCATTGATGATTTAATAAATTAAAATTATGAAATTGGAAGGTCAACCACGACCAACACAAGAGGAAATAATAGACGATGAAAAGGAAATGCACATGAGCGGTCGTGCAATGCGTGTTGATGAAACCCCGGAAGAATACAAAGCCGAGCGAGAAAAATCTCAAGAACAGGTTACGGAACAACCAGAAAATAAAGCAGAAAATCCTATAAAACAAGAGAGTTTGTTTGACGATGAAAAAGCGAAACAAATTTTGGAAATTACAAAAAATTGGACAAAGTTTGGTGGAAATTTTTATGACCATTTAACTGGCAAAAATTTAAGTTTGGAAAGAGGTGTTGATTACAAAGTAAATCCAGACGGAACACCAGACATGGCAAGTTTCCGTGAAGCTAGACAGAAAAAAATTGATGCTTGGGTGCAAGACCCAAGTAATCAGGAATGGATTGCGGCAGGACCGAAATTTGAACAAGACCATAAACAAGAATTGGGTTACGGACAAGAAACCGTAAAAGCAAAACAAGCGGACGGAACTTTTGTTGACAAAGAAAGAT
>JBDRMK010000028.1:0-3249 GCA_043812155.1 Patescibacteria group bacterium | reverse complement strand
GTCCGTTTCGTTAAAACCCAATTCTCTCATTTTCTGATTATATCTTTCTAAAATATTCTTTTCGGGCGAGTCGGGATGAAATTCCAATTGGCTGTCGTTAAAAATCACTCGGCCGCCGGTCTGATAAGTCAGCGGGTCTTTGGTAATTCTTCTGGCTTGAATTTTTTTCAAAAACAATTCTAACCGATCGCCCAATTTGCCGTCAAGCAGGCTTTCCTTTAATTTTCTTAAAAAAGTAAAAAAAGGATTGAGTTGGATTTTATTTAGATATCCTTTTTTTTCTGGAGGATAAAAAAGCAAGTAATCGCCCAGCCAATTGTTTTGCTCTTGGAACCGGCGGTAAAGCCCGTTGTCCATCTCTAAGACCGGCGTTAAATGAGCGTAGGTTTGGGCGTTATACAAACTTTGGCCGGATATTTTCAACGACTGATCAGTCAGGTAGTGATTGAGGCAGAGCCGGTCTTTAGTCAGCGCGCCATGCCGCCTTTTCCCTAATATTTGAACAAGAAGAGAAACCAGCGCCCGGCAAGTCCAGATCCGGCCGGATTTGGCAATAATCAGCAGGTCGATATCTGAATTCTTCTTGGCGTTATTCATCGCCAGAGAGCCGCTCAAGATTATTAATCGGACAAAAGGAACAACTCGCAGCAATTTTATGACTAATTTTGACCTTTTCCACTTCTGGTCGGAAATTTTCTGCCGCTCGATTCTTTCGCCAATAATATCCTCCTGATTTTTTAGGAAATAGAAGCCGTTTTTCTGCCCAATAAATTTATTTAATTCAGGGCTGTCGGCCAAAAGATTTAAAACTTCTTTTAATTCAACGGCCAGTCTCCTGTCTTTTGAAATTAGGTACTTAAAAACTTCCCAGCTGGTCAGAGGCCGGTCTAAAACGTCATAATAGGCCAATGTCGCCAAAATGGATTTTTCCAAAAGGGTCATGTCTTTATCATAACTTATTCTTAAAAATAGAAAAAGAGGGCGTCAATAACTTCATGACGCCCTCTTCTTTTTTTTCAAATTTAGCTATTGCGGAGATAGTCTTTAATCTCTTCATGGGCTTTTTGGGTTATCAGCCCCTCTTTCCGATAAAGCGATAAAAGATCCGTAAATTTAAACACCCAGTGAATATTGTATTCCTTGGCGTTCAGGATATCTACCCCGCCCCCCTCTCTGTCAACCAGAACTAAAATGTCTCTAACTTGCAACTGGTTTCTTTCCAGCGCTTCAATGGCTTCCAGTTTGCTGTCGGCTTTGGTAACCATATCGTCTATGACAAGAACTTTTTCACCGGGGTTCCAGTGGCCATCTTTAATTCTAGTTACTTGGCGTTTTTCAGAAGATTCCTCTTTATCAAGTTTGATAATGCCGCAGTCAAGGGGGTTTTTAGAATTGGAGCGCCAAATCTCAAAAAATACTTGGGCTAAGGGATCGCCGGCTCGCGGGATTCCCGCCACTTGGTCATAGGCCAGGCCCAAAGACCTTTGATACAGAATCTGGCCGATTTCACGGATAATTTCAGGAGTAAAGGGACCCGGCTTCGTCGGATGATCGGTGGTCCGAAAATTTAGATAAATCGGTGAAAGCGGCGCCTCAGGATTCTTCTCGTGCAGTTTTAACTTAAATCCCTTTCCCTCCGGCGATCGGCTTTTATCTAAAATCGCGCCAATTTTAAAGAGTTTTATTGCCAAATGATTGCATCTGTAAATTAAATCCATTTTATCACCTCCTTATTTATCGGTATTTATTAATTTCATCTCGAAGTTCTTTAGCTTTTTGGGCGGCGGCCTCGGCAAAATCATTGTCTTGACTGGCAAAGATAATGCCAGATGAAGAGTTAATGGCAATTGAACCGGGGCCGGTATATGCGGCTTTTACGGTTTCTTCAATAAAGCCGCCTTGAGTGCCGATACCTGGAATCAAAAACCACAGTTTATCACCGACAATTTCCCGGCACCGCAAAAGATGGTAGGAGGAAATATTACCCGTTCCTTTTGGATGCTCATAGGCAGCAGCCATTACCAATCCGGCGTTATCTACGATACCTAAATCTTCTGCCCATTTCAGAGTTTTTTCCGCAATCAATTCCCAGTAATAACGTCCGTCTTCCATTCTGACATCCTGCACCTCCCTGGCAGAAGGATTACTGGTATAACAGAGGCCGACGATGGCTCTACCAGGATAATTTTTGTTATCAACAAGGTATTCCATGCAGTCCTTGCCCATGTACGGACTAAAATTCATCCCGTCAGTCATATCTACTCCAAAATGAGCAACTCTGTACCGTTCTTGAGTCCTTCCGATATCCCCTCTTTTACAATCAAGAAACACTGGAATATCAGGATATTTATCATGGATGTGAATCGTAATTCCACGAAGAGCGCTTTCCCCATTAATAATTGCCTCATAATGGGCTCTCTGTAATTTAAATAACGAAACGAATCCAGCGGTCACATCGACTATTTTACACATCCACTTCTCTATATTGCACCAATTACTTCTAGCATATTCTGGCGCAAACCCCCTAGGCATTTTTTCCGGCAGTGGATCTAATCCGACACAGACCAGTGAATTAACCTCTTCCTGTCTTATTCTTAACATTTCCCTGAAATTTCTGTTTTTCATAATTCCGCTCCTCCTTATATTCAAAAATTAAGGTACAACAAAGCCAAACCTCCTTGGTTTGGCCGATTTATCAATTCATTAAAATATTAAACTATATGTGAAAAAAGTCAATCAATCTTTACTTTTAATCCCAGCGCGACAGCTTGGGCGATGCGAGTGGAGACCATCGAATCCTTGCTCTCAACCACTTCTATTTTCCCGAGATCATCCAAACTGACTTTGTTTTTCTTTAAAAACTTATCTATCTCTGAAATCAGCGTTTCCGATAATTGACAAAGGCCGGCCCAACTGTGGCTGGCTATTTCTTTCCGCCCGTCTTTTAGAATTAATTTCGGCTCTGGTTTTGACAAATCAATTATCAGCGTCATTTTTTACCTCAAAAATATTATTCCTCTCTCTAAATCCCCTTACTAATCTTATTTCCCTTGAAGAAACATTAAAATATCCGGCCAGCGCCCTTATCACTGCTCGATTGGCCTGGCCCTGAACCGGCTTGGCCTTGACCCAGATCTCAAACTAATCGTCTGTTTTTTTGATTATTTCTTCTTTTCCGGCGTGCGGAAAAACTTTAACTTTTATTTTCATTTTAAAACTTCTCCAACTGCCTGGCGATAGCGGCAGTAT
>JBDRMK010000027.1:0-8905 GCA_043812155.1 Patescibacteria group bacterium | reverse complement strand
AAAGGTGATTAAATTACCAATCGATGTTCGAAACGGCAAAGCCAGCGCCGAAGCGGCCGAAGGAATACTGAAAATTACTATTCCAAAATCAAATAAAGGGGCAAGCAAAACGACCAAAGTCCCGATTAAAATTAAGTAAGGTCTGACGACAAAATTATGAGTAAAATTATTGGTATTGATTTAGGAACATCTAATTCGGCCGCCGCTATTTTTGAAGCTGGCAAGCCGACGATCATTCCGTCCTCAGAAGGGACGGTTGTAGGCGGAGGCAAGGCCTTTCCGTCTTATGTCGCCTTTGACAAAGACGGCAATTTACTGGTTGGCGAAGCCGCCCGGCGCCAAGCCATCTCTAATCCGGAAAACACTGTTAGCGCTTTTAAACGCAAGATGGGCAAGAAAGAAACTTATCAACTAGGCGGGAAAGAATATACCCCCCAGCAATTGTCAGCCTTTATCCTGCAGAAAATAAAAAAGGACGCTGAGGCCTTTTTAGGCGAGCCAATCTCCAAAGCGGTCATCACTGTTCCGGCCTATTTCAACGATTCTCAGCGGCAAGCAACTAAAGACGCCGGCGCCATTGCCGGACTGGAAGTCGTCCGCATTGTCAACGAGCCGACGGCGGCCTCGCTGGCCTACGGCATTGATAAGAGCGGTCAGGAAGAAAAGATTCTGGTCTTTGATTTAGGCGGCGGCACGCTGGATGTGACGACGATGGACTTCGGCGAAGGGGTCTTTGAAGTTAAGTCCACCTCGGGCGATACTGAACTGGGCGGCACTGACATGGACGAAAATCTGATTAATTATATCGCCGGCGAATTTAAAAAAGAAAATAATATTGATTTAAAGCAGGATAAGACCGCTCTGCAGCGGCTCAAAGACGCGGCCGAAAAGGCCAAGATAGAGCTGTCCTCGACGCTGGAAACCGAAATTAACCTGCCTTTTGTCAGCGCCGACAATAACGGTCCAAAGCATTTGACCATGAAGATTACCCGAGCAAAGCTGGAGGAACTAGTTAAGCCGATTATTGATAAATGCAAGGCGCCAATGGAACAAGCGCTCAAAGACGCCAAACTGACTCCCAATGACATTACTAAAGTTATTATGGTTGGCGGTCCGACTAGGATGCCGATTGTCCAGCAATTCATCGAGAATTATATCGGCAAGAAGATTGAGGGGGGAGTCAACCCGATGGAATGCGTCGCGGTCGGAGCGGCCATTCAAGGCGCCATTCTTTCCGGCGAGACCAAAGATGTTTTACTTTTAGATGTGACGCCATTGACACTCGGCATTGAAACGCTTGGAGCAGTGATGACGCCGTTGATTGAGAGAAATACGACTGTTCCGACTTCAAGGAGCCAGGTCTTTTCCACGGCGGCTGACAACCAGCCGGCGGTGGATATTCATGTTCTTCAGGGAGAACGGCCGATGGCGGCCGACAACCGGACTCTCGGCCGGTTTATTTTAGACGGTATTCCGCCGGCGCCCCGAGGCGTTCCTCAGATTGAAGTTACCTTTGACATTGATGCCAACGGCATTCTGAATGTCAGCGCTAAAGACAAAGGAACGGGCAAGGAACAGAAAATCACTATCACTGATTCATCGGCGCTATCCAAAGAAGAAGTTGAAAAAATGAAAAAAGAAGCCGAAGCCCACGCCGCCGAAGACCGGCAGAGAAAAGAACTGATCGAGGCCAGAAACCAGGCCGACACCCTGATTTTTTCCACTGAAAAGGCGCTCAAGGAAACTGGCGACAAAGTCAAACCGGAGGATAAAAAGGAAGTGGAAGAAAAAGTTGAGGCGCTTAAAAAAACTAAAGATGGCAACGAGATCGAACCGCTTAAAAAAGCGTTAGAGGAACTTTCTCAGGCAATCCAGAAAATCGGCGCCCAGTTGTACCAGAAAGTGGAAGAGGAAAAGAAAGAGCAGTCCGAGCCGGAGATAAAGGCGGGGGAGAAGGCGGAAGGTCAAGCGCCAAAGGGTGAAAAAACAGTTGAGGGTGAATACGAAGAAGTCAAGGAAGAGAAGAAATAATAAAAAAGGATTAAAGAGTAAATAAAGCCGCCTTAGAGCGGCTTTATTTACTATTGACAAAAACAATATAGTTTGGTAGTTTAAAAACGCCTTACGAGTAAGGCATTTTTTAATACAGAATATGGGAATAAGAGAAATTCTTAATTTAATCAATCAAAAAAAGTGGCTGATTCTCTGGCTGACAATTTTGGGCGCTGTTTTAGCGTTTGATTTGGCAGTTATTCAAAAACCAAAATATGAGGCCAGTTCAAGAATTTTAGTTGTCCAAAAACAGGCCGAGGGTCAGGATATCTATACTATTTCAAAATCAGCCCAATATTTAACAGGCATACTTAAAGAAGTGGTCTATTCAGACAGTTTTTTTGATAAGGTTATTCTTTTGGCGCCGGATATCGGTAAAAGCGGCTTTTCAGATAAAATAAAGGAAAGAAGAAAAGAATGGGAAAAATCTGTCAAGGTGAGCATTGTTCGTGATTTAGGCGAAATGAAAATAAAGGTCTATTCTTCCAATAAAGACCAGTCAGAACAAATTGATCGGACGATTACTGAGGTATTAGAAAAAGAGCATGGTTTTTATCATGGCGGCGGAGATAATGTCCAAATCAAAGTTTTGGATTACCCGCTGGTAAGCGACCAACCGGTTTCGACTAATCTATGGCTGGCAACGATTTTAGGCGGACTAATCGGACTTTCGGCTGGCGTTTTTTGGGCGGCAGGAAAAAAGACAAAAAACGAGATTAAATCGGAAACTTCCTCTTTGGAGGGAAACAATATTTCTCTTTAAAGAGGAGGTTTAAAATTTCTTTGACAATTTAATAATAATGGCCAAAGTGGTCAAAATGTCCAAAATGGACAAAAGGAGGGTGAAATGAGAAGATTTCTGAGTTTTTGTTTGATGTTTTTGACGGTGCCGATGATCGGCTGCGTCGCTGGGCAATATTTGCCTAAACAGGCGCTGATTAATCCAGTTGACGGTATTTCTGTGCCGCATCCGGTTGAAATCGAAAAAGTCGGCGTAAAAACAATTACTACTTTCCAGGGTTTAATGGATTCTGGACTATGGGTAGAAGTTGTTGGAGCTGGCGGGGTCTGGCCTTGGTTGGCTAGAACTCCCTTAGGAGAAATCTTAGATGGGTATGCTTATTTAACTGGTATTAACTACTGGGGGGATTGGCAGCTTCAATTTGTTTTCCTTGGTTCAGTTAAAGAATTGCAATTTGTTAAAATTCTTTATTTTAACCGAGATGCTGGTTATTGTTATAAATTGACTGGTGTTCAGGCTGAATATGATCCTCAGAAGTTTGATACAAGTGAAGATTATCGAAATAAGATTTTCCAGGAATACGGCATGACCCTAAAAGAATTGGATGGTTTTTGGCTTGATTACTTAAGAGAAAAGGAATTAAATCCTCCCCAAACTCTTTCAAGCGCGATTGAGCTTAAAACAGACTCTCCGGAATGGGAAGATTTCAAGAGTAGAGTGGCTAGGGTTTTTCCCTATAACTATAAAATGGGCAACGGGGAAATCCGTTCCAGTTATCTGCCTTTGGAAAGTTTTCGCCAGGCAGCGGTTGAAATCCCGGGTTTCAATGGAGTTGACCGCTATTTAAAGAGGGCAAAGTTGCCGATTGTCGCTTTACCTTTTGCCGGAGCCGGTTTATTAGTTATCGCCGGCGCCAGCGTGGCTGGCGACGCGGTTTCAGCCGGCATAGATGCCAATTGGACCGGGGCTTACGCCCGAGCCGAAACTCTGCGTTACAAGATGGCGCCTCTTTTCAGGCAGATTTGCTTGGTTTATAAAGAGCTGTTAAAGAAAAGGGACGAACGAATTAAAAATCTTCAATTTCAACTGAGATTCCAAAATTGGACATCTCAAAATCCCCAAATTGGGGAAGGGAGGTAAAAGATGAAAAAATTAATGATTTGTTTGGCCATGGCGGTTATGATTTTTGGAACTTTTTCTGTAGTTTTGGCAGAGACCGGAATAGAAGAAAAGACATATACCGTTAAAAAAGGTGATACACCGTCCGATATTTTCTTCATGCTTTGGGTGATTTCTAAAGCCGCTCCAAAGAAAATCCTGGAGTGGAATCCAGGAATGGGGCTCCATAATATCTATCCGGGGCAGAAAATCAAATATTATCTTGAGCCGGATAAAGAAAGCGAGGTGACTCAGGAGATAAAGGGAAACCTAGAAAGAATTAATCTGTCTATTACTCAACTGGAAGAAAAAATCTCTCAATTAGGAGCAACGAAGGCGCTGGAAGATCTTGTTAGTAGCAGTCGGGAGGAAAATCAGATGAACATTAAGTCTTTAAGGAAGGAATTCGAAGAAAAACTTGATTCTCGGATAGATTCCGGTTTTTCCTTTCTGGGGCAAAAGTTCTCTAGATTATTCTGGCTAACGGGAGTTGGGTTTTTGATAGTTGTTCTCCTGCTCGGCTACATTATTTTAGCCGGAAGGCGCCCTATCAAACTCAAAGAAAAAGTTAAGATCGAAATCGGGGATAAAGTGTATGATTATTATCCTGCGATAGACAAAGAGGGGAGATACATCTCCCTTTACAAAAATAAAGCCGGGAATTATCTGAAATTTTGCGAAATCGGGGATCTTTACAAAAGCGTCAAGGCTTCTCTGAAGAAAAATCCTGATTTGATCGAGCAAGAAATAAGGGCTGGGCGATTAATCCAGCGAAAATAAAAGGGGGTGGCAAAATGAAAAGAGCATTGTTAGTGATGGTTTTGCTGCTTTCTGCCACCTTTTTCTCGGTGGCGGAAGCAGGAGAGTATGTCGTCAGGAAGGGCGACTATCTCTCAATAATCGGCAAACGCCTTGGAATAAACTGGCAGGAAATTGCTAAAGCCAACAAAATTTCTGGTCCAAAGTACCTTATTTATCCGGGCCAGAAATTAGCAATTCCCGAGCCAACAGAACAGAAGACGCCTAAAAAGCGGTTGTGGAAAAAAGTTGGCGGCGATCCCTATCGGGGAACTCCGGAATGGGCAATTAATAACTTTAACCTGCCCGATGAGATAAAAAAGCAGGTAAAAGAAAATATTGTCCAAGAACGATATCAGTGGTTTTCTCTTAGAAATAGCCAAGAATTGTCTCAAATTACATTTGGAAAGAATAAAATTTGGGACAGTGTCCTAACTGTCTGGGAGCCGACCCGGATGTATGCTACCAAAGATTATGGCGTTGGCGAATATCATGTCATTCAGGTTCTTGAATGCAATAATTGGGCTTGGTGGAAAGAAGAAGCATCTAGGCCCGAACCAGAAAAACCACCAGCGCCTCCAGCCTCATTTCCATCCGTGCCAGTATTTGAAGCCGTAGATGAAATTCCGCCTGTACCTGTTTTTAACGCTCAAAAGGAAAAAACGGAAATTTGCGACAATTGCGGTTTTGACTTCTACATCGGGGGCGGAATCTACGAAACTGACCGTTGGCTGAATGGCGATAATAAAAATTACCATGCCAATGGCTGGTATCTCTGGGGTAAAGTCAGAGAGCGTCCCTTTGGATTTGATCTTACGGAGAATATCTCCGCTTGCCTCGGAGCTTTCGCTTTTGGCGCCCTGGGTGGCGGAGATGATGGGGGATATAACTATGATTGGCGAAAATGGGCAATTGGACCCTCCCTTGGTTTAACCGGCCGACACTGGGATGCTGATTTGGATGTCGGCCTTTGGGGCCAACTCATAAGCGAGGGCCAAATGGATCTTTATGAGAGTGAACAAATTGATAATATCTTTTTATTCTCATCTCATTTAAATCTCTATGGCCGTCGCGACCGCGGCGAAAAGTGGTTTCCTAAAACAGAATTCAATTTAGAATTAACTCTGCCCTACGACGAAAAACATGAACGCAGTTGGAATGGAAACGCTCTGGAGCCAAACCCGGATAATAACCAGGTTTTGGAATTATTTTTGACTCAACACATTTATGACTACAGAGTCAACGATAGTTTGCTTTTAACGCCCGGTTTTAATCTGGGCTATACCCATGAATACGGCCGGGACGATCCCAATTTTATCCAATTTGGGCCAAGAATGACAATGTCATTATATAATCAAGACATTGTCTCGGTCTCTTTCCTGAACTATAAGGAAAATTTAGGCGGAGATGGAGACCAATGGCACTGGCTTTCCGGATATATCTCCATCGGTGGAATTATTAAGGCCTATCGCGCTTCGCAAATTAACGAAGCCGCGGCCGAGGACTTAAATTGAATCTTTGGTCTTTATTTCATCTATTGGCGGTCAGATACAATTTGTATCTGATAAAACTCCAAATTGGAGGCCAATAGTTATGGAACCCAGAGACAAATTGTCTTGGGGAAAATAATTTAATGAAAAAAGATAGAGGCGAATCAATTAAAGTACCAGATAGATTATCTGTTTTTTGATAAAACTACGATAAAAACCGAAGAAAATATAAGGAGGTAGAAAAATGAAAAGATTTATCGGAATTATGATGGTTCTATTCATGTTTTTTTTAGGGGGATGCGCTGCCGCTGTTAAATCAGAAAAACCCGTGGAATCGACAGAATCGATTGTTGCCGCGCCGATTCCTATTACCGGGGAATATACCGTTGAGGAATCAATAGTCAGAGGCAAGTTCGAAATTATTCAAGTTAAAGGGGAAATGGTTACGATAAAGATCCCTATGCCGGATCCGGCGGCGGTAAAACTGGATGATATTGTGATTTTTGTTAGCGTTGCCTGGACTGACGGCCAAAGCTGGAAGATTGTTTCCAGCGACGACTACAGCAGGTTTGTCTCTCTGCTGGAAATAGCCGATGATGGGGCTAGAGAGATTCGCCTTCAAATACCCAATAAGGGTAATGGCTGGTTCTGGCTCAGAATTTGGGGCCGGAACAAAACAGACCAAAGCTGGTTGTGGATAAAGAAAGAAGATCCGTATATTCGGCTGGATACCGGCGGCAACCCCGGATACGAAGTGATTGTCAATAATTGCACCGGAGAATCCAAGCCGGTGCCAAAAGAATACAACAATAGGCAATAGTTAGTAAAAAGGGAGGTAAAAAACAAGCCCCGCGCTTTACAGCCGGGGCTTATTAATTTTCAGCCAGGCGCCAACAAGTATCCAAAGATTCCACTGGAGGGCGGTAACGCGCAGAACATTGTCAAAAAAACTAATCAGGGACAGAACCGCGAAAACGGACAATATCCCGAGCGCCAATATTTTTTTATCGAATAGCGCTTTTCTAAATGTTTTAAACAAGCGGGTCATTGCCCAAAAGAGCAATAGGAAATAAGAAGCCAAGCCAATAAGGCCATTTTCAACGAATATTTTAAGAAAATCATTATGAGCTTCCAGACTGCCCAGTTTGAAACCGCGGTAAAACTCGGTCAATTTTTCAAACGCGCCGAGCCCGTAGCCGAGCCAGGGATGCCAAAGAGCGACTGAGAACATATCTTTCCAAAGGCGCAGTCGCCAGACAACCGAGCCATAGGGGTCTAGAGCGGCCAATTCCCAAATTCTTTGGCGCAAGATATCGGAAAGCAAGTAGGCCAGAATGAAAAAAATGACGCCGGCCATCAGAACCTTTTTATATTTAAATATTCCAAAAATAACAATGAAGATAAGCAAGCTTGCCAGAGCGGTGCGGGTATAAGTGGCCAAAAGGAAAAGGGCCAGGGCGAATATCAGCCAAAGATACGGATTGTCTTTAATCCAGGAATTGGTTTCTTCTCTTTTAACTAAAAAGAAAGAAAAGGCAATCGCCAAAACAAAGAAAGTGTAAAAAGCAAAAGGATTGGGATGAGCAAAGGTGCTATAGATGCGGTTGAATCCGCCAAAATCATCTGGCAGGCCCTGATGAGACAAAAATTGGAAAATCGCAAAGGCAGCCGGAACAAGATAGCTGATAAAAATAGCCTTAACTAGAAAATTAAAATCTTTTTCATCTTGGATTAATCCATAAGAAATGAAATAAAGCAGGAAAATGCTGCTTAACCGAATGAGTTCTTTAGCGCTTTCTGTCGCGTCAATGGAATAGAAGATACTTAGAAAAGACAGGCCGAGAAAGAGCAGGATAGGGTAAACCAGCGGATTTTTAAAAATCTGCCGGAGGTTTTTAAGGACAAAAATGATTCCAATCAAGAAAATTAAGCCGCCTAAAACGATATTGATATTGACGGCGGGCAAATCCGGCCGGAGCCGGAATTCGTATTGGCTCAAAATGTCAAAAGACGGCCTGATAACGGCTAGAAAAGCGAGGAAATAGAGAAATTTTTGGGTAATTTTAGTATTGACTTTTTCCATTTTTACTTGTAGAGTAGCCCAATGAAACGAATTACTGAAATGCCAGCGGAAAATAATTATCAAAACGAAAATTCAATAAAGGATATTGTTTTAGCCGTTACTTACCGATGTAACGGCCGCTGTAAATTCTGCAATATCTGGAAGGAAAAGGGCGTCTCCTTGCTCCCGGCAGCGAGTTATAAAAATTTACCACGAAATGCCCGAAATATCAATATTACCGGCGGGGAGCCGTTTTTAAGGGAAGATATTGTTGAAGTTGTCAGAGTGATTGTCCGGCAGTGCCCAGAGGCAAAGATTATCATTTCTACCAATGGCTTTTCCCCGTCGCTGATAAAAAAGCGGCTGCAGGAGATTTTGCGCCTAAAAAGAGATATCGGGCTGGCGGTCTCCCTGGACGGCTTCGGCCGAGTCCATGAGGAATTAAGAGGATTCCCGGGCGGGTTCAGCCTGGCCCTGGAAACAATCCGCTTATCAAGGGAATTAGGAATAAAAGATGTTAAAATTGCTTTTACTTTAACTGATTCTAATTTCAAACAATTGAAAAAGATTTATCGGTTCAGCAAAGAGATGAGAACGGAATTT
>JBDRMK010000026.1:0-11601 GCA_043812155.1 Patescibacteria group bacterium | reverse complement strand
CTATGATTTGGTTCTTAATGGATTTGAGGTTGGGGGAGGAAGTTTGAGAATTTTTGAAAAAGAATTACAAGAGAAAGTGTTTAAAATTTTAGGGTTGGATGATAAAGAAATACAGGAACGGTTTGGCCATATGCTGGAAGCTTTTAAATTTTCTCCGCCGCCGCACGGCGGTATCGCTTTGGGGTTGGACAGGTTGATTGCGCTATTAATTGGCGAAACTAGTATTCGTGAAGTCATGGCTTTTCCTAAAACTGGCGATGCCAAAGAATTGCTCACCGGCGCACCCTCACCGGTTTCTGAGAAGGTTCTAAAAGAAGCGCATATTAAGGTGGAGAAAAATAAGTAAATGATTTTTATTCTCACGGGATGTTAAGCGGTTAAGTCCGTAGTATATGAAACAATGGAATCAAGTATTTAAAAAACAAGGAAAAGTTTTTCTTGAGCCTCAAGAAGAGATGCCTAAAATTGCAGTGATATTTAAAAGGCATAAAGTGAAAAGGGTTTTAGATCTGGGCTGTGGTAGTGGTCGGCAGCTGGTGTTTTTAGCCCAAAGAGGATTTTCGGTTTACGGATTTGATATTGCCGAGGAAGGTATAAAAATTGCTAAAGATTGGTTAAAAAGTGAAGGGCTGGAAACCGATTTTAAAATCGGCTCGATCTATAAAAGATTGCCGTATTCAGATAATTTTTTTGATGCGGCGATCTCAACGCACGCTATTCATCATGGAAAGATTGAGGACGTCAGGAAGGCGATTGGCGAGTTGCATCGAGTCTTAAAACCAAATGGTTTAATCTTTGTAAATCTAAGGAAGAGGAGAATTAAAAAGTATGATTCAAAGAATCCGATAATTGAAAAGCATGGTAAACAGAAGCATACTTATAAAATGATTGCTGAGCGAACATATATGCCAACGGAGGGAGGAGAGAAGGGGCTAATCCATTATCTTTTTAATAAAAAACAAATTAAGAAAGAATTCAGAGATTTTAAAATTGATAAAATTTGGATTTCTCCGGCCGGCCGGCATTATTATTTGCTGGGGGAGGCAAAAAAATAAAAGGATTTCTATTTTGTTAAGTTATTTTTCAAAACTCGCTAATTTGGTGAGTTTTTAATTTAAGTATAAAAAATTGACAGATGATGATGGCGCACGTTATTTTATATTTAAGGAGCGGAGTAAGCCGTTCTTTAAAAATGTACTTAGGAGGTGGAATATGAGGCAAAATGCGTTAAGCAGTAAAGCCAAACCTTTATGGCAAAAGGGGGCATCGGACAGGGTAATTTCTCGTAAAATAGACGGTTTTGTCAAGGGAAATATTCGGTATGGCCAAGACAGGATTTTGGGTTTTCCCGGGACAACGCCGGACATGGCTGCCGTGGAGGTCTATACCCGGCATCTGTCATCGCATCCGAATAACATCGGTATGCACACTAACAGCGTTGGTCGTAAATCGGAAGTCGGTTTTTCTGGCACCCAGGAAGCGGAACGGCAGGTTATCTCGATGGCGGCGGATTTATTGAATGGGCGTTCTGACGAGATCGATGGTTATATCTCGTCGGGCGGGACAGAAGCAAATATTGTTGGCTGCTAGATGGGCAGAAATTATTGTCTGGGAGCGCCAACGGCGATTGTCTGTTCTTTTCTTACGCACTATTCGGTCGTCAAGGCAGCTAATTTATTGGGTGTCGGTATCAAGCCCAAGAAAAACGGTGGCCTTCATTTGTTGGGAGCGGATAACCATGGTCGGATACTTCTTGACCAACTGAAAGACCGAGTTTATTCGTTGGCCAAAAATGGCGTTGTTAATGTCATTATTGTCGGCAATGCTGGCGCAACAATGTTGGGATCGGTTGATAATATTCCGGCGATGAATGACATAATCGAAAGAGCAAGCGGATTATTTCCAATAACCAATTTTCATTTTCATGTGGATGCGGCGATGGGAGGATTTATTATTCCTTTTATTGCCGGGATTCCTCATATTGGTTTTGAAAATTCAAAGGTTTGCTCTGCTACGATTGATGTTCACAAGTTGGGCTTGGCGCCATATGGGAGCGGAATTATTCTGGCCAGAAGGGGCTTGTTTGAAAGAATAAAATCAATTGCCCCGTATGTTCCGGGTAATGATTCCACCCTTTGCGGTTCTCGTGCCGGGGTCATGGCGTTAAGTTGTTGGGCAGTCATGAGGAAGCTGGGCAAAAGTGGATATGCAAAAAATGCCCGGAACTTTATGAATCTAGTTTGTTACGCTCAAGAGCGGCTTGGAGAGCTGGGCATAGAAACTTTTAGTAGTGATATAAATGTCGTTGCCGTAAGGCAGTCTTTCCCAAGTCTTCTTAACAAAAAATTTATCACTCACGTTCAAGAGAGTTTTCCGGCGGATCTTTCTCGTCCTTTTTCTGGGAATAAAAGATGTGTCTGGAATATCGTGGTGATGAGTCATACCACGAAGGAGTTGCTGGGCGAACTTTTCTCAGACCTTAGCGAGCTTAAGAGGAGGGGAGAATGTCGGTGATTCTGAATAAAAATAATTGTTTGGCTCTGCCATTTTCATCGGCAGAGCCTTTTTTTATAAAAATAAGCAAAAAGATAACCCCTTCGTGAATTTATTCAACGAAGGGGTTATTTGTTCTGGCAGGCGCGCGGGGACTCGAACCCCGGGTAACGGTTTTGGAGACCGTCCGTTTAGCCACTAACGCACGCGCCCGCAGAAAGTTGCTGTCAGAAGGACTATTAATAACTCAAGGTAACATTATATTCCTTGGGCGTCTTTTTGTCAATGGCTGGGCTGGCCAAGAGCTTTTTACCGTTTTTCCGTAACGAGCCTCAGATAAAAGTCGGTTAGCTTAACCAGGTCATCTATCACCAGATATTCTGAGAGTTTATGCTGGTTCTTGTGGGCGGCGCTTATGCAAACGCTGGTGATTCCCCTGTTATTCAGGATATTCGCGTCTGATCCGCCGATGCTGCCTTCAAAATTCGGCTTAATGCCCTGGGTTAAAAAGATCCGTTCGATATGCTTGATCAAAGGAAGGTCTTTTTCGAACAAATAACCGCCAGCCAGTTTTTTGATGTCCGTTCTGGCCCGGCCGCCGAGAATCGAGGCGTCTTGCGAAAAGACCTTCTTTATATCCTGTAGTGCTTTTTCGACCGCCTTTAGGTCGGCACCCCTGACTTCTCCGAAGACCGCCGCAAAATCCGGCACGGAATTACGATCTTCTTTTTTCAGCTCGGCTAAGTTCTTTTGGTCAACAATTCCTTTCAGTCCGCTGAAAGAATAGGCGATGTTGGAGGTGGTTAGTTTATTGACCCTCCCCAGCGGGAGTCGCGCTATGGCCCGGGCAAGGATCAGGGAGGCATTTACTCCTTCTTCCGGCTCTTTTACGTGGCATCTTTTACCTGTTATTTTTGTTTCGAATTTGAAACAGTATGGGGCGCTCGTGACGATCGTTCCGAAGGGAGCGGGGAAGTCGGCGATTATGCATTCTTTTCCCGAAAGAAGCGATAGGTCAAGATTCTGGGCTCCTTTTGAAATTGCTTCTTCTTCTCGGGTGAAAACAATCTCCAGCGCGCGATGTCTGAATTTCCGCTCTTTTATGATCCGCAGTATTTCCAAGATAGCCGCTATAGAATCTTTGTTATCCGCGCCCAAAACCGTCTTTCCGTTTGAAGCTACGCGGTCTTTTTCTATAACGGGCACAATACTGGTTTCGCTCGCCACCGGAACCGTGTCTAGGTGGGCGCAAAGGATAAGTGGCTTGCCCGATCCTTCTATCTTCATGATGATGTTGTCGTAATCATCCTGGCGGCAATCGGCCAAAGCAGAGCATTCTTTCATGATGAAAGTCGTTATTTCTTGCTCTTTGCCCGACGGGCTTTTTATCTTTGCCAGCTCGCAGAACGTCCTTACCAGTCTTTTTTTTGTTAATGTACTTCATAGCTTTTTCCTCCTTTTTCTGGTTGGTACTGTTTGTTATCCGCGTGGTTATCATTTTTTTAAGGAATTCATGAACCGTTTTACCCTGTCTTTTTTTATCGCAGATTTCCAGGGAAAAATATTATGGTAATGCTTTTCTTTCGGGTTCCCTTTGCCTTTAAAATAGCTGCCTATAATTATACCGTCGGCACCATATTTTTTAATATTTTTCGGAGTCACGCCACTACCCAAAATAATCGGGAGGCCTAAAGCTGATTTTTTTGCTTCTTTTACGTCTTCTTCGTTTGGCGGGTCGCCGGTCCACTTACCAGTAATAATTATTCCATCAGCTTTCTTATCGGACGCTTCTTTGACGGCTCTGGCCAGAGGTCTTTTGATCAAATGCTCGGCATGCTTAACTTGGACATCCGCGAAAATTAAAATAGTGTCAGCTTTTATTTTTTTTCTGAAAGATAAGCATTCATTCGCTTTTGCGTTAAAAATACCATAGTCGGTTTTAACTTTGTCGACAAAAACAGGAATACGGACAAAATTAAAATCGGCTATTTTGGCAATGGACAGGGCGGTTTCATAATCATTCCATAAGATAGAAAGACCTAAGGGTTTATTGGTCCTCTGCCTGGCTTCCAGGCATAATTTGGTCAAAATCGGTATGGTTGATCTTTTGGCGCATTCATAATGCGGGATGTCGTAATTGTTCTCGATCATGATCGAATCTACTCCTCCTTTGATCAGAGCGGCCATATCCTGCTCGAATTTTTTTTTGACTTGTTTGACCCCCGGAAAATTTTTGTATCCCAAAAGCGGCGCGCAGTGTATCATGCCGATCACGAAAGGCTTTTTGTTTTTAAATAGTTTTTTTATATTTTTCATGGCTTTAATATAGAAAGGATCGGAGGGAGCAATTACGAGAACTTGCTCTCTCCGACGTTCAGTCGGTTTTCGGAAGGGTTTCTTTTACCGCGGACATGGTTTTATAGGCCTGTCCGCTTCTGAAAACTTCTTCCGCCATTTCGTAGCACTTTTTTAGATCCGTCGATCTCCTGGCCAGATAGAAAAGAATTGCCGCGTTCGCCAAGGCCATTTGCAGAGGCGGGCCGTCAATCTCTCCCTTCAGTATCCCCAGTGAGAACTTTCCTTTGTTGCCGTTGGGTGAGATCTCAGCTGGCGTAACCGGCTGCAGGCCAAAGTCTTTGGCGAAGATGTCCCTTTCTTGGATCTGTCCGTCGCGAAGTTCGGCCATTATCGTCCCACCATGGCAAATGGAAACTTCATCCATCCCTTCATAGCGCGGGAACGACGCGAATCCGCGGACAAACAGACCGTGTTGGAGGTGAGTAATGCCTCTTTGATTCAAGATCAGGAAGGCTTCAGCTACGATACGGGGCGGGATTAAATGATTGATCCCCACTACGCGGCGGGTCATCTTCAGCGGGTTAACGGGGTTGGTAATCGGTCCGATGATATCGTTCATGTGGGGGAGCATCGCTATCCGATGTGTCTGTAGGTGAATCCTTTTGTAGCGGACATCGCAGGCCTCGGTATAGCCGAAGTTATTTTGCTCCACGCTTCTTTCCACCGCTTGCCGATCGCCATATTCGTTGATGCCGCAGATCAGGGAAACAAAATCGGAACTGCCGTAGTGTCCTTGGTCGGCGTTGGCCGGAGAACCGTGTTTGCACATCGGAATCCCGCCTGCCGCGGCAATGAAACCGGCGATAGTGCTGATATTCGCGGTTATGATCAGGTCTCCTCCCATGCCGCAGTTATCCATCGCGAATTCCACCCGGGGATTTAAAAAGCCGTTTTCCGACACAGCGATGTCTTTTTCGAAGATGGCAGCGCATATGCCGGCGATCTGTTCAGCCGCGTTTTCGGGAAGCCGGTGGCCATGGATCTTTTCGGTGCCGGCATCTTTTTGCCAGGCATAAGTTGCCTTTGTGTGCAGGGCGCACATAGTGGCGATGCTTTGTTTCTGGGCCATTTCGTTACCGGCACATCCCTCAAGCGCGTAAACGCCAAGTTTGTAGCTTTCTTCATAGTTCAGGGGGATGTTCTGATACGCGTGGTTCTTGAGAAGATGCTTGATATCAATCATTTTTTGCCCTCCCTATTATTCTCGTTAGTTTTAAAGAACTTTTCTTAGCATCTGCTGAGCGAGGAATTTAAACAAAAAACTCCTCATCCTGTGGCGCAATTGGAAAATTACGCGAAAGGACGAAGAGTCTTAATGACATCCGTGTTGCCACCTTTCTTTTGGAAAATCAAAACATAAAAACAGGTTTGAATTTCCACTCATCAACTCCGACTCCCGCCTTGGGCAGGACGACATTGATTATCCTATGGTTACGGAGGAAGCCGTGCTTTCACTGACGCAAAAGCCATCCTTTCGCGAGTTCGTCGCGAAAAAATTAGACCCAGCCCCAAGCAGTCGCTTGGGATCTAATTCATGGATTTTATATTTGTTAAAGATGTTTCCAGTATATATGATTAAAAATATGGTTGTCAAGCTTTAAAAAAGGAAAAAGGAGAGACCATGTTTGGTCTCTCCTTTAAGTTAAATCTTTATTCTACATCCCGGATGATTTTCCAAAAGGCAGCCTTGGCAGGATTCGGGCACCATGTCTTTCAGGGTGAGTCCCTTGGGCAGATGCCAGCAATAAGGATCGCTGGCTCTTGGACAGCCGGTATCCCAAAAAGCTTCGCCACGGCAACCGCCGTGACAATAATCAAAATGGGCACAGGCACGACACGGGCCGACTATCCAAGTCCGGTAATCTTTTATTGCCAGCCGGATCTTGGACGAAAGCATTTTTTCCAGGTCGTCTTTAAAGATATTGCCCAGAATTATTGAGCCGTGAGCGATGCAGGGGATAACCGAACCATCTATTCTGATGTGCAGGCCAGTTTCAACCAGGGTACAATTGTGACCATATGATGGAGGAACGATCGCCGGGAAATTGGCAGCTATCCGGGGATAATTTTCCCGGTCGTAGGCCAGCATTTCGTTGTAGAGAGCTTTGGCTTCTTGGGCCGTTACATCCAGTCGGTGGCCTCGTTCAAAGATCGGGCCTGGTTTGGTCAATTCCATTATCGGTTCAAATCCCAAGCTTCTGGCCCATTTAAAAACGTCTAGGGCGTGCCCGGTTTTTACCAGCGGCCTTAAGAGATTTAGCTGAGCGCAAATATTGCCTTGCCAATATTTTTTTACATTTATCCAAGCTTTCTCTGCTAAGTCGAAAGTGCCGTTCTTTCGCGCCAGATAGTCAACGGTCTCTCGGCCGTCGCGGGAAATAGCTTGGCAATGCATGGCGACGCTTAAGCCGGGCAGAGCCAGGCTTTGGCAATAACGCTCATTAGCCAGTTTTAGGCCGTTGGTGACAAGAATAACCGTCGTCATGTGGTCCAGTCCGAAAGCTAATATTTGTTTCAGATCAGGGCGCAAAGTCGGCTCTCCTCCCAGAACATACAATTCCGAGAAGTATCTAGCCGCCGTCTTAATCATGAACTTTATCTGATCCAGGGACAGGAAGCTGTTGATCTTTGGTTTCTTTTTTTCGCAGAAACATTGTCGGCAGCGCAAATTGCATTCGCCCTCAGGGAGAATCTCTATGCCGATGCCGATCTCCGGCTTTCCGGACGAACCGTTTTCTCTGAAGAATGGCATATTAAGCTCCTTTCAGACGCGCCATAAGTGGAAGGCTTGGCCAAGGCTTTCGGCTACCAGGCGGTAGTCTCGGTTCGCTGTCACGATGGCGCGGTGCTCCTCGATCCGGAAACCTTCTTCCGCGTGCGCCGACAGGATATCGGCGATAAAGTAATCGTGGCTCGCTCCGTTTCGGGAAAGAAAAAGGGTCGTTTTTAGGGAGCATGTTAAGGCCAGCGGGGAATTTTTTATGGCCGGGAGTTCTTTCGGCCCGATCTTTTCCATTTCCAGCTTCCGCAGGAAAATTTTTCCATGTGTCTTGCCGGAAAAAGTTCCGCAAAAATCCATGTCCGCTAGCAGCTTTTGGCTGGGAAGATTCAGGGTGAACAATTTATTTTCCAAAATGAGCGCGTGAGTGTGGCACTCGGGGCGGACAGCCAGGCCGATGATCGGCGGCTGTTCACTGAGCACTCCGACATAGCTGATCGTTGACACATTCGCACCGTGCAAACAAGAAGTATCCGACGTCACAACAAAAAAAGGGCACAGAATAAACGATCTCATGGTGGCTTGGGCAAGGTCCATTTGCTCTTTCATGGCTGATCTCCTTTCAGCGGTATAGGGTTATATTGTGAAGGAGCTTAGTCCGTTACGCCTTATTATATCCGGGTCACGCTTAATGACTAATATTATATTATTAAACAGACCGGGTCAATTCCGGCCAATAAAAAAGCCCTATCGCTGTTTTGCGCGGTAGGGCCGGTTTCGTTATCAAGAACATCCATTCGGGCAGACGAGACCATTATCAAACATGTTGATAAAAATGGCATGGCATTTTCGGCATTGAAAATGCGCAGAGTCGGTTTGGTCGAATCCGTCAGTCCTGACTTTTTTGCATTGAGGACATTCGGCGGCGCCTTCTTTGTCAATATTCGAGAAAGATATTTTGCACGACGGACACCAGAATTGATAGGTTCTTTGGCACATTTTTTATCCCCCCCATTGTTTATTTAGGAACCATAAATTATAATGGACTGGCTTTAATTTTATAGTATTTACTTGAAAGAAGCAAGCGAATTTTCTTCGGAGCCATTGATTGACATTCGCCGAAAAGGTGTGTTAATATCAAGCATCGCACTTTAACAATCAGACGATGAATTTTCTAAGGGTTGATTAAACGGGGAGGATGGAATAAAATAACGATATAAGTGATAAGGAGGAAAGCCATGGAAAAAGAGTCTAAAAAGGTAATTTTAACAGGAGATCGGCCAACCGGTAAATTGCATTTAGGGCATTATGCCGGCTCGTTGGAGAATCGAGTAAAAATGCAGGACAAGTATGAGATGTTCATCATAATCGCCGATTACCAGGTATTAACAGATCATCTCAAGGATACGTCATTGGTTGAGCAGTCGATCCATGACCTCGTGCTTGACTATCTGGCTGTTGGGATTAACCCGTCAAAGGTTGGTATTTTTGTCCAATCGCGAATTCCGGCCATCGTTGAGCTCCATATGTATTTCTCGATGCTCGTCAATTTGCCGCGGCTTCAGCGCAACCCAACGGTTAAAGAGGAGTTGAAAAAATCTGGCAGCGAATTAACTTATGGATTTCTAGGCTATCCGATTTCTCAAGCGGCGGACATTCTGGCTTTTGACGCGGATTTGGTGCCGGTGGGCGAAGATCAGGTGGCTCACGTTGAGCAGACAAGAGAGATCGCTCGTGACTTTAACCGGATTTTCGGTAAAACATTCAAGGTGCCGGAGGCTTTGGTTGGCCGCGCTAAGCGATTGCCTGGAATCGACGGTGACAAGATGAGCAAAAGTCGCAATAACGCTATTTATTTAAACGATCCATCCGCGGTGGTCAAACAGAAAGTTCAGAAAGCCATCACCGACCCTGGTCGGATCCATCAGTTTGACCCGGGCAATCCCGATGTCTGCGTGGTGTTCCAGTATTATCGTTATTTCCTGGGAGAGGGTTCATCGCAGCTTAAGCAGATGGAAAACGAATGCCATCAGGGAAAAATCGGTTGCACGGCCTGTAAGATGCGCGCGGCAGAAAAGATCAGCGAGTTTTTGAAACCGATTCAAGATAGGCGCTCTGGTTTTGCAAAAGACGCGGGATTGGTTTCTCGCGTCTTGAAGAGCGGGACAGCCAAAGCCAACAAAAAAACTCAGGAAGTTCTTGAGAAGGCTCGTCAGGCGATGCATTATGATTACCCTTCGATATTCTAAGGGCAATAAATCTAGGAAAGGAGGTCGCTAATATGGGAGTCGTGATCCGTAAGGCCGTCGTGCCCAAGGAGCTCGTTGTCCAGCCGACAAAAAAATCGGCTGGCGACAAAAGAGTGGCATCCTCCCTCGAATGCTGGGGGTGCTAAGTCAAAACTCGGGGGTGTTCGTTTAACGGACACCCCTATTTTTTATTTCGGAGGTTAAAATGGAAGAGACAATGCTTATCGGGTCCTTGCCCGCAGTTGTCCTGGGAGATAAGATCATTGTTTTCTCTCCCTATACCAGCTTGATCGCCGCTTTCCCCTTGCGACAAGATAAAGCGGATATCCAGAAAGAGGTAAAAGCCCTGGGGATGGCAGGAGAACCGGGAAGTCTTTCTTTGGTCGATGATAGCATCGGCAAGATCATTATTTGCACAACTTATGATTGCAATCTCCGGTGCCGCTATTGTTTTGTGAGCGCCGGTGAAAAAGAGCCCTCGGTCTTAGATAGCAGAGCGATTGGGAGATCCATTGCTAGGCTGGCCCAAACAGGCATCAAACAATTAAAAGTTCATTTTTTTGGCGGCGAGCCGACAATGAACTTTTCGGCTATTGAGTCGACGGTTGCTTTGCTGGATAAGAGTCTGTCGATAGAAGCGGAATACGAAGTGACCACTAACGGGCTGGTGAGTCCAAAGCATTTGGATTTCATGATGGACAGAGACTTTGTTTTTTCGGTCTCTTTGGACGGGATGAGAGATATCCATGATTTTCACCGTCCAACTGCTAATGGCCGGGGTTCTTTTGAACAAGTAGTGGCGACCGTGGATCTTTTGGTGAAAAAGAGCCAGCCATTTAGGGTGAGGACGACCATTACTTCTTTCTCGGTCAGTCGGATGCCGGAGATCGTGAATTTTTTTGCCGATCTGGGCATTGAGATCATTCACTTTGAGGCTTTTGTGCCTTTTGGCCGGGGCAGCCGTTTTCAGGAATTTCGTCCTGAACCGAAGCTTTACGCCGATAAATTTATTGAAGCAATGGACGAAGCGGCCAAGAGGAGCGTGAAGATCACCGAGTTTTCTCTATTCCAATTATTCAATCCTTTGGCGCAGAAGTGCTTTTCGATGTATAAGCGCAGATTTGTTCTTTTGCCGGATGGCAAAATCACCTTTTGCCTTGGCGCTCAATCAGATCGTTCCGATTTGTCCAATCTTTTTTACATTGGCGGATACAACGCTGAGCGTGATGAGGTGTTTCTGGACGAAACGAAGATCGACAAGTTGAGGCACAGTTTTTCGGTGGATTCAATAGAAAAATGCCGTGATTGTTTCGCCAAGTATATCTGTTGCGGAATCTGTCCGGCGCACAATGTGATCATTTCTGGCGACCCCAGGAAAGTTGACGAATTCGGATGTCTGGTTCGGCGCCGGTTAATCAAAGAGGCGATAATCAGAATATGGAAACAATCAGAACAATAACGCGCAGGGAGACAAAGCTCTCCCTGCTTTTTTATTTATGTTAAATTAAAAAACTCGCTTAAAAAGGCGGATTTTTTTGGTAGAGAAGACGATATTTTAAATGAAATTTCTAAGAATTTATATCATTATGTTGGTATAAGGTTTACGCTGTTTTAAGTCCAAAAATGGCAGTTATCAACAATTCTGTCGGGAAACTATTGACAACTTTTTGTAACCTGGCTATAATGCCGATATTAAGCTAAGGCGTGGGAAAGGCCTTTAGAATAAGCTTAATTCAGAGAAAATTATTGTTCGAGCTTGTCGCTATTGAGCATAAAAGTTTC
>JBDRMK010000025.1:0-54539 GCA_043812155.1 Patescibacteria group bacterium | reverse complement strand
TTAAATAAGATAAAAGTAAAAGCCAAGATATTAAAGCAGGGAAAAGCGGACAAGATCAATATCATGAAATTTAAAAATAAAGTCCGCTACCGCCGCAAAAGAGGCCACCGCCAGCTGATCAGCCAGGTAAAGATCTTAAGTATCGGCGAATAAAAAATATCAAAAAACGCGGGCCGCTAAAAAGCTCGTGTTTTTGTTTTTTTAAACCTCTTTTCGGCCGGCTAAGGCATTGGTCAGGGTGATCTCATCGGCGTATTCAAGCTCGGAGCCCATGGCCAAACCGCGGCCCAGCCGGGTGATCTTCAGGCCGAAAGGAGAAAAAAGTTTTTTTAGGTATAAAGTGGTGGATTCGCCTTCCATATCGGGGTTGAGGGCGATAATAATTTCTTTTATATTGCTTTTTTTGACCCGGGATAAGAGGGCGTCAATTTTTAGCTTGTCCGGAGTGACGCCTTCGATCGGCCTTAGGACGCCGTATAGAACATGATAAACTCCTTTATATTCTCCGGTCTTTTCCAAGGCGAGGATGTCCTGGGGTTCGGCCACCACGCAGATTGTTCTTTGGTCGCGGGATTTATCGCCGCAGATCTGGCAGGGGTCGCTTTGGCCGAAATTCTGGCAGACCGAGCAGATTTTAATCTTGTCTTTCAAGTGCTCAATAGCCAGGCCCAGTTTCTCCAGCTCCGCTTTGGGCTGTTTCAGCAAATAAAAGACAAAGCGCTCGCTCGTTTTTTCTCCAATGCCGGGAAGCTTGTTGAATTCCTGGATCAGGTTTTGGATGGTTTCTGGGTGATTAGGCATTGTATTATTGTATAGTTTAGGATTAAGAAACAATTATCAAGATACAAGATACAAAATTCCTCTATTCTACTCTTGTCATTCCGGGCTTGACCCGGAATCCCGCTGGATAATACTACTCGGTTTATTATCGAGACCCCGAAACAAGTTCGGGGTGACAGTAACTATTAAAAACTTGTTTTGAATTTTGAAATTTTTTAGAATACTCGTTTCTTTTATCTTGTCATTAAAAATAGCGAAAAAAATAATAATTACATTCCAGGTAAATTCATGCCTCCCAATCCTCCCATGCTCTGCATCTTCCGGGCGGCGGCCATTTGGGCTTTTTTTACCGCTTCGTTAAAACACTCCTGCAGGCCTTTCTGCAGCTCTTCTTTTTTCTCCGGCGCCAGCATTTCCGGATTGATATCCAAGGATATAACTTTTTGATTGCCGTCCATGACCAGTCTTATCCGGTCCCGCCAGTCGTGATAAACGGTTTCGGCAGCCAGCATTTCCTGCATCCGCTTGGCCTGGTCCCGCAGGTCTTTGAATTGTTTAAGCTTTTCAAACATAGTTGTTTAAGTTAAATATCCACAAATTTTTACTTACTAATTTACACGAACAATTATACCACGTTTTGGCAATATAAAAAAGACGAAGCAACGTTCTAATTGTTGTATCGCGCAGCTCGTTCTATACGTTCTATCGTTTCACTCGTTCCATTCGTTAAATCCGCATGACTTGAACGAGCCCCAAGGCGTTCCAATCTTTCACTTGTTTTAACTAATTTGATGGGGGTGTTGGGGGATTAAATTAAATTAATTATATTGTTATAATTCTTTCTTTAAAAATATAAATGATTTTGGTATTTCCAGCTTGAAGAGTCTGATTGATATTAGCGGGATAGGTATGACCGTGCAAAAAATACTTGGGCATTTTTGACTCTATGTATGTTGTTAAGGCTATCAAGCCGGCATGAACAGGGTCTCCGGGTTCGTCATTTATTCCATACGGCGGACTATGAGCGATCATCACATCGACGTATGGAAAATTATTTAATAAAGACAGTGCTTCTTTTTGGGTATACATGAAATACTCGCCTGGTTTATAACGCAGGGAGCCTTGGAATCCTCCAAAAGTATAGCCCTGATGTTTGAATGTTTTTAGATGAAGATTCTGTATGCTGAGACTCTCAAAATATTTTCCGGAACAGTGGTTTCCGTAGACGCCGATTTTAGGAATATTTGATATTTGTTTCAATTCGCTAATATCAAAAAATGTCAAATCGCCTAATGTGCAAATCAGGTCGATTTTTTCCCGGATAAGAATTTCCTTAATAGGTGTTTGCGGTCTTCGGTCAGCAATGGCAAGGATTCTCATATTTTTTTACTATTATTCTCTTGAGGAGGCTCTGTCTATTTGTCCTATTCTTTTTCTAACATTTTCTTGAACTTCGTCCCAACCGCCAGTTATGCATTGACTGGGTAAAAAATTTGTTTCTTCACCATTTTTGTCTAATAAATAGCCTTTTTCCGAGACTGTGCCATTGTAATTCTTATCAAACCATTCTTTATTATGCCATTTGAGGTATTGCAGACTTTCTTCTTCCAACACTTTATTATAATCTGGGTGGGCCATAATGTCAGTTTCAGGCCCTTGTTCCGTAGATAATCGTTCGCTCATAGTATTTGAAATAATTATTAGTGGGGTCGATAGAAAGATTTCAACGATTTAAACCATCTAGAAAGGAGCTTCTTCCAGCTTCTTGTCCAGATTCTTGAAAGAAACCTTGTTTTCGTCGAAATAGAGCTCGATTTGCCCGGTCGGGCCGTTGCGGTGCTTGGAAATAATGATATCGGCGATATGGGGCCGGTCAGTGTCCTTTTTTACCAAATCTTCGCGATAGATAAAGAGAACCACGTCCGCGTCCTGCTCAATGGAGCCGGATTCCCGCAGGTCGGCCAGTTTAGGAATAGGCGGGGTGCGCGCTTCAGTCGCCCGGGAAAGCTGGGAAAGGACCAGGACGGGAATATTAAGCTCTTTGGCAATGCCTTTTAAGGCCCGGGTGATCTCAGAAACCTGCTGAACGCGGCTTTCGGCTTCGGTCCGGCCCTCCATCAGCTGCAAATAATCAACCACTAAAAGCCCCAAGCCCTGCTCCGTCTGCAGCCGGCGCGCTTTGGTGCGGATCTCCATGACCGAGTTCAAGGCCGAGTCGTCAATATACAGCTGAGCTTCGGCTAGGACGCCCATGGCGTGTCCGATGCGGGGAAAATCGTCGTCTTCTTCGCTTTCCGACAGCCGGCCGGTCCTCATTTTCCACAAGTCCACGCCCGCTTCAGCGCAAAGCAAACGGTCAACCAGCTGCTCTTTGGACATTTCCAGAGAAAAAATGCCGACCGGGATTTTTTCCTTGGTCGCGATATGCCGCGCCATGTCCAAAGCCAGGGTGGTCTTCCCGACCGAAGGCCGGGCGGCTAAAATGACCAGGTCGCCTTTTTGCAGGCCGGCCAGAATATTGTCCAGATCAGCGAAGCCGGTGGGAATGCCCCGCAGTTTCCCTTTTTCTTTGTGCAGTTCGTCAATGCGGTCAAAAGCCTCGGTCAGAATGTTCTTTATCGGGACGAAGCGCTGGCTTAAATATTTCTGGGAAACGCTGAATAACGACTGTTCGGCTTTGTCTAAGATATTGTCTATTTCATCGCTTTCGGAAAAACCCAAGGTGGCGATCTGCGAGCCCACGCTGATCAGCCGGCGCATGGTCGCTTTGCGCTGGACAATGCCGGCGTAATAGGAGACATTGGAGGCGGTGGGCACTTTATTGGCCAGATCCGCCAGATAGCTCCGGCCGCCGATCAAAGCCAGCTGGTTTTTTTCTTCCAGTTTATTGGCCAGGCTTAATATATCGATCGGCTCGCGTTTTTCATATATCTCCAGCATCGCTTCATAGATCATCCGGTGCAAGTCTTTGTAAAAATCATCCGGCCGGATAAGATCCGCCACTTTTATGATGGCGTCCTTGTCTATTAAAAGCGAGCCCAGCACGGATTGCTCGGCTTCCAGGTTTTGGGGCGGAATTTTCTCCAGCGGAGTAAATTCGCCCTTACTATCGTTTAATTCGGATTTTCTTTTTCTCGCCGCCATTGTTTTTGCCTTAATTTAGTATATTAATGGTATCAGATAGCGATTTCCTTGCCAACCCCTCTTACCCACAGGATTTCCCCTGAATTTATCCCCATCCTTATTAGACATTGACAGAATATTGTAACTGTGTTAACTTTGTTAGCTAAAACAAAAGACCGCAAAAACGCTTTTTCAAAAAGGAGGAAAACATGGGACATCCAAATCTCGATCCGAAGCTTTCGATGATCTGCGACTCCCAGTTGAAGTACCGTGATATGAAACTCGGCCAGTATATTGTGATCACGGCTGAAGACGCGGAAACCGGCCGACCGGGGAAAATCCGTCTGCGGGTATTATCCATCCGCAAAGACAAAGAAGACCGTCTTACGGTAACCTTCCAGTACCTCGGCGACAATTTCACATTTTGGCGGCCTGAAGCGCGAAGCAAGGTGAAAATTAAGCCGGAAACGCTGATGGAATCCGGTCTAAGCGCCACTCTGATCCCGCATTTTATCATGAGAATGGTGGGGATCGGCGGCATCGGCTCGATTCGCGATTATTCCTTTGATTGCGTCGGCGGGCAATATGATCAGGAGATCATTTGCCATAACATTTCAGGTCTGGAAACTTACTTTGACGAAAAGGAAAAATTCGTGCCACCAGATCTGACCGTGCATCTGGCTGAAATCGAGCGGACCAAGGCAGAATACGAAACCAGGATGGCCAAGGATTTGCCAGACAAGATCGTCCGGCCGGCTGATGAAGCGTTGCTTTCTAAACTGCAGCGCAAATTGGAGGAATACAAGGGTCGGCTTGATCCTATGAAACCCATGGCGTTGCAGTCTAGCACCTACTGTAAAATAATGGTGCTTACGCAGGTGCTGTCTTGGGGAGAAATATTGCCTTCTATCTACAGAGAGGCTGTCAAGGATGAGAACTGGTTTTCCAGCGAATCATTCAGGAGGGCTTGCTGGTTGATCGAAGATTACTGCCGGACCGGCGGAGAGAATGTCGACGGCGGCACCGGCCTGAAATAGCGTTTTTTCTTTAACCAGGGGCTCTGACCACAGAGCCCCATTTTTATTCAATAATACAGATAGACCCGCAATTCTTGAAATTATTAGTCTTATATGATAATATATTTAAAGTAATTATGGGCGCTCCCCGTTAGAAATGTATTTAGATAACATTCAATATATTGAGTTATTAGATTTCTAACGGGGCGCATAGCTCAGCTGGTTAGAGCACCTGCCTTTTAAGCAGGGTGTCGGGGGTTCGAATCCCTCTGCGCTCACCATCAAAGATACTCTGAAAAAAGCGGAGTATTTTTGTTTTTATTGATTATTGGTATAATGATTTTGTGAAAAAAGCATTAAAAATAATAGAGGCTGTCGCCATCTGGTTTTTCATCTGGACCATCGCCCGTTTTCTTTTTTACTTCTATAACATCACTCGCGCTTTCCCTTTTCTAAAAAATCTGGTTGAATATAAATACCTGTTTTTCGCCGGCTGGCTTGTTTTAGCCGGTATAATAGTTTTTATTATTTGGTCAAAGAAAAATCAATCTTTTTCTTTTTTTAGATTGAAAAATAAAATATGGCTCGTGTTTTATCTGATACCCTTAGGCCAATATGTCTACTGGATTTTTCAAAGCGAGACGCCTTTTAGTTTGGCCGGCTGGTATTACGGCTTGGTATTGATCTTGGCCACTTCCGGCCAGGATCTTTTGACTTTCGGCTTTTTAGAAACTTATCTGGAAAAATTAATAAAACCCTGGCCGGCCGCTTTTCTGACAATCCTGGTTTTTTTCCTGGGCCACTTTTATTTTCAATGGAGTTTTCTTATTCTTATATTTATCGCCGGTTTTGCCGGCTTCGCGGTCTTGCGGAAAAAAATGGGCTCGGTCTACCCGATCAATATTATCCATCTGATTTTTTCCTTGCTGCCGTGGCAGTTCTAAATAATCATTAATAGTAGCCGGACGGCGACCGGATTTTATATTTACAATTCAATTATCTTGTGCTAAGGTAAAAACTTGATCCTTGTAAATCAATAATGTTCGATTGGATTATTTCCAAAAAAGGGAGGAAAAGAATGTCAGAAAAGAAGGAAGAACAGAGTTTTTTAAGCAGTAATTTGGCACTACCCGGGAATCCTCGGTATCAGCCGAAAGACTTGATTGAGTATTTTGGCTATGACAACCTTTTCCGGGAAGTCGCCGCGGTGGAAATGGCTGATTTGGATGTATTGGCGGAGATTGGAGTTATTTCTAACGAGGAATATCTTCTTTTGACTCCGGAAGTAAGAAAGGCTATCCTGGCCATTCCGACCAGCGAAGTGGATCGCGTGGAAAGAGATTTGACTCATCATGATGTCCGGGCCTGGATCAGGCTGGCGCAGTCTTTACTGCCCCTCGTTCTTCGGCGCTGGGCGCACATTCCCTTGACGAGTTACGACCCTCTGGATACGGGACGAACCATCCAGTTCACTAAGGCGCATCAGGATGTCGTAAGGCCGAAAGTAAAAAGATTGATGGCGATTTTCATCGTGCTGATTCGCCGATACGCCTGCGTTCTTCAGATCGGCCGGACGCACGGCCAGCATGCCTTGCCTATTACCGTCGGTTTCTGGCTGGCGACTATCTTGAGCCGGATTCTATATAATGTCAGGCAGATGGATCTGGCGGCGGAGCAACTTTGCGGCAAGATTTCCGGCGCGGTCGGTTGCCATAACGCCCAGATCTGTTTGGGCCTGGCCAAGCGCTGCGGAGAAAAATCCTTTGAAGAAAGGGTTTTGGAAAAACTGGGTTTGAAACCGGCTCCTATCAGCACCCAGATTCTGCCGCCCGAACCTTTGGCGTATTACCTTTTTTCCGCAGTCATGCTTTCGGCCGCTTTCGGTCAGTTCGGCAGAGACGGCCGGAACCTCATGCGTTCGGAGATCGCCGAAGTGGCCGAATCTTTCGAGGAAGGTCAAGTCGGTTCTTCAACTATGGCCCAGAAACGTAATCCCATCAATTTCGAGAATCTGGAAGGGACGTGGATCAAGACGAAAAACGAGTTCGGCAAGGTGCTGGACACCCTGATCAGCGATCACCAGCGTGATCTGGTCGGTAGCCCCGTGGCCAGGGACTTTCCGATCATTATCGTCAATCTGACCCATCAGATGTCCACTTTGCTGCGGGAGAACAAAAACCACGTGTCTTTCCTTTCCCGGGTAATGATCAATGAAGACAGGTGCCGGGCCAACTTTGAAATGAGCCAGGAAGTTATTCTGGCCGAACCGCTCTACATCGCCATGCAAATGGCCGGTTACCAGGGCGACGCGCATGAACTGGTAAATCGCCAGGCGGTGCCGAAAAGCCAGGTTTCGGGCAAGTTCCTGATCGAGGTGATCGAGGAAATGGCTCTGGAAGATCCGGAGATTAAATCCGCTCTTGAAAACATTCCGGATGAGCTGATAGGACTTTTCCATCATCCCGAGAATTACACCGGAGACGCCAGTGAGCAGGCTTTAAAGATTGCCGACCTGGCCGAGCAGTACATTACAGATTAGGTTCAGTCCTTTCTTATTTCCCACCGTACACGTGACGGTGGGATTTTTTTATGCGAACATTGAGCAGAACCGAAGAATTAACCTTTTTTAATGAAAATTATATTATTCATGGATGGTAGACTGATCAGTCTACCATCCTTTTGTTATTAATTTAAGATTTTTGATTTTGTAAGATAAAGCATTAATCTTACACTTTACATCTCAAACTCTTTTTGTTAAGATAAAACCCTCATAAATTCGGAGGGAAGTGTTCGTTGTCAATAAACTTTCAGTTATGAAAGGGGTGTGAAATGAGTAAAAGGGCTTTGCTCAGCGTGTACAGTAAAGAGGGAATTGTCAAGTTCGCCAGAGACCTTATCAGGCTTGGCTACGAGATAATTTCCTCGGGCGGCACGGCCAAGGCTTTGAAAGAAGTCGGGTTGTCTGTGATCGAAATCAGCGATCTCACCGGCTATCCGGCCATGCTCGGCCACCGGGTGGCCACTCTTCATCCAGCGGTTCACGGCGGGATTCTTGCCCGCAGGATACCGGAAGACGAGGCGGATCTGATCAAATACAAGATTAACCGCATCGACCTGGTCTGCGTCGACCTGTATCCGGTGAAGAAGTGCACGGATGATTCTAACCGGACCATCCTGGAGATGCTGGATTTGACCGACATCGGCGGGCCGACGCTCATCAGAGGGGCGGCCAAGAATTCCCCGCACGGCGTGACTGTGATCTGCGATCCGAAAGACCGGCCGTTCGTCATCGACGAGCTGGAAAAGCACGGCCATGTCCGGGAGATCGTGAGAGCGTATCTGGCCATCAAGGTTTTCGCCACGATGGCCGGCTATGACGGCGCGATCGCCAAGCGATTTGCGGATGAGTACGGTGTGCCTTTCTTTTTCCTTTCCAGCGACGAGGCCGTGGAAGTGCGCTACGGCACCAACCCGCATCAGAAAGAAGCGCGGGTTTTCTTCGATAATTCCGGACCGCTACGCAAAGGCCAGTGGGAGATTCCCTACGAGGGCAAGCCGCTCTCCTACACCAACTGGGAGGAGATTCTCTACACGGCGGATCTGGTCAGCCGGTTTCATCAGGCTAAGCCCACAGCCGTGGTTTTCAAGCATGAATCGCCTTGCGGGGTGGCCAGCTATCCGGATGCCCGGCTCGCTTTCCAGCGGGCCTGGAACGGCGATCCCATCGCCGCTTTCGGCAGCACCATCGGCGTGAATTTCGCGGTGACCGAAGCTCTGGCCGAAACCATGGCCAGGAATTTCTTTGAGGTTCTCGTTTGCCCGTCATTGGACCCGGCTGCTTTGGCGGTCTTTAAGAAGGAGCGCCGAAACCTCCGGATCCTGACCACCAAAGCCGTGCTCGGCCCCTACGTTGGCCGCTACCGGGAGTCAAAGGCGAAGATGGGCGTCATCCTCGAGCAGGAAAGGGATTTTTACATTCCGGCTCCGGGTGATTTCATCCAGGTAAGCGAAAGGCCGGTCACGGAACGGCAGCTTTCTGATCTGGTCTTTGCCGCTATCTGCTGCCAAGCCATTTTTTCCAACGCTACGGTCATCTGCCGCGACC
This sequence comes from Patescibacteria group bacterium, assembly GCA_043812155.1. Classification (GTDB taxonomy): domain Bacteria; phylum Patescibacteriota; class Patescibacteriia; order JAXHNJ01; family JAXHNJ01; genus JBAZMP01. The sequence continues at coordinate 45,515 of JBDRMK010000025.1, read as the reverse complement.
GGACGATGATCGGCTACGGCCGTCACGGCTCCTCGCGCGTGGATACCTGTGAGTGGGCGGTGGCCAAGGTCAGGCAGTTCGAACGTGGTTTCCGCTCAAGCGTCGCTGTCACCGACGGTTTCTTCCCGTTCCCGGATGGACTGGAAGTTCTGGCCAAGGCCGGAGTCAAGGCTATCGCCTGTCCCAGCGCGCCGACCCCTGGCCTGAAGAGCGGAGAAGTCATCAAGGCCGCCGACAAACTCGGCGTCGCTCTGCTCCACCTTAACCATCGTCTCTTCCGGCACTAGTACAGTTTCTTTTTGGAGGTGTAAATTATTCGTCCCCGTCGGGTCTGTCTCGGCGGGGTTTTTTTTATACTTTACTTTTTAACCTGCTTTTGTTAAGATAAAAAACTCATAAATCGGAGGTTTAGAAAGTCTAGTACGTTGTCAAACTTAGCGAAAGGAGCCGTCATGGAACTGAAAAAAGGTGATTTACTGGCTGAAGGCAAGACCAAGAAGATATGGTCGGTTATAGGAGACGATGGCGCGGTAATCGTCGAGCAAAAAGACGACATTACCGCTTTTGACGATCCGAGCTTCACTAAGAAGTTCGGCAGCAAGGGTCGGTGCGCCAATCTGACGACCTGCCGGGTTTTCGAGATGTTGAAAGCGGCCGGTATCCCCGTCGCTTATCTCGAGCAGATATCGCCGACGGAATTTATGGCGGAGAAGAGCGATATGATTCCTCTAGAGGTGGTCGGCCGACGCTACGCCTACGGCAGCTATCTTAAGCGTCACCCTCAATTGGCGGTTAACGAAGGTCTGCCGCCGGTCCGTTTTCATCGCTTGGTGGTCGAGTTTTTCCTCAAGACTTCGGACGGCAAGCTAGTCGACAAATTCGGGGAAACCGTGGTGGAAGGCCTCGATCCCAAGAAAGGGGAGGAAGATCCCCTTATTGAAGAGCCTAACAGCGAAACCTGGGATCTTTATCATCCAAAGAAACCCAATTGGGTTTCAGAGGCGTATCTCTGTAAAAGCATCGATAACCAGATGTCCGGCTATGGCGGAATGAAGGGTATCAAGACCATGGAAGATACCATTAGGAAAGTCTTCCTGGTTTTGGAAGCAGCTTGGGCGCAACTGGGTTGCCGGTTCATCGACTTCAAGATCGAATTCGGTATCAACCTGAAAGGTGAAATCGTCGTCGCCGACGTCATCGACAACGACAGCTGGCGTCTGCGAGACGCGGATTGGAACGAGCTGAGCAAGGAGGCTTTCCGGCAGGGCGAAAACCTGGCTGTTGTTGAAGAAAAGTACGGCCTGGTCGCCTCCCTGGTGGAAAGGTTCAGAGTTCCGCGACAAGCCCTGGTTCTCTGGCGTGGTTCGAGCTCAGACAGTTTGCCGATATCGCCTGAATTGCAGGCGGAGCTTTCCCGCTTGGGGCTTTCCATACTCGATGAAGTCCTCTCTGGTCACAAGAAGACCCGCCGGTGCCTGGACAGGCTGGAAGAGATTCTGACCCAGTATCCGGACGGCGGAGCGATCCTGCCTGATGTCGGCCGCAGCAACGGTTTAGGCCCGATTCTCGCTTCACACACCAGCTGGCCGGTGGTGACCATTCCGGCGACCTTGAAGGAATTCCCTCCGGATATCTGGAGCAGCGTCAGGATGGCTTCGGACGTGCCCATGGCCACTGTCTGGCCGGACAGCAACGCCATCCTTTTCGCCGTCAACATCCTGGCGGCCAAGAATCCGCTCCTCTATATGTGGAGGCAGATAAAAATCGAGGAACTGGACAAGTAAATCTCGTTCATTGTTCACTTTTGAACACACGAACCCCGTCGCCTTTGGCGGGGTTTTTTCTTTGGGCGTTTTTATGTTAAAATAAAATCATTATGGCGGAAACTAACTGGTACAAATTAAGCGGAGAAGAGGCCTTAAGAAAGCTGGAATCGGCGATTCACGGCTTAAGCGAAGAAGAAGTGAAAAAAAGGCAGGCGGAATTCGGTTTGAACGCTTTGCCGAAGGAAAAAGGTTTTTCCGGTTTTTCGCTTTTATTAAGCCAGTTTAAAAGCTCGCTGGTCTATATTTTATTGATCGCCGCTTTGGTCAGTTTTTTTCTGGGTGATTTTATTGATGGTTATGTTATTTTGGCGGCGGTTATTATTAATGTTATTATCGGATTTATCCAGGAATTCCGGGCCCAGAACGCTTTGAAGAAATTAAAGGAAGTGATGGCTTATAAAACCTTGGTCTTTCGCGACGGCCAGGAAAAGCAGGTTTTGGCGGAAAGTCTGGTGCCGGGAGATATCATAGTTTTGTATATGGGCAGCAAAGTGCCGGCTGATTGCCGGATAATCTCCGCCAAAAATCTTAAAGTCAATGAAGCTTCCTTGACCGGCGAGTCTTTTCCCGTGGGAAAATTTAGCGAAAAAATGAGCAAAGAATCAGGCTTGGCTGACCGAAAGAATATGGTTTATATGGGGACGGTGGTGGCGGAAGGCTCCGGCCGGGCGGTGGTGGCGGCCACCGGAAAAAACACGGAGTTCGGCAAGATCGCGGCCATGGTCAAGGAGACCCCCCAGGATAAAACTCCTTTGCAGGTAAAGCTCGGCCGTTTTTCCCGGCAGTTGGCGATTATCATTTTACTTCTTTGTTTCGCCCTGTTGTTCATTGGCCTGGCCCGGGGCAAAGAATTTTTGGAAATGTTCACCACGGCCGTAGCCGTGGCGGTTTCCGCCATTCCCGAAGGCTTGCTGATCGCCGTCACCCTGATCTTAACGGTGGGCATGAAGCGGATTTTAAAGCAGAAATCATTGGCCCGCAATTTGCTGGCCGCAGAAACCTTGGGCTCCACCACGGTTATCTGTACCGATAAAACCGGAACTTTGACCGAAGGAACGATGCATGTCGCTCAGGTGATCACTTATCGCCATGATCTGGCCGCGGATTTTCAGGAAATGGCTTTTAAAAAAGACGGAGCGGAAAGTTATCTTTTCGCCTTGAAGATCGGCATGCTCTGCAATGACGCCTTCGTGGAAAACGAGGAAGACGATCTTAAAAAGTGGAAAGTGGTAGGCAATCCCACGGAAAAAGCCTTGCTGACTGCCGGCGATAAGCTGGGTTTGCGCAAAAGCGAGCTGGAAAAATTATACAAGCGTTTGGATGAAATTCCTTTTGATTCCGACATCAAATATATGGTCACTTTGCATCGGTTCTCGGAGGAGCAGAACATGATCTTGGTCAAAGGAGCGCCTGAATTGGTGCTTTCCATGTCTTCCGCTATTGATGATGACGGAAAAAATATTGTTTTGTCCAAAGACATCAAGGAAAAACTGAAAAAGAATTTTGAAAAGCTTTCCAATAAAGGCCTCCGGATCCTCGCTTTCGCCTATAAAAAAGTCAGCCGTGAATATATTAATCTGGAAAAATTCGATCAGGAAAAACAATCTCTGGTTTTTGTCGGTTTTGTCGCCATCAAGGATCCTTTGCGCCTGGAAGCGAAAGAAACGGTAGCCAAGGTCCAGGCGGCCGGCATAAAAGTGGTGATGATGACCGGCGACCATAAACTGACCGCCCAGTCCATCGCCGAAGAGCTGGGCCTGCCGGCCAAGCAGGAAAATATCCTGGAAGGAGCGGATCTTGAAAAAATGTCAGAGCATGATCTGAAAAACCGGGTCAGGGAAATTTCCGTTTACGCCCGGGTTTCGCCCAAAGACAAGCTGCGGATCGTGGACGCCTGGCAGGCCAACGGCGAAGTGGTGGCCATGACAGGAGACGGGGTAAATGACGCTCCCGCCTTGAAGAGCGCCAATGTCGGGATTGCCTTGGGTTCGGGCACGGACGTGGCCAAAGAAACAGCCGGCCTGGTTTTGCTTAACGATAATTTTTTGACCATTGAAAAGGCGATAGAGCAAGGAAGAGTGATTTTTGACAATATTAAGAAAGTTATTCTTTATCTTATCTCGGATAGCTTCGCCGCGGTATTTGTGATTTTAATTTCCCTGGTTTTTAATTTGCCGTTGCCTATGCTTGCCGCCCAAATTTTATGGATTAATCTGATTGAAGACAGTTTTCCCGCCATGGCCATGGCGATGGAGCCGGAAGAAAAGGAAGTAATGAAGGAAAAACCGCGTGGTTTTTCGCAAGGCGTCCTGACCCTGGAAATGAAGATTCTAATTGCCATTATCAGTTTTTTCACCGGTTTATTCTGCTTTGCCGGTTTTTATTATTTCTGGAAGAAAACCGGCGATATCGAGCTGGCACAGACCATCGCTTTCACCATTTTCAGCCTTTCCACACTGTTTTATTCATTCAGCGTCCGTTCCCTGCGCTATCCCATTTGGCGGAAAAATCCTCTGACCAATAAATATCTCATTTTGGCCTTTTTGGGTGGCCTTGGCTTGCAAGCGGCCGGCGTCTATCTGCCCTTTCTGCAGGGCATTTTGCGGACCAAAAATATATATTTAAGCGAATGGCTTTTTATCATCGGCGCTTGTTTGTCGACGGTTGTTTTAATTGAAATAACTAAGCAGATATTTTTCCGGCAAAGGAAAAAAATTAATGTCGTCTAAAACCAACAAAATATTGTTTATGGCCGGAATTTTTTTCCTGGTTGCCTTGCTGCCTCTGGAAATTTTTTTGAGTTACGACACCACGACCCGTCAGCTGGCCCTGGCTTTAACTGACGTGGAGTCTCTCCTGATAATATTGATAATCTACTGGTTTTTTAAGACCAGGCATCAGATCATTATGCCTTTTTATGTCGTCTGGTCGGTCAGCCTTGGCGTCTGGTTTGACGCCGCCGGCAATTTTGCCAATCTTTACCATTCTATCGTTTGGTGGGATAACTTGGCCCATATGGTCGGTTCAGCCGCGGTCGCCTTGGCTTTTTTTGTTATTCTTTATGAGTTGAACAAGCAAAAAAAGATTAAACTTGGTCTTTTCAGTCTTTCGCTTTTTTCTTTGTCTGTCACTATTTTCGCCTCCGCCATGTATGAAGTGAGCGAATATTTAGGGGATGTTATCTCTTTGAGCAACCGGATCGTGGATAAATTTGACACCCCGAGCGATCTGATGTGGAACACGATTGCCGCTTTGGGAGTGGTATTGGTGGCTAGCTTGACGCTTTATTTTAAAACGAGAACCGCAAATCCTAAATCCTAAATTCGAAACCTGCCTGCCGGCAGGCAGGCTCGAAATTTTAAACAAATTTCAGGCACTAATTTTCCAATGACCCAAACACGATGCTGTTTGGTTCTTTGTCTTGACAAAAATAAAATTTTATGATAATATTTTTGGCTGATCTATTTTTGCCAAAACGAACCTTGAAATCGGTTTCCTAGCGAAAGGAGAGAAAGTTGAACTTCTATGAACGGTGCATTCAGGACCATTACATCCGCTTCGCCTATTTTTTTGACGCTTCGCGTCAGGGCAGCGCGGCGGTTAGGGCCAAGTACAACGCCAACATCGTCATTCAAGTCGTAATCCTGCTCGCCACTTTCGGTATCTGGTGGCTGCTCAAGCGTTGGATTTTCCCGGATTTTAATCCGCTGTCCTACTGGAACTTGAACGGAGAGATCTGGCCGGCTATTTTCTGCGTCTCTTTGCCGGCCATATTCTACGCGGTTGTCTTGGGCCAGCTTGACTGGTTTTCGGATGACAGCGACGAGGAAGGGACGATCGTCAGTGAAAACCTTGGCTTTAAGGCCATGGTTTCCTTTTTCGCCGGTCTGCTGGAAGAGCTCGGTCACCGCGGCGTCTATATCTTCTTCGGCCTGATCGCAATCTGGTGGGCCAATCTCACTTTTTTCTGGATCCTGGCCATCTTCCTCCTCGTTGTCTTTGTCCTGATCGCGGCGGCCACGGAAGGCTGGAAGATAGATATTGTCATCGGCGCGGCGTTCGTCGGTTTCTTCGTCTGGCTGTTCCGGCACACGGACAAGAATTTTATCCTGCTCATACAGGGCTGGACCCTCTCCGTTTATCAGTGGATCGCGGCGGAGCATTGGCGGATCATTCTCATCTTTCTTCCTTTGATGCTCTTATTTTTGCAGATCCAGCTGGCCGGCGCCTCGGCCATAAGCCGCCGGTTATTTGGCAAGTTCCTCCGAAATAAGGAGAGGGCGTTTAGGAAGCAAAGAAACATCGGCCCGGCGGAAATGGTTTTCCGGGTGGTCTCATTCGTCTGCTGGACCTGCTACGCCCTGCCCAAAGGCGTGTCCGCTCTTTCCGCCATTCCGTTCGTCCCGGCGCACGCCAGCCGCTGGATAGCCCTGCTTTATTTGGGCGCAATCCTCTGGTCCAATGCCAAGTTCCGCGACGGGCACAAGTACCAGGGCGCGGCCGGCATGCTCAACTCGTACATCTTCGGCTTCTACATGTTTTATTTAGCTTTCAATTACGGGTTGGCCTATGCCATCGTTGTCCACTTCGCCTTTGATCTGTTCCTTTTTTCGTCGGAACACATGGTCCAGGTTATCAAAAACAGATCTTTGGTCTGTTGATATGCCTGGCCAATTCGTTCTTCGCGCGGCTTCGCCTTTCCCAGGTGGAGCCGCTTTTTTATTTTTTATAAAAAAGAGTATAATATAATTATGGAAACTCATCAAATTGAATCTTTTTCCGAAGCCATTGATCGCGCGGAAAAAATGGAAAGAGAAAAAGGCGGCCTTACGGATGAAGTGATGGCTTTAAGGATGCTGGCTAAAGAAAAATACCCGGCCGAATTTGCCGAGTATCTTAAGAATAAAACCAATAAGTCGGTTGGAGCGGGGGATGTGATACATGAAAATTTTTATGGCCAGCAAAGAATGGGTTATTTAAAAAAAGGTGATTATAATAAACTAAAACCATGAAGATCATTAAAGCGACAAAAAAAGATATTCCGGAAATAATCCGGTTGAACCGCCGGTATTTTCACGAGAAAAGGGATTATCCTAAAATAATCGGCGATAAAGACACGGTTTTTTTTGTGGTTAAAGAAAAAGGCGAAATTATCGGCTTCAGCGGGATAAAGCATTTTCGTTGGAATAATACGGCTAAAGTCATCAATATTTTCCTCCGGCCCGTTTTCCGGCATAAGGGTTATGGCAAAGCGCTGATTAAAATATTAATAAAAGCAGCCAAAAAAAGAAGAGCGAGAACCCTGATTGCGGAAGGGCCTTCTCTTAATCCGGTAGTGAAATTTTACCGGAGAAACGGATTCCGTGTCTGCGGCCGCAATGACCGTTATTATGACAACAAAGGCCGAGAAATCGCCGTATTTCTTTCTTATGATTTAAAAAAATAAAACCGTGAAAAAACTATTACTTGCTTCCCGAGGCACTTATGTGACCGACGGCCGATACGAAATTTTTTATAAACCCAAAAACAAAGTGAAATGGGCTTATATTACTACCGCCGGAAAAAGCGTTCCGGATACAAAATACATAAAAAAGCATGAGGCGCGGATGAAAGAACTGGGTTGGGATTTTGAAGAGATTGACATTGACGGCAAATCGCCGGATGAATTGCGGGAAAAATTAAAAGACAAGGAAGCCATCAATATGCTGGGCGGCAATGCTTTTTTTCTTTTGAAATGCATCCGCGAGAGCGGGTTTGAAAAGGTACTTAAGGAATTTTTGGATAGAGGGGGAGTGTATTGCGGTTCCAGTTCCGGCGCCTATGTCGTTTGTCCGACGATTGAAATGGCGACTTGGAAAGAACCTCAAAAGTTTTACCGTCATGGCGTCACCGACTTTTCCGCCATGAATCTAGTTCCGTTTTTGATTCTGGCTCATTATAAACCGGAAATGGAGCCGGTGATCAGACCAAAAATTGAAAAGGCTAGCTACTCGGTCAAACTGCTTACAGACCAGCAGGCGATTTTGGTAGAAGGTGACCGGATTGAATTTTTGGAAGATCCTAATATAAAAACCAAGGATTTCGGAGGATAAGATCAGCAATTATAAAATCTTTCAGAATGCGGGAGGGCTTCCGGGAGTAGGTTGACGAAAAATTGATTTGGTGTATAATATTTACAAGTGGCTTGAGAAAGGCCGCTTTTTTATGTATATAAATTCTAAATTCCAAATCCAAAGTTAGTTTTTGTGGCCAGGTTGATTTTTTGTCAAGGTTTTATGATTTCTACTTTTGTAACCAAAAGTAGCAAAAGTTCCGGGGGAAAAAAACCGCGGGTGCAGAGCGTCGTTGTACCGCGTGGCCGTTTGGCTTTCAGTTTTTCCCCCGGAACCCCCTCGCCCTCCTGGTTTTCGATATCGCAATTGGCGCAAACGTAATGGAATAATACCACGGGATAATTTAGCAATTAGCAAAAGCTTTAAGAATGCGTGGGGGTCCGGGGGTTGCCTCAGTCCGCAGGGCCTTCAGCAATTATCCACGCTTTGTAAGACGAATTAAAACCCCCGGGGCTCTTTGGTTCTTTCTGGCCTCAGAAAGAACAAGTAATTCAGTATTACCAAAAAAATAAACATAAGAGAAACAAAAGAATAAACCAAAAAATTACTACTGCCCGTTTTACGCCAAGGCCGGTCTTTTTGGCTAAGTTAAGGTTAAATAGTAAAATCTCACCATTTTTGACTAAATCGGAAAAAATCGCTATAATAAAGTTAAATACAAGAGGGGAAATTGATTAAACAAATGCCGTATATATTGTTATCAGACATCAAGCCATATTTAGGCAAAGAAGTGCTTCTCAAGGCCTGGGTTTTTAACGCCCGGTCATCCGGAAGCCTCTTTTTTTTACAGCTGCGCGACGGCACCGGTGAAATTCAGGCGATAGTTTCTAAAAAAGAGGTAAGCCCTGATGTTTTTGAAAATTGCAAGAAACTTCAGATCGAATCTTCGGTAGAAGTTTCGGGTTTGCTAAAAGAAGAAGCCAAATCTCCTTCGGGCTATGAAATTCAGGTCAAGGATTTAAAAATCATTCAAATTGCCGAAGATTATCCCATCGCCAAAAAAGAGCACGGCCCGGATTTCCTGATGGACAACCGGCATTTGTGGCTGAGGTCTTCCAGACAGCGGGCCATTTTAAAAATAAGAGATTCGGTTATTTGGGCGGCGCGCAAATTTTTCCATGAAAATAATTTTACCCTGACCGATTCGCCGATCCTGACTCCGACTTCCTGCGAAGGCACGACCACGCTTTTCAAGACCAAATATTTTGAGGAAGACGCTTACTTGGCCCAGTCCGGCCAACTTTATATTGAAGCGACGGCCGCCGCTCTGGGAAGAGTCTATGATTTTGGTCCTACTTTCCGCGCGGAGAAATCAAAAACGCGCCGGCACTTGATGGAATTCTGGATGCTGGACGCGGAAGCGGCTTTTGTGGAGCACGAAGAGAATTTGAAGATCCAGGAAAATTTGATCAGTTATATTTTTAAATACGTTTTAGAGAATAATAAAAAAGAGCTTCAAGTTTTGGAAAAAGATATCAAGCCTTTGGAAAAAATCAAAGCGCCTTTTTACCGCAAGACTTATGAAGAGGTGATCAAGGACTTGCAAGGCAAAGGCTCGGCCATAAAAATCGGGGATGATTTCGGCGGCGATGAAGAAACCCTGATCTCCAAAGATCTGGACAAGCCGGTTTTTGTCACTCATTGGCCAAAAGAAATAAAACCTTTTTATATGAAACAGGATCCGTTAAATTCCAAATTAGTTTTAAATGCCGATTGCATTGCCCCGGAAGGCTTTGGCGAGATCATCGGCGGCTCGCAAAGAGAAGATGATTATGAAATATTGAAAGCCAATATGGAAAAAGCCAAAATTCCTATCAAAGATTACCAATGGTACTTGGATTTGCGAAAATACGGCACTTTTCCGCACTCGGGCTTTGGTCTAGGGATCGAAAGAACGGTGGCTTGGATTTGCGGTTTAAAGCATATTCGCGAAACAATTCCTTTTCCCAGGATGCTGAACCGTTTAAGACCATAGTTTCTTCAATTCGTTATCTTTAAATCCTAAATTCAAAATTCAAAACCGGTTTTGGACATTGGAAAATTGGTGCTTCGAATTTGCCTTCGCCCCGGCTCAGGCCAGGGGTTTAGGATTTAGGATTTCGTGCTTCGGATTTATCTGTAATTTGGTGCTTAGAATTTGGAATTTAAAATAATTTATCTCAATATCTCCCGCCAAAGGCGGGTCCGCCTCTGGCGGATAATATCTAAAAACCTATGACCAATCAAAAAGGCGTTATTAATCTAGCCATTCCCATTGTTATCGCCGCGGCCTTAATCGGGGCTGTCGCTTTCGGTTATTTTTATTGGCTGCCTAAAGAGAAGGAAAATAATAACACCAACACGAACATTTCTGTTAGTGAAACTGATGATTGGAATTCATTTAGCTTAAGTAAATTCGGTTTTAGTTTTAAATATCCCAAAGAATGGCAGGTTTACGAAATAGTTTCAGCACACGGCGAGGGAGTATTTAAAGAAATTCAATCCGGGCAGGATACAGGCAATGATATTACCATTGAGAACGGCGATCCGGTGCAAAACGACTATGCCAATATTAGAATGCCACGAATTGATATCAGTCAGGAAAACGGCGAAGCGCTGATAAAAGATTCGAAAACAGTTGATGATTTTTGGGGGAAAATAGGCAAAGAAGATACTAATGGTAATGTTGTCAATAAACTTCTAGAAAAAAGAACAGTTGATGGAATTGAATTTATATTATTTGAAACATATAACTGGTCTATTGATTTACAGAAATATGAATGGGAAAAAGGGGCGTTATTTATGTATCAAAATAATTTTTACGGGGTGAGAACGAATTATTTGGTAACCGGAGAAGAGTTTAATCAATTTATCAATAAATTTTCATTTCTTGAAGGGACAATTTTGGTTAACTCTAACGCAAACACAAACGCTAATATAAATACTAACGCCAGCAGCAACGTTAATTTAAATACTAATATTTCTATTGTAAACACTGACTGCTCAAACGGCTGGCTGACTTATACTAACCAGAAATACGGTTATACGGTGAAGTATCCGAACACCATGACCGTGACGGAATTAACTCAGGATGAGTTTAGTCTTTCCGAGGAAGAAGGGCAGTCAGGCTTGACCTTCGCCCAGAAGTTTGCTAATTACGGGGAAGAGCTTTGCGTCACTTTTAAGATCAATAACACCGCTTACGTTACCATCGCCGCCCCAGCGGCAGTGCAAGCCCAAATGACCTGCGGCCGGACCGGCGTCGGCGCTATTTTGAACGATGTCCAGCGAACTGATCCTTTGACCATAGACGGGACAAATTATACCGGCGCCGGCCACATTTATATTTCTGAAGATCCAGACACCGGTGCTGCCGGTACGACGCTTGAGTACAAAAATGAAACGAATCACGTTTCTTTGGGCGACAAGACCAGTTTTGAATACGGCTCTACCCCGGCGGAAAATGTTTTGTACACGGCTTACGAGCCTCTGCGCGAGACGCTGATTTGCCTGATGGAATCATATAATAAGTTATAGAACATTATGCTAAATCAACCTCAAATTAATCCATTAACAACTGCGAAGCCAAAAAAAACCAATTGGCTGGCCATTCTGATTCTTGTGGCCGTTCTGATCGGGGCGATCATTATCGCCGGCTATTATTATTTTATCCCCCAGGATAGAGAGAACAAAAATACCAACTCAGCAACGGAAGAAACACCGGGTTTTTTCACTTATCTCAACGAGAAGCATGACTTCACTTTGAAATATCCGGATAATTGGGGGCCGCTTTCACCATATGACTTTGGAGAGGTGAATGAGTATTATTTTGGCGAATATGAGGAATATTCCGGATTTATAATCGCTCTGATTTCGATAAAGATAGAGGAAAATAAGGGAAACCTTTCTTTGGAACAAATTGTGGCCAAAGAGTCGACTAATGAGACGCCATTTTTAGACTTAACAGTTAACGGCTTGCCGGCTAAGCAATCCAGCCAGGTAACCCCCGAAGATTTGCCTGAAGAGTTGAAAAATATGGATTGGTCGGTAGCGGGGGTAAAAACCACATATTTCCTCCGTGACCAAGACATATATAAATTTGTCGCCTATTTGCCGGCTGGTCAGGAAAATATTAACCGGGTGGGAAATGTCTATGATCGGATGCTGGCTACTTTTAAATTTACGGTTGCGAACAACGATTGGCTGATTTATGAGAACGAAGTGTATCAAGTCAGTTATCCGGCTGGTTGGCAATATCATCTCTGCAATGTTTCTACCGGGATCGATTGCGTGGAGTTCAGGCCCCCGGAATTGACGGATGATTTCCTGTTCAGTCTCGAAAGAAGAGAAATGAAGAAATACTACACAAATATGCAGCAAGCGACCGAAGAGATATTAAACGTCAATTATAATCTCGGCTCTAAAGTTGAAAAACAGGATGTTAAAGTTGACGGCTTCCCGGCGGTCAAGATAACGGTCAGTAACCCTAATTTGCCCAGGTACATTCAAATTGATGTTTTCTTTGAACAGGGGGGATACTTATACCATATTAATAATGGCGATATTAATGACGAGCGTTTTGAAGACTTTTATCAGAGTTTTAAATTCAAATAATTATGTCTAAAAAAACTCTTGCCCCAATCTTAACTCTCGGCCTGATCGCCGCGCTTTTGATCGCCGGCCTGTCTTTCGGGTACGTGAAGTATATTAAGAACGAAAACACCAATACAGCTGGTCCGGATGATAAGGAAAACGAGAATACCAATCAGCTCATCGGCGGTGATACTGATGAACACGGCTGTTTGATTGCGGCCGGCTATTCCTGGTGCGAATCTGAAGCCAAATGTTTAAGGATTTGGGAAGAGGATTGCCCGGCCGGGACGAACACAAATGTTTCCGATAACACAAACTCCGCTGTTAACACAAACACGGCGGCCGACGAAACAACTGATTGGCTGACCTATACCAATCAGGAGTGGAAATATTCATTCATGTATCCGCCGGAATTCGCCGTTCAGGTGAGAAGCGTCATCACCGGCGAGGATGATCCGACCGGGGATAGTACCGTGATCTGGAGCAACTTGAATTGGCGCGATTTGATCCCTGAAGGGACAGAGAGCATCGGCGATCAATTTAATGTCACTATTCTGGCCAATAAATCCGCCGCTGATTTTGAAGAAGATATGGGCTCAAATACGATTATCGCCAGCGAAGCGGTCAGGGTCGCCGGCATTGACGGAACCAAAAACACCTACGACACTTCATTCGGCGACATTGACTATCTGCATCTTACGGCCAACAACATCCCGTATCTGTTCAGTTTTACCAATGTCAGCAATGAGGATCAAGCGACGGTGGATCAGATTCTATCCAGTTTTCAGTTTTTTGAAGTCGATTAACTAATTTACATATTACATGGAAAGAATATTCACTTCTCAAACCTTGGACAAGGTCGACAAAAAAATAAAACTGTGCGGCTGGGTGCATCGGACGCGCCGGATGGGCTCGATTGTTTTTATTGACCTGCGCGACCGGGAAGGCCTGATCCAGGTCGTCTTTGACAAAGCCTTTAAAGAGGCCCGCGAATTGCGGCCAGAATTTGTCATTGAACTGGAAGGCAAGGTGGTCAAGCGCGAATTAAAAAATATCAATCCGGATTCAGCCACCGGCGAGATTGAATTGCAGGCCACATCTTTTAAAGTGATATCCAAGGCCAAAACCCCGCCTTTTGAAATAGAAAACGAGGACCGGCAGGCCAATGAAGAAATGCGTTTAAAATACCGTTATCTTGATTTAAGGCACGAAAGGATGAAGAAAAATCTTATTCTGCGCCACAAGGTGATCAAATTCATCCGCGACTGGCTTTCTTCCAGCGGCTTTTTGGAAATTGAAACGCCGCTCTTGACCAAAGGCACGCCGGAAGGGGCGCGGGAGTATATCGTGCCTTCGAGGAATTTTGCCGGGAAATTTTACGTCCTGCCCCAAAGCCCCCAGCAGTTCAAGCAATTACTGATGGTGGCTGGCCTGGAAAAGTATTTTCAGATTGCCCGCTGTTTCCGCGATGAAGACGCCAGGGGAGATAGGCAGGCGGAATTCACTCAGCTGGACCTTGAGATGTCGTTTGTGGAAAGGGAGGATATTTTAAAGATTTCGGAAGAACTATTCATTGAACTGGTAAAAAAGATTTGTCCGGAGAAAAAGATCGCCAAAGTGCCGTTTCCGCGGCTTTCCTACGACGAGGCGATGAAAAAGCATAAAAGCGATAAGCCGGATCTAAGGGAAAATACCAAAAATAATAATGAACTTGCCTTTGCCTGGGTAATGGAGCCTCCTTTGTTTGAGAAAAGTGAGGCGGAAAAAAAGTGGGTTTCCACTCATCATCCTTTTACTATGCCGGTTACCGATGATATTAAATTATTAGATAAAGAGCCGGAAAAAGCCAAAGCCCAGTCTTATGATCTGGTCTTGAACGGCTTCGAGATCGGCACCGGCTCCGTTAGAATTCACGAAGCGGATTTGCAGCACAAAATTTTCAAAATACTGGGTTTGAATGAACAAGAAATCCAAGAACGCTTCGGCCATATTTTAGAGGCTTTTTCTTACGGTGTGCCGCCGCACGCGGGCATTGCGCCTGGGATTGACAGATTGGTGATGATCCTGGCCGGCGAGCCGAATATAAGAGAAGTGATCGCTTTCCCGAAAACCGCGGATGCCCGCGACTTGATGATGGGAGCGCCATCGGAATTGCCGGATAGTCAGATTAAAGAAGCCAATATTGTGGTTATAAAGAAATAAAAGCAATGAGAAGAAAAAATATAATAATTCTGGTGATAGTAATAGTAGTTTTTGTAACATTATCAGTTTTACTTTTGATTCGTCAATACAACATCAACAATCAAAAGAGAACACCCGAGACTTATACGGCTTGCGGTTGCGGATGTTGTGGCGGAGAAACCGCTAAAAAAAAGTGTCTATGGCATTTTCTCGGGAATGATTTAAAAAAGATTATAGAGGAGGATAAAAAGGCCGAATTAAACCCAAATTGCGCTTCCATGGGTTGCAGCCTGGGTTATGAATATAAATACTGCGATTGAGAAGTTAATAAGTCGAGATTCGAGATCCAATATTCAAGACACGAAACTCCTCGCTACAGATCTCTTCGTCTCAATAATTATAAATTATACATTATAAATTATTAATTACTCGTGAACATCTCCAAACTCCAAAAATACATATTAATTACCGTTTACTCAAACCGCGGCCAGAAAATTAGCCGGAAAGGCTTTGAGCGTTTTTATAATTCGTCCAAGAAAAAACCGAAAAAAGACGACATCCAGAATATCATCACCAAATCCTCGGAGCGGCTGATTGATAAAGAATTGCTTATCGGCTATGGCCGAAGGACGCCTCATAAATGGTTTATTGACGAGATTAGCCTGACCGGGAAAGGCAAAAAAACGGCCAGGAAATGCTTCGGGGAGCAGCAGACTCTGCCTTTTAAAAAAAGAAAAAAATAACCAATAAATAAACCATAAATTTATGACAGATTTTTACATCCCGGAAAGAAAGATCGGGGAGGCGAAAATTCCCCCGGGAAAAACCAATAAGGACGAAATGTCCTCCTGGAGCATTTTTTTCGGGGTGCTTTTGGCCGTTGTCCTGGTGGTGATGTATGAAAGGGCTTTCTATGATCTGCCCCGTTTTTTCAACCCCTTTTACGAGAATTGCCAGAGCGCCAATGCGGCCGTTGTTTTAAAGCTTTGCCAGATCATCAAATATGAGACTGTCAGGCTGCTTTTGCATATCGCTTTAGTGGTGCCTCTTTTGATCGTGACCGTCGTGATATCCTTGACGACCATGCGAAAAAAAATAAAGAACCAGAGCAAGATATTGATGCGCGCTTTTTACTTTTCCGTGTTCGTGGCGGCCGTCCATCTGTTCATTGAATTCGCCACTTTTCTTTTCCGCCATTACCGCGAGCTGGGCATTTATGTCATCCTCATTTCCTTCGCCGTCGCTTTCATCGTTCTGATCGTCTATCTGCAAAAAAGATTTAACCGTCCCAAGCCTGTTTAATAAATTAATCACAATAAATTTATGTCCATCCCCGCCAAAATCAAGAATTATCTGACAAAAAACAAGCTTAAATTCGAGATTCTTAAGCATAAAACCGTTTTCACGGCCTATGATCTGGCCCAGACGACCAAGACAAAACTTGCGGAAATCGGCAAAACCCTGTTCATCAAGGCGGACAAGGATTATTACCTGGTGGTTTTACCCGCTCATCGCCGTTTGAATATCCCTAAATTGAAAAAGCTTTTGAAAGCCAAAAAAATAAGCATTGCCCGCGAGAATGAAATGAAAACGAAGCTCGGGATCAAGCCCGGAGCGATCACCCCTTTCGGCAGTTTGTACAAGATTTCCATTGTCATGGACAAATCTCTGATGAAGGTGCAAAAAGCTTTGTTTGGGGCCGGCAGTTTCACGGAAAGCTTAAGAATAAAATTGAAGGATTATATTAAATACGAGAAGCCGATCGCCGGGGACGTGGGGGAGGCTTCCGACCTGAAACTGCAGATAAAAAAGAAAAAATAAAAATAGTAATGAGGGAAAAAATAAAAATTTGCGGCGCCGGACTTTCAGGATTATGCGCCGCTATCAATTTAGCCAAAAACGGGTTTGAGGCGGAGGTATACGAAGCCAATCAGGCGGTCGGCGCGGCGAAAAACGGAGACTGGCAGGGTTTGGAAAACTGGACAGCCAAAGAGGATGTGCTTTCAAGGATTAAAACTTGCGGAATAGAGGTTGATTTTTTTTCACATCCTTTCCGCGAGGTAAAATTTTACTCTTCCGATTTGACGGCGTACCCCTTTAAAAGCGAAAAACCATTTTTTTACGTAGTAAAAAGAGGAAGCGGCAAGGGGTCTCTTGACTGGAGCCTGGCCCGGCAGGCGGAAGCGCGGGGCGTAAAAATAAATTATGGTTGTTCATTAAAGCCGAATAAAGCCGATATTACGGCCACCGGCGGCCAAAAGCCTTTTGCCTTGGCCTTGGGTTTGAATTTTACCACGAATTTAGATGATCAAGTTGTCACCATTTTATCCGACGATCTGGCGCCGAAAACCTACGCCTATTTGATCGCGGTCAACGGAGAAGCGACATTAGTTTCGGGCCTGACCCTGCCTTACGTCCGGCAAGCCAAATTCTATTTCAAGAAGACTTTTGAAACTTTTCAAAAAATAAGACCTTTTTCGGTAAAAAACGAAAAAAAGTTCGCCGGCGTCATAAACACCGGCTTCAAGCCGGAAAAAGGGAAAATTTACACCGGCGAAGCCGGCGGTTTCCAGGATTATCTGCTCGGCTTTGGCATGTATCATGCTCTAAGATCGGGATACTTGGCCGCCCTGGCTTTGATTGAAAAAAAGCCATACAAAGTATTAACTGACCGGGAGCTGGGTCCTTTGCTAAAAGCCTCTCGCCTAAACCGTTTTATCTACGAGCGCTTGGGCAACCGGGGCTACAAAATATTCTTAAGCGAATTGAATAAAAATCCTGACATTATTTCCGGTCTGAACAAGCTTTACACCCATAATTTTTCTAAAATTACGATGCTAAAAAAGTTAGCCCGCTATGTACAAAATAAAGATTGAACAATTTGAAGGCCCCTTGGATCTTCTGCTGCAGCTGATCGAGGAGCAGAAACTGGAGATCACCGAAGTGTCTTTGTCGACTGTGACCGAGCAGTATATTGCCATCCTGGACCAGAATACAAGTATTCCGGCCGAAGAGCTGGCCGATTTTCTGGTAGTGGCGGCCAAGCTTCTGCTCATCAAATCAAAAGCTCTATTGCCTTATTTATCTCCGGATGAAGAGGATCTGGGCGCGGAGCTCGAGTCTCAGCTTAAGATGTATAAATTATTTTACGAGGCTTCAAAGGTCATCCACAAAATGATCCTGAAAAAAAGATTTTGTTTTTACCGCGACACCAGCCGTTTGGTCATCCCTGTCTTTATCCCGCCGGAAAAAATCACGGCCGCTGATTTAGGCGGTTTTTTCCATGTGATTTTAAAAAATATCGAGCCGATCATCGAGATACCCAAGAAAGCCCTCTGCCGGACGATTTCCATCCGGGAGAAGATCAGCCAGATCAGGGATTTTATTTTTCAGAATGAAGGCCTGAATTTCAAAAAGCTGATCGCCAAAGCCAAGAACCGCACGGAGATCATCGTCACTTTTTTGGCGCTTTTGGAGCTGGTCAAGCAGCGGGATATCGCCGTCTGCCAGGATAATATTTTTTCCGAGATAACCATTAATAAAATTAACCTGGAAACCCCATGAGTTTAAAAACAAAAATCGAAAGCCTGCTTTTTGTTTCTTTAAAGCCCCTTTCTTCCCAAAAGATTGCCGAGCTTTTATCCGCCGAAAAGAAAGAAGTGGAAGCGGCGCTTGACGATCTGAAAAATGAGACGAACACCGGCGAGCGCGGATTGCAGCTGATGCAATTAGGGTCAAAGTATTCTTTTTCCACCACGCCCGATAACGCGAAGATCATCCGCGATTATCTTAAAGACGAGCAGACCGGGGAGCTGACCCGCCCGGCTTTGGAAACCTTGACCATTATCGCTTACCGCGGTCCGATCACTAAGGCCGATCTGGATGTTATCCGCGGGGTCAACTGCGCTTTGATCCTGCGCAATTTGATGATCAAGGGCCTGATCGAATCTTTTGAAGACAAGGAAAAAATGACCCACTATTACCAGGTGACTTTTGATTTTTTGAAATTTTTAGGGCTTTCCGAGGTCAAGGAATTGCCGGATTATGAAAAACTCAATCAGGATGAAAATCTTCAAAAATTACTGCATCCGGACCTGCCGTCGCCAGATAATCAGGTCGAGACGGAAAAAGAAGAAACGCCGGTTGAAACCAAAAAAAATCCGACTATTGAGCCTCAAACTTAATTTACAATCATTGAAAAATATTGTATGTTTAATATAGATTATGCCGCTCATTTCCAAAGTTTTCCTCCTGAATTAGCCACTCTTTTGATCGCCATGATCCCGATCGGAGAATTAAGAGCGGCTTTGCCCATTGCCTTAGGCGTTTATCATCTGCCGTTATGGAGCGCTTTTTTGTGGTCCTTTGTCGGCAATCTGCTGCCTATATTTCTGGTCTTATGGCTTTTGGAGCCTATTTCTAAATTTCTGATGAGGAAGTCAAAAATAATGAACCGTTTTTTCACCTGGTTATTTTCCCGGACCCGCCGGAAATTTGAAAAAAGTTCGCAGAAATACGGCTTGCTGGCGGCTTTGGTTCTTTTCGTCGGCATTCCTCTGCCTATCACCGGCGCCTGGACCGGAAGTATCGCCGCCTTCCTTTTTAATATTCCTTACAAAAAAGCCCTGCTTTGCCTGGCTTTGGGCGTCGCCCTGGCCGGAATGATCGTCTCCCTCGTTTACTACGGCGCTTTACAAATTTTTTAAATGAATGAAAAAAACTAAAAGCAAAAAAAAATCTTTTTCGCCGTACGTGGTCGCGAACTGGAAAATGAATCTCATGTACCAGGAAACCGAGAATTTAATTATTGCTTTGCGGGAAAAACTCAAAAATTTTTACGCTAAGTGCCATATTGTTATTTGTCCCTCATATACCGTTCTAGACCGGGCCAGGCAGCTTTTGATCGCTTCAAAAATCGAGCTCGGGGCCCAGGATATGTTTTGGGAGCTGTCAGGCAATTATACCTCTCAGATTTCCGTGAAAATGCTCCGGGAATTAAACTGCCATTATGTCATGATCGGCCATTCCGAAAGGAAAATATACGCCGGAGAAACGGACGAAACCATTGACCGCAAAACAGTGGTCGCCGTGCGCAACGGTATAATTCCCATTATCTGCGTGGGTGAAACCCGGGAGCAGAGGCGTCAAGGAGTGCAGTTCATGGTCGTGAACGATCAAGTAAAAAAAGCCCTGCGTTTTGTCAATCCGATCTTTTCCCAGGAAAGAATAATAATATGTTATGAGCCGGTCTGGTCGATCTATCCGGGCCAGCCTTGCATTCCGGCTCAGGCCCGGGAGATGGCGATGGTGATAAGGCAAGCTTTGATCGATCTGTATCCCGAGGACATAGTTTATAATAATTTTGAGCTTATCTACGGCGGCAGCGTGGAAGAAAAAAATGTCCTGAATTATGTGGACGGTGAATCATTTTCCGGCGTACTGGTGGGCACGGCCTCGCTGGAAGTGGAAAAGTTCTCAAAAATTATAAAACATCTTTGCTATAGGCACAAGCCAAAAGAGATTAAGTTAAAAAAGGAAATAATAAAATGATCGTCTCATTAAAATCGCTGGTTGAAGACGCCAAAAAAAATAAATACGCCATTGGCGCTTTTAACACCGCAAATTTAGAGGTTACTTTGGGGATTATCAACGCGGCCGTGGATCAGCAGGCGCCGGTTATCATCCAGATTTCCGAGACGACCATTGAATACGCCGGTTTAAAGCCCATTACCCATATCGTGGAAACGATCGCGAAAAACGCGGCCGTCAACGTGCCGGTGGCCCTGCATTTGGATCATGGCCGCAGTTTTCATTCCGTGGCCGAATGCATCAATGCCGGTTTTTCTTCCATAATGATTGACGCTTCCGATGTTCCCTATGACGAAAACGTCGCTTTGACCAAACAAGCCGTGGATTACGCCCATAAAAAAGGCGTCTGGGCCCAAGGTGAATTAGGCCGGGTCAAGGGTTCAGAAGACTGGGTGGTGGTCTCAGACAAAGAATCATGCATGACTGATCCGGCAGAGGCGGCTGATTTCGTCAAAAAAACCGGGGTAGACACTTTAGCGGTTTCCGTCGGCAATGTCCACGGCATTTATAAGTTAAGAAAAGGGGTGCCTAAAATTGACCAGGAAAGATTAAAAAATATCCATAAAAAAATCATTCATGTTCCCTTAGTTCTGCACGGGGCTTCCGGCCTGCCGGAGAATGATCTGACCGAAGCGATTAAAAACGGCATCCGGATCATCAATATTGATACGGAATTAAGGCTGGCTTTTACCGATAAATTAAGAGAGACCTTGAACAAAGGAAAGGATGAATATGATCCGCGAAAGGTCTTGGAGCCTTCCATAGAAGCGGTAAAAAAAGTGGTCGCCCGGAAAATAGAATTATTCCAGTCAAAGGGACGGGCCGCTAATTTTAAAGATATCTTAAAAAACAGCTAATATAAAATTTATGCCTATTAAAGTGGCGATCAACGGTTTCGGCCGGATCGGCCGGCCCGTCTGTAAAATTCTTTTGGAAAAAAAGAATCTGGAAGTGGCGGCGATCAACGATTTAACGGATGTAAAGACATTGGCACATCTTCTGAAATACGACTCCTCATACGGCATTTACAATCAGGAAGTCAATTATAATGAAGAAGGTTTGGAGATTGACGGCAAAAAAATCAAGGTTTTTTCGGAAAAAAACCCTGAAAATTTGCCCTGGCAGGACCTAGGCATTGAAGTGGTCATTGAGTGCACCGGACTGTTCACGGAATACGACGCGGCAAAAAAACACCTGGAAGCAGGCGCCAAAAAGGTGATCATTTCTTCGCCTTCAAAAAGCGAAGGAATAAAGACATTTGTTTTGGGAGTCAATGAAGAAGAATACAAGCCTGATACGGATCATATTATTTCCAATGCCTCCTGCACCACCAATTGTCTGGCTCCTGTGGTAAAAGTTTTAAACGACGCCTTCGCGATAGAAAAAGGCTTAATGACGACCATCCACAGCTATACTAACGATCAGCGTTTGCTTGATTTGCCGCACAAAGATCTAAGGCGGGCGCGGGCGGCCGGGCTTAATATCATTCCCACGACCACCGGCGCCGCCAAAACCGTGGCTAAGGTCATTCCTTCCTTGGCGGGCAAACTGGATGGTCTGGCTTTCAGAGTGCCCACCGCTACGGTTTCCATCGTTGATTTTGTCTGCGAGGTTAAAAAGTCCACGGATAAGGAAGAAGTAAACCGTCTTTTTATTGAAGCGGCAAAAAGTCCGGCTCTGAAAGGAATTTTAGGCGTTTCTAATGAAGAATTGGTCTCTATGGATTATAAGGGTAATCCATATTCGTCTATTGTCGATCTTCTCCTGACTTACGTGGCCGGCGGAAATTTAGTGAAAGTGGTCGCCTGGTACGACAATGAATGGGGTTACGCCATGAGACTGGCGGAACTGACAGAATTAGTGGCTAAAAAAATATAATAAACATTTTTAAGAAAGGGGGTGGAAGAATTGAAATTTACTAATCGTATCTTGGCTGAAGTTTTATGGTGGTTTGGTTTTGTCTGCGCCATTTTTGGTGTGGTGACTGAACTGTCCGGCCAGCAAATTTATCTTTCCTCGTATTTTTACCTGGAAACAGCGATTGTTGCCTTTCTCGCCGGTATTTTAGTGGTCATTAAGGAAAGAAAATAGAAAAGTATTTTAAGTCTTGGTAATTTGTAAGTTACCCAAAAATGTTAAAAGGGGAGGAAGTTGGTTTTCTTTCAATTTTTCATTACAGGATGATTTTTGATTTTTAGTATATTTTTAACATAAATTTTTCCGGCCGTCATCGTCTAGCCTGGTCTAGGACGCCAGGTTCTCATCCTGGTAACCGGGGTTCAAATCCCCGTGACGGTAAAAACCCCACTAAATTATTTATTAGGATTATAGATAGGTCCATCTCGCGGACGAAACATGGGTTTAAAATCCCATCGGCGGTATATTTAGCCGCCTTTGATCGATAATTATTACGATAATTTTAAGAATGTTATGGAAATAAAAAATTTTATTCAAACCGATGTGCGTTATTTTACTGGAAATATTCTGATAATTGGTTCCTGTTTGAGAGACGTAAGGCCAGATTTAATAAGTAAGTTGGCTAAAGGAATGGATGGCGTATATCACGTTTGCTTGGAAGAAATACATGGTAATTTGTATGGTTTTAAGCTCACTACTATTATGAGACTGGGTGCTTTAAATACAATCACTCTTTTTACAAAAGATGGCTCGCCTCATTGCCTCCAGCTGCATTTAGGCGGGGACGAAGCGGCAGACAATGTTGGTTTTGACAAAGATAAATTGATAAATTACGTGTATGACCGTAAGTCAGAAAAATTATATAAAATTGACGCAAAAACCGTGCCATACGCTAGAAAACTTAATAAAATACAGAGTCTATTAGAACAGGCAAAAAAGTAAGTATATGTCTAAAAAAGAAAGTTATCCCATTCCCACAGTAAGTGCTCTAGTCGTTCATAAAAACAAATTATTGTTGGTACGTGCGCGTAAGTGGAAAATGCGCTATACATTGCCGGGCGGACACATCAAAAAGGGTGAGTCGATTAAGAAAGCTTTAATAAGAGAGGTGTATGAGGAAACCGGATTAAGAGTGCACCCTTTAAAATTATTGATTATACATGAAAATATTTTTTCTAAAGCGTATGTTAAGAAAGAACATTTTATTTCTTTTGAATATCTTTGCCAAACTAGCAATACGAAAATTAAACTTAATCAAGAATTGACTGATTATTTATGGTTGGATAGGAAAAAAATAAATAAGGCACCCGTAGATAAATTTACTAAATTAACAATAAAAAAATTTTTACAAATTAAAAGCTAAACTTATGGCTAAAGTAAGCGTTATACTAGGAGGAAAAGATGATGAACTAATGGTAATAAAATCCGGACTTTTTAAGATTTTAGAAGAGATAGGCGTAAATTATGAATATTCGATAATTTCCTCTGATCAAAATCCTGAAGAGTTAAGAAAATATTGTTTAAATGTTCCGAATACTGATATCGAAGTTTTTATTTGCGTCGCCGGTTTAGTCCCCGCTTTACCCGGGGCGGTTAAAGGAAGACTGCCTTCTCATACCGTGATCGGGGTACCGCTTACCAGCGAAGATTATGATGCCAAGGATATTATGCTCGCTTCTTTTAGCTGTCCATCAAAAAGACCCATTATAATATTAGGAGTGAATAAAATGGGGTTGAAAAAAGCGGCCTATTGTGCCGCGGAAATTTTAGCCATTAAGGATATGCATTTAAGAAAACGTTTAGAAAATTATCTGAAAAAAAAGACGAAAAAACCCCAAATAAGAATTAAAGAATTCAAGTCTCGTTAATTATGCAAAAATATCACGTGGGGAAACATATTCTACAAGTGGGGGTAATTGGTTCAGCTGGTACAGAAGAATATCATAAAGGTTACCAACATCCTAGAGGTTATTTAGAGGTTGGTTTTATGTTGGGTCAATTGTTAGGCAAGGAAGGTGCTACTGTTATAACGGGCGGCGAAGGTGGTTTGATGGCGGCCGTGGAAAAGGGAGTTAAAAAATATCATGGGATAACCGTAGGGATTTTTAAAAGTTTGTATGATATTTCTTATGACGTTTATTCAGATATTGACGTGGTAACAGAAATGGGAGAGGGTGGTCCAGAATATATCTTGCCCATGTGTTGTAATGTAATAATCTCGATTGGCGGTGGCGCTGGCACATTAAATGAAATATGTGTCGCTTACCGAAATAAAGTACCAGTCATCTTATTGAGAGGTTTTGATGGATGGACGGATAAATTGGCTGATAGCCTTTATAAAAATCATTATTTAGACGTAAGAGAAAGAACTAAATTTGAAGTTGTAAATAATCCCGAAGACGCTGCCAAAATGGCCATTAAGATTGGGAAAAAGCATTTAAGGGATCTACTGTATAAGAGTAGACTAATTGTTCAGAAGAGAAAATTTATCCATTTTGGTAAAAAAAGAAGGATTAAAGAGTAATTAAGGCGGCGTGCCCCGAGAATGGGGCATGAAAAAGGAAGACTTTTTGGAAGAATCCCTTTAGTCGCAGCTCCCTTCGGGCTCGAGCTCAAGACCGAGGGCGCCGTGCCGAAATGGTTCGGAGCCTCTAGTCACCCCAACGAAAAAGTAGATAATATTAGCTATTTTTTTTATCTATTTACTAATATGTAGTTTAAATCTATAATAAAGACAAGATTATTAAATTAAAATTTATGCGGGACAATTATCAAGCACCACCTAATATAGAAAAAGCAGAGGAACAATTACCAAAAGATGAAAGTTTAGATCCTAAAAGGGCTAAAATGGTTCGTGCCCAAGCAGGCATAGGCCCCGAAAATAGAATTTACCTGGGATATAAAGAAAAGGCCAGCGGTTTGGAACCTGTATTTAGGGAAGCTACTCCAGAAGATTATGCTCAAGCCATAGAAGTAATAGATGAGTTGGAAAAGCAAGCCAAAGAAGAACCAGCAATAAAGGAAGCCTTGATGCATTTTGCTAGGTTAACTGAGAGGGCAAGGTATATCTTGATAGAAACATTAAAGTTTCCCGGCGAATTACTCCAGCTACTATCTAGCGCCAGCGGAGGAATAGATTTTTCAGAAGGAAGAGCAAAGGAGCACAAAATTAAACTAGAAGAAAATTTGAAAACTGCAAGAATGAAACTCAAGGAATTAAAGAGAAAAGCAGAAGAATTTGAGCCAGATTAAAAAAGAAGGTCGCGAGATTGAAGGTTAAAATTTTACTAATTTATCATATAAAAGAATTAAAGTGAGAATTAACAAAAGACGATATTATTATTGAGATTATATAAACCCTATCGCCTTTTGTTATTATCTTAATTAACTAAAGATTCTATTTTAAAGTAACATAAGGCGGCGCGCACTGTGAAGCGTGGCACGAAAAAGGAAGGCTTTTCGGGACCATTCGGTGCGACTCAGGGTGTGCGGCGGCCGACGCCCCCCCGCGCCCCGTCGGCCGCCCGACTAAATTCGTCAGTTTTGTATAAAATAGGTTCTGATTTGGTCAAATAAATCTGCATTAGCCGCTTTTTATTGGTATCAAATATACTTAATTAGTATGTTCGAAGAAAAAAACAAAGAAGAAATAAAACCGGCCATGCCTGACTCAAAGGCGCCTGTTGTTCCCTCCCGTCTCCCCGAGGATTTGATTGATGATGTAATGAAGAGCGGTTCGGGCAAGGGAAAAATAATAACCTTTATTATTATCGGTGTCATTATATTAGGCGGTATATCTTTGGGCGGGTATCTTCTATACCAGCGTTTTTTTGGTCCGGAAGATGTGGCTACAGAAGCCATAAACGAAAATACCAATAATTCAAAATTAACCCCTTTGAGCGAAAATGATCAGCTAATTTGCTATATTAAGAATAATCCGGTTTCGCTTAATTTTTTTGCGCAAGGTATTGTCAGGGACGCCTATCAGCAAATAGCAAATCAAGCTGATTTCTGCCTGGCTGAGCTGAGTGACCAGCCGGTTGAGCTTTATGCCCTGATCTCTCAAGATATGGATGGCGACGGTCTGAATGCGTTCGTAGAAAGCAGGATCGGAACGGACGACACCAAAAAAGATACGGACGGCGACAGCCACGATGATTTAACGGAAATTAACAACGGCTATAACCCGGCCGGGGCCGGCAAATTGGAGGTTTTTGCCTGGTAATAAAGAAGCCCACCTTGTTTTTAATGGGGAAATTATATATAATTTAGAGGTAAATATTAAGCAAAAAATTTATGAAAAAATATCTATTGCTTACAGTCATCGTGATTATTGTCGTCGGCGGTCTTTTGACTTTATTCTGGTTTTTTCCGGGAATTTTACCGTTTGGACAAAATAAAAATGAAAGTGCAAATAGCGGTAATTTAACGGATAATGTTAACCTAGATCAGGTGGCTAATACGAATCAGGAAGCGATAAATTTAAACTTAAGTCTCCAGACAGGGACTATTGAAATTAATAAGGCGGTCACCTACAAAGAAGTGGAATTCAATATTTTAAGCGCTGATAAGTTAAATACCTTTGAAAATCAGACGGCGGGCGAGGGCAAAACTTTGGTTGTTCTTTATCTGCAAAGAATTTCCAGCCGCCAGCTCACGGAGATATTTTCCTGGCTAAGAAACGAGGTGAAGATAAAAAATAATCAAGCAAAGGAGTACGCTTTAAAATCTTTGAATCTCGCCGGGGAAAGCGCCCCTGATTACGCGGCCAGTTATTTAATATTTGAAACCGGCGCTGCCGATAAAGGTTTCTCCTTAAATTTTGGCACGGCCAATGATTTAAAAACAATAGACCTGGGTTTTTAAGCCTACCTTTTTAAAACTATCCCCAATGACCCGCGGATAGTTTTAGATTAAAATATTATGAAAATTGGAATTGTCACGCAAAGTTATTATCCGATCAAAGGGGGAGTGGCAGAGCATGTTCACGCTCTTTCCGGCCAACTGGAAAAATTTGGGCATAAGGTCACGATCATTACCACTAATTTTACCGGACTCGACGATAATTACGGTCGAAACGTCTACCGGATCGGCCGCGACCTGACGATTCCTATTAACGGGGCCTTTAATAATGTCACCGTCGGTTTTAGTTTAAAAAGACAGCTTAAAGAGATTGAAAGCAAGGAAAAATTCGATATCATTCATATTCACCAGCCGATTGACCCCATTTGCCTTTAATGGCCTTGAGATATTTAAAGGCGGCGAAAGTCGGGACTTTTCACACTTATTCCGAGGGCAGTTATATTTTAGAAACTTTAAAACAGCAGGCCAAGCCGTATTTTGCCCGCCTTTCGGGCTTGATCGCTGTTTCGGAAGCGGCCAAGGAATATATTTCGCGTTATCTGCCCGGCGATTACAGAATAATTCCGAATGGCGTTGATACCGAGCGTTTTTCTCCCAGCGTCGAGCCTTTCCCTGAATATAAAAACAGCCAGGATATTAAGATATTATTCGTGGGCCGGATGGATCCCCGCAAGGGTTTTAAATTTTTACTGCGGGCCTTTCCGCTGATCTATCAAAAAATCACCGATATCCGCCTGATTGTGGTGGGCAACGGATTTTTGCGGTCTTTTTACCATTTATCTCTGCCTTCTGTTTTGCGGCCCAGAGTGGATTATCGGGGTTTTGTTTCCCGGGCCGATCTCCCCCGGTATTACGCCTCCGCGGATATTTATTGCTCGCCGGCCACCATGGGCGAAAGCTTCGGCATTGTTCTATTAGAAGCGATGGCTTCGGGCAAACCCGTGGTCGCCTCTGATATCAGGGGTTATAATTCTCTTTTTCAAGACGGACAGGAAGGCTACCTGGTGGAGAAGGAAAATCCTCTGGTTTTAGCGGAAAAAATCATTGATTTGGCCGGTGACCGGAAAAAAAGAGAAAGCATGGGGGTGGCCGGTCGTCAGAGCTCTTTGCGTTATGATTGGAAAAAAGTGGCCAAAGAAATCGAATCATTCTACTACGAAGTTCTAAAAAGGAAAAACGTAAAAATATAATTATGGAAGGTGAGACTAAGATAAAAATCAGGAAAGCAAGAATATATATATTATGGACGGCGGTGGCCGTATTTTTTTTGCTGATAATGGGTTTTATTTTTATTAACCAGCCTTTAAGGCCGACCTTAGTAATTGAAAAAATTGATGATCTGGTCAAAGTTAATTCGCCTTTGGAGATCCAGTTTGACTGGCCGGTTTCGAGGCAAGCGGAGATCACTTTTGAACCGGAATTAACGGGCGAGCTGACCTACAAGAACATGGTTATCGGCCAGCATTTTTCGCGGACTGTTGTTTTTACCCCCACCCTTAATTTTTGGCCGGAAACGACTTACAAAATCACCATTTCAAATGTTAAAAATGCCCTGCCGAGCTTACTGGCCGGCCGCGAATATACTTTTACTTTTACCACGGAAAAACTGCCGGAAATTTTATCCGTTACACCCGATGTTACGGCTGAAATCCAACCGGACAGCGAGTTTGAGGTGTCTTTTGACAAGAGCCGCGTAAATTTGGCTGATTATGAATTTATTATTGCGCCCGCGGTCACGGCCGATATTGAATTTGACGAGGGCGAAAAGAATATTACAATTAAGCCCCAAAATCTGCTTTCCCAGGGGCAGACCTATCAGTTTTCCGTCTGGCAGAAGACAATAAGAAATTATTACCAAAAAAATGAGACGGCTTTTCAGTCGGAGCCGGAGAGGAAATGGGAAGGCTCCTTTAAAGTAAGAGAAGCCCCTTATCTTTCTCAATTTTTGCCGGCCGGACAAAATGTGTCTCTGGCCGAAAAAATAAGCCTTATTTTTAATGAGCCGGTAAATATAAATTCCGTTAAGGAAAAGATCTCAATTTTGCCGGAATTAGCCGGGGAATGGGAAACCGATGACCAGCAGACCTATATATATAAAACCGATTCTCTGGCCAAAGACACCGAATATACGGTAAAAATCAGCCAGGGCTTAAAAACCCTGGCCGGCGGATACTTTACCGAAGATTCAAATCACACCTTTAAAACCGTGGGTCCGGTCAAGTTATCTCATTCTACTCCAGCCGACGGTTCCGTAGGCGTCAGTGTGGGCGGTGCTTTAAAATTAGTCTTTGATCAAAATGTCGATCATCTTTCCGCTCAAAGTCATTTTTCCATAAAACCGGCAAAAGAAGGCGATTTTTCTTGGGAGGGGGAAGTTATGATTTTTCGTCCCAAGTCGGCCTTAAGTTTTAACACAGTTTATCAAGTCACTATGAGCAAGGGGGTCAAGGGGGAGGGGGGGTTTGATTCCGAGAAGGATTTTAGCGTTTCCTTTGCCACTGAGCTTTCCGTGACGAAATTGTCCGTCGTCTACCATCATCAGGAGCATAATTTGTCCTGTGAAATCGCCACTTTGGTTATGGCTTTGGCTTACCGGGGCGTTAATGTGTTAGAAGCCACGATCATCAATTATATCGGCTTTGACCCCACGCCGAAATCAAACGGAGTCTGGGGCAACCCAAACGTCGCTTTTGTCGGAGACATCGACGGCCGGCAGCCCTCAACCGGCTACGGGGTCTATTGGGACCCGATCGCCAGGGCGGCCAATCAGTACCGGAAGGCCTACGCTTTTACCGCCTGGAGTGTGGCTGATCTGACCGCGGAAATAAAAAAAGGCAATCCGGTGATTGTCTGGGGCACGGCCGGTTCCGGAGCGAGGATTGACTGGAAAACCCCGCAAGGCGGGAATGTGGTCGCGGTCAGCGGGGAGCATACCCGCCTGGTCATCGGCTTTATCGGCTCGGCGGAAAATCCGAGCACGATCATCACGCTTGACCCTCTTTCCGGAGAAAGACATTTTACGGCGTCCAGTTTTTTGTGGAACTGGGGGCTTTTGGGGAGAAGCGGGGTAGTGGTTGAATAGGATTTTTTGTGCTATAATATATATAATAAAGAAAATATATGCCGCATAAAGCTCTTCTTTTTGACAAAAATACCATCAGAGAAGTTAAATTAGAAGATACCCGGGTAAAAAAACTCATTTGGGCGGATATTGAAAATCCTAATGATGAAGAAAAGGATTTTTTGGTTAAGATCCTTGAATTGGATGAGCCTAAAGAAATAAAGTATTGGCTAAAGTCTAATCAAAGGCCGGCGGTCTTCAAGGCGGGGAATTACACGGCCGTTTTTTTCAGCATTCCCCAGGCCAATCGGAACCTGGTTTTTACCGCCCCTTTGCTTTTTTTCGTTTCCCAGGACAGGAACGACATCTTAACCGTCCACCGGGGGAAAATAGAGTCGATCACAAAAATCCATTCTTATCATGAGCTGCGCCGTTTGCGCGTTTTTAAAGGCGGCATTACCAATGTTTTGCTGATGATCTTGGAAGAAGTAGTAGACAGTTATTTCGGGTACCTGGATCAGTTAAGCGACAGGATCGAGAATATTGAGGACAGGATGTTTGACTACCGCCAGAGCCGTCAGGTGATGAAACAAACGCTGGCCGTGAAAAAAAGCCTAATTTACCTGCACCGGGCTTTGATCGCTAACCGCGAGGTGGTGACTTCCATTGAAAGGCAATACCTGCAGTTTTTTGACGAAGAGAGGCAGCGTGATTTTCGGGAACTGTCCTTGAAGATCGTTCAGTTGATTGAAATGATCTCCACTTATCGCGATGTCTTGACTTCCACGATTGAAATTCATATGTCCACTATTTCCAATAATCTTAACGTCACTATGAAAAAGATCACGGCCTGGGGCGCTCTTATTTTGGTCCCTTCTTTGATCGCCGGCATTTTCGGCATGAATTTTCACGAAATTCCGCTTTTGACCTCCCATGAAGGGTTTTATCTGTCGCTGGCTATGATGGTCGCTTCAGTCTTTATTTTAGCCCGGTATTTTCAAAAAAAGGACTGGTTATAAACTTATAAAGCCGCGCATGAAGAAAAAAATATTTATTGTACTAATACTCGTGGCCCTGTCGGGTATTTTTTATTTCGGCCGGCATCAAATCGCTAATTTATGGGAAGACTGGAACGCCGAACCTTTGCCTGAACCGACGCCTTTGGAAAATATAAATGCCGCGGTTAATCAGAATCAAAACATAAATTCCGCCGCCAATGAAAATATTAATTCCACGCCGGTCGTTTTGCCTTCCGAATTCAATCTAGTCGTGCCTTTTACCACGCAATCTCCATTCGCGGAATGGACGGAACAGGATAATGAATCCTGTGAAGAAGCGGCGATTTTGACCGTCCATTATTACTGGCAGAAAAAAACCTTTACTAAGCAGATTGCCAAGGATGAATTGCAGAAGATCGTGGATTACGAAATGGCGCACTTAGGTTTTTATAAAGACACGGACGCGGAAGAGACCGCGAAGTTGGCCAAAGACATGTGGGGATATAGTCGAGTGGATGTTATCTGGGATCCGACACTTGATGATATTAAACAGCAGGTATACGCCGGCCGGCCGGTGATTTTGCCCACCGCCGGAAGAGAACTGCATAATCCGAATTTTAAAACCCCCGGTCCGATTTACCACATGCTGGTGGTGCGCGGTTGGACCAAGGATACGATCATTACTAATGATCCGGGAACGAGAAAAGGCGAGAATTATCAGTATTCACCCGATATTCTGATGAATGCGGTGCACGACTGGAACGACGGCGACATTATGAACGGGGAAAAGGCGATGATCGTGATTTATCCGAACGTGTGATTTGTTTTAGTCTAATAGTATTTTGTTCTTTCTGTGGCCAGAAAGAACCAAAGAGCCCCGGGGGCTTCAGTTTTTGATACTGCTAACATCCTTTTAATTCTTAAACAAAAAAGGAAGCCCCCGGACCCCAGCACAATAAAATCTTTTATTTATTGCTAATTTTTGCGGCCGGAATTTTTGAATTTGATGCTTCGAATTTGTTTGGAGCTTGGGATTTGTGATTTGGTATTTAGCGGCTAAATAGCGGTACAGCCAAGAATAGAGGATAACCTTGCCCTCAAAATTTGACCTTCAAATCAGGCGATGCTATAATGTAGATAAGTATGTAATTTCATACTTTTCATACTTAAGCAAATAGGAAAGAAAAATTATGAGCAAGAAGATTATTATTAGCCTTTTGGGCTTGGGTTTGATCCTTATGCCCAATATTGTGATGGCGACCACCAGCTATTCTATTGAAGATATCGGTGGTTCTGTCGGTTTAGGCACTTCGGATTTAAAGAGCACTGTGGTTAACATAATACAGTGGGTTTTGGGCATTCTGGCCTTGGTTTGCGTGGTCATGATAATCATCGGCGGGGTGATGCTGATGACCCCAACCAGCGAAGAAAAAGCGGAAAAGGCTAAGAAGATCATTACCGGCGCGGTCATCGGCTTGATCGTGGTGCTGCTCGCTTGGGCGGTCGTCATTTTTGTCGCCGGCACAACCGCCAATCTCACGGAATAAAAATTAAGAAAAAATATATGGAGAATATCAAACATCCGGAGATTTTTGGGACCGTGACTGTCGGGGAACGCGGCCAAATAGTCATTCCGTCCCACCTGCGCGAGAAATTACGCTTGAAAAAAGGCGATAAGCTGATGGTTTTCTGCCATCTTAATCAGATAATCGGCCTGGTCCGTTCAAATGAGATGTACGAGTTTTTAAACCAAATCACCAGCCGCATGGTCAAACAGGTGGATAAATTTAAAGAAGCGATTAAAAAACAAGGATTATAAAAAATGGAAAATATCATAGAAGTTAAAAATTTAACCAAGAAATTCAAAGACCTGACGGCCGTGGAAAATATTTCTTTTAACGTCAAAAAAGGGGAGACTTTCGGATTTTTGGGGCCAAATGGCGCGGGCAAATCCACGACCATCAGGATGCTGACCACGCTTATGCGGCCGACTTCCGGCCAGGCGTCAGTCGCTGGGTATGACGTGTTAAGTCAGCCGGACGCGGTGCGCGAGCATATCGGCTTGGTGGCGGAAAAAATAATTCTTTATGACCGTCTTACGGCCATGGAAAATTTGATGTTTTTCGGCAGTCTTTATCACCTGCCGAAAAAAGTCATCAAAGAAAGAGCGATTAAGTGGCTGAAAGCCTTGGATATGGACAAATGGGAAAAAAAGCAGACGGGCACTTTTTCCACGGGCATGAAGCAAAGAGTGAATATCGTCCGGGCGCTTTTGACCGAACCGGAAGTGATGTTTTTAGACGAGCCGACTCTGGGTTTGGATCCGCAGACGTCCCGTTCCATCCGTGATTTTGTTAAGGATCTTCATAAACACGGGGTGACGGTTATTTTAACCACTCATATCATGCCGGAAGCGGATGAACTCTCGGACACCATTGCTATTATTGACCATGGCCGGATTATCGCTTTAGATACTCCGTCTAACCTAAAAGCCCAGGCCTCTAAGCCTTCTGCTTCTTTGGAGGACGTGTTTCTTTCTTTGACCGGCCGGGACATGCGTGAAGAAACGCATAACAATATTCCTTCGGCCCGCGGCCACCGTTTTTTGGGCGGCCGATCGCGGATAAGATAATTAAACCTTGAATATAATATGAAAAATATAGGACAAATTATTATTGACAGCTTCCGGATGGCCCGCAAAGACCTGCTGGATTTTACCCGCGACCGGATGCAATTTGTATTTTTCATGATCATGCCGATTTTTATGATGATCATGACTGGCTTCATGTTTCCCTCCTCAAATTCTTTGAAAGATATTTCTCTGGGTATGGCTAATCAGGATGAAGGGGCAATGGGAGCGACTTTAACGCAGGTTCTGACGGAAATGAAGATTTCAAGCGGCGCGAAAATCTTTAACATTAAAAGTTATAGTGATGCCGAAGCCATTAAGAAAGCGATACAATCCCAGGAAATAAACGGTGGAGTATATATCGACTCTGATTTTTCCGCCCAGATTAAAAATAATCAGCAAGCGACGGTTTCTATCATTCCTGACCAGTCAAATCCTCAAATTTCCCAGATTCTTACCCAGATAATCCAACAGGTCATTGCCGGTACCGGCAACAGCGTGGCTCAGGCTAGAGTGGGGGAAATATTAAAACTAACCGCGGCCGCCAATCCGGCTTTTTCCCAGGCTGACCCGAAAGTCATTATCACCCCGATTCAAACAACCTTAGATAATTTGATCCCTGGTGAGACCAATTATTTTCAATTTGTCGCCCCGGGGATTATCGCTTTGATCGTCATGATGTCGGTGATGACAGGGCTGGCCGCTTCCGTTTCCCGCGAAAGGGAGGCGGGCACTCTGGACGGTCTTTTAATCGCGCCGGTTTCGCGGCTTTCCATTATTTTAGGCAAGTCTTTCGCCCAGACCGTCCGCGGCATGGCCCAGGGGTTCGTGGTGTTGTTTCTGGCTATCATTATTTTCGGCGTGCATGTTTACGGCAGCTGGCTGATCATGATTTTACTGCTTTTCTTGGGCGTGTTCGCTTTCATGGGTATCGGCATTTTGGTTTCCGCCCTAGCCACCGCCCAGGAAACGGCGATGACCATCATGATGACTCTGACATTTCCCACTATGTTTTTATCCGGCACTTTTTTCCCTACCCAGCAGATGCCGGCTTTCATGCAGAGTCTTTCAAAATTAATTCCCTTGACCTACGAATCATCAGCCTTGAGAAAGGTTATTGTTTTAGGCTCCGGTTTTTCCGCGGTCTGGACGGAAATAATCGTTTTGGCTGTTTTTGGGGCGGTCATGCTGGCCATTGCCGTGCCTTTGTTTAGAAGAATGGTGACCCGGTAAGTTATGCTATAGTAGGTTGGAGAGTTTTTATTTTGTTGTTGGATAAAATTCAAAGCACAAAGCTCAAAGCACAAAACAAATCTAAATATTTAAATCCAAAATTCAAAACGAGCGTCGAGTTTATATATTTGAATTTTTAATATTAGATATTGCCTTCGCCCCGGCTCAGGCCAGGGGTTTTGGATTTTGTGCTTAGGATTTTGGATTTAGGATTTAGAATTTTTAGGGAAGATAGCAGTCAGACCAAGAATAGAAAAAAACAAAATATAAGTGTAGTTAGCACTCTTGACCTGAGAGTGCTAATTGCGATATAATAATATTGTATGGCTTTAGATGAACGAAAAAGCGCTTTACTTAGCGCAATTATCAAGGAACACATAAAGAGCGGCGAAGCCGTGGGCTCTAAAATACTTGTGGATAAGTACGGTTTTGAATTGTCTGGCGCCACTATCAGAAATGAAATGATGGCCCTGGAAAAAGAAGGCTTGATATACCAGCCGCACACTTCCGCCGGCCGCATCCCGACAGAAATTGGCTGGCAGTTTTACCTGAATAATTATTTGAAAGAAAAGGCCTTGTCCGCCAAAGAAAAGAACGATTTGGACGCGGTCATCAAGACTTCAGAAGAATCTGAACTTAAAGTAAAGAATTTGGCGAAAAAACTGGCCGAGGTCAGCCGCGAAGCGGTGATCGTCGGTTTCAACCCCGATTATATCTATTACACCGGTTTGTCCCAGCTTTTCCGCCAGCCGGAATTCACTGAGTATCATTTGATCTGCCATATTTCGGAAGTGATTGACCATTTGGAGGAAGTGATAACCCGGCTGTTCAAAGAAGTGGCGGAGAACGATTTTAAAATAATGGTCGGGGAGGAAAATCCCTTCGGCCGGCAGTGCGGGGCGATAGTTTCCAAGTTTAAGAATAAAAAAGGCGAACCGGGCATTTTTACGCTTTTGGGGCCGGCCCGGATGGCTTACGAAAATAATTTGGCTTTGTTAAAATATTCCCATTCATTATTAAGTTCAATATAAGGAAAAAATCAATGGATAAGCCGAGCGAAGATAAAAATCAAAAGCCGAAAAATATTGAGCATGACAGTGTTGATTTTTGGCAAAAAAAAGCGGAAGAACATCTGGACGGCTGGAAGCGGGCTAAAGCGGATTATCTCAATCTGAAAAAAGATTCCCAGAAAGAAAAAGAGGAGCTGATCAAATTTTCCAACGCAGCCCTGGTGATTGAAGTCTTGCCGATATACGATCATTTAAAACTGGCTTTTAACCATTTGCCGAAAGAACTGGAAAATAACGATTGGGTCAAAGGCATCGCCGGCATTAAAAAACAGACGCAGGATTTCCTGGAAAGCCTTGGCATCAAGGAAATTAAAACCGTGGGTGAAAAATTCAATCCTGAATTTCACGAGGCTTTAACTCATGAAAAGAAAGATGGCTATAAAACTGAAACTATTTTTGAGGAAGTAAAACCGGGATATACGTCGGAAGACAAGGTGTTATATCCGGCGAAAGTGAAAGTGGCAAAGTGACAGTCTGCAGACTGTCACCCCGAACTTGCCTGCCCGCCTCTGGAGGGATTCGGGGTCTCGCTAAATAGCGGAAAAAGATAATTAAACGAGATTCCGGATCAAGTCCGGAATGACAAGATATTTAAAACGAAAGGAAAATAAAATATGGCAATTATAAGATACCGTCCCTTTTGGCCTGATTTCGACGAAGATTTCTTCAATTTGCCGGACAAGATGATGGGCTTTACCCCGGCGGTGGATGTCTACGAAGACAAGGACAATGTCATCGTGGAGTCGCCCCTGGCTGGTTTGGACCCTGAAAAAGTGAACATTGAGATTGAGGATAATGTTTTGAAGATTTCCGGGGCTCAGGAAAAGAAGTCAGAGGTGGACGAAAAGAACTATTACCGCAAGGAAATCCGCGCCGGCTCGTTTTACCGGGCTATCCCTTTGCCGAAAGCCGTGGACGGCAATAAAGCGGAAGCCTCTTTTGACAAAGGCATTTTGAAAGTCACGATCCCAAAAAAAGAAGAAGCCAGGCCGAAAAAGATCGCCATTAAAGCGAAAAAAGCTTTGAAATGAGCAACTGGTTTGCCC
Source organism: Patescibacteria group bacterium (assembly GCA_043812155.1). Lineage (GTDB taxonomy): Bacteria > Patescibacteriota > Patescibacteriia > JAXHNJ01 > JAXHNJ01 > JBAZMP01. The sequence continues at coordinate 8,417 of JBDRMK010000025.1, read as the reverse complement.
CTGGTGCTTGAGCGCCGGGGTTCCGGGCGGGAAAATGAATCATCGTTTTTCCACCCGGGAGGTTTTCAAAATAGGACTGAAGTCCTACTACCCTAAGCTGAAGCTTGGTATAAAACTTCTCAACTTCTAAACAACTTCCCGCCAAAGGCGGGTCGGCCTCTGGCCGAAACAACTAAAAATAAGCATATGTTTGATAATAAATTCAATTCACAACCTCAGTCGCCCGGTTTCCGGCAAATGCGCTTAAACGGCCGCTGCCCGATCTGCCAGGCGATGTATGATTTTCAGAAACTGCAGATCTTAGGGGAGCAGGACCAGTCTATTTTAGTTTACCTGGAATGTCCGGTCTGCTCCGCTTCCATTCTTTCTGTCCTTTCCATGGATCCGCGGGGCATGTCCGCCCAAGGGATGGTGACGGATCTGACCTCAGAAGAAGTTTTTGATCTGGGCATGGAAGGAATAATTGAGGCGGATGACGTGCTGGCCATGCATGAATTGCTGGAAAGTGACAAGCCGGTTGACGTTTTTTTGTCCTAGGTTTTTGAGTGTGGCGATGGATTAAAAATCCAAAATCCTCAGCCAGAGGCTGATCCACCTCTGGAGAAAAAGCACAAAATCCTAAATCCTAAACAAATCCCAATGACCAAATTAAATAATTCAAAACTCTGCCGAAAGTATAGTTAAGACATGAAGACAATCGACAGTAAGACAGTTTGTTAAATTTCGTGTCAAATGTCTATTGTCTACTGTCTAATACAAACTAATCAACTACTCAACTAATTAACAAATTAACTAAAATATTAAATAAAGGAAAAACCATATGTCAAAAATCTTAGGAATCGACTTAGGCACCACCAACTCGGCGATGGCGATCGTCGAAGGGGGAGAGCCGAAAGTCCTGGAAAATTCAGAGGGCAACCGGACCACGCCGTCGGTGGTCGCCATCGGCAAGAACGGCCAAAGAATGGTCGGCCAGGTGGCCAAGCGCCAGGCGGTGATGAATCCGACCAACACTTTGTATTCTTTAAAGCGCCTGATCGGCCGGCATTTTGACGATGCGGAAGTCCAGCGGGATATCAAGACCATGCCTTTTAAGATCAAGCAGTCAGGCGAAGGCGTGAAAATTGAAATGGCGGGCAAGGATTACACCCCGCAGGAGATCTCGGCCATGGTCCTGCAGAAAATGAAAGCGGACGCGGAAAGCAAGCTGGGCGAAAAAATCACCGAAGCGGTCATTACCGTGCCGGCTTATTTTGACGATTCGCAAAGGCAGGCGACCAAGGACGCCGGGAAAATTGCCGGTTTTGACGTGAAACGTATTATCAACGAGCCCACGGCGGCCGCGCTAGCCTACGGTTTTAACAAGAAAAAGAACGAAAAGATCGCGGTCTATGACCTGGGCGGCGGGACTTATGATATTTCCATTTTGGAAGTGTCCGAAGACACCGTGGAAGTCAAATCCACCAACGGCGACACGCATTTGGGCGGGGATGACTTTGACCAGCGGATAATCCATTGGCTGGCGGATGAATTCAAAAAAGACCAGGGGATAGACCTGTCTAAAGATTTAACCGCTTTACAGCGGCTGAAAGAAGCGGCCGAGAAAGCCAAGCATGAGTTATCTACCGTGACCGAAACAGAAATCAACCAGCCGTTTATTACCATGGACGCCAGCGGGCCAAAGCATCTGCAGTTAAAGATGTCGCGGGCAAAGTTAGAGGAACTAGTGGGAGATTTGGTGGAAAAAACCAAAGAGCCGATGCAGAAAGCCCTGGATGACGCCGGTTTGAAAGTTACCGATATTAACGAAGTAATCTTAGTCGGCGGTATGACCCGGATGCCATTAGTTCAGTCAACCGTGGAAAAATTCTTCGGCAAAAAGCCGAATATGACTGTTAATCCGGATGAAGTGGTGGCGGTTGGCGCCGCGGTCCAAGCCGGAGTTTTGCAGGGTGATGTTAAAGACATCTTATTGCTTGATGTCACGCCTTTGACCTTAGGTTTGGAAACTCTAGGGAGTGTGATGACGCCTTTAATTAACCGTAATACCACCATTCCCACCGCTAAAACTCAGGTGTTCTCCACCGCCGCGGATAATCAAACCAGCGTTGAAATTCACGTTCTACAAGGGGAAAGGCCAATGGCCGGAGACAATAAGACTTTAGGCCGGTTCATGCTTTCCGGTATTCCTCCGGCGCCCCGCGGTATGCCGCAGGTGGAAGTCACGTTTGATATGGATGCTAACGGCATCTTGAATGTCAAAGCTAAGGATAAAGCGACTAATAAGGAGCAATCCATCACCATTACCGCTTCCACGACTTTGTCCAAAGACGAAGTGGAAAAGATGAAAAAAGAAGCGGAGATCCACGCGGCCGAAGATTTGAAGAAAAAAGAGCTGGTAGAATTACAGAACCAGGCCGAATCCTTAATCTTTATGTCCGAAAAAGCTTTGAAAGACGCAGGCGATAAAGTTCCGGAAAAAGATAAAAAAGAAATTGAAGATAAGATTTCCGCGGTCAAAAAAGTCCAAAAATCCGAGAATAAGGAAGAAATCAAGAAAGCGGTTGATGAATTGAATCAGGCCATCCAAAAAATCGGCCAGGCCATGTACGGCCAGCAAGGTCCTCAAGGTCAACCAGGCGCTGGTCCGCAGGCCGGTGCGCCGGGTGGTCAGCCGGGAGCCCAGGAACCGAAATCCGCCCAAGGCGGATCCGCCTCTGGCGGAAAGGATGACAAGGGACCCGTGGATGCGCAGTATGAGGAAGTTAAGAAGTAAGAAAATGTTAAAACTGTTGAAGATGTTCAAATCGTCACAGGCGTTGTTCACGCCGAAATCGTTAAAATTAACTAAAACGTAATATAACCTAAGTGGGGCGGATAACTTCCGCCCCGTTGGGTGTTAAGAATTAATTTTAAACAAAATGGACACACAAACTTTAACACTATTTTCTCAAAGTTTACAGCAAGTTTTTAATTCTAGCACAACACATTTTACTACTTTAGCCACCATTACCATGAGTGTATTTACAGTTCTGGCATTACTTGCTTTTGGAATGGCATCATATTTTACAAATAAGTTTACAAAAGAAAGAATTGAAAAGTTAGACAAAGATGTTGGCAAGAAATTTGAATTGGAAAAAATGGAAATAAAAAATAAAAACGATGAATACTTAAATCAAATGAATAAAAAAGTTGATAAAATTATAAACTCTTTGAAAGAATTTGAGCTAAAAGTGGCAAATGATACAAATTCATTAAATGCGGAGGTTGAAAGATCTCATTATTTTGCGTGTGAAAATAGTCCAAACGTAGCGGCTATCTGGGCATTGCGTTCTGCAAGGGATTATAAAATTGCTAGTGTAGAAAATCTGACAGAAAATATGCTTAGTAATGCAATTGAATCATATAAAAAAGTCGACCTATGGTTTATTAAACAGCATATTATTGAAATTGATGAAATCCTCGAATATTTCAATGAAAAAAAGTATCAAAGATTAGTAACTGAACTCAAAGATATTATAGGGAAAAAATATAAAACTGAGGAAAAAAATAATGGATAATCAATACTGGTATTACACATTAAGCGCAATAGCTCAAGTTTGTGGAGCATTAGTTGCTATCGGAGGAGCTGTTATTGTTTTTAAATTATTTAATATTGAAAAGGAGCTTAACGATTTTCGCAGTCGTGTCGTTAAAGCTCTTTTATCACCTATTACTGGAAAAACCGAAACGCAGTTCTATTATTTAGAAGATGATTTAATAGTAATTCAATACGAAATTAATAAAGACAAAATTATAAGTAATGGTATTGTTGATGAAAAAGTGATTACCGCGATTAGAAATAATTACTACGTTGATTATCGTGTTGAAAGAGGTGCAAAATATTGGGTTAGGGGTACAATAAGTTCATTTATTTCGATTTTAAACGGAAGATCAAATAGTTTACGTTATTTCAGACAATTATTATTTTTGTTAATTACATCTATAATATTAAATTTAATAATATTGGCTATTTTAGCACCAGGTTTGTATGGTGCGTATGCTCTTTATCTTTTTACACTTTTTTATTCAATAGTCTCAATAGTAATCAGTAGTTATCTTTCATATGAGATTCTCATATTAAGAATATTTAATTTTTTAAGTTTATCAAAAAGTCAAAGAAAGATTGTTGAATAATTTATGTTCACACACGGCGAAATCGCCCTCCTACGCCAAGGCTTCGGAGGGCAGGCGGAACAATATTATAAAAAAGGCTTTCGCGGAAGAAAGCTGATTAAGGCTTTAAAAAAAGACAAGACATTTTTAAGGTCTTTTAATCAGACGGTTAATTTAGCCAAAAAGAAGGGGATTGAAATCCAGCTTTCTGATTACAAAAAATATCCCTCTCCGGATTTTGAGGATTACGAGATTCTGCATAATTGCCGCAAAGCCTTGAAAAAGAAATTATCAGGTGAAGACCGGAGGATGATTATATTTATCCTTTCGCAAATGGAGTATGACTGGCGGAGACCTTTGAAAAAAGAATTGAAGAGGATTTTGAAGAAATAGGCGTCATGCTTCGAGGGTCGCCCCGGCGACCACCTCAGCATGACAGTGCATTATAAATCAATTGTCACCCTGAGGAGCGACCATGAGCAGCGTCGAATGGGAGCCTCGAAGGGTGACGTATTTAAGGAGATAGGCGGAAAAATTTCTTTGAAAAAATAAAAGGGAGTCGCGTTTGACACGCAACTCCCAGGTCAGATCTTGAGAGAGCTATTTCTTCCTCGTTTTCCTGGCCTTCGGCTTCACGAAGAATGTCTTGTGATAGCCCTGGGCGTAGAAGTCATTCAGATCAAGGCCCAAAGCCTTTGACTCCAGATCACCGGGCCAAAAACCGGTCCAACGGGCGAAAAGCTTGTCGTGCTTGCGCGAGGGGCAGTCGCATGAAATAAACTGTCCGCCGCAGTTACTGCACCTTTCGACATCACAGCCTTCTTTATGAGGCTGACCGGGTTTTGCTCCGCAGTCGGGACAGTCGGTCAAAGAATGTGGATTTTTCGCATCGCTGGTTTGGATGCTCTCCATTATTCTCCGCCGAAGTTGCTTTATTCTTTTTGTTTCTTCAGGAACTATCACGGATTAAACCTCCTTTGTCGAACCCTCTTTTACCCTCGAATTCTAAGACAAATGAATTTAATGTCTTATCTTAGCATAATACTCGCTCTTTGTCAAACCTCTCATTTGAGGCGGAAAAATTTCTTTGAAAACCCGCCTACGCCATAGGCTTTGGCGGGTAAATAAAAAGGAAGCGGCCGAGGGGTCGCTTCCGAGAGAACGATCGCGAAAATGCACTTATATTTTGCCGCAGGTTTTTGCCAGTCCGGCGGCCATCTTCTTGCACGCTTTCTTTTCGCAGCAGCGGATCATGGCGTTGCCAAAAACCGCTTCAAGCGTGCTTGGATCTGTGCAGAAAAGACAGTCGTCTTTTTGCCAGGATGTTTTCTTTCTGAAAGTAACTCTTGGTTTTCTCAATCTTCTTGTTACTTTCGGCATTCACGTACCTCCTTAGTCGCAAATTTCTATCGGTTATTCTGATTTGCCGGTGAGCGAAGCAATCCAAAGAACGAATCTTTGGACCGACTCTTTCTGCAACAGACGATTGAAAAGCAGGGAAAGAACCAAACCGATCGCCAGACTGATAATCAACTGGTTCACTATTTTCATTCAAATACCTCCAGGAAAATACGTTTCTATGGAACATTAGCATAAATATTTGACAATGTCAAGGCGGAAAAATTTCTTTTAAAATAAAAACGGAGCGACGCGGGTCGCTCCGAGGAGCCTGGTAGGATGCCAGTGAAAGGATCAGACATTGATGACGATGATGTGGTCGGCCGTACCATACTTCCATCGTGGGTTGAAGCATGGTTGCTGAAACGTTTTCCGGTAAAGCGGGCGAAGTCCTCCGTCACCATAGAAGAGCGTCCTAGTGGGTGTTATCACAACACGGCAGTTTTGACAGCCAAAGCCGGTTTCTACCGCGATTTCATAGGCTTTCTCGGCGCTGACTGGCCAAGCATTCTTCACCCTTTTAGCAAGTGTTTGCGCTTTCATGCCGTTGGAACCAACGACGATTTTCATCACTACTTTGCCGGCATGGACGACTGTCACCAGACCTTGAGTAGCCATGGAAACCTCCATTTCTAGGTTTGTTGCGGATTTATCGCTAAGCGGTTTGTAGTTTGACAAATTACCATGACTGTTAATATTTGTCAAGTGGATCCTTTGGTGCGACTCAGGATAAATAAAATTTCTTTGAAAATCCGCCTTCGCTAAAGCTATGGCGGATAAAACCCGCCTACGTTAAAACTTCCTCCTTCGTTGCAACTTCGGAGGACAGGTCGGCGGGTAAATAAAAAAGGAAGCGACCGAGGGGTCGCTTCCGAGCAATGTACTTTGAACTATGCTTTTTTGCGTGGGCTCTTTTCCGTAAGAGTGATGCCAAGCGGTCCTCCGCCTGTCGTGCTTGAGGTCGCTGGCCACGATAGACCGAAGCCACGAGCCAGATTATCGGCTTCTTCTTCCCCGATTTCCTCGGTGATCAGAATCTTATCCCTGAATTTAATAATCAACACGTACACCATGGGTTCCTCCTTGCTCTAGTCGGAGAAAGATCGAAGCAACTTTTCCACGTTTAACCTGAAATTCAGGTCTTTGAAAAATTTCCTTTCCGCCCGGCGCTCCGTGATCAGCCCGGCGATAAAGAAAGCCGGAATGTATATGAGTTTCAGGAGAAAATTCAGGGCGTAGAGCGGTGAACCGAATGAGGCGCGGGGCAGAAAGAGAAAAGGAACGGTCAGGGTAAGCAGGGTCAGGCCGTAGCCGAAGGGTTTCTTGAGACAAAAAACCGTGAAGAAAATGAAGACAAAGAGGCCGGAATGGTAGGGAGTGACGGACTTTTCGCCGAGAAAAAGACAGGTCGGCAGAATATAGCCGGGCAGAACCAGCAGCAGAATCAGGATTTTCTTGAACATTGTCATTCCTCCAAGGTGATGGAAAAGAGCTTGTGAAATTAAATTCTGATTTTGTCAGGTTAACATAGCTGATAGTTTTGTCAAGACTGAATATCGTCTGGGATAATCGAAAAAATTTCTTATAAGATAAATCAAATAAATTTTATATGCCAGAGTTAGAAATCGAAAAAGTATATTTGTTAAAACAATTGCCTGAAGACTTGGCTAATTTTAAATTTCAAGAAGCGCGGGTCGGCTATTTTTTTGATCCAAACGCCCGCGATGCCTTAAGGATAAGGAAAAAAGGGGATAAATATGAATTGATAAAAAAAGAAACCAATTCGGCCTATGAACGGGTGGAACATACTATTAACATAAAAAAGGGGGAATTTGACGTTTTGATAAAGTCCGCGGTCCGGTCATACGAGAAACACAGATATAATTATCCTTTTAAGGGCCATGTTTGCGAAATAGACGTATATCTCGGAAAGTTAATAGGCTATGCCCGGGTGGAGGTGGAATTCAAGAATATTAAAGAGCTGAAAAATTTTGTCCCGCCGGTATGGTTTGGGGACGAGATTACCAAAATCAACCACAAAATACATGAAGATATCGGCTTAGTGACTTTTGAAGATATGAAAGAAAGATATAAAGAGAAAGGAATAACCCTTAAAAAAATTGATATTAAATAAAATGTTAACTGCCGGTGAAATCGCCCTCCTACGCCAAGGCTTTTTCCTTCGTTGCTACTTCAGAAGACAGGTCGGAGGGTAAGCGGAAAAATTTCTTTGAAAAATAAAAAGGAGCGGTCGCGGGACCGCTCCGTACAAAAGATTCGAGACAATTGTTGACTGTCAACTAATCGTCGCCGCAGTCTTCAATCACGTCGAAATGATAACCGCAGCAGAGGCAAAGAGCGACAGGCGGATATATTTCCTCCATTTTTATCCTGCCGCACTTTTGGCATCTGGACTTTCTCATTTTCTTGTAGCGAGCCATCGCTTTGCCGCAGCACCGGTTAAAGGGCCCGTAGGTTTTGATGATTCCGAAGAAAGCAGGACTTGGAACGAGTTCATCGCCCAAATTCTCCCACTTCGGATCGTGTTGCAAACACATCCCGTGTTTGCACATGCAGTGCGAATGCTGCACCGAATTGCTATGGTCCATAGCAATCCTCCTTTCTGGCCACCCTTTTCTTTAGGTGCCTGTTGTGCAGATGTTACCGTATACCATCTACAGTAACGGTATATAATAGCATAGATAATTAAAAATGTCAAGGCCTCGCATTCTTTCATCGCAAATGCGACAAATATTCGGTAGGAGTTAATAAATTTAAGGATAAATGCGGCCTTTCATGGTTGTAGAATTGCAGGAATTCATTAACTTTCTGCTGGACAGTATTAAGGTCTTTCCGTTTGTATT
>JBDRMK010000024.1:0-6512 GCA_043812155.1 Patescibacteria group bacterium | reverse complement strand
CGTAAATTCTGACATCGGCGTCAGTGTCGGGATGATTGCTGCCCATGGCATAGGGAGGCTGATATTCATAGGCTCCGATGTCAGGCGTGCCGTAGATGGGATTGCCGGCGTAATCAGTGGTGAGACCGAGATCGGTGCCGGTGTCGATCAATGGAGAATCATATTGCAATGAATAATCAGAGCTGTCGCTGAAGGCGCGCTCGTATCTTTGGGTTCCTCCGTTTAAGGTGCCGTTTGCTCTAATATAGGCCACGGCCTGGGAAAAGGTCTTAACCTGAACATTGCAGTTTACCAAAGCATCTAAAAGGTTGTCCCAGTTATCATAAGTGAATTGCGAGGTATTGTGGGAATAAAAAACGATTATTTCCCCAAGAAGATTAAGGTATTCGCAAAAACCGGCGGTATTTCTTGAAACATTGGTCATAGGCATTATGGTTCCGCCCATAACCTGGCCCTGAACATCATAGACGTCTATGTCGCTCATGTCTGTATAGCCGCTGGGGCCGGTTCTGGCTCCGTTTATATTATTGTTTTTTAAGTAAGTGGTAGTGTCGCTATCCCATTGATTATAGGGATAGGAGCTGGCGGTTACTGTGGTGCTAAGGTTGCTTTCAATATCTTCAATCGAGCCTGCGATTTCGTAATCGAAATAACGGGTTTGATTCAGCTGAGCGTGATAATCGGCAGCGTTTATATCCTGGGCAGAGACGTCAGCCAGGCATTTGCTCTTGGCACCATCGTTGTAGCTTGAGGCGTGGGTTAAAGAAGCGGAATAACTGGCCAGATTATTTATTCTATTGGCAAGTTCGCTTAAAGTGTCATAACTGCTGTCTGTAAGATCAATATTTTGATCGGCAATACTGTCGAGACTGGTGGTCAGGCTATCGGCGTAACCGTCAGAGTCGGTGTCTTCTATGGTTACAGTGGCGGTGGTTTTTCCCCCGCCGGTGTATTGAATGTTAAGGCCGGAAAGATCGGAAAGATCCGAGTGGGTCCGGCTGTGAGGCACCACGTCATGCCCCTGATCAAAATATGATTTAAGGGTTGTCCAGTCGCTGGAAGTCATACCTATGGTATGGAGAAAAAATGTGGCTTGAAATCCCCTGTCTTTTGCTTTATCGGCCACAGCATAGAAATAATCTGAATTATTTTTATCATCCACTCCCAGGACGACAACGGCCGGCCTTTTGGGTGAGCTGAATTTAGGACTGGTGTAGAGATTTCCTCCTCCATCAGTTAAGCCGACCCAGTTAGTGACGTTGGGGTTTTGGGGGTTGGGAAAAAGCACTGAATAGGCGGCGCTGCAGGTGCCGGAACCAGTATGGTCTATGGTGGCGTAAGTCATGGCATCCAGGCCGCTGCCGGAAAGAATGGAATTTTTAAGATAAATGTTGTGCGAGCCGGTGGCTGATTGAATGGCGTAGCGGTCCTGAGTGGGAAAGGTAACATTATTAAAAGTCGCGTTTTGGCCGGCGGTAAAATAGTTTCTCTGGTTGCCGCTAACAAGACCGTAGTTAATAATAAGAGTGGCGTTGGGATTAGTAGCGTTAATTCCAAACACAGTATGATCCTTGGCGGTGAATCTATTTAAGGTAACTGTAATGGTGTTGGTCGCGGCAATGGCTATGCCGCTTGCCCCGTCTTTTGAAGTGACATCCGTGGCGGTAACTGTTTTAACACAGCGCCAGTTATAGCTTCCGGTTTGAGATCCGACAAGAGTAAGCCTGGAAAGAGTGGTAATGTGGGTTTGATTAAGGGTGTAGTCAGCGGCGCCGCTGCCGTCAATTATTACTTCTCCATTGTGACCCGAGGCTGAACTTCCCTGAATAGTGATATTGTCCGCTTTAGTGTCTAAATTTTCCGTATAGGTATGGCCTGAAGAGCCGCCGCTAATTTCAATGACTGTTCCGGCGGTGGTTCTGGCGGTTAAAGCGGCCTGGATTGTAGTGTAGGCGTCGGTCCAGGAAGTGCCGTCAGCGGCGCCTGCGGCGTCCCATTTGACGTAATAGGTGGCGGCGTGGGCTTTAGGAACGAAAAAAAACAAGCAGAATAAAGCTAAGGTAAAGATAAAAGATTTTCTATGGAGCTTAGGAAAAACCACGGGGGTTTATTTTAATTTTCTTATTCCTAAATAGATTATATCTTCATTCCCCGGTTCAAGCGCGATAACCGAAACAGTATTTGAGGTCTGGAATTCAGCGGCCTGCCAGCTTTGGCCGTGGTCAAAACTGCGGTAAAAGGTGCCGCGGGCGCCAAAAAAGATAATCCGGGAATCGCGGCCGGCGACGGCCAAAGAGTGAATGCCCGAGGAATTTTCGTTTTGATCCTGGCTTGAGCCGATAAGAATCGGGATTTCCCGCCAGTCTTGGCCGCTATTTTGGCTTATGAAAAGACCGACTGAAGTAGCGGCATAAACCGTGTCTTTCTTTTTCGGATCAGCTAACAGCGCCTGAATGCTCTGGGGCTGGGATTGGTCGGGAAATTGTTCGTTTAAGCTAATTATTTTAAGGCCCTGATCCAGCTGGTTCTGGTTTTGTCTTTCCTGGTCATCATCATCTTCGGAGACAGCGCCGGAATGATCAATTTTATAGACGCCTTTGTTAAATAACATAAGGTAAATGTTCCGGGTGTCGCCGGCGTCCATTTCGATGGCTAAAATCGGCTCCTGAATCTGGGCGATGTTTGACCATTCCTGGCCCTGGTTGACGGTTTTATAGAGTATGCCGCGGGTGTTGCCGGCGTAAAGGATGTCGGGATTAAAGGAGTCAACAGCCAGAGAGGTGAGGTAGCCGCCGCCTTGAGGTTCAACGAAAAGATCAACCCAGGTTTGGCCGCGATCCATGGATTTTATAATCTTGCCGCGGCTGTGAAAAACACTTAGGGCATAAATTGTGCTGGTGTCTCTGGGGTCGATAACAATGTCATATACTTTTTCAGCCGGCGTAAGCTGGCGCCAGTTTTGGCCGCTATTTTCGCTTACGAAAATACCGGATTCTTCGGTGCCAAGATAAATTCTTTGAAAGTCTTTCGGGTCAATGGTAATCGCCAGAACATTCACCGAGCTAATATTCTTTTTTTCTTCAATGGTATTTACGGCTTCAAATGTCTGGCCGGCGTTAGTGGATTTAAACACTCCGGCGGATCCGGAAGAACTAAGAGAACAGCCGGAAATAAAAAGCGCGAACAAGAGGTAAAGAAAAATCGGGGATATTTTTTGTATCATGATTATAGGGTCATTTTAATCCAGGAAGGCATTTTCCAGGGCTAATTTGGTTGAAATATTAGTGTTTTTTATTTGTTTTCTTAATTCCAAAAGGACAGTTACGCGCTTAACTATTGTAGTTGAATTATAGCCTGTTTTAATATTTTTGTGAACAAAAGAGAAACGTTCGGGGCAAAAACTTGATTCAAGCAGGGCGGTTAAGTAGACAAGCCAAAAATCAATCTTTTTTTCAAGCATCCGACGGTTATCGCTTTCTTTTTCAAGAAGCTTGAACCGCTCCCAGAGAGGGGCTTGAATAATCTGGTCCAGCTGGATTTTTATCTTTTCAAGCTGTTTTATTTTTAGTGGATTTTTAATAAGACTTTTGGCAATTCGCGGTCTGCCCCAGGAGTAAAGCGCGACTTGGGACGTTAAATCTAAAGGCGCGGAATCAAGGCGCAATTTTTTAAGAATTTTACAAGGATGAGTCAGGCCGATTTTGATTAAAAAACTGCGCGAACGGATGGTGGGCAGGAGTTTTTCTTCGGATTCGGTGATGATTAAAAAAATATTGCCTTTTTTGGGCTCTTCCAGACTTTTTAAAAGGGCGTTAGCCGCGCTTTGGTTAAGACGTTCGGCTTTTTTTATGACGCAAACCATGTAAGATTCGGGTTTTGATTTTAGATCCATGAATTCCAGCGCTTGCCGGATTTGGGAGACGGAAATTTCTTTTGGGCGGATTTTTTTGTTTTTCTGTTCGATTTGGGGCGAAATTATAACAACGTTGGCTAATTGATCGCGGGGATCAATCAGCTGATTGATAAGTTTTTTGGAAAAATTAAGCTTGCCGGTTCCGGGCGGGCCGGCGATGATATATGAACCGTCGGCTATCGAGGAGCGGGTAATCTTATCGATTAGTATCTTTGTCGCGGAAGGCATAGTATTTTTTTTGGATAAATTCTTTTAGTTCTTTTTTAAAACGGCGGCTGGAAAATTTTTGGGCAAAGGCTTGGATTTTTTGAGGGTTATAATTTTTGCGGTTTTGGTTTATTTTAAAAACTCCCTGGGCCAGCACTTCGGCGGAAGAGGCCTGGATAAATTCACCGTTCAGCCCGGGTTTTATAATTTCTCTCGCGCCGCCCTGATTAAGGGCCAGAACCGGTTTTCCCGCGGCCATGGCCTCGACCGTGGAAATTCCGAAATCTTCTTCGGCCGGCTGGATGTAGGCGCGGCAGTTTTTAAAGTATTGAATGGTTTTTTTGCGATTTTGATAACCCAGCAATTTGATGTTGGGGCCGGCTAAGCGGTGGAGTTTTTTAAATTCCGGGCCCTGACCTATTATTACCAGCTTCCAGCCTAATTTATTAAAAGCTTCAACGGCCAGGTTTATTTTTTTATAAGCGGAAAGGCGGGAAACAATCAGGAAATAGCCGTGATCTTTTCGGGCCTCGCAGGCGCTCTGAGCGAAAAGTTCTGTTTCCACCGGCGGATAAATAACTACTGAAGACCGGCGGTAATATTTTCTTATTTTTTGCCGGGTGGCCTGGGAATTAGCAACAATGTAATCAGCCCGGTCGGCTGAAACCGCGTCCCAGAGCCTGACGTAATTTAAGACAAAGCGGGCCCAGAAATTCTTTAACCGGCCGGTTTTTAACTCGGCTAAATATTGATGGGTGTAATCCCAGGCGAATCTCATGGGGCTATGGCAATAGCAGACGTTTAAGGTGCTGGGTTTGGTAATAACGCCTTTGGAAAAAGCGCCGGATGAAGAAACAACCACGTCGAATTCCCGCAGGTCAAAAGTTTCAGGCGCCACGGTAAAAAAAGGCAGAATTATTTTTTTTCTTTTTTTAAAAAAGGGCGGAAGTTTGTTTAAGAAAGAGGGGTAGATTTTATTTTTTATGAAAGCGCGGGGCAGAGTTTTGAAATCATAAAGCAAAGTGTAAACCGGGGCCCGGGGCCAAAGCTCGCACATGCTTTTTAAGGTCATTTCCGCCCCTCCTATGGCTGTAAGGTAGTCATGGACAATGGCAATATTGGGCTTCATTTTAAAATTTTACCCGGGAGCTTGATGCTTCTTTTGGAAAATTCACGCACGATTCTTTCGGCTAATTCTCTTTTTACTAAGAGCTGTTTTCCGGGTTTTGTTTTGCCCCAGACTTTAATAATAGCGGCGTTGCCGCTTATTTCGTTCACGCCAATGGCTTCCGGGGTTTCGATGATGTGCTTTTTAAATTCAGGGTCTTTGGCTAATTTTTCCCCAATTTGATTGATGATTTTGTTGACTTTATTGAAATTATCATCCACTTTGGCCGGGATGTTCAGGCTCACGGCGCTGTATTGGTTGGTGCTGTTGGTTACTATTTTTATCTGACCGTTGGGAATAATGTGGCGCGCGCCTTTGGGCGTTTGGAGCACGGTGCGGCGCAAGGTTATTTCCACTACCCTCCCCTCAAAGCTGTCGATTTTCACCCAATCCCCCTGGTTAAACTGGTTTTCAAGAATGATAAACAGGCCGGCGATGATGTCTTTTATCAGGCTTTGGGCGCCAAAGCCCACGGCCAGACTTAGGATTCCGGCGCCGGTAATGATGGGCGTCATGTTAATGCCGATTTGCGAGAGAAAAACCACAATCACGCTGGCGAAGATAAAAACCAGGCTGGTGGCGGAAATGACGCTGGAGACAGTTTTTATTCGTTTTTCGTTTTTGACTGAATCTTTTTTCCCTCCGGAGAAACCGATAAGGAAAACGCGGAGAAATAACGGGGAAAGGAATCTGATTAAAAGCTGGAGGATGGGCGCGGCGATAATTGCGGCGATTAACTTCCATTCGCTTTGCCAGAATTGAAAGAAAAGATCAGTGATTTTTATTACCAGGGCGCTGGAAGAAGGATTAAGCGCGACGTCGCTTGCGTTTGAAGCCTGGCTGGTGATTGATTGAAGCGGTTCCATAATTAAAATTAGGCCGATTTTGGGCTGTTTTTTGGTCTTTGTCCCGGGCTTGCAAAAAGGACAAAAAGCTCTTTTGATCCGGGGCCAAACAGTGAAATTATAGCATGGACAAAAGACAAGGGAAAGGAGAGGTAAAAATAAAGTTCTTTATTTCAGTTTCACCTTTATCTTGTCATCTTCTGTAATCGTAAGGGTGGTTTTGGTGGAATAGGTTTTGTAATAGGTAGTTTTACCTTTTTTGGTCTTTATTTTGTATTTTTGGTTGAATTTCTTCTCCCATTTAGGGCCCAGGGTGGGTTCCAGTTTCTTCTGGTAATAGGCTTTTCTCTGATTGTAATAGTCCCGGGTTATCTTTTTA
>JBDRMK010000023.1:0-2824 GCA_043812155.1 Patescibacteria group bacterium | reverse complement strand
ATTATTTTAAGTTATGTCGCGAGTTATAAAATCATCAAATCAGAAAAGGATTTTTCGGAATATAATAAATTTTTCGTTACCCTTGTGATTCTTTTAGCATTGTCTTTTTGTTTGTTTTCTTATTTCCCGTTGCATAATTTTATTTTTAAAGATCCTGTTTCCGGTGGCTACGGCATAATAAAATAATCAAAATTTAGCCTAAATTCCTTCTCTTGACAAAAAGATAAAATTGTATTAAACTTTAGAGGTGGAAGATTGTATCTTCTATTTTTGTTCTTTTGACTAAAAAAAGGAAAGAAAAAGGAGGTGTGTTGTTTGTAAATTGACAGCGGGGAAAGACTTGCTGACTCTCGGGAAAGACCGAAATATAAAAAAAGGAAAGGGATTATGAGAAAAGCACTATTTCTAATGATGGCAATGTTGTTAACATTCTCTCTGTTCGCCGTGCCCGTTTCGGCCGCCAAGCCCGCAAATGCCGGTGCTCAGACATACAGTTGGCACCTATCTGGCGATGTGATGCCGGTTCCGCCTTACGGTTCAAAGGATATCCCGGGTTCAGACACGGCTTCCAAACTGATTGTTAACCAACCCAACGGCAACACCGTCGTGACGATGACGGGCGTTATGAACAGTCTGAACCCCAGCACAACCTACACCGTGTACCTTTCTAAAGGATATACGCCATACACCCCAGTTGATGTAACAGGGACTTATACCTGGCTGGTTCTTGGGACTTACCATCACGATTTGGTAATTACCACTCAAAACCCAGATGGCACGTTCTCGGGCACCGGAGGCTACCCGGCTGGTAGTTATCCTTATACTGACCCAGGCCAGACTGCCGAAGTTATTACCGGGAAAGTCACGGGAAATCAAATAACATTTACGAGTAAATATCTTGGACCATATAATCCGGAATACTCCGCGACTGTTTCGGGAGCTATTGCGGCGAATGGATCAATGAGCGGTGCGTCTCCTTGGGAATGGCATACGACTTCGGGTGCGGCAACGCCCGCCTCTGGTTCAACCGGATGGCCCGGGCTATTCACCAGCACCGTGCAGCCGTTTACATTCGTAACTGACGAATACGGTGCCGGCAGCTGGCACGTTAATCTGACTGATGCTAATCTACCGGCAGGAGATCCGGGAACTAAATTTGCTATGTCGGTCTGGATTAACGAAGCCGGCCGTACCATGCTCATCAGCGACACCTTCGAGATTACCAAAGGTTAACTGATCTAAGTTTCTTTCCTAACCAGAAGGACTGTGCAAAACACAGTCCTTCTTTATTTTTCCTTCGCCCAAAAGGCGATTTTTTGGTAGGCCTTGATTTTTTTCTATAAAATGATTTATATTTAATTTACAAAAAAAAATATAAAGGAGGACAATGTGGTCAATAGTATTCTTGAAATCGGCAGAAGGATTGAACCTTTAAATTTTAACACCTTGCCCGGGAAACGATTGACTTCGATAATCAAGAAAAATGGAGAGGTTTTTAAGGTTACCCCTTATAATATTCCGCAGCAACCACTAAAAGTATCTGCCTTTTGTCTTCATCACCTGATTGCGATGATTGATACCGGCATCTTAACCGTTGGTCAGAAAGGACATTTTATCACCGAGGGAGAGGCAGTCAAATTTCGAGAGATGGCTTCAGAGTTACTAGTTTCTCTGAATCCTCTGATGGAGGGAATTAAAAAGGAGAAAGTTGCTACAACTTAAGAAGGCAGTTTTTACTAGGCCGCCGAGTTCGGAAACGAAACGGCGGCTTTTTGTTTTTCTTTTCCTTGACTTTTTCAAAAAATTTGTTAAATTATATGCAGAAATAATAAAGGAGGGTTTAAATGGAAGAGAAAGCTTTTTTGCTGCAACGCGATGGATATTTTGTCGGAGGTTGTCCGAAACCGTTGAAGGTGGTGATGGCTGAGAACCGTGCTGAAGCGCTGGAAATTATCCAGAAGGAAGGTTTCAAGGTTTTCTCCAGCAGCGACTTCGAATCCATCATAACTCCGGACGGAAATAATAGATGCACCCTGACCGAAATTGCCGTCGTCCGGGCCGAAGCAGTAGCTGCACATTGATATTTTAACTACTAAAGGAGCTCATTCTAATCTTTTGTCTCCGTCGGCAAATATTTAGTGCGGCATTGATAATGTTTTATGGAATGATATTCTAATATTACTTCTGCCTGGAACGAGTTATGACGAACTGCCGGTAGCGAGCAGAAAGCGCAGAGAATATGCGGCGAACATCGTGTCGCGCCGATGGATATACATCCGGCCGGTCAGGGTAAAGAGCGCCCGATTGATTGCAGTTCATGGTATTCCAGCTCGCTTCAGGCCTTCTTGTTCTTTAATAGAGACCCAGAGACCCATCACTAGGTCTCTTTTTTTATCTTTTGAGCTTGTCCTAGTACTAGAAATTTCATTTCAGTACGGAACTGCGGCTTTTTATTTTCAAGTTTATCGCCTTATGGGCGGTTTTTTGGTAGAATACAATGGTTATGGAAAATATTATTGATGTCAGGAATTTAACTAAAAAATTCAATCATTTTGTAGCGGTTGATAACGTTTCTTTCCAGGTTGCCAAAGGAGAGATTTTTGGTTTTTTGGGCCCCAACGGAGCGGGGAAAACAACGACTATTAACATACTTACAACCCAGCTTCAACCAACAGAGGGCACGGCAATAATAGATGGTTTTGATGTTGTGCTAAATCCGGCTAATGTTAGGCGGGATATCGGTATTGTTTTTCAAGACCCTTCTTTGGACATTGAGCTTACTGCTTGGGAGAATATAAAATTTCATGGAATGCTTTATAATATT
>JBDRMK010000022.1:0-18373 GCA_043812155.1 Patescibacteria group bacterium | reverse complement strand
GGTTTGGCACCTCGATGTCGGCCCGTCGCATCCTGGGGCTGTAGAAGGTCCCAAGGGTTTGGCTGTTCGCCAATTAAAGCGGCACGCGAGCTGGGTTCAGAACGTCGTGAGACAGTTCGGTCTCCTATCTACTGTGGGCGTCTGGAAACTTGAGAAGACTTTTCCCTAGTACGAGAGGACCGGGAAAAACGAACCTCTAGTCTATGAGCTGTTCTGCCAAGAGCATTGCTCAGTAGCTACGTTCGGTGAGGATAAACGCTGAAAGCATATAAGCGTGAAACCTTCTTCAAGATAAGGTTTCCTAATTAGCCTCCTGGGAGATGACCAGGTTAATAGGTGGCCGGTGTAAGGTCCGTAAGGACTTAAGCCAAGCCATACTAATAAGGCGAGTCCCGATTTACTTGCGATTGGAATTCATAAATAATATTTGTTACTATAAAAATATAAAGAGAGACAGAGTCTTGGTGATTCAAGCGACTGGGTCACACTCCTTCCCATTCCGAACAGGATAGTTAAGCCAGTCAGCGCCCATGATACTTGGGGTAAATCCCCGTGGGAAAGTAGGCCATCGCCAAGACCTTGTCTCTCTTTTTTAATTGCAAAATATTCTACCTTCAAGTAATAAATATAATTAAAGAGAGCCTGCCCTGAGCGAACGAGCAGAGCGAGAGAGTCGAAGAGCCAAGACCTTGTCTCTCTTTTTTAATACAAAAATTTTAAAACCAACATTATAATAAAAAACCGCTCTCAAATTTTACTTCAAGAGTGGATCGTCACCGAGAGAATTAATTCTCTCTTTTTTTATTTGGACTTATTCTTCTTCTGGAATTCTTCCTTTAAAATATCGGTGATGATATAAATGACCATGACCGAACCGGTAATGGTCAGAAGGTCGCCGGGAATTATATAACCCAAATTTTTGCCATGAAAAAAATAGAAGCCCAGGATAAATAGAAGAGTGGCTACCCACAGGATAACGAATGCTTCCCCTCTTCTTGTTCTTTTCAAACGATGGCGCCAGCGGCGGATTTCCTTGTCCGAAGCGTAAAAAGTTAAAATGATGATATAGATTGAGGTTAAAAGCGTCGGCAGGAATATTTTATTCTGAGTAAAGAATTCCAAAAGCAGCAAAAGCCAAACAACAATGGTTAGAGCATCAAATATAAGTAAAAAATAACTCTGTTTCTTATTATTATTCAAATACTTAATATTCATACTTTTTTATTATAACAAAAAAACAGTTATATAGCAAATAATAATTAGTGTTTTTTGCTTATTAGAGGCAAATTTTTATCCACAGTCAGCTATTGACTAAATGTTGATTTCTTCATACAATATATGACAGTATATGATTATTGTATTTTTATTATGGATAGAAAAAGATTAACCATCACTCTTAAAAAGGACTTGCTACCTTTAGTAGACGAGATAATTGACGGCGCCCGAATCAGAAACCGCTCGCACGCCATTGAATATATCCTCGGCCAAACCTTGTCGCCAAAGATAAAAAAAGCTTTTATTCTGGCGGGCGGCCGGGGCATTAAAATGCGGCCTTTTACCTATGAGATTCCAAAAACTCTGATCCCGGTCAAAGGCCGGCCAATCCTGGAATACACGATCGAACTGCTGAGAGAAAACGGCTTCCGCGATATCCTTATTTTGGTCGGACATTTAGGCGAAAAAATAAAAGCGCATTTTGGTGATGGCTCAAGGTTCGGAGTAAAGATCAATTACCTGGAAGAAAAAAAAGAAAACGGTACAGCCGCGCCTTTGCCCTTGGCAAAAAATATTTTAAAAAACTCCCCTTTTATCATGATGTACGGCGATACGCTCATTGATATTAATTTGAAAGATTTAGTGGAATTCCATCAGATGCACAGCGGTCTGGCCACTATGGCTTTGACCTCGGCTGATCGCCCTTACGAATTCGGGGTCGTTAAACTGCACGGCAACAAAATCGTTTCTTTCAAAGAAAAACCGGAAAAAGGAAAAAAGACCTCGCATCTTATCAACGCCGGCTTATTTGTCTTCAATCCGGAAATAATAAACTACGTTCCTAATAAAGGTTTTTCCATGCTGGAAAAAGATGTCTTTCCCCGCCTTGTAGAAGAAGGCAAGCTCTACGGCTATCCTTTTGAAGGCCAGTGGTTTGATGTTTCCACGCCGGAAGTCTATGAGGAAGTCTTGAAAGAGTGGCAAAAATAATTTTAGGGAAAAATCTGTTTTTCAAATACTTTGGAAAACAGGTTAATCCTAAAATTCATAATCGCTGTAGGTCTTTATACCAGAAAGAGGTGCTGAAATGGAAAAAAGGAGAGCCGCCGCAACCGCCCTTTTGGACAATCTATTCGGCAAGGATAACTACGACCTGATCTTCGTCTGTCTGCCTGGCTTGGATATGGTAAGTGGCGCCAGCGTGGCCCACTTTCACCTAACCAAGCACCAGTTTGGAACAAGCCAAATCAACGGCATGGTAAAGATCGCGCCGGGAATCGGACCGAAAGAACGTCACGGAGCCGATCTTTTGCGCCCCCACTTGCCGATTCCTGACGAATTCGAATTAGGAATGGCACCGAGAGGCGATGACTACTACCTTTACTACCGCATCTCGGGACAGACCGTTGATCAATGGCTGAAGCGTGATCCTTCGGCCGGTCAAGACTTCTATCTGGGAGTGGTCGCTGATCATGTCGACATGTGGAAAGACACGCGCGGGACGCTAAAGCCGATAGGCTATTTTGAAAAGATCGCCCACACCAAGAAACTGACTTTTCAGTTCGAACTGGGTGGGCAATCCTTGGAAAGCCTGTCGGAAAAGCCGATTATCGTCAATGGGGTAAAAATCCCTTGTCTCCGCGACTGTCTTGATGAGATGGGAAGGGTCATTTCCACGGGAAATACCACTATTCTCTCTCACGGAGACGAGGCGCTGTGCAACGCCATTGTCTGTCGGCATTCCAACCGGATTTTCCATCTCGACCACGGTACTGTCGGAAACCGGCTCCTGGCCGAACCCATCGCCAAACTACTGCTCTGGTTCCCGGCGACTCTGTCGGAAAAAACCAGGCTGGAGTTTGACATCGGTAACGAGCTCAAACTGGACTACGCAGTGAAGATTGACCCGATGATCCTGAATACCGTCCTTACGGCAAGGCAATACATTATGGATCATGTCGGAGACCTCACTTCGCCGACGCAGATACAAGCCTGCATGATGATGTATCTGCTGCGTGAGCTTCAGTGGATCTCCCGCCGCGGCCGCGAACTGATGATGGCTCCACTCTTTGCCATGGCCATGGAATCCGCCGGCGGCATGCTGGGTATCCTGCCCGATTTTCCGCTCTTTGGTCAGGAAGGCACCAAGCATTAGTTCTGATATTCGCGAAAAAGGCTTTTTCCCTCCGAGGGAAAAAGCCTTATTTTTATATTTCAATATTATTAAGAATTCAACACCTGTTCAATAATTTTCCTATATTCGGTAAGGGATGGGAAAATCAAATCCGGTCCAATGGCGGCTAACTTTTCATAAGAGGTGGGACCGGTGGCAATCCCAATACTTAAAGCCTCCAATTTATGGGCGCTTTTTACGTCATGCGGCGAATCGCCAAAAATTTTAATTTCTCGGCCTTTCGGCGAAATGCCGAAATTTTCATGAGCTTGTCTGACTGCCTCATGAACGAGTTCTGACCTTTCGCGACGGTTTTCCGCGTAAACTTTTATCTCAAAGTATTTTAAGAGGTCAAAATATTTTAACTTATGTTCGGCCTCTGATTGGGGATTACCCGTGGCAATAGCCCTAACGATGTGGCGACGGCCTAATTCTTCCAGAAATTCTACTGCCCCCGGTAAAATTTTTCCGCCGTTCTTATCCAATCCGCTCTGAACACCATAAACATATTTATCAAAAGCCTGCTTGTGCTTTTTCAAAACATCCTCTTCTTTAATTCCAGAGTGTTCAAGAACGTCGACCAAGACGGAAGTGAAGGGTTTGCCGAAAAAACTCACCAAGGTTTTTTCATCCACCTCAACCCCATAAACTTCTTTAAGCATATTTAGCCAAGCCGGAACCTGATTTGTATGCACATTGACTATTGTCCCATCAATATCAATTATCCAAAGCTGGTTTATCCTTTCAATCATATGGTTTTTTGTTAATTTTTAATTAATTTAAATATTTTATTTGTGGCTCTCCCAACCTTGTCATTTAATACATATACGTGTATTAAATTATTTCCCCGCCAAACTATAGAACTTTGCTTTAAATGCGCAAGGGCGTTTCTGATCCTTCTCAGTATTTTAGTATTAACCACCTTTTTTTCTCTTTCCTGCGTCGTCCTGGAAAGAAGCCTAATAATTAATTCTTCAAAAGACGGCGGTAAAATAAAAATGGAAAGATATGACAGGTCTTTTTCCTTTAATGCTCGGCTGACATCCCTCGAAGTAACGGCGCATCCATCAATGTAAAACATTTTTTTCTTTTTTATTAAATGCCAAAAATTTTTCCGTTCAATTCCGCGCCATTCTCCATATGTAGCAAAAGCACTTAAAAATTTACCACGCTTTTTTTGGTTGTTAAACTGATCATTATTAAGAAATATGTAATCAACGCCGTTTTTTTCAGCTGGCCGGCGGCTACGAGTAGTCGTGCGAGCAAATCTCACAATACCTTTTTTTTCCAATCTTTCGCCGATTGTTCCCTTGCCCACTCCCGAGGGACCGGCCAAATTAATCAAGACTAGTTTATTCTTTGTTTTTTTAAAAAGAGAAATGGTTAAATTTTCCAGGATTTTAGGCATCTGATTCTCAGGAATTGACTTGCGGTATTTTCCCTTAAATCTTAAAAGTATTATTTCCTTTAATATTTTATTCCATTGCCTTTCAAAATTTTCTAAAATCTTTATTTCTTTTCGACTTAACCTAAGAGAAACAATCCTTGGATCTTTAATAATGTTTTTCATGGGTTAAAAAAATAAAACCAAAATAGTTTTAACGCAACACTTATATATTATACAATAACTCCATTATTCGTCAAATCTTGTCGATAAAACAAAAAGGCTTCATCTATTTATCATTCTATAAAAATGTCTTCTGAACACATATAACCGACAATAATCTACTCTTGACAATATCCAAAATATATGCTAGTCTATAATGTCTCTATCCTTATTGTAATTTGGATAGATGGCACGTACCTTAAAATAAGCGTACATAAATCTTTGACCTTAACCGCAATCTACCGTAAGCTGAACTTGAAGAAAATAAGCCTGGAGGTAAATCACATGACCAACATCAGAATCAATAGCCACGGAGGACATTCGGTTATCGATAACCACACTGTCCCCTATGCCAGTCTCAAGCCGGAAGACTTCGGAAAAAATTGGCTCTATGCCAAACAATGTCCGCAGTGCCCGGCAAGAGAGTGGTGCTACTCTGTCTCTCAACCCAAAGACAAAGCGGAGAAGCTGGCAAGTTTGCGCCTCATCTACGAGTGCTACATCGCCACTTTTCAGAAAATGGGAATTAAACCCATGTTGCTTTGTCATGCGCCTTTCTCCGCCGCCTTTGAGGATTTTCTTTCCCGCCGCTATGGCCGCTCCTTCCGGGAGTGCCATGTTCAAATGCCTCGGGAAGATTTTCCTATCTTTTTGGAGGCGGCCACCAAGACCCGATCGTCCGGTCATCTCGTGGGGGTAGAGTTCGACTATCTTCCTCCACGCTTCCAAGATCTTGAACCGTTCCTGCCCTGGGTAGCCAACTGTTATCCCAAAATCTTAAGGATTCTGTCTGTTCATTTCCTTGAGATTGAAGGAGAAATCCTTCGCCTGGGCCGACAGGACGGAGAGCTCGAACGCACGCTCGCCGTCTACAACCGGGTGGGATCGGAAATATTCTGGTCGCACGTTTGGGAAGCTACTTTGTCGGTCTTGTCGACTGGCATTGACGTCCTTGGTCACCCTTTTGCTTGGCAAAAACATTTGGATGAATGCCCGGACACGCCGACTCTCAGGAAAAAGATAACGCGAGTAGCCCAGACAATGGCCGACAAGAACATCCTGGCCGACCTTAACGCTTCCGGCCTGAAAAAGGGGAAGCACCGGGACAACCCGTATTTTCCCGCCAAGTGGATTCCCGTTTTCAAAGAGGCGGGCGTCAGTTTCACGGCTGGAGACGATTCTCATAACCAAAGTCAGATTGGCCGAGGTTATGATGAATTGTTTGGTTTCTGCCGCGCAAACGACGTGAATGTCCTCTACGAGGCCACGGGCCAGCGCGATAACGATGACCACATGATCTGGAAAACCCATAATCTGGAAGGTTGAAACTATGCCAAGAAAAAAAGAATTGGTGATATTCTGCCGCTCCACAAATGAATTCCTGAGGCGGCTGATCGGACTCCGAACCGGAAAAAGAGTCCTCCGAATCGGGTATGAGCACGGCCTATATCTGGAAAAGATAACTCTGGGAGTATCCAAGCCGGGCGTTCTCCGTAAATTCCGGCCCCGCCTTCTTTTCCTGAGCGGCCCGTCCGGCGTCGGCAAGGGAACCGTGATTAAGTTCCTGAGAAGAAATCACGGCTTTTCTTGTCTCACGCGCGATACGACCAAGCCTCTCTTCGCGGAAGAGCGAAGAAGCGGTCAGTATCGGCATGTTTCCGAAGCCGCTTTTCTGAAAATGATGGCAGCTGGAAAATATGTCGGTCAGCCGAGGAAACGTTACGGCTACTGGCGAGGGCTTCGCCGGACCACTCTCCTGAAGGCCTTGAAAGGAGGACGCTGGCTTCTGGAGGGAAGCGCTCGGACCCCCCTCGATTTGCTGAAAGACGCTGACCCGCGGATTGCCGAAGCGCGGTTGATCTCTATCTTCCTTCTCCCTTCATCCCTTAAGCAACTGGAAGCCAGACTCCGGGAAAGGCAGAGAGAAACCGAAGAAGAGATTAAAGAGAGGCTGCGGATGGCAAGAAAACATCTACAGGAGGCGATCGATTGCGAAGACGGACATCCGCCCCTCATGACGAACTTCATCGTCAACGCCGAAAGCCGCAAAACGGCTAAGGTCATCGCTCGATTTTTCTAGTCACATTGCAACCGCTAGGTCGTCTCCGGATGGCCTAGCGGATTTTTTTATCCAAAGCCTTGACAATTATCCTTATTTCGGTTAATATGACAGGAAATGTTTGAATAACTCTTTCCCTAAAAGTATAGGAGGTTGTCATGAAGTTCTTTGATACGCACAGGTTTCTGGCCAGCGTAAAAACCGAGGCCATCGTGCTGGAAGACGGCCAGTTTGATCCCGAGAGTTTCAAGCAATCAAGTGAAAAGTCCGGGTCGATCAAACCCATCGTCGTCAAGAAACCCTGGGGCTACGAAATCTGGTTCTGCTACAATGACCGCTACGCCGGCAAGGTTCTTATCGTCAATCCCGGCCAGCAGCTGTCCCTTCAGCATCACGAGCAGAAAGTGGAAAGTTGGCTGATCCTATCCGGCCAAATCCTTCTTCTGACCGGCGACCACGAGGCATCGATGCACGAAACCCCCTTAGGTTTGGGCGAATGTTTCCATATCGCCCCTGGCACACGGCACCGGCCCAAGTCAGTCGGGGACGAACTCCTGACCATCATGGAAGTTTCCACGCCCGAGCTACGGGACGTCGTCCGCCACCAAGATGATTACAAGCGCGGATAACGCTGTTGTTCAAGAATCGTTCAAGATGAAGCCTACCCCCGAAAGGTAGGCTTTTTATTTGAAGCAAGCCATTTAAAATGGTAAAATAAGGCCATTAAAAAGGAATTTATTTTATGCCGGAATTCATCGCGGATCTGCATTTCCACTCTAAATTTTCCCGGGCCGTGTCGCCGGAGATGAATTTGGAAAATTTCGCCGAATGGGGAAAAACAAAGGGGATAGACGTGCTGGGCACGGCTGACTTCACCCACCCCGCCTGGTTTGCGGAATTAAAAGAAAAACTGGAATACCAGTCGAACGGTTTATATAAATTGAAAGGCAGCGATTCGCCGATTCATTTTCTGCTTTCCACGGAGATCAGCTGTATCTACACTAAGAACGGCAAAGGCCGGCGCATCCATTTGGTAGTCTTCGCCCCGGATCTAGCCACCGTAGAAAAAATCAGAGCCCAACTGAGCTGGCAAGGCAACCTGAAAAGCGACGGCCGTCCGATCTTAGGCCTAGACGCCAAAGAATTAACAAAAATTGTTTTATCGGCTTCCCCTAACTGCCTGGTCATCCCCGCCCATATCTGGACCCCCTGGTTTTCTCTCTTCGGTTCGGAATCCGGCTTTGACACCTTGACCGAATGCTTTGATGAATTCTCGGATAAAATCTACGCCGTGGAGACCGGCCTTTCTTCCGACCCGAATATGAATTGGCGGCTCAGCCAACTTGATAAGAAAAAAATCGTTTCCAATTCTGACGCCCATTCCCTGGCCAACTTAGGCCGGGAAGCCACCGTGTTTGAACTGGAAAATCTTTCCTATAATAACATCCTCAAGGCGATCCGGGAAAACGATCCGAAAAACAAGATCGCCTATACCACTGAATTTTTTCCGGAAGAAGGCAAATACCACTGGGACGGCCACCGGGACTGCCAAGTCAGGTTCTCGCCCAAAGAAACCCTAAAGGCAAACGGCCTCTGCCCGAAATGCGGCAAAAGATTGACTATCGGAGTGGCTTACCGCGTGGAAAAACTGGCGGACCGGGAAGAAAATTTTAAACCGGAAAATAGGCCGCCTTTTAAAAGCCTGGTCCCTTTGGAACAGATTATCGCGGAAAGCCTGGGCACCGGGGTCAAGACAAAAGGCGTCCGCCGGGAATACGACAATATCATCAAATTAGGAAAAAATGAATTCAATATCTTGATCAATCTGCCCTGGGAAGAAATCAAAAAGATCACCCGGCCGGAAATTGCGGAAGGCATCCAAAAAGTCCGCGAGAAAAAACTGACCATCCTGCCCGGCTATGACGGCGTCTACGGCACGGTCAAAGTTTTTGGCGAGGTCGCCGGCAAGGAAAAAGGGCAAAAAAGTTTATTTTAAATACATGACCTTAACCCTGATTTTTCTCATTATCTTCCTGATCGCCTCTTTGATCGCTTTGGCTTTCACCTTAAACGCATTTTACGCCCTGCTGAAAGTTAAAGTGCCTTATGTCGCCACGCCTGATTGGGCGATTAAATATATTATTAAAAATATACCTTTTAAAGACGGCTCGGTGGCGTATGATCTTGGCTGCGGCGACGCTCGTTTCTTAGTCGCTTTAAAGAAAAAATTTCCGAATATTAAAGCCACAGGATATGAATTGGCTTGGTGGCCATACTTGAACGCCAGGCAAAAAATCAGAAAATCACGCCTGGCCATTGACTTAAAGCGGGAAAATTTCTATAATGTAAGGCTTTCCGAAGCGGATGTTATTTTCTGCTTTCTGATCCATTCCATCATGCCCCGCTTGGAAAAAAAATTACTTGAAGAATTAAAACCCGGGGCTTTGATCATTTCCTACGGTTTCAAATTCCCCAACTGGAAACCCAGAGAAGTAATTGCCAATCCGGATAAGCCGAACGGAAGTAAAATAAATATATATCAAAGATAGCGGGTTTAGTTGTAGGTTATAAGGTGTGGCGGCTAGTATGGTCATAAGGCATAGTCATAGGTCAAAAATTCCAAAACTAAAACCATAACCTTACCAGCCGCCATAACCAAAACAATACCCAAAAACGCGGAAGGATGCCGGAGTGGTCTAACGGGGTGGTCTCGAAAACCACTGTCCTCGTAAGAGGACCGCAGGTTCGAATCCTGCTCCTTCCGCCAACGCATAAATTATAGGTAACCACACAAAAAAATTATAAAAAAATATTAGCGGATATTTATTGTAGCAATAACTCTCGTTCCGGCGAAAAAAATTTATCAATTAAACTTTAATTAAATATGAAAAAAAATGAATTAACTTTGCGTTATCTCGCGAAAAATATTTCCATAGTCATCGGGTTGGTTTTAATTTGGCGAGGAATATGGTACGTGCTTGACGCTCTGGATAAATGGATTTTCGGCGAAAGCCATTTTTGGACGGCCTTAGGCGGGATTATTATCGGGCTGATTATTTTATATTTGCCGGACAAGGATTTAAAGGAAATTGAAAAAATATGATTATGCCCGACGGGTATCGTGAGCCGAAATCTCACCTCCTCCGCTCTGCGGACATATTCTACTACAAATGAAAAATGTTTCAGCAAATAATATTAAGCAATTTAAAAACAAGCGGGTATTTTTAGATGGCAGCAAACGTTCGGTAATTATTATTGATAAACTGGCCATCGGATACGGAAAGTATAAACCAGGCTGGAAATGGTCAAAGCACGCCGGTTCCCAAACAGAAAAAAAATCAGCTTACCACCTAGGCTATATTGTTTCCGGCAAAATGGTGATCAAGGACAGGGATGGTAAAAAAAACACGGTTGGCCCAAACACAGTTTTTGAAGTAGCTCCTGGCCATGACGGCTGGGTCGCCGGCAAAAAACCGTGCGTTGCCCTGGATTTTTATTACAAAAAAGGTAAAATTAATAGGTAATTAATACGCAAATTATATGTGTAAAAAAGTGGACGGCGGATCAGGCGGTTTTTATTTCTTGGGTTTCTTAGGCGCGGCTATTTATTTTATTGGCCAAGCAAACGGTTTCTGGGTCGGCGTTTTAGGCTTTTTAAAAGCCTGCGTCTGGCCGGTCTTCATGGTTTATCAGGCTTTCCTGGTCTTATACCGGTAAAGCTAAAAAAATAGGCGGGAAAACCACCTATCATGATGGGTGGTTTTTTGATATGATAAGGATATGGAAAACCCGCCCAAAAAATCATTTTTGAAGCGTTTCTGGTGGCTATTTTTCCTTGTCTTGATAATTATTGCCGCGTTTCTTATTTATATTTTTTACCAGCCGGAAAAAGACGAGACAACCAATAATACAAGCACGGAGAAAATTGATTCATCCGAACAAAATATAAATACCTCAATTTCTGACATAGAAGAAATTGACACTTCCGACTGGTTGACATACCGCAATGAGGTGGCCAAATTTGAACTCAAGTATCCGCCGGAAAATTGGAAGATCGAGGCTATCCAAGGGCAAGACCCGGAAACAACCCTGACCCCGACTTTCCGCTATTGCGGCTATCTGGAAGGCAGCTCATTTTTAGGCTTCTATGTTTATGATTATAAAGTTGATGAAAACACTGAATTAGAAAGCCAGTTTGTCGTTTTAGACCTTGATAAAATTCTTGAGCAAAAATATATAACTTTGGGGAACGAAAAGGCGATACAAACAAAATTCTTAAGGCAAAGATACACCACGCCAGAGGAATTTATTGATGTTATCCATAACAGCCGGCCCTACCGCCTCTTTCTGGGCCAGGAGCCGGCCGAAAAATGCGAGAATGATCCGGAAAGGACCAGAACCTTTCGCGAGCTTCAGGATAAAATATTATCCACTTTTAAATTTATTGATTAATAAAAAAGAAAATCAAAAAAAATAAATGCTTATTCTTTTTTGCTCAATCACCCTGTTTGTCTTATTTATCGGCTTAGGCTATGCCGCGGCCAAGCTGGTGGATAATGTCAAAATCATTTCTCTTAAACTCGGCGCCCCTCTTTTCGTCATCGGCCTGGTCTTGGGTTTTTTCACTTCCCTGCCTGAATTGTCAATCGGCTTTAACGCCGTGGCTGACGGCTACTTCGGGCTTCCCATCGGCAATCTGTACGGCGGGATCATCGTGATGTTCTGCCTGATCCTGGGCTTGAGCGCCGTATTAAATAAAAGAATAAGCACCGACGGCCATTTTCGTTCGGTAACCCCTTTCATCGTGTTCATTATGTTCGCCCTGATTTTAGGTTTGAAGGGCCGATACGGTTGGTATGACGGACTCCTGTTTTGCTTTATCTATCTAGGGCTGATTTATTTCACTTTCCGGAAAAACCAGCGGCATTTAGAACTTCAAACACCGGTCCTAAACCAGAAAAAAGTTGCCACGGAGATTTTTTATGTCATCGCCGGCGCCGTGGCCGTGATAATTTTATCCGACTTAATCGTCCGGGTGACGGAGCTATTGCTTGCCCAAGTAAACATAAGGGGTTTGACTCTGGGCTTGCTGGTTTTTTCCATAGGCACCAATCTGCCGGAATTGTCCGTGGCTTTGACTTCATGGAGAAAACACGCGGCCGAGCTTTCCTTAAGTCATCTGCTCGGGTCGGCTGTCTGCAACATGCTGATCATCGGGATTCTTTCCCTTTTTAAAACGCTTTATTTTCCGGTTGACGCCTCATATTACGCCCTGATTGTTCTTATCGGCTTAAGCCTCTTTTTATTTATGCGTTTCTATAAAACAGATAAAATGCTCAGCCGCCGGGAAGGCCTGGTTCTCTTGGGTGTTTATTTATTATTCGTTATCAGCCAGATAGTTTTATTAAAATAAAGGGAATACTATGAATATTCTAATCGTCTACGACTCCCAATTCGGCAATACGGAAAAAATCGCCAAAGCCATGGCCGAAGCCCTTACCCCCTCAGCCCCCTCAAATGGAGCTAAATTAATCCGGGCAGGCGAGGCTAAGATTGCCGATTTAGAAAATATTGATTTGCTCATCATAGGCTCCCCCACTCAGGCCGGCCGGCCTTTGCCAAGCGTAAAGGGATTCCTAAATAAGATTCCGGCTGACGGTTTAAAAAACATTAAGGTAGCCTCTTTTGACACCCGAATGAAATTCTTTTTCATCAAGATCTTCGGCTATGCCGCGGACCGGATGGCTAAAGTGCTGCAAAGCAAAGGCGGCAATCTCGTCGTTCCGCCGATGGGATTTATCGTCTCCGAAAAAGAAGGGCCGCTGAAAGAGGGAGAACTGGAAAGAGCGGCGGAATGGGCGAAAGATATTATTAATAAATAACCAACCTCCAAGATACAAGAGACAAGTAAATCTCAAATTCTCTCCCTTCGGGAGATCACCCGTAGGGTGACAAATCCAAAAACCCGACTAGGAAAAAATTAGATACCAATAAATAATTTGGTATGCTGGGGTCTCCGCCTTCGCTCTTCACTTTGTTCAGAGCTTCAGCGGACAGACGGGGGCAAATGTTTTGCTACTTTTGCCTACTCGCCTCTGGCGGGGTTACAAAAGTAGAAACATAAACGTTTCCGCAAACCGGTTTTTTTTGTTATGATTAAACCGTCAATTCACTAAATATTTAATTATGGCCAAGCTAAATACAGTTTTTAAAATCATGGGTTTGGGTTTGCTCTTATTCATCCCGATGTTGATTTTTGACTTAATTGTCTCCACAGTCGCCAATTCCTACGAACCTATTGATTATTGGTGGGTGAATGTCATCCGAGCCATTGTCATAGCTTTCTTCGCCTGGTTATTTTCCCGCCTGCTTCACGTAACGAGCGCAAAACAAGCTCTAACCTACGGCATAGTCTGGGCTATTATCATACTGGCTATCCATTTAATCCTTATCATCCCGAACGGAGTGGAGGCGATTTTCGGCCATTGGACCGTTGGTTTATTATTCATCGGCATCGCAATAGGCCCTCTCTTTGGGAAAAATACCGGGAAAAAATTAATAATTGATAAATAATATTACACATAAAAAATTATGGCCCAAAAAAAATCATTCTTTAGAAGATTCTGGTGGCTATTTATTGTTATCGGTATCGGCATAATCATTTTGGCGATAATGATAATATCCGGAGCCCGTAACGACCAAGATAGCGATAATAATGACAAGGGTCTATTAGGTCTTGGTAAAAATGTAAGAAATTATAATGAACGAATTGTAAAAACATTTGTACCGGAATCAGGCGCGGCCTTCAAGTACAACTCCCCGTTGCTGCATAAAGAATATCTGTATCTGGGCACTTCGGAGAAGACGGGATATGACAACATGCCAGTGAGTGAAATTTCTGATAATTACTTCTATAAGTTAGATTTGGATTTCAATATTATCTGGCAGTATCCGCTTCAAAAAAAGATGGTTACTGGTGGCGCAGTTATGGACAGCGATGACAATATTTATTTTTTAGCTGAGTTAGTGACCGAAAATCCCAATTTCGATGCGAACACAGAGAAAGACAAAGAACACAAGTATTTCTCACAATTAGAACTTTTTTCTTTGACACCGGATGGCAATCTTCGCTGGCAAATATCAGTTTCTCCGGAGGTAGAATACTGGAATCGTGGTATGCTTGGAGTGGCCATTTCAGCTGATGACTTAATCTACTTCTGTAATAATAGATTTTATGCCTTTAATTCGGATGGTAATCAAATTGGTCAATACCCGGACAATAATAAAAAGATTATCGGGTCCAGGGGCGCGCCGGTGATAGATAGTGGGGGCAATGTTTATTTTACAGCTTCAGAGCCAGTAGAACTAAGTCAAGAGTATAACACAGAAATTTATAAAGCCTATAAATTTAGCCCGCGTCTTGCCTCTTTAATTTGGTCAACGACTATGGGTAATGAAGTTATGAGTGAGCTTGATCCCAATATTACCCCCAGAAAAGGCTTGGGCATTGAATCCACTCCATCACTAGGCGTAGGCGAGAAAAGTCTCATTGGTAGCACTGGCGGTACTATTAGCAAATTTGACACCGCTACCGGTAAGCTGCTCTGGGCGTCCAAGCCGGAGGGCATTATCGGCTACATTACCGCTAGTCCGGCTATCGATGGCGATGACAATATCTATGTTGGCAGCAAATCAAACCAGTACAGCAAATTTTTCGCTATCAAGTCGGATGGCACATTACTTTGGAGACGTGACATCGGTGCCGATCTCTACAACTCCCCGATCCTGGGTGACGACAACGCGATCTACGTAGGTTCAGAGACAGTGCCAAAGCCAAGCGGAAAATTCCATGTCCTTGATCGGCTTACCGGTGAGATCAAATGGGAGATAGGTACAGATGATGAAAAGAAAATACCTGATTTTTCCGTAGGTTCGGGACTACTGTATAAAGGATATATTTATATTGGGGTTCATAGCGCCAAAGATGGAGAGGACGCATCCGTCCGGAGTGAAGTTTTATTCAAAATAAAAGTTGAGGCATATGATTATTTGCCAGGAGCGGCCTGGCCACGAATCTACGGCGGCAACTCTAATACCGGGCGAATAGATTAAATTAATATCATGGACACCCAACCAAAAAAATCATTCCTTAACCCAACTCCGCCAAGGCTTCGTTGGGTAAGAAAATCCTGGTGGCTAATAATTATTTCCTTATTGATCATCTCAGTTGGCTCACTGGTATTTATTATTGTCAAAAATTGTGGCCAAACCAATAATTCAATAAACGCAAATGTAAGCCTTGAAAATAATAACGCCCCTACTTCAATTGAAAACGACGTTATCAGCCGCAAAAGAAGCCAAATCGAATCCGCCTATCCGGAATTCAAAGACTTTGAGAACCAGAAAAGCTTTGCCGGCCAATCGGTCAATTTCCTTATTGAAGGCGATGACCATTACTTTGCTTACCTGGTTTTAGGCAGCGGCGTACCCGTGGTTAAAGCGACCTGCTTCCGGGTTGATCACCTGATGCGGGTTTATAAAATCGGAGAGTTTCCTGACCCCCTAGATTCTTATGCCGGCTACCGCGATGTCAATCCGAAGAATTGCGCGGGGATAAAATAAATTTTATTGTGAGATCGCCACGTCTCCCTTCAGGAGACTCGCGATGACAAGTGGAAATGTCGTTTGTTCGCCGTCGTCGTCTCATTAGAGTGGAATTAAAAGTATTCAGAATGCGCGGGGGTCCGGGGGTTGCCCTCCGTCCGCAGGGCCTTCAGCAATTATTTACGCGAATCTTGGACGAATTAAAACCCCCGGGGCTCTTTGGTTCTTTCTGGCCACAGAAAGAACAAGAATACCGCAAACCGGCTTTTTTTGTTATGATAAAGGTGGATTTATTAGTTTAGGATAAAAAAATGGACAACAAAAATTTAGAGTCAAAACCCGCCAAAAGAATGCCGAAAAAATACCGCGTGCTTGGCCACCTGGCGGTAATGATTGTTTTTCTCTTGCTGATGTATTTTTTCAATAACCTGATTAAATGGGAAGCGATGTCCATCACTCCCGACTGGACCAAAGTGCTTTCTATCCTGAACATCTCTCTTGGCCTGACTATCTTGGCCCACCTCGTTTTTCTTTTTTATGACCCGAAAAAATTACAGTCAGCGGTTCAAATAATAATAGACATAGTCGGCCTGGCCGTCCTTTATCGGATGTTCACGGTTTATCCTTTCAAATTCGAGCTTTTTTTCGAGCAGGCCTGGCTGAATTTCGGTTTTAAAATTATTCTCTCTTTTCTTATGACCTTCACAATTATTGGTATTATTGCCAGGCTGGTGAAATTATTAAAAAAGTAATTATAAATTATACATTATAAGGTATAAATTCAGTTCTATGTCAATACTTTGGCAATGCCCAAAATGCAAAAGGCAATTTGCCCATAAAAACCAGGGTCATTCCTGCGTTATCTATCCGGTAAAAAAACATCTGGCTCATGGAAGCAACCTTTCCAAAAACCTATATTTTGAACTCCTGAAAAAACTTAAAAAAATCGGGCCTATAAAAATCGAATCCCTACCTTGCTGTATCCATTTTGTCTCGGCCTATACTTTTGGCTGCTGCTATATTATGAAGGAAAAAATCCGCCTGCACTTTGTTTTGAAGGAAAAAATAAAAGACAAGCGGGTAAATAAATGGAGCCAGGTTTCAAGCCAAAAGTATTTGTATGAAATCGATATTGCCAATAAAGAAGAACTTGACGCCAGACTTATGAAATGGCTTAAAGAAGCTTATTATCTGAAAGTAATGTAATGGCAATATCTTATATCATAAAAGTCCTTGTTCTATCTTTAACCGCCGGCGGCGCCACTTTTTTCGGCGTTTTCCTGGGCCATAAATTCAGTCGCGGGAATAAAATCTCTTTCGGCGCCAGCTTCGCCGCCGCCATTATGATTTTAATTTCTCTCTTGGAACTCCTGCCGGAAGCGGTCAAGGAGTCAAATTTTCAAACCGCCTTGCTTTACGCTCTTCTTGGCGCCGCCGCCATTTTTATCGCCAATAAAATCATCCCCCATATTCATTCGGTCAAAGACATTGAGAATTGCGATGACAAATGTCTGGTCAAGCTCTCTTATCTTCTAACCATCGGCCTTATCCTGCATGATTTTCCCGAAGGCTTCGCCATTCCCAGTTCTTTCGGCCAGTCAACTTCTTTAGGTTTTATTGTGGTCATCGCCTCATTTATTCATAATATTCCCGAGGGTTATGCCCTGACCGTGGCGGCGGACCGGAAAAAAGGTTTTTCGTTTTACTACCGCTCGGCTTTGTTCTCCACTCTTGCAAGTTTCGGCGGCGCAGTCTTCGGTCTTTTTCTTTTAAATTCGTTTCCGGGTTTAAACGCGGTATTTCTCGCCTTCGCCGCCGGCGCCATGCTCTTTATTTGCGGCCACGAACTTATACCGATGGCTCATAAATACAAAATCGGCGCTGATCTCTTTCAGGGCTTCGGTTTGGCCGCTTTGATTTACATTATCTTGCGTTTAATATTTCACTGATAATTTTATTTAATAATGGCTATCGCCCGACCGTTGATCAAAGCTTCGGCGATTTTATGGTAAGCGGAAGACAATATCCGCTGAAAGGTGCTCTGCGAGGTTTTCATTTTTTCCGCCGCTTCGGTTTGCTCCAAATTCAAAATGTTTTTTAAGCGCAAGGCCTCCATTTCTTCCAAACTTAAATCAACAATTTCCAAATGGCGCAAAGGCACGCCCTGCGGTTTGTAGTAAGTGACCCGCGGATTGAATCTTATCCGGCGGCAAAGTCTCGGTCTGGGCATATGATTGTTAAATTATTTATTATGTGATAAATTGGGTTTGAAAGAAGGCTTGCCCGACCCCAAAAGTAATCCTTTTAGGAGCCGGGATTCCTGCCTTCTTTTTAGTTTTGGCTCTTTTCCAGGGCCTTTTTTTCTTCTCGCACAGCGGCTAATTCTTCCTCCAACATCTTCTCTTCTTCTTCCAAGGCGGCTTTTTCATTTTTCGGAGAAATAAAACGCCGGCCACCGAAGCCGCAGGCGAACGCCCGCTGCCTCATACCATATACGCAGGGTCCGCGTCCCCAGCCCGTGCCCGGGCCTGAGCCTTGCGGGCCTGTTCCGTCTAATCTTGGCATAAATTTCTTCCTTTTTGGCTAATTATTATAAAGATAGCCTCGACCAGACCACCTATTATGAATATATACCCATAACCATATTTTGTCAAGCAACGACATTTAAGATACACTAAAAGCATTATGCGCCCTTATAAATATTTTGATTTGATCC
>JBDRMK010000021.1:0-2264 GCA_043812155.1 Patescibacteria group bacterium | reverse complement strand
GGAAAATAATTTTAAGGTCTTAACCGATATCCAGGGACCGGAAGACCATCATGGCGATATGGACTGCAAGATTGCCGGAACAAAACTGGGGATGACAGCTTGTCAGATGGATGTTAAAATAGAGGGAGTAACTTTAGAAATTCTGAAAAAGACATTTGAGCAGGCTAAGAAGGCTCGTTGGCACATTATTGGCGAAATGGAAAAGGCGATTGAACAGCCGCGGCCAGAATTGTCTTCTTATGCTCCTAGAATTATTACTCTAATGATAAATCCGGATAAGATCAGGAAAGTCATCGGACCGGGTGGAAAAGTCATTAATGAGATTATTGACCAGACCGGCGTTAAAATTGATATCGACGACGACGGTTTGGTCAGCATCACTTCAGATAACGAGGCCGCCGGACAAAAAGCGCTTGAATGGGTGAATGATCTAACCAGAGAAGTCAAGCCGGGAGAATCGGTTAAGGGAGTAGTAACCAGAATTCTTGATTTCGGGGCTTTTGTCAAAATTCTGCCAGACCAAGAAGGCATGGTTCATATTTCCGAGATTTCTTCTCAAAGGATTGAAAGAATAGAAGACGCGCTCAAAATTGGCCAGGAGGTCATGGTCAAAGTCAGAAATGTTGATGAGCTGGGAAGAATCAATCTTTCAATGAAGAATATTGAACAACCCGAAACTAATCCTAAAACTCTTGGAATGGAGGAATGAAACAGCCGTTCCATTTTCTCCGTTTTGCGTTTTAGAAGAACTGTGGATTTTAAGAATCCCGTTTCCAATCAATCTTCCAGTCAAAATAGCGCTAAACCAGCCGAACGTCATCAGCCGCTCGGCGAGCCGCAGATTAGAACGATGAAAAGAGATCTGGCTTCGCTAGGAAAGGGCGGCCTTAAACCGGCCGCTCCTCCTGATAAATTACCAGTAGTGGAGTCAATAGGAAGGCCGGGAATAGGAAAAGATATTGGAATTAAAACTGAGATAGATGTGGCTAAGGGCAGGTTGGAACAATGGGGAAAAGCGGCTCCGGTTCCGATAAAGCCGAAGGTAAAAACCGAAGGGCCTAAAAAGATTGATCGGATTGGAAAAGAAAAGAATTATTTGAAATTTGTTTTAGGCGGCGCCTTATTAATCTTAATCCTTGCCGCCATAGGGGGATTTTTTTATTGGAAGGGCCACAGTCAGATTCCGATTCCAGTCCATTTAGTTTGTCAGAATTTTCGATGTATTGAAATTCAAGGAGAGGGGGAAAATGAGTGTTCGTTAAACGGTGATTGTCTCCCAGCCGAGCCGGTTTTGCCTCAATCTCTCATTTTATCGCCTAAAACTAAGACCATTGAGATAAATAAAGGAGAGGAAAGCTCTCTGTGGAATAAATTGGAGCCGTCTCTAAGCGAAGACGAAACTGAAAATGTTCTGGAGCGTATTTTAATTAAGATGGTTGACGGATTTAATAAAGAGTACGCCGATCTGGACGATTTTCTTTCTTTAACGGCAATCAATATCCCTTCTGATCTGGCGCGGCTCATTGAGCAAAGCGCGGCAAATGGCGAAAATTATACTCTCTTTGCCTACAATCAGTCGGAAGGAAAACGATTAGGTTTAGCGCTTAAATTAAAAACCGGCACTGATCTGACGGAAATTCTAAAAAACTGGGAAAAAGACATTAAAGATGATTTGACCTCCTTGTTTTTAGGTATGGATATTTCTAATTCGGCGATAGAGTTTAAAGATAATGTTTATCAGGGAAAAAGCATCAGGTATGTGAATTTTCCCGATCCTGATTTGAGCATTGATTACGCCGTTATTGATGATAAATTATTAATCACAACTTCGCAGGAAAGCATGTATGCGGCGATGGATGCCTTATCTTCTGCCCAATAATTATGCCTAAAATCCCGATTAAAAAGACAAAGGGAAATTTCTTGATTAAAAAGATTTCAGATGAATTAAGGGTTAATTTGAGAAAGAACAAAACCAAGCGGAAGAGATCATTGTCTAAAAAACAACTAATTTCAGTTGTTTTTTTGTTTTTGACAGCTATTTTCCTGGGTTATTTTATTTCCCTATTTAAAGAGGATGAGTTCGGGAAAATAATTCCGTCAAACGCGGTTATCTTCAGCTTAATCGACCAAAATGCTTTTTACAAACAAGTTTCTTTTTCTAATAACGGCCAAATTTTGGCTCAACTAAACAGCTATTTGAGTCAAAATAATCTGGATTTGGAAAAAGATATCCAGCCCTTATTTGAGAATAAAGCGGCCTTTAT
>JBDRMK010000020.1:0-57221 GCA_043812155.1 Patescibacteria group bacterium | reverse complement strand
CATTCTTTTACTTCCCAATAAACAATTATACACTGGCATTACGGCAAATCTTAAAAGAAGAATAGAAGAACATAAAGCCAGAAAAAGTCCGTTTACAAAAAATAGTCAGCCGGTTAAACTTATATTCTATGAAGTTTTTAATAATAAAAAAGATGCGGAAAAAAGAGAAAGATATTTTAAGACAAATAAAGGTAAACATACCTTAAAAGCGATGCTACGGGAAACTTTGAGTAATTAGATTTTTTGTGCCGGGATGGCGGAATTGGTAGACGCGCACGACTCAAAATCGTGTGGATGTAAATCCATGAGAGTTCGATTCTCTCTCCCGGCACCATTTCAAATAATCAACTAATAAAAAAACTATGGGAACAACCATCATCGTATTAATCATTGCCGTCATTTTTCTCCTCATAATCAGCATCCGGCAGATCAACCAGTATCAAAGAGGGGTTAAATTTATCTTAGGCCGCTTTAAAGTCGTTTTAGAGCCCGGCTGGCGCCTTGTTATCCCTATTTTCCAATCCATGAAAAAAGTGGATATAAGGGTCACCGTGGTTGATGTTCCTGACCAGGATGCTATTACGCGAGACAATGTTTCCATTAAAGTTAACGCGGTTCTTTATTATAAAGTGACTGACGCCCGGGCGGCCTTTATTGAAGTCGAGGATTATCACTATGCTGTTTCCCAGCTCGCCCAGACGACCATGCGGGATATTGTCGGCGAAACTTCGCTGGATGAGCTCTTGAGCAAACGGGATGAAATCTCCAAGCGTATTCAGAGCATTGTTGATATTGCCACTGACCCCTGGGGTATCAAAGTTATCGCCGTTGAATTGAAACATATTGAACTGCCCGAAGAAATGAAAAGAACGATTGCCAAACAGGCAGAGGCAGAAAGAGAAAAGAGAGCGGTCATTATCAAAGCGGAAGGCGAGGTTATTTCGGCCAGCAACATGAGCAAAGCGGCGAAAATTTTGGCCGAATCAAACGGCGCTCTTCATTTAAGGACCCTTCAATCAATCAACGATATTTCCTCTGACCAGTCAAATACGGTAATCTTTGCCGTACCGCTTGAAATCTTAAGAGCCTTTGAGGGAATGACCAATAAAGTCAATAATAGTAAAAAATCTTAGGATATAACATGAATACCTACTTTCTTTCCGGCGAAGATTATGATTTGCAGATTCAGGGCTACCGCGAAGACCTGAAGTTTTATTTATCGGAAATCAGAAAAGCCAAGAAAATTCTGGAAATTGGCTGCGGTACCGGCCGGATTCTTTTGCCGGCTCTAAAAGCTGGCAAGAATATCGAGGGTTTGGATTTTTCTAAAAAGATGCTAAAAACCCTGCATCAGAAAGCGAAAAGAATGGGTTTGAAACCCGTCACCTATTATGCTGACATGAGAAACTTTACCCTGGGGAAAAAATACGACTTGATTATCGTGCCTTTTCGCCCCTTCCAGCATCTTTATAATACCAAGGACCAGATCGCCGCTTTAAAGAATTTTCACAAACATCTGAATAAAGGCGGAAAATTAATATTGAATATTTTTAATCCCGATTATCTGAGAATGACCAGAAGCGGGCAAAAAGAGTTCTACGCCTATGTCAGAGACCCGCTGACGAGAAACAAAGTAAAAATTTCGGCGATTAACTATTATTATCCGGCCGAACAATTGCTTAAGGTCACTTTCATTCACGAGGAATTGGACAAACACAATCTGCCTGTCGGAAAAAAGGAATACAAAACCACGTTGCGCTATATTTTCCGTTTTGAGTTTGAGCACCTGCTTGAGCTTTCCGGCTACAAGCCTTTGAAACTGTACGGTGATTTCAATAAAAGCAAATTCACGGATAAGAGCCGGGAAATGGTCTGGGTTTGCCAAAAGATTTAATTATTGTCAAATGAACGAGCAAAAACATACCTATTTATTACTCCTTATGGCGGTTATTCTCACCGCCGCGGGCATTACCATTTTTCTGCTTTATTCCCAAGCCTACCTGGCTTTTTCACCGCCCTGGCCAATAGGTTTATGGAATTTTTTTGGCAGCCTGAGTTTTATTTTGCTCTACCTCGCCAGCGTTTTTCTTTTTATCTGGTTTTTCCAGGGCAAGAGGGCACGTTTTTTTAGCCAAACATCCCTTCTTTTGGTCTGGGTTTTATTAATATCCCTAGGTGCTCATTTTTTGGAAAATTTGAATTTAAGATATATTAGCCTAATCCCCTATACAAATATCGATGTCGCCAACAGCATAAATGTCGCCATTGGCGTCATTCAACAAGCAAGCTGCGCCCTGATTGGACTTTTCTTTTTACGTCGTTTAGGTAAACCCTTGCTGGCCCTTATCCTTGCCTGGCTGACTATTTGCCTCTGGGGTTTTATTTTACTTGATCCGGTCACATATCTTATTGACTCAATCTTTGGCAGCCAGGGATATTTTTATTTCTGGCAGTTTGAACATCCGGAATGGTTTCTTTCCTATTGGCCGGAATTCATCGGAACAGGTATTCTCGTGGCCGGCGCCTGGTTTGTGTATCAGCAAAAAAACCCGCTAACAATCAATCGCTAAATAATTATAATCAAAAAAACAGGCTAGTTTATTAAAGTCTGTTGTCAGTAAATCCTGGTACCAGGGGTGGGGATTGAACCCACGACCTCGGGCTTATGAGTCCCACGCTCTACCAACTGAGCTACCCTGGCATATTTGGCTTGCCATCCGAAGCGCAATTTAAATAAACGAGTATATGATTTTAGATGGCCCATCTTCGCCAAGGCTACGATGGGCATCCTTCGCTTGCGCGAAGGATGGGTGCGGGGGTGGGATTTGCACCCACGACCTCCGGATTATGAGCCCGGCGAGCTGCTACTGCTCCACCCCGCGCGATACTAGATAATTCATAAATTCTAAACAGTATTGATATATTATCACAAGAAGGATTAAATGGCAAGGGACGGGGGTTTTTTGGATTTTTTTATTAACAAAATAATTACCAAAACCAGCAACAACAAACTGAAATACTGCGACGGCCGCAAGCATCCCCAAAAAGGATCTGACCCCGGCAGACCGGTGGCCCGGAGGCCGTAAATAAAAAAAGATATTGATCCGTACCAAATCAGATAAATAGCCGTCAAGAAACCTTCTTTTCGACTGATTTTATTTTTTTTCAAGATCAATAAAACGATAAACAAGCCCAAAGCGCTTAAAAAAGAATACAAAGAAGTTTCATGCCTTATTTCACCCAAATATTTGATTCCCCAGGGCAAAGCAGTTATCCTTCCCCAGTGATCGTGAATGAAAAAGCAGCCGATCCTGGTGATCGCTTCACCGATAGCCAAAGAAATCACCATAATATCGGAAACCAGCCAGAATCTAATCCCCTTTTTCTTCAAATACAGCCAGCCAAAGAATACGGCGAAAATCAACCCGCCAAAAAAACCCATCCCTCCCTGCCAAAAGGCAAAAATTTCCCAAGGGTTAAGCTGAAAATAAGACCATTCATTCAACACGAAATAAAGTCTGGCGCCAACTAAAGCGCTGATTATGATCA
Source organism: Patescibacteria group bacterium (assembly GCA_043812155.1). Classification (GTDB taxonomy): domain Bacteria; phylum Patescibacteriota; class Patescibacteriia; order JAXHNJ01; family JAXHNJ01; genus JBAZMP01. Next base: position 53,672 of record JBDRMK010000020.1, on the reverse strand, counting down.
CTAAAGCCAGGTCAAAAACAATTTTTTCAAGCGCTATTTTCCTCGCTTCTTTCCAAAATTGCCATAAACCAAAAATGAGGCCTAAAGCGAACATCAGGCCCCAAAATTGGATTTTTACAAAACCTATATCTATCTCCATTAAGGAGAAATAAGGCAACATTATTTTTTAGACCAAACTTTTTATAGAGAGAATAACTTGTCGTGCATCTCCCAGAATTTGTCCTGAAGGCCGGCGCATTCCGAGGCTTCGGCGGCTAACTGGGCGTTGGCGTGGAAAGAAAGCGGAAAATGACGGAACACAATTCTGACTTTGCCGCTGTATTCATCCAAAACTTGTTTTAAGGTCGAGGCATGGTTTAAACAATAAGGACACTCAAAATCCGAATATTCCACCAGCGTCACCTTGGCGTTGGCGTCGCCTTCCGCATGGTCGGCGTCAGTCACTTTGACATCAACAACTGTTTTTTCCGCGTATTGAGAAGTCGGAGTCTCACCCGCCAGAACCTCATCGATAATGACCTTAAAATCCGCATATGGAATGGCGCCACTGACCAAATAACCATTAATGTAGGTGGCCGGCGTGCCTTGCACTCCCAAGGTCTGCCCGGCGGTCGCCTGGTTAGTGACAATATCCGTTGTTTCGCCGTTATTAAGGCACGTGTTAAATTTAGTGATATCTAAACCTAAATCATTGGCGTATTGAGCGATACTAGCCGCGCTGACCCGCGGATCTGAGGTATCCGCATTGGTATTCGCGTCCGCGGCGGCCGCGGTATCTGCGTTATTGTTTGACGAAGACTTTGTTTGCACAACAGTCAGCGACAAAACCACGCCGACAATGGCGCAAACGACCACTCCGATTAATATACCCATCACGAAAGTGGTTTTTGGCGGCGCATCCAAAATTCCCCTTTTTTGTTCTTTTTTGCCGTTATTTTCTGGCATTTTATTTTCTCCTTAATTATTAATTAGTTATTAGTTATTTTTAAATATAACAAACACGATGTGAAAAGTCAAGACATAGCAAAAAAGCCTTTTTTTATAAGAAATAAGGCGATAAACGCTGATAATTAAATAATAATAATCACGCTGATCATATAGATGACCAGCAGGCTATAGAGGATGGTCGGCCGATGCTGAACGCGAACTTTGATCAGAACATTGAGAATAAGGGTCAAGCTTAAGAAAAGCAGCAAGGCCAGGAAGAAATTACGGGAATAGAAGAGAATTTGGATGATTTTATCCGAAGTAAAGAATTTTATCGGTCGCAAAATGGACGTTTTGAAAAAATCCGTGTTAATCAAAGGAATGGTCAAAACGCTGTTTTCCTGGCTGGCCTGTTCCGTGCCCTGCACTAATATCTTAATATTGTTATTCTGGCCGTTATTGCTTTCTTCAATGGAACCCGTGTATTGGTCGCCGTTCTTATTTAAATCAACGGTATTATTCCCCAAATTTACCGCCACCTGAGTGACTTCCTGGACCGGCTCTTCAGAGGCAGTTTCCAGCTTGACCGTCACGTCATATGTATTCTCTTTTACCGGCGAAGGTAGAACAACTGTTTTTGTCGCTTCTACTTTCGGTAAATTTTTTTCCGCTTCAACTTTCGGCGTCACCGTTTGGGTGGCCGGTTTTGGCTGAATCGGAGTGGGATTAGTCACTTGCGCCACTGTGGCTGCCGCCAAAGTCTTGGCCGGCGCCGGCGCCCCAAACTCCTGCACGACCAAAATGGTCTTAGCGCCGTTAAAATTTCCCTCCACCACGCCCACGCCGATTTCGGAAAATTTGGCGTTCAATATATTTTTTTTGTGGCTCTCGCTGGTCATCCAGGCTTGCACTGTGGCTTCCGCCGTCGTGAAATCCATGGCTAAATTTTCTCCGGCATAAGCGTATTCATAGCCGGCGGTCTGGAACCAGTACCAGGGCGAGACATTAGAAGGGCTATAGTGGGAAAAATACTGGTTTGAAAGCATGTCCTGGGCTTTAGCCGCCGCCGCTTGGGCCAGCTTGGAATTCAGTTTAAACTCCGACAAACCGGCGTTCAACCGCTGCTGATTGGTCAAGTTAAGAATATTCTGATTGGTAATATCAACGGGCAAAACATAACCCGGCGTCAAAGCGACCAGCAGCAACACGCCGATCTTTACCGCGACCACAAAACCGGCGATAAAAGCCAATGTTTTATGCCTTAAAAGATGCGGGCGAAACTCGTTTTGCTCGTGGGGAATAAAAGTATTGCGTATTTTTCGGCGGCATTGAGCCATATGTTTATATTACCTTAACAAGCCATCCTATCACAAATTTCGCTTTTTGTCAAGACTAACTTCATTATAATATTAATCGCCAAAAGAGTAAAAAAATCAGCCCTCCTGACCAGCAAGAAGGCTAATTTATATGATTCTCATCTATTCTTCCCAAGCAATCGCTCCGGACGGACAACCCTCAATCGCCCCTTCGCAGTCGCATTTTTCGCAGGCTTGGGCGTTCTTGACGTGAGATTTACCGTCTTCCCCCATCTCAAAAACCTCCGGGCAAAGAGTAACGCAGGCGCCGCAACCGACGCATTTTTCCGAATCCACTACGATTTTTTTTGCCATATTATTTTAAATTAATCATTATGTATCATTTAAAATATTATCATAATATTTTAAAAAAAACAAGGGGAGCTTTTAAAATTCTGCTCCCCTTTTTATAGCCGGCGGGAAAGATGAAAAAGGAAAATCGCCAACGGCGAATTATCAGCCACGTGCAGACCGCAACGCGGACAGCGTTCGCCCGAGGAAAATGGCCCCCGGCAGACTAAACAAATTATGTCCTCATGTCCCAGGCTGATGTCGCCTTTGGCCATTTGGGCCACGCCGTGCCAAAAACCTTCCTCGGAAAAAGGAATCTTAAGCCGACTGATCTGTGACAAGACAGAGGTTAAACTGGCAATCGCTTGAATTTGAGAGTCATAGAAACAACGACTACAGACTTCTAGTTCATCTAGAAATCCCCCGCATTTCGGACAACGAGCCCCAAAGCTATTCCCTTTCATTACGCACCCGCCTTTTTGATAAGAACTAATATTAACCTAACGCAGAGGCGAAAAATATGCAAACAAAAAAATCCCCGCCTTGAAGCGACGGGGAATATGAGCAATCTCTATTTGGGAAGAATTATCTTCTTCCTCGGCCAATGATCGATGATCTGTACTCAGACTCGGGTTCAGTCCGGCCTTTCGGACAGATAGCGTGAGGACATTTCTGCGAACCCCCTCTTTTATCCGCCAGCTCTCCACAGCCCTTGCAACTCACCTTCTGGTCCTCTTCCCTGCGCATCAAATCACGACACATCAATGCTTCTCCTTTACGGCAAAAGGTGAAAAACACTTCTTACCCTACTTGGCGCAGGCTTCATCCGGCTTTGTCTTGCCGCAAGGCAATTCCTGGCCGGCCATAGCGTAGGCGCAGCTGCCGTTCTTGCAGGCCGTACAGTCAGCACAAAGGCCGTCTTTCCCAATAGCTCCGGGTGATTTCTTATCCATCATCTGCCTCCTTAGAAAGTACATTAAATCAAGCAAAAAAACCTGCCCCTATCTTAGAGCAGAATAACCAATAAGTCAAGGGCAATTTTTTATTCCATTAAAAGCAATAAAGCCATCAAGCCGATGCCGAGCAGAAAAGAAAGAAGCTGGAAAAAAGAATAGCGCAGTCTCACTTCTTTATGCAATTCAGGGATCAGATCCGCGGTGGCGATATAGATAAAACCGCCGATGGTAAAAGGAATTAAATAGCTCGTCAGGCTGGAAAAACTGGCTCCAAAAGTCAGAGTTAGGGCCGCCCCGGCTAAGGCCGCCAAAGCGGAAATAAAATTATAAAACAAAGCCTGGCCCCGGCTGTAGCCGGCGTGGATAAGAATGCCGAAATCACCCATCTCCTGGGGGATCTCGTGGATAATTACCGCTAAAGTGGTGGCCAGGCCCAAGGCAGGGCTGACCAGGAAACTGGCCGCGATAATGGCGCCGTCAATAAAATTATGCACCCCGTCGCCGATCAGATTCATCATCCCCACCGGATGCGGATGGTCTTCGCAGGTCGGCTCATGACAATGCCGCCATTTCAAAACTTTTTCCAGAACAAAAAACAAAACCAGACCGCCTAATATTCCTAAAGAAGCGGATAAGGCCGTGTCGGAAATTTCAATCGCCTCCGGCAGTAAATGAATGAAAGCGTCGCCCAAAAGAGAGCCGGCGGCGAAGCTGATCAAAAACAACAGGACTTTTTTTAAACGTTCTATCTTTAGGGAAAAAGTAAAAAGCCCGGCGAAAGCGATCAAACTCACCCCCAAAACGCTTAAAATAGTATAAAGCCAGGTTTGTATCATGACTAAATTATAACATTTTTGGCACGATAAAAACAGGGAATATTTGCCATATCCCTTCGCTAAAATTCTCCGTTCAATCCCGGCTATTTACCACTCTATCGGCCACTTTTTGCAGATGGACGCCGTAAACCGCCAGTTCAATCGCCACCGGCAACGCCCTGGCTTTCATAAAAAAAGTCCTGAAAATAAGTTTCCAGTAAAGAATTCTGGCTTCCGACAAAACGCCGATCCGCCAGAAACTCCTTAACAGGGCTTTGAAGTCCTGCCGGGAAAATCTGGATTTAACCGTGGGCTTGTAATTATTGATAAAAGTATTAATTCTTTGATAATAGTTATGCGGCGAATAGATGGCGGCGAGAATCTTTTTATATCCTGTTTTTAGTTTATGGATGTCCATTTTCGGGACAAAATTCAGCGTCCCGTCCGTATTTTCGCCGGTTGACTCGTTAAGCAGTCTTCTCTCGGCCTTGAGGCGGTGCCACAACCGCGTCTGGGGCAAAACCGTCAATAACCCGACCATGGCCGTGACAATTCCCACCTGCTGAATAAAATTAATCTGGGTTTCAAAAATACTCGGCGGATCGTTGTCAAAACCGACGATAAACCCGCCCATCACCTGCATGCCGTTCTGCTGGATAACTTTTACCGCTTCCACCAGATTACGGGTCGCATTCTGAAACTTGCCGCATTCTTTCAAACTCTCCACACAGGGAGTTTCTATCCCTAAAAATACTTTATAAAAATTGGCGGCGCTCATCATATGCAGCAATTCCTCGTCATCAGCCAGGTTGGTGCTTGCTTCCGTCAAAAATTTAAAAGGATAACGGTGTTCTTTCTGCCACTTGATAAGCAAGGGGAGCATTTTTTTCACATTGGCTTTATTACCGATAAAATTATCGTCAACGATGAACAAGGCGCCCCGCCAGCCCACTTCATAAAGCAATTCAATTTCCTTAAGCATCTGCTCCGGCGCTTTGGCTCTTTGGCCTCGGCCATTCATGACGATTATGTCGCAAAACTCGCAATCAAAGGGGCAGCCGCGGGAATACTGCAGGCACGTAGTGGCATAATCGTTAAAATTAATCAGCGACCAGTCAGGGGGCGGCGTATTGACAATTTCCGGCCTGATATTGGAAGTATAAAGAGATTTTGGTTTTCCTTCTTTTAAATCACGCAGAAAAAGCGGCAGAGTCACTTCCGCTTCGTTCAAAACAAAATGATCCACGCCGGTAAATCTTTCCGGCTGGCTGGTGAAAACCGGGCCGCCGCAAACTACTTTTTTACCCAAGGCTTTCACCCGGTTGATGATGGCCTGGGCGCTTTTTTTCTGAACAATCATAGCGCTGATAAAAACCATGTCCGCCCTGGCGATATCTTCGTCTTTCAACGCCTCGACATTAACATCAACCAGTTTTTTTTGCCACTCCCGGGGAAGCATAGAAGCCACGGTCAAAAGGCCCAACGGCGGGGTATTTGATTTTTTGGCCACAAATTTTAAAGCCTGTTTGAAACTCCAGAAAGTCTCTGGATACTCCGGATAAACGAGCAATATATTCATTTATATAATCCTTATTATCTCTTTAGCGCCTTCCCAGTATATCACTTTTTATAAAAAATAAAAGAGGGCAGATTAAGGTCTGCCCTGATGCGCGAATATTCTTATCTGTTTAATGTGCCGCTTCGGGCTTTGCCGCCGCCTTAATTGTCTGGTTGATGGCGACGAAGATGACGCCGATCCCCAATATACCCACTATGGATGATCTTGCCGGTTCAAATACCGTGACGAATTTCGCCGCCCAAAGAAAGAAGACGGTCGCTCCCAGATGGATCAATATGTATGTCAGCGACTTATCGGCCCGGTAGAAATACGACATTATGAAAACGACGACGAAAACCGGTATTTCCACCACCTTGAGTCCGCTGACAATCTCGGCGTACGGGAAGAAAAAAAGCCCGAGAGTCAGATAGGACCAGAAACCCAGGAAAGTGCCGATGACCACCGCGGACTTGTGATTGCCTTGACTGACACTAGCGAAGAAAGCAACCAGATGCGGTAAGACCACAAACACGGAAAGCAGCATCCCTCCGATCGGAAAAGAAAACCACTTCTCCACCAGGCCGATGAAAATAACGCAGGCGAAGAAAAGGAAATAGAGCAGGTAAACAATGGTATTTAATTTCGGCTTATCCGATTCCATACCATCCTCCTTGTTTTTAACGCCAGCAACTCCAATGATTCACTATTTATTTTCAGGGTATTTTGAAACCCTCAAACTGATTTAACCTGCCTTTCTTTTTGTATACTCCTATATTATTGGCCTTGAAAAGGACAATTGAATACCCTCTTCTTACCAAAATCCACTCTAATTGTCAAACGATAAAACCCGCTCTTGACGCGATATTCTGACTGAGATATAATATCAACATATATTGATATATAGATGAAATTCTAAATTCTAAGCACTAAATTCTAAACAAATTCCAAGCACGAATTTTTCAATGTTCTAAACCGTTTTCGAATTTAGGATTTCGTATTTGTTTAGAGATTAGGATTTAGTATTTGGGATGAAGCTTGGCAAAATTACATAAATAATATTTATGTCAAAAAAACCCGAAAACAAACTTGCCCAATTGTTCAGTGCGTTAGGCGATGATAACCGCCTGCGAATCTTGAAATACCTTTCCTCCGGGGAAAAATGCGTCTGCCAAATCCATAAAGACCTCAAACTCCCCCAAAACCTAGCCTCCCACCATTTAGGGAAGCTGAAACAATGCGGTTGTGTTTGTACCCGCAAAAAAGGCCGCTGGGTTCACTACTCCTTAAACCAGAAAAGAATAAAAGAGCTTTATTTGTTTTTAAATAATATCACGCAAAAAAAATCTTAATATCTTGATATCTTAATCTCTTAATATCTAATCTAACACATGCTCGAAACCTTCGCCCATTGGCTGACAGAAAATATACTCAAACTAATCCCCGAATCCCGGCTCACGGAAAGTTTAAATTTTTTTATTGCCGATACCATAAAAATATACCTCTTAATAATCCTGGTCATGACGATTATCGCTTTTATCCGGACTTTCCTGCCGCCGCATAAAATCAAAGAGGTGCTTTCCCGTCAAAGATTCGGAATAGGCAATTTAGTGGCGGCTTTAATAGGCGCGGTCACTCCTTTCTGTTCCTGCTCTTCCATACCTATCTTTTTGGGTTTTGTTGAGGCTGAAGTGCCTTTGGGCATCACTTTTTCTTTTCTCATCACTTCCCCGCTGGTCAATGAAGTGGCCTTCGTGCTGATGGGCGGGACTTTCGGCTGGACTGTGGCCGTCCTTTACGCTGTTTCCGGCATTGCCTTGGGCACTGTCGCCGGCATAATCATGGGCCGTTTGAACCTGGAAAAAAATATTATCCTTAACAAAAACCAGGCCCGTGAAAACGTGACGGTTAAACCTGAATTAAAATCCCTGAAAGAAAAAATATTTCACGCTTTGCGGCAGGCGAAAAATACCTTTAAAAACCTCTGGTGGATTATATTAATCAGTGTCGCGGTCGGCGCCGCTATCCACGGCTATGTGCCGGATAAATTCTTCACCGACTATCTGAACGTTAAATCGCTTTGGGCCGTACCTATTGCCACCCTGATCGGCGTGCCGGTCTATGCCGCTTGCTCCACGGTTGTCCCGATCGCTTTCGCCGCCGTGACCAAAGGCGTGCCCTTAGGCACCGCCCTCGCTTTCATGATGGCTATTGCCGGACTTTCCTTGCCCGCCGCCATCATCTTAAAAAAAGCCATGACTTTAAGGCTTCTGTTGATCTTCTTTGGCATCGTGGCCGCCGGCATTATAATAATTGGATACCTGTTTAATTTTATACCGATATAAGGACACCCGACACGAAGACATTAGACACGAAGAGACGAGGAAATCCGTAACGAGGAAATACGAATCTCGGATTACGTGTCTCGGATCTCAATATTCCATTCGTTCAACATCTCAACATCTTATTTCCTGCCGAACACCACCAGCATGGTCTCAAGACGCTTAGGCTTGTCGCGCCGGTATGAAAAATACTTGTCTGATAAAGAGTAAGTGCACTCCGGACTGACTTCAATATTATTAGGCGGCAGGCCCTGTTTGATCAATTCCTCAAAGCAGGCTTTTTTCAGATCCCAAAAGAATTTCCCGTTTTTCAGGATAAAACTGGAAGGATAGGCCTTTTTATATTTTTCATAAATTTCCGGGCCGATTTCGTAGCATTCTCCGCTGATGCCCGGCCCGATCCCGACTAAAATATTTTCCCGGGAACTGTTAAAATTGTCTTTAAACAGTTTAAGAGTGCTGGCCATGATATCTTTTACCAGTTCCCGCCAGCCGCAATGGACCAGACCGACCGCTTTTTCCTTTCGGTCATAGAAAAAGATCGGCAGGCAGTCGCCGACCGTGATGGATAAAAACACCTTTTTTTCCCGGGTGACAAAACCGTCGGTCTGGCCGATGGAAATGCCTTTGTCATGCTGCCTGACGACCCTGACCGCCCCGTTATGCACGGAATTGGTCTTGATCAGGTCATCCGGCTTGATCTTAATTTTCTTCAAAAACCTGGCCCGGTTTTCCTGCGGCCGGCGGTCATTGGCCGGATCGCCGAATATTTTCATGGAGCCGTCCGGCTTCTCGGATATAGCCATGACCAGGTTCTTATATGGCTTAAAAAGGCTAAATAATGGCTTTGACATGTTTATTTTTAGATAACATAAAATAAAGGTAAAATATTAATAACCGCTTAAAAAATTATTATTACTTAAAAACCTGATGCACCCAGTCTCCGATATAATGGGTGGTAATAACGACAAAAACCGCGATTAAAAGATGCTCTAAAACCACGTAGAATGAGGATTTCAAGCCTTCTTCGCGCGAAATCAGATAGCTAAAAATAATAATCAAAGAAAGACCCCAGGCAATGCTTACCCAAATCGCGGTGGTTAAACTAAATAATAAGACGGGGATAACAAAAGTAAGGGCCACAATCAGTTTAGTGCCGAAAGTGGCAAAAGTCGCTTCCCAGACTTCTTTTGAAGTGTGCTGATCTTCCGCTTCTTCGGAAATATGCGTGCCTAAGGCGTCCGACAAGGCGTCAGCCACGGCAATGATAAAAATTCCGCCCAAGACCACCATTTTTGAGCCGGTGCCAGCGTGCAAGCCGACAATCATGCCCAAGGTGGTGATAACGCCTGAGGTCAGGCCGAAACCAAAGCCTTTTTTAACGTTAGTTTTCATGGATATTTAAATGAAAAATAATAAAAAGCTTAAAATCAGGCCGGCGATCAAAAAGAAACTGGCGATTTTCAGAAAAGCGGTCTTAGGCTTAAGGGAATATTCGGACAAATTCCAGATCTCTTTCTTAAATTCCTCGGCGATCCTTTCTTCTGACTGAAAAATATCGGACAGCGAATTTTTATATTATTAAAAATTTTTCTCGGCGAATCCCCACCAGCAAACCAGACTTTTATTCTCCTTGATTTTGCCGCGAAAAGGCATAAAAACGGCCATAACTGTCAGGCACACCGTAAGAAAAGAGCCGATAGCCAAAACTAAAAATTGTCTTTGATCAAGCCGACTGACGCTTAACCCGAAAAGTACCCCGGCCAAGGCCGTTAAAAAAGAGGCTTTCTGCTCCAGGCTCTTTTTTAATTCCAGCTGATGGCGCAAGGATTCCTTTAAAAAATCAAATGAAATTTTTTCCATATTATTATATTATATATATTTAACCATAGTTATTTCATCCTCCATACGGCCGTAATGATTCAAAGCTTTTTTCTTCATCTTTATTTTTTTGAAGCCTGTTTCCGGTAAAAAGCCAAAGCTCTTTTATTCGGTCTCATGGCCGTCAGCTTGATGATCTTCACCTTTAAGACTTTTTCCGCTTCTAAAATAATGCATTTCAAAAGCCTTTCCGCGACCCCTTTCCCCCGGATTTCGCGGCGAAAAATTATCCCGAAAAGCCCTGTTCTTTTGCGGCCCCAGCCGGAGATCTTTTTTATATTGGCGTCGCCCATCACTTTCCCATTGTATTCAACAATCAAATGAACGTTTTTTTTGGCGGTAACTTCTTTAAAAAGATTGGCCAGCCACTTTCTTTCCTCTTCCAGGGTTTTTCTTTCCTGAACACTGGTAAAGGCTTTTTCCGCCACCAGCGAATTTATCAAAACCCGCAAATCTTTAAGGTCGCTCCATTTGGGATACCGAAAAATCACCTCTTGGCCGTCCAGTTTGTATTTTTCCACGATTTTCCCGGATTTCATGTTGATTTTCATCATAACAAAAAGTCGCCCCTAATTCAAGAGTAACTTTTTGTTGTATATTAATATCCGGTATTGGTGAAAGCCTCGTCTATTACCGCCGTGGAAATAGAAACCTGGGTTTTTGAATCATCCGTTTTGGCAATGATCACCGACACGGTCCGGTTGTCTTTCTCCCCGCCTAAAGAAACGCTTTCACTGATGGTCATATTAATGTTAATCGTCCAGCCATCCGCCGCCAGCTCTCTTTCATAAGCCGCTTTGGCTTCTGCCACTGATTTGGTGGTTTCCAGAGAAACCATATAAGATTCGTTTTCTTTTATCGTGGTGGCCACTTTAACCGTGCCGTCGATCACGTACACATCCGAAGGAAACCCAGAAGGCAGACTGACGCTGTCTCCGGCGGTCCAGGAACCGGCGTTGGTGTTGACGGTAATAGTATCCCCGCTTACGTCCACGTCGGCCGCGCCGTTAGTGGCTTTTTCCAGGATATTTTCCGCCACTTTCTTTTCCCCGCAACCTGTAAGAAGTAAACCGGCGGCCATAACCAGGGAAAGAGCTAAAAATAGTGTTTTTTTCATATGATTCCCTTTCTTTTAGCTGATAATAATTATATTGATATTATAAGCCAAAATTACAAAAAAAAGAAGCGATTAAAAAATATGGTTTATTTTATGGCTCCCCCAGCAGGACTTCCGCCTTCACCCCGTCATGCGACGGGGCAGGAAATGAAACAGTACAACGAGGGGGTGCTGAAACATGTCTCATTTCGTTGGAATGGACAATATTACATAATATTACAAAAACTCGGTTTTCTTGCCGATCAACGCCGGAACTTGTTCATCTGTAGACGGGGCAACACGGCAAACCGGGGGTTTATATTGGTTATCGTTCTCCCTAATTATTCTTTCTAGAGCTTGGTTATAAAGTATAATTTCCTCAAGGCAATGTGTTATTTCTTCTCTTAAGTAATTTATATTGCCTGTATTTTTATTAAGAACATTTTTAGAACATATTCCAGATAGAAGAATTAGACAGATTATCTTGCCCTCGCTCACAATCGGCATGATAGCGGATATGCCGTACCATTTTATTTTCCAGTTGAGTTTGATCAGCGAGATATTCTTAAATAAATCCGCCGTTCGGGGTGCCTTATCAGGATAACAGATATTGTTATTACGGTTTTCGATAAAGACGTCCGCTTCCTTTTTAGTGAAGCGGATATGGTGGTTCAAAGTGGAGTATTTTGTCATAAAATCTCCTTTTTCATCGTCAGGCACGAGAAAGTATGAATATTTAAATTTAATCTCCTTTTTCAGCGTCTTGGCGGCGCACTTAAAAAAATCCTCCAAATTAACTAACTTTTCTCTAAGTTTAAACCGAGTTTCTTCCATAGTTGCCTAATTAGGTAACATTTAACCGGTTACCTTATCTTATTTTATGTTACCTGTCAAGGCAACTTATCCACAGCCTTTCCCTCGTCTATATTATAATATAATGATATACTGTAAACATGATTGGCAAATTAATACAAATATTAAGAAATGAGCAGCAGGTAGGCGTAATGGAATTTGCGAAAAAACTTGGCATTAACCGAATTTCCCTTTTTCGCATTGAAAAAGAACAGCGGCAACCCTCGGAAAAAACCGCGCTTAAGGCTTTTAAAATCCTGGGTCTATCCGAAGAAGAAATCTATCAGATTTTCGTTTTTGACGGATTGCTAAAGGCTGGGGCCGTGTCGCAAACCGCCAAGAGCAGGGAAGCGAGACTTTTCCTGAATAGATTGAATAAAAAAGGCCCTCATGGTAAAATAATTTACGGGTATTTTAAAAGAATTCTTCACTAAAAAAATAATGCCTACTATAAGAAAAAATAAGAAAGCTAATAAAGGCAAAATACTCTTTGTTGAGGATGATAAATTTCTGGCGGAGATGTTTCGGCAAAAACTTAAAATTGAAGGTTATACGCCTTTGATTGCCCATACCGCCATTTCCGCGGTGTTGGCTTTGAAGGAGGAAAAACCGGAAGCCATCATCCTTGATATTATCCTGCCGGATTCAGAATGCTGGATGATTATGGAATATTTATTGAGAAAGAAAGACAGTCCAGCCGTGCCCGTCATTATCCTTACAAACTGGGGAAGCAAAGAATATCAGGAAAAAGCCAAAGCTCTGAAAGCCGACGCCTTTATCATTAAAACCGATACCACTCCGGAAAAACTGGTGGAAATCATGGAAAATCTGATAAAACGATACAAGCAGAAAAAATAGCTTAAAAACTAAAAGTATTAAAAAATCTCGCTTCAAATAGCGAGTTTTTTATACGAAAAGTTGGATTATTCTTACTTTAAGAAACTTTCGATTCTAGTCATCATTTCCCGCAAAGGCACGCTGGATTTGACGATAAAATCAAGAGCCCCCAGGGCCATGGCTTTTTGCGCCAGCTCGTGTTTGTCAAGATTAGTCACGATAATGGCTGGAATGTTTTTCGTTTCTGGATTCTTTTTTAAGCGTTCCAACACTTCAATACCGTCCATGCCGGCCATGAGCAAGTCTATCAGTATCATATCCGGATGATTTTTTTCCGTCATTTCCAAACCCTTGGGTCCGTTTTCCGCCGCCAAAAAACTATACCCGGATAATTCAAATTTAGTCCGGTAGAGAAGTATCTGATCTTTGTCGTCTTCAATCAAAAGTATCGTTTTCATAGCGGTTTAATTATAGCACGCTTTTTAAGTTTTAATCAAATTTAATAAATCGATCAAAAACTCATGTTTTTAATATTTCTTTGACCTTTTTAACCACGTCCGAAGGCATCATATCCGTTTTAATGAGAAAATCCACGGCTCCCAGCTCCTTAGCTTTATTTTTGACTTCTTCCTGCACTAAATTAGTCAAAATGATAACGGGGATATGTTTAAGGTTTGGATCTTTTTTTAATTTCGCTAGCACGTCAAGGCCGTTTTCCGCGATTAAGACCAGATCCAATAAAATCAAGGCGGGATTCTCTTTTTTAGCCAATTCCAAGCCTTCTTGGCCGGTGCGGCTGAAAATCAAGTCAAGGCCTTCAATTTTGAATTTACTCTGATAAAGAAATATCTGATCGGTATCGTCTTCTATTAGTAATATTTTGGTTTACTTTCCATAAATATTGTGATGATTTAATTTTCCGTGATAGGCAGGCCAATATAAAAGGTGGAGCCTTTGTTCAATTCGCTTTCTACCCAGACTTTTCCTTTATGGCCGTTGATTATTTCTCTGACGATAAAAAGTCCCAAGCCCGACCCATCCGTGTACATAGCCGTGGCATTGGAAGCGCGGACGAACTTGTCAAAAAGTTTTTTTATTTCTTCTTTTGGGATGCCGATGCCATTGTCTGAAACTTTCACAATGACATTATTTTTTTCCTGACTAACGATTACTTCCACCACTCCCTTTTTTTCTCTTTTAGCTCTCGCTTCTTTGGCCATTTTCGTGGATGGCGTGTATTTCAAAGCGTTGCCTATAAGGTTGCTGATGGCTTGTTCCAGGAAATTGGCGTGGCCCATGACTTTAGGCAATAGTTTGGTTGGTTTTTGCCACTTAAGCTTGGTGCCGCGCTCTTGCGCTTCCAATTGAAATCCTTTGACCACCTGGTCAATGACGTCTTCCAACTGAATCTTCGGAGTTTTATAATCCACGCCGAATTTCTGGGTGTCAAGCTCAGAAGCAGCCAGTATATCATTGATAATTGTATCCAATTTTGCCCCCTTTTGCCAGGCATTTTCGATGAACTGTTTCTGATCATTTAAAGGTAGCTTCTGCAGGTCTCCGTCCCGAATCATGGACAAAACTCCTCTAATCAGGGAAACGGGCGTCCTTAGCTGGTGAGAAGCAATATCCAAAAACTCGGAGCGTATCTGGAGAAGCTTTTCCAGGCGAAGGCTTTTTTCCTTGATATCATAGGTCTGTTCGCTCACTTTGGTTTGAAGGTTTTTATTAAAATCCTGCACCTGCTGGTATAGCCGGGCGTTTTCAATGGCAATTGATGCCTGGTTTGAAATCGTTTGCAACAACCTAATATCTTCTACGGTGTAAGCGTCCTTTGTGACCTTATTGCCAAGCACGATTATGCTGATAAGTTTGTCTTTGGCTAAAAGCGGCAAGCAGAGAGAAGCTTCAATCCGTTTCATATTGGCCTTCAAACGCATAAGTTCGCTCTTTTCCGTGTTTGAATTTGTATCTTCGATAATTCGTCCAAGCTCTTCATAGACAACCGGTTTACGGTTAGAAATCAACCATTGAATGAGAAAATTATCCCGGACAAGTGATATGCCGTTTTGCTCATTAAAACCGATAACCTTGGCGATAATATAATTATTTGAATTCTTTTCGGGAGAAAGCAAGAGTACGGCCGTCCGATCAAGACCCATCGACATCATAATCGTATCGACAATGAGATCAATGACTTTATGAATTTCAATTACCGCCGTCAATTGGGTGGCAAGACCCTCGAGAGTTGCTTGATAATTATATAGTGAAGTAAAGAAATATTTATTAGCTATTCTCTCCAAGAACTTATTTAAAGGGTTGTAAAACAATAGAGCGACAGCCATAGCGATGGCGCCAGTGAATACCAGCTTTAAATCCGGTATTCTTTTTGCCAGTAAAGAGGCGACGGCAAAGATACTACCCAAGATAAAAGCCAAGAATATTACGCTTAATAAAATTTGTAAAATTACTTTCTTAACTACGAGACGGATATCCATTAAACGATGTTTAACGATTGAATAAGACGTAAGGGCAATTAAAAATATCATGGAAAGTGGGCCATAGCGCCCCGATTGGCTACTGCCAGTAAACAGTGGCAAAAATATATTAGTAATTAAGATAATTATTGCGGTGATAAAGAATCCAAGAAATAAATATTTTAACTGATATTTATCCAGACCATGAGATTTACTATATTTAGATATTAAAATTACTAACATTCCGATAACGACGGTTGGCATAAATACAACAAAAACAGTGTATAATAAGCCAGGAATCATATTTGTTCCCCAATCAAGAAATTCGACTCTATCAACAATTAAATTGGTAAATACTGAAACAAATGCAAATAATAATCCCAGAGGCAAAATAATTAACTTTGAAATACGTTCAAGTTTAAGGATTCTATACGGAAAAACAGAAGCGAAATAGAATAATAATGAACCCTGTAGAAATGCCATCACAAAAACGAGCCTATTCCAAAAAATGGCAAGATTGTTTTTGATTGGATTATCACAAAGAAAATTAAAAACAGACCAAAGAATAATAAGAAATATTATTGCGCAAAAAGACTGATTTATTTTATTTCTAGGATTCTTTAATAAAATTAATAAACCGAGAATAAAATTTAAGATATTTATTATTAGTAATGTTATAAAGTATAAACTGTTCATGATTTTTTATTCTTTGTCTCCCGTATAATTTTTTTAGTAATAGAAAAAACTGATAACAATACAATAATTGCAAAAACAAAGTGAAACCAAAGAGGATAATTATTTCCCCATAAATAAACATACATATATGGTGAAAGAAATATCAAACCGAATATTATTAGCCAATTTATCGTTTTTTGTGTATTCTTGTTTCTAACATTTACAACTATTTTATATAATCCAATCCAGCACGGGACAATGCTAATCAAATATATTAGTAAAAAAATAAACGGATTTACATTGTATTCATCTTTGACACCTGAAAGCCAATTTATTATATATTCAATCATTAATATGGAGTGAATTATTTTTTATGGATATGAGTAATTTTGATTTTATTTTTGTCATTTAAAAAAGGGCCGGTACTATACTGATAAATTTCTATGTTTGGTTTGCATGCCTTGGGATTATTTCTGTAAGCGTCACAATAATCATGATTCGATTGTTGTATCGCTTTCAGAATATTTTGCTGAAGACTCCCAATTAATTTATCAGCTTCACCATTATCAGGCAAATTAAATCCTCTTTTAAGTTCTAGCATTACCCAAAGTGATTCATTATAAGCATTATCACGACGTATTTCTAATTTGTAAGAATTTATTTTTCGGCCATCTGTTTCATAAAAAGCCGATTCCACATTATCTGGATAAACATTTGTGCCGTCGATAATAACCGTGCCATCAGTTCGACCATTTACATAGAAAAAGGGGAACTGCCAGATGTCTCTTTTGGTATAGCCCTTATCAAATAATAATTCAAATGGTTTATAACCATAAGAACTTACGATTTCAATAGCTTTTTTAAAAGATATAACTCCGCCGCGATCTTTGATGTTATATCGAATAAGCGGTACCCCTGGCTGGCAAGAAAATATCAATTCTCTATTAATTTCTTCTATATAAAAAGCCGCGGGATTGTACTGGCACAAAGAAGGAATGTTTTCCTCGCCGAATAAATCTTTAGCTATTTTTTTATTTTGATTGGCGAGTTTTCTTATTAATACAGAAATTGGATATTCCCGGCCGACGCTCATGCCTAAATCAGCCGCACCGTAGCCGCCGGCGATACCCATAAAATCATTTTTATCCATTCCAATCTTCTCGCGGATATATTCCCGCCAATCTTCCGAATAACCTTCGCCCCCCAAGCCAATTTTTACTTTGAAACTTTTCCAGTCAATGCCGCGCCTCTCTCCTTCGTCAATGATGGTTTTTACAAAAGGCGGATAGCCAACAATCACAATTTGATTGTATTTATCTTTGAAATAATCAACAATTTCTATAATTTCATCTAAATTAAGCCCGGGTGTGATGACTGTAAAGGGATTCTTACTGCGCAATGCGATTTCCCGTGTCGCCCAGGAAATTTTTTCGCCTCCGACCCAACTTCCCAGGGCCAGCGTTATTATCATGAGCGTAGATTTTTCATGAATTTGGTAAAACTGCTCATAAGCTAATTTCATGTAGGTCGGATAGTCTTTATCTTCTTCCGCGAGACGAGGCCAAAAAAAAGAAGTTCCGGAATAGCCGGAACTTCGATCAATCAAGTATTTGTCGTAAAGTTTTCCGTCAAGACATAGCTCTTTTATATCGTATTTTAGCAAATAATTCTTTTTATCAATAATAGGCAGTTTTTTAAAATCTTCAAGGGTTCTGACAGTTTCCGGATTTATGCCACTATCTTTTAAAAACTTTTTGTAAGCGGGAACTCGCCGGGCGACATTTTGAAATCTTTTTAATACTTTGTTTACTCCCTGTTTTTCCCAAAAAGAGGCTTTCATGGTTGACATGAACCAAGTAGCAAGTTTGCGATTTTTTATAATGTATGATTGTATTGCCATAAAAATATGATAAAATAATTATTTTTTAGCCGTAATTAACCAATCTTGACGGGCCAGAATATCACTTATTTTAACATCCTTAAAACTTGTATTATTTAAGTTTTTTTTGTATTGAGCATCGGTTAAAAAATGATATTTACCTTTTCTGACCCAATGATCCATAATAAGATTCAGAAAAAGGACTATCAAACCGAAAGGCAATCTTATTAATGAAAAAAAAATAAGATTTTACTTTTTTCCAGCCCTTCATTCTTTCGTTAACAGCTTTGAAATGAGCAACGACAGTTTTGCCCATATTGGCGTCCGGTTTTGGATCGACTATAACAATTTTACCGCTATTTTTTAATACTCTGTGAAATTCTTTTAGGACAAGAAAGGGATTAGATACCGCGAACAATACGTTTATAGTTACCACTCTGTCAAAAAAATTATCATCATAGGGGAGTTTTTCGTCAAGACTGGCGGTAACATAATTTACGTTTAACATTTTACCGATTCTTTTTTTGGCATAGTGAATCATTTTCTCGGAAAAATCCAGAGCCTCTATCTTTAAATGGGGAATATTTTTGGTAAAAATTTTTTCTTCTAATAAGCCCGCTCCGCAACCGGCGTCTAAAATTTTTAAACCTTCACTAAGCTCTAATTCCCGACAAACCGTTTCATACTGATCTTGATGCGGTATTGAAAATTTAACTCCTTTATAATATGCGTATGAGCAAAATTGCCATAAATTCAGGCTATTACCATTCATTTATGTTTGGTTATTTTATGATTGAATAAATCAACAAAATAGTAATTTGGGGCCGCAACAGTCGATTTTTTTCGCAGTATTATTTTTGCCGCTTCTGTCGCCACAACTACCGAAGCTAAGGCAACACCCGGACTGATAGTAGGCATAAATTCTTGCTTACCCGATAATATTTTTTTTGAAGTTGTTTTTGGAATATATGAAAGTTTCATGGGACATATCTTTTGAGGAGAAAGTCTATATTGTGTGACACCTTTGGTAGAAATAGACTCTTTCAAAAATTTATCCAAAGAAATCCCCGTTGGCGAAAAAATAAAAACACTGCAACCGAACCCGACAGCAAACGATGTGATAATATGTATTTTTTCCCGGCGGCACTCTCTGTGCAATAGTTGAGTTGCTTCAAGGGCATTATAATCCACTTCTTCTATAACCACATTAGAACCCTTAATAAAACCACCAACATTTGCTTTATTAATTCCTTCGCTGTAAATATCCAATTTCAAAAATGGATTGATATCTTTTAAAATTCTACCAATTACTATCGCTTTATTTTTATTCAATGTCGATTGATAACAGCCAAATTGTCTGTTTAAGTTGGTTGGTTCAAATAATTCTGGATCGGCTATTTTGATATACCCGATTCCTAAACGAACAAGTCTTTCGGCGGTAAAACCACCTATTCCGCCAACGCCAGCGATAGCGACGGTTGATCTTTTCAAAATTCCTTGTTCTTTATTTGTCAAAATCCCGATATTTCTAGAAGACATTTTTTGATAATATTTATTCACACTCATAATTGTTTATTGTTATAATTCACACAATATTTAGTCGGGCGTAGAAATTCCAGATTGAAAGTCGTTTCATACTTAAATATTATATCATTATGAAGACCAAAAATCAAGCCCAAAAAAGGCGAATATTACTTCGCCTTACCTTACATCAGCCCCCAGCTCCGCCCGTCTTCGTCTCTCTTTGAGAGACTACGACGGACAAGCGAGTCGTCCCGCCCCTTCGATGCAGCTCAGGGCGGGATCTTCGCTTCGCTACGAGATTCGGACCCCGCCCCATGTCGCTTTCGCTCCAGAGGCGGCGCAGGCCGACAACCCTATAATATTATAAAAAGCGGCGTGCTCCGCGAGTCGTTATTAAACAAAATAACCTATAATGACTTTATTATAGATTTCAAAATTATTTTTCTTTAAATATGGGATTCCCCGCCCGAGGCGGGTGCGCCTCTGGCGCAGGACCGACAATCCTTCGACGCCGCTCAGGACAGGCTCTACCGGTTAACAGCCGGTTGCTCCCCCTGGCGCTTCGCGCCGGGGTCCCGGTCGCTGGAAGCGACCAGGGATACCATCATAAATAAAATACTCCCCGCCCGCTCCGCGAGTCGGATTCGGACCGACAACCTACCGGTTAACAGCCGGTTGCTCTACCATTGAGCTATCGCGGAGCGGGCGGGGTTATTATTAAACTAGTAATCTTTTAATTTCTTCATCCCGTGGTGCTCCTGGATCCTTTCCAGGGCCTTGGCTTCGATCTGCCGGATCCTTTCACGGGTCACTCCGAATTCCTTGCCCACTTCCTCAAGAGTATGAGCCACGCCGTCCAAAAGACCGAACCTCATCTCCAAAATCTTTTGCTCCCTCGGCGTCAATTCACTTATAATATCTTTTACATGATCTTTTAAAAGTTGTAAAGCGGCCACCCGATCCGGCGTGATGGTCTTTTGGTCCTCAATGAAATCGCCCAAAGTGGAATCTTCCTCCTCATCGCCCACGGAAGTTTCCAGGGAAACGGTGTCCTGGGAAATATTGATGATATGTCTTATTTTTTCAACGGGCTCGCCCATTTCCGCCGCGATCTCTTCCGGCATGGGCTCACGGCCCAGATCCTGGATAAGCTGCCTTTCCACCTGCTGGAAACGGTTGATCGTCTCCACCATATGGACCGGAATGCGAATGGTGCGGGATTGGTCAGCCAGGGCGCGGGTAATCGCCTGCCGGATCCACCAGGTGGCGTAAGTGGAAAATTTATAGCCTTTGCGGTAATCAAATTTTTCCACGGCGCGGAACAAGCCGATATTCCCCTCCTGGATCAGATCCAGTAAGGATAATGACCGGCCGGTGAATTTTTTGGCAATGGAAACCACCAGGCGCAAATTCGCTTCCACCAGTTTTTTCTGCGCTTCCACTTCCCCTTTTTCCTTTCTCTTGGCTAAGGAAACTTCTTCTTCAGACTTTAAAAGATGGACCTTTCCGATTTCCCGCAGATACATCTGGATGGAGTCGTCGGAAATATCGCCCAGGTCAAAACGCCGGGCATCCTTGCCGTGGCCGTATTTTTCCTGAAAATCTTCCTTTTCTTTTTTGGTCGATAATATATTGGCCGGCGATTCCACGATCACGATGCCGAGACTTTCAAATTTATCCAGTAGAGCTTCGTATTCGGAAAGATAATCCTCCAAATCCGGCATTACATATAAAACTTCCGTCTCGGTGATAAAACCCCGCGAGCGGCCTTTATTAACCAGGTCGCTTATTTTGTTTTCCGGAAATAAGACCTTGGCGTACTTGGCTTTATGCCCTTTTTTGGCTTTAGCCGCCGTTT
The DNA here is from genome assembly GCA_043812155.1 of Patescibacteria group bacterium. Classification (GTDB taxonomy): domain Bacteria; phylum Patescibacteriota; class Patescibacteriia; order JAXHNJ01; family JAXHNJ01; genus JBAZMP01. Next base: position 32,352 of record JBDRMK010000020.1, on the reverse strand, counting down.
TTTTATGGAAAGTTTTTTTTCTGGGTTTGTTTTTCTTTTTTGCCGGTCTGGACATAAATAAAATATAACTAACTTATCGCCTGATTTGTTAGCGGATCAAATTTAGGGAAAAATATTCTTTAATTCTTCGGTTAATTGGTTAAACTCCTGGTATAATCGGGCTAATTCCTCTTTTTCCGGGGCTTTTTCCGCCTCTTTGATCTTTTGGCTTAATTCTTTGATTTGGCCGCAAATATACTCCTTATTCAAAGATTTAACGATTTGTTTTCTTTCTTTTTCCACCCATTTATCGTCCTGATCCGTGGCGAAATCCTTTTCCGCGAAAAGAAATAAATAGTCGATTTTTTGGCCGAATTCCGGGTCAACGGAAACCGCCTCTTGCTTGAATTCATCCCGATCCAACTGGTGCTTATGATTATAATAAATTACCAGCCTTTTGTAAAGAGGGTAAAGAGAAGGATGGACCGCTTCCGGCTTTAAACTGTTGATAATGTGCGGCAATTCATTTTCATATTTCAGGCCCAGGCCTAAGATCATCTCGCTTAAGACCAATCTTTTTTCTTTTACCTGGGGAGCGGCGGATTTTTCCTTTTTTGCCTCGCCCCCGCTGCCGTATTTCTTTTGCCGGGCGATCTTATTCAGACTGTCGCGCAGGATATTCTCTTCCACCCGGATTATTCCGGCCAGTTTCTGCAGATAATGCGTCTGTTCAATGTTATCGGTCAGCTTGGAAATCAGACCAAGAAGCAGTTTAGCCGCTTCTTTTTTATCCTCAACTTGGGTCAAATCATATTTTTTCTCCGCCAAAGAGAAATAATACTCCATAACCGACTTGGCCTCGGCCACCGCTTTGATCCATAAATTCTTGTCTTTCTTGATGCACTCATCAGGATCCTTGCCAAAAGGCAGTTCAATGATTTTAATGTTGACGCCCTGCTTAAAAACCTCTTCCAATCCCCGCAAAGTCGCGTTCTGACCGGCGGCATCCGCATCAAAGCAAAAAGCGAAATTAGGCGTATAACGTTTTAAAAGGCTGACTTGCTCGCTCGTCAAAGCCGTGCCGGAAGAGCCGACCGCATTTTTCACTTCCACCTGATAGGAAGAGAGAACATCCATATTTCCTTCCACCAGCACAGCCAGTTTCTTTTCCTTGATCGCGGTCTTGGCTTTATCCAAACCGAATAACACCTGGCTTTTATTATAAACCAAAGTATTCGGCGTATTGATGTACTTGGCCATTTCCTTGCCCTCTTCCTGCTCAATGATCCGGCCGGTGAAGCCGATCACTTCGCCATGGACATTGGCAATGGGAAAGATAAGCCGGCCGCGGAAACGGTCGTAAAAACCGACGCCCCGTTCTTTCTTGATGGTCAGGCCGGCCAGGAAAATATCTTCGTCCTTAAAACCTTTTGTTTTCAAGAATGTATTCAGATTCTCCCAATCCGTCAAACTGTAGCCCAGACGAAAATCATCGATCATTTCCTCGGTCACGCTCCGGCTTTTTAAATAATCGCGCGCTTTTTGGGCCCGTGGTGAATCCAGTAACACTTTGTGAAAATAAGCCGTGGCCCATTTAATAATGTCGTACATTTTCGTTTTTTCATTCTGTAGGCCTGGGTCTTGGGCGACTAATTGCACGCCGGCTTTCTTGGCCAGGATCCGCAAAGCCTCAACAAATTCCACGCCTTCTATTTCCTGGACAAAAGTGAAGATATCCCCGCCTTTGTCGCAGCCGAAGCAGTGCCAGATCTGCTTGTCGGTGGAGACCATAAAAGAGGCCGTCTTTTCGTTGTGAAAAGGGCACTTGGCCTTGAAATTCGTCCCCGCCGGGGTCAGCTTGATGTATTCCGCGATGACCTCGGCGATATTGAGACGCTGTTTTATTTCTTCGACTTGGGAATCAGACATTTAGTTAATTTATGATTTAAAATTTATAATGTATAATTTCGCCTAAGTTTATAATTATTTATACATTATAAATTATGCATTATACATTCTTCCATAGCCCATGCACGTTGCAATAGATCCGCGCCGACAATTCCTTGGCGTTGCAGACGCAGAATTCCGCTTCCGGTTTGTCCCCGGGTTTCAAAGTTTTTCTTCGGATCACGCCGTCCGTATTCAGCTCGATCCATTCAATAAAGTGAGCCGCTTCCATGGGATGCGGAATACTGCCGACTTTCACCAAAACTCCTTTTTCCGTTTTCTCGATCACCGGCACATGTTTTTCTTTGCCGGCATCTTCCGTCTTTTCTTCCTGTAGATCCATGGGCTGGCCGCAGCAGACGAGCTGGCCGACGCCGGTATGCACGACTTCCACGATATTCCCGCAGACGCTGCATTTGTAAATTTGTTTTAGTTGGGTCATGTTGTTTAGATATTATCCGCCAGAGGCGGACCCGCCTTTGGCGGGAGATATTAAACGATTAAGCGATTGAGTTTCTTTATACCATACTGTCATACTGAGGTGCACGAGCGAAAGCGAAGTGCCTCGAAGTATGGCAGTAGTATTTATCAAGGCGTCTCCCTTCGAGGTCCTTCGTGCGACTCAGGACACCTCAGGGTGACAATTCATTTTAACCGTTCTTCCGACAATCGTAAATGATCCGTTTCCACTTCAATCAAGGCCATAAATATCTGTTTTATTCGCGGTTCCGTCGCTTCCCTGGCCGCCTGGCCGTAAAACTTAATCGCTTTGGTCTCCCGGGCATGCGAATCCTCCAAATTTTCTTTATTCGCCTCATGGCATTCGTCATGACCTTCAGGAATACTTTCAAGTTTTAATATTTTTTTCCAGATGACCGCATGCTCTAATTCTATCTTAGCCAGGGCTTTAAACAATAATTTGCCTTCTTCATCGTCCGTTTTCTTGGCGGCGCAGAAATAGAAAGCCGCATTAGAAACCTCCACCTGCAAGGCGTGCTGGGAATTAGCCTGGTCTTTTTCATTCAGCTTAACGTCAAAATTAACTTGGGCGTCTTTCGCTTCTTTAATATATTTTTGATGCGCTCCGCAAAAAGGGCAGTTTAACGGCGGTTTTTCGCCGATGTAACCGTCCCCGCAGATCTCGCAGCGCCAGAGTTTGGCCATACGTTTATCTCCACTATTGTCATCGCGAGTCTCCCGAAGGGAGACGTGGCGATCCCGTTTTAATATTTAATCGGGATTGCTTCGTCGCTTCGCTCCTCGCACTGACAGTTACTTTTTAGTATTCTTCGCATTTTAATTGGTAAAACCCCTGCGCGTGCCCGCAGGACGGGCAGGTCGTCGGCGCCTCTTCGCTAAAATGCATATAGCCGCACTTGCGGCAGTACCACCAGACTTTTTTCTCTTTCTTAAAGACTGTGCCGTCTTCTAAAACTTTTACATACTTCAAATATCTTTCTTCATGATGCTCTTCGGCTTTGGCAATGGAGCGCAGGCGTTGAGCCACTTCCGGATAGCCGTCTTTTTCCGCCTGCTCCGCGAATTCCGGATACATAGTTGTATGTTCCCAGTTTTCTCCGGCAATCGCCCCTTTCAAGTTTTCAATCAAACTGCCCCAGGTGGTCGGCGCTTCGGCTTCCACCTTAATCGCCGGCATTTCCACCCCTTCTTTGGCGATTAATTCTTTAAGCATCTTGAAATTCCATTCGCCATGCTCAAATTCCTGATTGGCGGTTTCCTCAAAAATTCCCGCCAATTGTTCATAACCCTCTTTTTTCGCCTGCGAGGCATAGATGGTATACCTGTTCCTCGCCTGCGACTCGCCGATAAAGGCTTTGGCTAAATTCTCAATTGTTTTTGTCATATACTTTGCCTTAGTTAATTAGTTGATTGGTTAATTAAGTTAATTGGTTATTAATTACTATACACCATGTACCATAAGCTATATGCCAACATTATTCTCAATTGTTTTGGTCATATGGTTATTTCCTTAATTTATATTTAAAGGAATAACATTACCACAATTTGGACATTCTACTGAATTTGGTAACCTACCTGTAAATACTTTTGGGAAATTATGACCACATTTGTCACAACCAATAACCCCAGAAAATAATGTACTATTAGAACGAAATCCAATTGCTTCATCAACATTTTCTGCTTTTAATTCTGCCTTAACATTTTGTAGTTCAGATTCTCCAGAAATATCTATACCAATTGCCTTTTTTGCATTTTTTACTTCGGTCTTAAACTCAGAATCTTTTATTAAAACCCTATTTTTATTTTTTTCAACTTCTTTTTCATGCAGTATTTTCATTTTTTTTAATACATCAACTGTATATATTTTTTCATTATCATCAACTAATTTATGATGGGTCCCACATAATAAAATAATATTATTATAATTATCTCTATCTAAATATTTTTCTAAATATCGCGCCGAACCAGCATTTTGACCAACTATATGAGCTTCTTCGCCAACAACAGTATCGCCATCAACTTCATTATCTGATTCAACTAGTTTTTGATTGCATAATTTTCCATTATAATTATAAGAACATTGATTTCCCGACTTGCTCCATAATATTTTTCTATCTTTTTCACTAATAACCATATTACACTGTGTAAATATATTTAATAAATCTGACAATTCCTCTCCCCAAACCCCGGGAAATTTTTTACGACAGTTCAAAAGTATAAACCGCCTCAATTACCTGATCGTCGCTTTCTGCCTCGCAAGAAACTTCCTTCTTAATTAACTTATAAGGAAGCACTTTCCCTTTAACTTTGACAGACATTATTTCTCCTTCAAAAAGAGGAATTCCGCCTTGCCAGTCATATTCGCCTTTGTAATCACCGTCTAGAAAAATGGCTTTGGTATTCTTTTTTATCATAAATGTTTACCTTTTACTTAACTAGTTCTCGATATCTCGATATCTCGATATCTCCGTCTCCCCCAAACCCCGGGTTCACCCGCTTATCGCTATTTTTGAAATATATTCCAATATTCGGAAAAAGAGAATAAGCGATTTCTTTTGAATCCGGTTAATTCTTTTAAAAGTCCCGCCTGCTGGAATTTCGCCACCAGGGAAATAGCGGAAACATGGGTGATTTTCAGGTTTTGGGCCACGGTTTTGGTGCCGACAATCGGCTGGGAAAACAAGAATACCAGAAATTCCTGGCTTATTTTCGCCCGCTTGCCGAAAGTCATGATCTTCTTTTCCGTCTTCTGCCGCAAAGCGATAATCTCTTCAAAAGTCCGCTTGCTGCGTTGCGCCGTTTCCGCCACGCCAACGAGGAAAAAACGCAGCCACTGCTCCATATCATCCTTCGCCCTTACTTTTGTCAAAGAATCGTAGTAAGCGGTTTTATGCCGTTCAAAAAAATCCGAGAGATACAAAGTGGGTTTTTTAAGGATTCCGCGATAGACCAGATACAAGGTGATGAGCAGCCGGCCAATCCGGCCGTTGCCGTCCAAAAAAGGATGGATCGTTTCAAACTGGTAATGCGACATGGCCACGCGGATCAAATGCGGCATGTCCAAAGAATCATTGTGCCAAAATTTTTCCAAATCGGAAAGCAAGGCCGGCACCTCCTGGTGAAACGGGGGGATAAAGGCAGCATCATTAAGTGAAGCGCCCCCTATCCAATTCTGGCTGGTGCGGATTTCGCCGGGATTCCGGTGCTTGCCGCGCACTCCCTGCAACAATATCTTGTGGGTTTCTTTAAGCAGCCGCGTGGTCAGCGGCAATTTAGAAAGCCGGGCGATGGAATTATTCATCGCTTCAATATATTTATGGACTTCCGCCCAGTCATCCCTTCTTTCCGGATTAATTTCCTCTTTCGGCAGCAGCACCTCGTCCAATTCCGTCTTCGTGCCTTCAATCCGGCTGGAAGTGGTGGCTTCCTTGATAATATGCATTTTAATGAAAAAATCAACGTCCGGCACGAGCTGCGAGTAGGCGTTTAATTCCCCTAAATACCGGGTCGCCTCTTCCAGAAGAACGTCAATTTTCCGGTCATTCCAAGCAAACGAGGCATTTATGGAGACAGGTAAAAAGCTTTTATAACCCCGCTGTTGTTGAAAAAAACCCGCTTTATAGGGTTTATTGGCCATGGCGTGAACTTTTAATATAAATAATCATATTTAAAGTTTAACAGTTAAGTTTAAATATGTCAAATGTCCCCTCCCTTGCCCCCCAAACCCCGGGCTCACCCACTGTCATACTGAGGTGCCCTGAGTCGTACGAAGGGCCTCGAAGTATGGCAGTGAAAGTTTTACCTTCCCTTCGCTGCCACTCAGGGCAGGCTTAAGCTCAGGGTGACAGTAACTTAATCACTTAACAACTCGGCAATTTAACCGCTCAATAACTCAATTTTGGTCGTTCCAGTATACCATTTTTATCATTCCCATTCAATCGTCCCGGGAGGCTTATTGGTAAAATCAAACAGCAATAAATCCACCTTTTTTATTTTTTTTAACCGGGCCACGATCTTTTTTATAAACGCCTGGGGTAAGGGAAAAAACTTGACTGTCATCGCTTCTTCCGATTGGACCGGCCGAAGAATTACCGTGTATCCGCTCTCCAAAGAATAAGGGGCAAGCACTACCGGAAACTGCCATATTTTTGAATCAAGTTTTGCCTTTTTCATTTCTTCCTGGACAATATCATCAATCTCCTGAAGCAGTTTGATATTGGCGGCCGTAAGCGAAAGCTTTGTCTTTCTCCCCTGGCAAATCTCTTTCCTCTTTGAATAAACAATTTGGCAAACCCGGTTTATGCCTTTGGCCTGGTTTGTTACCCGGGGCCCCAGTTTTGAAAGCTGGGCCGGCGAAAGTTTTCCTGAGATTGCCGCCGGATAAGCATAAGTTCTTTCATCGCCCTGAACGCCCACGCTTTTTATCGGCAGCACCGTTCCGATTATATTCGTTTTGTTCCTAAAATTAAAATCAGAGATTATCGCGTCTAAATTTTTGTTTTCTTTCTTCAGGTTCTTTGATTTTGAATCTTTGGAGCAGATCATCCGGATAGCCAGGCCCGGCCCGGGAAAAGGGTGGCGCTTGATAATTTCTGCCGGTAAACCGACCTTTTTTCCCAGTAACCTTACTTCATCTTTATATAAATCTTTCAAAGGCTCGATGACCAAGCCTTTTTTTATCAGTTCAGCGACCTCTTTCACCCGGTTGTGATGGGTCTTAATAGTAGCCGCGTGCTTTGTCCCGCCGGATTCAATCGTATCCGGATAAATGGTGCCTTGGGCCAGGATCCATTCTTTTGGATTCAGCTTGAATCTTTTCATGGCCTGTCTTTGAACGTCCAGATAAGTTTTCCCGATGATCTTTCTTTTTCTTTCCGGGTCAACAACATCTTTTAATCGGCTTCGAAACAAAGAAGAGGCGTCTAAAACTTTTAGGTTGTCAAATCCAAGCCGGTCAAAGCGTGATTTTATCTTTTTAGATTCATTTTTCCTCATAAAGCCAAGGTCAATATGCAGCCCGAATACCTTGTCTTTGCCTAAAGTCCGATTAAGCAAGCCGAAACAAACGGCCGAATCAACCCCGCCGGAAACGAGGAGAAAAACCCGGCGCAAGCCGACTTTAATTCTTATCTCTTTTTCAATGGCTTTAAGATAACCGCCGATATTCCATTCCTTTTTGGCCTGGCATATACCAAAAACAAAATTATCAATGAATTTCAAGCCTCTTTTCGTATGGGTCACTTCGGGATGAAACTGCACTCCGTATATCTTCTTTTTATCGTTGCCCATACTCGCGATCGGGCAATCATCGGTCTTTGCCAAAATCTTAAATCCTTTTGGAGGCTTAACCACTAGATCTCCATGGCTCATCCAGACCGGCTCATTTTTACGCCACCCGTGAAAAATATTGCCTGAATCAATAACTGAAAGGTTCGCCAGGCCGTATTCCCTCACATTTCCCCTTTTGACTTTGCCGCCCAGAAGGTAGGTGATGAGCTGATGGCCATAGCAAATTCCTAAAAGGGGTATCCGGCCTTTAAGGATCTTTTTCTCAAACTTGATCTTTTCCTCATAAACGCTATTCGGCCCGCCGGAAAGAATTATCCCCCACGAATCCTTAAGTTTAACCAAAGGCGTCTCGGGAGGATAAATATTGGCCAAAACACCCAACTGCCGGATCCTTCGGGCGATCAGGTGGGTATACTGCGAACCAAAATCCAAGATTGAAATATGTTTTTGCGTCATACTTGTCTTTATTGTAAAATATCATTACAATTAAGACAAATTATTAATAAACTATTTTTATGTTCACTCAATTCGAAGAAACCTTAACTTTTGATGATGTCCTTCTGGTTCCCCAGAAATCATCAATTCTGCCCGCCGAAACCAATCTTAAAACGAGGCTGACAAAACGGATAAATTTAAATATTCCGCTCATCGCTTCTCCGATGGATACGGTCACGGAACACAGGATGGCGATCGCCCTGGCGCTCCAGGGAGGGATCGGCATCATCCACAAAAACATGCCGGCCGACAGCCAGGCCCAGGAAGTAAGCTATGTTAAAAGATACGAGAATGGCTTCATTGAAAATCCGGTCACTTTGGAACCGGAAGACACTATTGAAGACGCGGCGGAAATCCGGGAAAAGAAAGGTTATAAAAAAATTCCCATCGTGGACAAGAATAATAAGCTGGTCGGGATGATAACCGAGCAGGATTATTTTATTCCTGACGATCTTAAATTGCCGATCAAATTCAAAATGAAGCCGTTGAAAGAAATAGTGGTCGGTCGACAGGGTTTGAGCCTGAAACAAGCCAATAAGGTAATCCAGGAGAAAAAACTTAGCGCCTTGCCGATCATAAACAAGGCGGGAAAACTGGTGAGCATGGTTACCCGCCGGGATCTGGAAAAAAACGAACAGCACCCGAATGCCTGCAAGGACGAAAAAAAGCAACTGCGGGTCGGCGCGGCTATTTCGGTCGGGCCGGAAGCCTTAGAAAGGGCCAAATTGCTGGTCGCGGCCGGAGTTGATGTGTTAGTGGTGGATACGGCGCATGGCCACACGAAAGGCGTTTTAGAAACGGTGAGTATTTTAAAGAAAAACCGGTTATTTTCAAAAGTGGATGTCATCGCGGGAAACGTGGCCACCGAAGAAGGAGTCCGCGATCTAATCCGGGCGGGGGCCGATGCCGTGAAGGTAGGCGTGGGGCCCGGTTCAATCTGCACCACCAGAATCGTAGCGGGTATCGGCGTCCCGCAGATCAGCGCCATTCAGGCGGCGGTCAAAGGAAGAGGAAAATCTAATGTCCCGATCATTGCCGATGGAGGCATCCGTTATTCCGGCGACATTGTTAAAGCCCTTGGCGCCAAAGCTGACGCCGTCATGATCGGCAGTTTATTCGCCGGCTGTGAAGAAACGCCCGGCGACATTGAGTACGAAGGCGGCCGGATGTTTAAATCATACCGGGGCATGGGCTCAAAAGAAGCCATGGTGATCGGGTCAAAAGACCGCTATGGCCAGAGCGAACAAAAGAACAGCGAAAAATTAGTGCCGGAGGGCGTTTCCGCCCGGGTGGTCTACAAAGGCGCGGTCGCCGGGCATATTTATCAGCTGATGGGCGGCCTAAGGTCCGGCCTGGGATACAACGGCGCCAAAACAATTCCGGAATTGCAGAAAAAAGCCCGGTTCATAAAAATAAGCAATGCCGGCCTGAAAGAGAGCCACCCGCACGACATCTTTATCACCAAACAGCCGCCGAACTATCATCCGGAAAAATAATTACCCAAAGACTAAAAAATCCCGCCGAGCGGGGTTTTTTGAATAGAAAAAAATCAGCCTTAAATGCGTTTCCGCAAATCCATGTGCGCCTGCTGCAGCTGCAAAAGCAGTTTGCTTTCGTTGATATAATTGTGGGTCCGGTTTGAGATGACAAACGAACCGTTTACCATCAGATCGCGGGCGCTTCTCCCGCCATAGGTGATCATATTGCTGACCAGGGTTTTCGGGTCTTTTGAATTGTAGGGCAGGAACCCGCGGTCTTTCAATTTCCAAAAAGCGATATCCGCCCGGTAACCTTCGGCTAATTTGCCCACCTTTGTCAATCCGAGCAGTCTGGCCCCCTGGGCGGTGATCATATTGAACAAATCGCTGTAGGAAACAATTTTTTTGTGCTGATGCATGGTTTTTGTTTGAAAAGCTTCTGTCAGAAGATCCAGTCTATTTTTGCTGACGACGCTATCAGTGCCCAGGGCGATCTGCCCGGTGGCTTTAAGTTTGTGGAACAAGGGATAGTCAAAATGCCCGCTGCGATGCAGAAGGTTGGAAGTCGGCAAATGAACCACCCCGGCTTTTCTTTTCACGATCAGGGCCACTTCCTCCCGGCCCACGTGGATCACATGAGACATCAGCGTTCTGGGATTTAAAAGCCCGAACCGATCCAAAGTTTTTATCGGATGCTCGCCGAATTTTTTAATTGATCTTTCGGTCAGTTCTTTGGTTTCCGCCAAATGGAGGGTAAAAAGCGCTTTGTATTTTTTCTGCAATACGGCCAGTTTTTTCAGGACCGCGGGAGAGGCTTTGGCCAGATAATGAATGGCCATGGCCGGCTGGGTATGGTATTTAGAGGCATTTTTCAAATATTTTTCCACCAGGGCCGGCGTGTTTTCCGGATGGGAATTGGAAACCGCGCTTAAGGCATTGATCACTTCATGTCCGGTTATTTTCGCCGCTTTGTCAATCGGCTCAAAAACCCCGTAATGGCTTAAAGTAGTGGTGATCCCGGATTTTTGCTGTTCGGTAAAGTCTCCGACCGCGCTCAAGAAGAAATCATCCTCGGTCATCTTGTTTTCAAGCCGGGCCATTCCTTTTAAAGTTTTTTCCAGATTATTTTCAGAAAAAGTCAGAGTTGACCGAAGTAGGTACATTGGCGGGTGTGAATGGGCGTTGACCAGGCCAGGGGTCACCACGATCCCGCCCCGCTGTTCCGCGTCATAGATCAGATCAATATCCGCCAGGTCAACCTGGGAAAGCTCCGAGGCTTTCATGACTTTGGTGATAATGCCGTCCTCGATCAGGATTGACTGGTCGGTCAGAACTTCCAGCTTGTCCGCTTTATTCATGGTAATCAAAAAAGGGCTTCCGTGGATCAGTATTTTCCGGGGGGTCCCTTCGCGCAATAAGGTGTAGCGGCTTTGGCCTTTTCGGCGCGTGGCAAAAGCGACATCTTTCTGCCGATATTCTAATTCTTCTTTTAATTCGGAAATTTCATCATTCATTTGTTACATTATAACCGTATTTTTCTTTTTCCTCAACTGCCTATAATTTAATCGTAATTCCCCCGTTAATTAAATAATAAATTTCTCTACGAGGCGGCTTTTTTTATAAAAGTCGCCTTAAGAACAATCTATTTTTTGGCTATTTTACCGATTGTCAATAATTGATAAACTGCGGCTAAACCAACAAGAACATAAACGACTCTAGCCATCGCGCTCAGTTCACCAAATATTGAGGCAACAAGGTCATACTCAAAAATACCGACTAAAGCCCAGTTCAAGCCGCCAACGATAAGAAGAATTAGGGCAAGCCAGTCAAGAAAATTAAGATTTTTCATTTTTTAGTCTCCTTTTTTATTTATTCGACCTTTTTAAATTTTTATAGCCATATTTAAAATATAGTCCAAATCAATTAAAATAACAAATGATTAAACTTATCACGTTCTTTACTCACAAAAAATATCATTTAATATAGATATTTCTCAAATATGAGTCTACGTATATTTAGCATCGTTATAATTTAGCCATATATTTTTTCCTTTACACCGCCGTCATATTGAAGCCCGCGAAATATGGCCGTACGAGTTTTTACAAGTGCTCCCCCTTCGAGGCTCAAGCCTGTCCTGAGTCGCATCGAAGGACACCTCAGGGTGACAGTATACTTAACTTCTCAACAACTCAACAACTTAATATCTCAATCTCTCAAACCTCCTCCCGCTTCGCCTCTATTTTATAAGTTTCTGAATTTCTCTGAATACGCTTAAAATATCCTTTCCCAATATGGTGGGAATAAAACGTTTTTTATCTTCTGGCAAAAGGGTGAATATCTTTTCTAAAGGCCAGGCCTCAAATCCGATTCCCTTGCCTTTCTCTACTTTCAAATTGTTTAATCCGTCATCGTATTTATAGGCGTAGACCAACTTAGCCGCATTATTGGTCGTCCCAGTCGCCGGATCATAACTATTATTTCTAATCGTACCAATAAAGATTAAATCCTTTTCTTTTACTTTTATCCCCGCTTCTTCTTCTATTTCCTTTAAGGCTGTTTCTAATGGGCTATCGCCTATCTCCACGTGACCCGCAACCGAGGCGTCTAACAAATCCGGAAAAGTATCCTTGTCTTTCGCCCGGTGCTGAAAAATAATCTCAGCCTTAGATGTGTAAAACCAAACATGAACCTCTCGATGAAGGAGGCCTAAACGATGGATTTTTTCCCGTGTTTCTTCGCCGATAATTTTTCCTGCCTCGTCAATTATATTTAGTACGCGATCATCTGGCATATAGTTTATATCTCCTCCCATTTCGCCTCTTCCGGAAAAAGCAGTAAAAACGGGTAGCCCTGATAATTTTCCTTGATCTTTCCTACTCCGATTTTTTTCAAAAAATCTATCATACTGGCGCCGACTTCTTTCGGCACCGCTTTTTCATCCTGGCCGATATACTCAATTTCCACGGAATCTTCCAAACCCTTCACTTTATCAATGGCCACTTCAAAATCTTGATAATTATAAATTCTTCTCAATTTATCAACGACGATCAAAGAGCGGAAATTCAGGGCCAAAAGGACTTTTTTCATCTGCGCGATATCTTTGATTTCTGTTTCGTGTTCATCGCAATGAATACTGCGGCCGTTTTTCTCATCATACCAATTCTTGTAATTGATGGAATATTTTCCTTCCGCGTCCCGCAAGCGCAGCCATTCATTTATCGGCCGGACGGCCGTATAATCATTTTCTTTCGGGGTAAAATACTCGTCAATCTGGCGCTTTTCATATTTAAAATCACCCTCTTTGCCCAGAAAATCAAGCAGGGGTTTTATATTTTCCACGGAAACCTGAATTTCTATTTCAATGTTTTTATGGGCCATAATATTATTACGCTTAATTAACTTAAGCCTTTTTTTTCTTTTTTACCGCTACGACAACAACTACAATAATTATAATCACTAGCCCCGCCCCAACAATCAGTATAATCGGGCTGAAACCGCCCTCTTCTTTATCAGGAGTGTCCCCTATTTCACCAGAAATATTCTCTTCTTCGTCGCCCCCTTCAAAACCCCCTCCTTGTCGGTCCATGCCAGCCAGCTGGCTGTAATCATTGGCGCCCGTTCCCACACTACCCGTATAGATTTCCACTTCACCCGTATCAAGGCCAAGAACCAGTAAAGAAGCGTCTTCGCTCATCCAGGTGCTGTTGGCTCCGCCCGTGTCAATTTCGGCCGGACCGGACATCTGGGCCGTTTTATCCTTTTCTTTCTGCCAGAGAACATTGCCGTTTGCGTCAAACAAAGTCGGATTCGGCCCGCCGAATAACACGTATTGGCCATTGCGAGTATACCAGACGCCGTTGTGCCCCACCCCGCCGTATTTTCTGGTCCATTTGATTGTTCCGTTTGAATTTAAAGCATAAGACATGCCCCCAACTGTTGAACCGATGACTGATCCATCAGAGGCAATTTCACCGGACGTTACCGTCTGATCAACGCTTGTCTGCCATTTAAAATCTCCGGCAGATAAATCAAGGGCTTTGAAATTGCGGCCTTTGCCGGCCATGATGATTGAATTGGTTGTATCGGAAATACCGAGGACAAAAGGAATGTAATAAGAGCCGCCGGCCTGCCATTTTTTGGCTCCGGTTGAAGTATTGTATGCGATCAAGGCGCCATTGCTCCCGGCCGCGTAAACTGTCCGGCTGTCGGTTGAAAACTTGGCTTCGCGCAGGTATCCGCCGATGTCGTCTGTCCAGAGCAAATCGCCGGAAGATACTTCAAAAAGGCCCACGTCTTCGGCCCGGTTATTAACCGGTCCGGAAAAAAGCTTGGTGCTGTCCGGCGAAAATTCCACCCATCTTACCTCCGGCCCCGGCACATTAGAGTGTTTCCAGACCTCTTCGCCGGATTGGTTCCAGAGATAAATATTGCCGTCAGCGCAACCGGCCGAAACATATTTACCATCTGGAGAAATATCCAGTCCCCAGCATTCACCGCCGACTGTTTTTGACCAGAGAACATTAGCCTTAGAATCAGATAACGTTATTTTTCCTTCGGTAATTTTTTCCATCCCGGGCTGGCCATGTGTGCCCTGGGAAAAAACAAAGTATTTGTTGTCACTTGATCCCTTAGCCCACCAAATTGAATAACCCGTGTCAAAACTGCCCGCTTTTGCATAAGTACCGACCTGATTTATAGTATCCAGATAGACTTTTTTCTCGCTCGTTCCTTCGGCTGGCAAAAAGTCCGATTCAAAATAACTTTTGTAGCCTTTGGCCGAAACCTGCAAATGATAACCCTGGTTGGCCAGATCAACTTTGTATTGGCTGTTTATCTGTTCAATTAATTCTTTAGAAGGAACCGTCAGGACATTATTCTGAGCTATACTTGATTCACTCCCACTAGCCAAAAAAGCAGAAATATAAGCATTGGAGATTTCTTTATTGGTATTCTTGTCATAAACCTTAAAACTAATTTTGGCTAAAGAATCTTTTTCATCCTCGTAATCAAGAACTACCGCCTTAGCCGTTACGGTGATGGATTCGCTGCCGCCCTCCCAGGAAAATTCAATCGGAATCACCTCGTCTTTAATGGTTATTGTTTCACCCGGCGCGACCAAAGGCGCTTCAAAAGTAACCGCTACTTCGCTCTGTTCGCCCGGACCAAGGGTAAAATATCCGACCGGAAAAAGCACGGTCCAGTTTTGGGGGCCTGGATCCTGCTGCTGTCCGCCTAAATTCTGATACTGAACTTTGTGAGTAGTTGTACCGACATTCTTAACAGTGGCCACAAAACGGTAGCTTTTTTCATAGGGAATCGGCACGGTGTGTTCAAGGGCAGTCGTCGTAATCTGAACGTCGGAAACGGCCTTTGCCTGGCTAAAAATAAAAAAAGGCGTGATCAACGCCAGCGAGGTTAGGATAGAAATTGTTTTTTTCATTTTGTTATTTTTAATTTTTAGATAGGAGGAATAGGAGGAAAAGGGCGGAGCGGAGAGGGTCCGCCTTCGTTACCGACTTCGCTAAAGCTTTGTCGGTCAAGAAAACTTCGGCGGACAGGCTTATTCCCAGAACGGAGAGGACAGGATTTTCCGCCAGAGGTCGCCGACGCTCCATAGCTTTGGCGACGGAGCGCGGATGCGCCTCGGGCGCAGAACCCACATAATATATACTCCCGCGGCGGAGAGGACAGGATTTGAACCTGCGAGACCGGTGAAGGTCTATTTGCTTTTCCCGCCTCGGGCGGGACCCCGCCGTAGGCGGTGGCCAAGCAATTTATTTAACATTTAATTAATTAAGCGCAACCCATGGCGGAGAGGGCGAGATTTGAACTCGCGAGACCGGTAAAGGTCTACTTGCTTTCCAAGCAAGCGCACTAGGCCACTATGCGACCTCTCCGCCATGTGTTGTTTATTATTTTACTAATAATTTTTTAAATGCTTCGCCGCCTTTATATTTTTTAATTTGTCGCTCGCGTCGCCAAGCCGATTCTTTATCTCTAAATTGTTCTTGGTAAATAACCCTCCAAGAGCCTTTTCCTTTAGTTGATTTATTTGCTCCACTATTATGATGTCTAATCCTCTTTTTAATATCTTGCGTTATACCAGTGTAATATCTCTTATTAGCTTCACTTTGAATTATGTAAACTATATACATATTTATATTTTCGCTTTTCCCGCCTCTGGCGGGACCCCGCCGTAGGCGGTGGCCAAGCGTGCGCCTTAAACCACTCGGCCACCTCTCCGTTCTGGGAACAATTTTATATAAAACCACTATGCTTGCCCCGAACCTAACGAACGTAGTGAGTTATGGTTCAGGGCGACCTCTCCGCCGCGGGAACATTTTATTTTAGAACGCCTTACTACTTTTCGGTCTACCGGCGGTAGATGTCCCGTAGGGACACCACCTCTCCATATTAAACAAGAAGTACCTAATAATTTACCACAGATTTTACCAAAGCAAAAGCCCCGGGATTTTAACCCGGAGCTTATATTCATTATCTCTTTTTTCTGCCTTTTAATTTCTTTTCCGTCTTTAGAATATCCAAAGTCGTTTTAATAACCGTGTCAGGATTCAAAGAGATGGAATCAATGCCTTCGCCAACCAGGAATCTGGCAAATTCCGGATAATCCGAAGGCGCCTGGCCGCAGAGGCCGATCTTTCTCTTGTTGGCTTGGGCGGTCTTTATAACTTGGGAAACAAGTTTCAGTACGGCCGGATTCCTTTCGTCATAAACATGGGAAACCAATTCTGAGTCGCGATCCAAACCCAGGGTCAGCTGCGTCAGATCGTTTGTCCCGATGGAAAAACCGTCAAAAATCTTGGAAAATTCGTCAGCTAAAATTACATTGGCGGGTATTTCGCACATGACATAAACTTCCAGGCCGTTTTCTCCCTGTTTGAGTCCGTGGCCGGCCAGTTCCGCGATCACTTTTTTGCCTTCTTCCAGGGTGCGGCAGAAAGGAATCATGATCTTTACGTTCGTCAAACCCATTTCCTCCCGGACTTTTTTCATGGCCAGACATTCCAGAGCGAAAGCGGCTTTGTATTTCGGGTCATAGTAGCGCGAAGCGCCCCGCCAGCCGATCATAGGATTAGGCTCCACCGGCTCAAATTCTCTTCCGCCAATCAGATTAGCGTATTCATTGCTTTTAAAATCCGAGAGCCGGACGATCACGTCTTTAGGGTAAAAGGCTGCTCCGATCATGGCCACCCCGGAAGCGAGCATATCCACAAAAAATTTGGTTTTATCCTTATAGCCGCGGGTGATCTCCGCGATATGCTTCTTCGCTTTCTGGTCTTTTAATTTGTTAAAATTTATCAGGGCGAGAGGATGAATCTGGATAAAATCATTGATAATGAATTCCTCGCGGGCCAGCCCCACCCCGTCATTGGGGATGAAACTGGAAGCGAAAGCGATGTCCGGGCTGCCGATGTTCATCATGATCTTGGTTTTCGGCCGGGCCAGTTTTTTCAGGCTGGTTTTCTTAAGCCGGAAACTCGCCTTGCCTTCGTAGACAAAACCTTTTTCCCCTTCGGCGCAGGAAATAGTCACGGTTTGTCCGTTCTTTAATTTCCGGGTGGCGCTGCCCGTGCCGACAATACAAGGAATGCCCAACTCCCGGCTGACAATAGCCGCGTGGCAGGTTCGGCCGCCCCGGTCAGTAATGATGGCCGAAGCGATCTTCATGATCGGCTCCCAGTCCGGATCCGTCATATCCGTGACCAAGACCTCGTTCTTCTTGAACTGGCCGATCTGGCGCGGATCTTTTATAATATGCACGCGGCCGAAGCCGATCTTCGCTCCCACCGGCGAACCGGTCAGCAGCTTGCGGCCTTTTTTGGCGATTATATATTCTTCCAGCATGGACAGGTCTTTTCTGGAAACCACGGTTTCCGGCCGGGCCTGGACGATATAAAGTTTATTGGTCAGGCCGTCTTTGGCCCACTCAATATCCATGGGTTTTTTATAGTGCCTTTCAATCTCCATGGCCCAGGCGGCCAATTTCAAAACTTCTTTGTCATTAATGACATATTTACGCCGGTTTATTTCTTCCACCGGCACGTTCTTGGTCGGCTTGCCTCTTTCGCCGGTATAGATCATCTTTAACGCTTTCGTGCCACAGCTTCGGAAAATGATCGGTTTATAATTTTCCTTCAGGGTCGGCTTGAAAACATACCACTGGTCCGGATTGACATTGCCCTGGACGATGTTTTCCCCCAGGCCCCAGATGCCGCTGACCAGAACCACTTTATCAAAGCCGGTTTCCGTATCAATGGTGAAGATCACGCCCGAAGCGGCTTTGTCCGAACGGACCATTTTCTGGACGCCGATGGACAAGGCGATCTTTAAATGATCAAATTTTTTGTCCTGGCGGTAAGAGATCGCCCGGTTGGTGAAAAGCGAAGCGAAACATTTCTGGCAGGCCTTAAGCAAATCTTCCCTGCCCCTGATGTTCAAATATGTTTCCTGCTGGCCGGCAAAAGAAGCGTCCGGCAGGTCTTCAGCCGTGGCGCTTGACCTTACCGCCACATCCACGTTTTGACCGTACTCTTCCTCCATTTTCTGGTAAGCCTTGGTAATTTTCGCTTCCAAATCGTGGGGGAAATGGGCCTCCAAAATTAATTTCCTGACCTGTTTGCCTTTTTCCTGCAAATTTTTGATATTACGGGTATTCAAATCGGAAAGGATCTTTTTAATTTGTTTTTTTAAGCCGCTCTCGGCTAAATGCTGGCGGTAGGCGTCAGCCGTAATGGCAAAACCATTAGGCACTAAAATGCCTTTTTTGGTCAAAGTAGAATGCATCTCCCCTAAGGAAGCGTTCTTGCCGCCGACCAAAGGCACGTCCGTGTTCCTTATTTGCGAAAACCACATGATCGTCTTTTTCACTCTTTTTGTTATTTTTTTCTTTTTAAGCATATGGGTTTATTTCTCTTAGTTATATTTATATTTGGCATTTGAAATTCAAAGCTCAAAATCCAAAATCCAAAACAATATTAAATGTTCAAAATTTAAATATTTAAACCCGGTCGACGTTTTTAATTTTTGATTTATATATTTAAATTTATTTTGTGCTTTTAGTTTTGTGCTTCGGATTTATGAATAACCAATAACCATAATCATTAATCGGCCTACAATATGAGTACTCCTCTTATCAAATATTTAAGAAGAGTACCGAATTATATCCAATAATACTAGAAGTTTATTTTTTCGGCGATAATCGAAACTGCGGGTATTTTGTAATACTCGCCGGACAAGGCCTTGATAAAGCCCACCACGATCGCCACCACCACCGCGAGATTTATAATCCAGCCAATCCCCGGAATAAGCCAAAAAATGATCGAGGCGATACAAAGAACCAGACCCTGTTTCGCGTGGAACTGGACCAATTTACTATCTTTCTTGATCACAAGCATGATAATACTGATGATCCAAAGATAAGAGATTGCGGCCAACAGCTTGTTTTCCTGGCTTTCGCCCATCACTGGTTTATTTTCCATCTTCCCCACCCCCTTTCTTATTTTTCTTTAAAAAATTAAATAAAGATTCTTCTTTTTTCCGATATTCCTTGCTTATCATAAGAAAAGTGCCGCCGGAAAGCAGCAAGCCGGCCATGGCGGTCGTCGTGGTTTCCGTCACGATATTGAAAAAAAGATAGAATTTATGCCACCAGATCAGTTTGAATAACGAGACCAGCAGGCCCAGGACAAAACCGGAGACGATGCCTAAGATCACGGCCTGGCCCAGGCGAAGATTATAGACCTGCTTGGCCCAAACCGTCAGGCCGATGAATACCAGCAGATTGATGAACCAAAGATAAACATTCGGCTGGTTGAAAATTATCAAAACTATCTCTGTAAGCAAAGCAGTGAAAATCGGCCACCGAAAAAGACGGAAATAAAAACTGATCGGCCGGCCGGCCAGATCGCCGGATACTCCCGCTGGCGGCTTTAAATGTTCCTCTTGGTCGATCTTTTCTTCCATACATTTTATTATACTAAAATTTGCCTGTTCTGGCAAACCAAAAAGCCCTCCCTTACCAAAGGAAGGTAGGCTGACTCGCCTGCCAAAGCCTTGTGCGGCGGACAGGTCAGTCTACCTTCCTGTATTTTGTAATAATTAATTATTACATTCCCATCGGCATGCCGCCGGGCATTCCCCCGGGCATTCCGGACATACCTTTGTCCTTTTCTTCGGGCTTGTCAGTAATCGCGGTTTCGGTCGTCAGAAGCATAGCGGCCACTGACGCGGCGTTCTGCAAAGCGGAACGCGTCACTTTGGTCGGGTCAACAATGCCTGCCGCCACCAGATCCTCGAATTTATCCAAAGCGGCGTTATAGCCGTGGTTGCCTTTTAATTTCTTCACCTCTTCCACAATGACCGAGCCTTCTTTTCCGGCGTTAGCGCCGATCTGCTTCAAAGGCTCTTCAATCGCTTTTTTCAAGATATCAACGCCGATCTTCTCTTCCAGATCTTCCAGATGCAAAGCCTCAAGCAAAGGCAAAGTCCTGATCAAAGCGACGCCGCCGCCCGGGACAATTCCTTCTTCCATGGCCGCCTTGGTCGCTTCCTTGGCGTCTTCCACCCGGTGCTTTTTCTCTTTCATTTCCGTTTCAGTAGCGGCACCCACTTTAATGACGGCCACTCCGCCGGCCAGTTTGGCCAGTCTTTCCTCTAATTTTTCTTTATCAAAATCAGAAGTAGCGTCTTTAAGCTCAGTTCTAATTTGAGCGATCCGGTCTTTAATGATTTTTTCATCACCCTTGCCCTCCACGATCGTGGTGTTTTCCTTAGTGGCGATCACTTTATGGGCCTGGCCCAGATCAGCGATCTCGGTGTTTTCCAGTTTCAAACCCATATCTTCAGTGATCATTTTGCCGCCGGTTAATATCGCGATGTCTTGAAGCATTTCTTTCCGGCGGTCGCCAAACCCGGGCGCTTTGATGCCTAATACATTAAAAGTGCCGCGCAGTTTATTAACAACGAATGTTGCTAAAGCTTCGCCTTCAATTTCATCCGCAATAATCACTAATTCTTTTTTGCCGGACTGGGCCAGTTTTTCCAAAAGAGGCAATATTTCCGATAAGGCGGAGACTTTTTTATCCGTAATTAAAATATGGCAATCTTCATATTCCGCTTTCATGTGTTCGGCTTCCGTGATCATATAAGGCGAAACATAGCCTTTGTCAAACTGCATCCCTTCCACGACTTCCAGTTCCAGGCCGAAAGACTGGGATTCTTCCACGGTGATCACTCCGTCTTTTTTCACTTTTTCATAAGCTTGAGCGATGATTTCCCCGATCGTTTTATCATTAGCGGAAATGGAAGCGACTTGCGCCACTTCCTCGTTAGTCTTGACCGGCTTGGAAATATTCTTCAGGCCTTCCACGATGACATTGACCCCTTTTTCAATTCCCCGTTTGATAACTAAAGGATTGGCGCCGGCGGCCACGTTCTTTAAACCCTCAGAAATAATACTGGCCGCTAAAATCGTGGCCGTCGTGGTTCCGTCACCGGCCACATCATTGGTTTTGGAAGCGACTTCCTTGATCAGCTCCGCCCCCATGTTTTCAAATTTATCCTCTAATTCAATTTCTTTAGCAATGGTCACGCCGTCATTGGTAATTGTCGGCGCCCCATATCCTTTGTCCAAAACCGCATTGCGGCCTTTGGGACCCAAGGTGACGCGCACGCAGTCGGCCAATTGATCCGCGCCTTTTTTTAAAGCGGCGCGCGCTTTTTCCCGGAATAGAATTTGTTTAGCCATACGTTTTTAATTAATAATTTATAATGTATAATTTATAATTTTTTTTATTACCTTGTCATTGCGATCCGCCCAGGGCGGAGAAGCAATCTCGCTGATTATTTAACATCGGGATCGCCACGTCTCCCTTCGGGAGACTCGCGATGACAAAATAAATTACTCAATCACCGCGATAATATCCTCTTCGCTCACCACTAACAGTTCCTCATCATCAACCTTCACTTCATCCGGCCCGTATTTCTTGAATAATACTTTGTCGCCGACTTTGACGGACATTTGAGATCTTTGGCCGTTTTCTAAAAGTTTGCCCGGGCCGACAGCCAGAACTTCGCCTTTTTCCGGCTTTTCTTTTTCCGCCGTGTCCGGCAGAACAATCCCGGCCTTGGTCACTTCCTCGTTGGTCAAGCCTTTGACAATGACTTTGTCATTTAAGGGTTTGAGATTCATATTTTTTCTCCTTTAATTATTTAGCTCGTAATAAGCATTTTAACCAATTAGCACTCATTCGTCAAGAGTGCTAAATAGTTTATATTTATTGAATTTTAGGGAAATATTGCTAAAATGTCAAAATAAAAGAGTTATCCACAACCTTTACTATTTTTTATTTAATATCTTTACCTCTTTTCTCGGCTGCTTCTTGTGCTACCTGTAACTGATTTTTCACGTATTCCGCTCTTAATTTAGCGCTGGCGCGGATTAATTCATTAGGCGAAGTTTCCGACTGTGTATTATATGACTTTAAAGCGCCTTCCAAATGATTAATTTCACCAGGCAAATCTTTGTTTCTTAGAAAATAATCTCTCGCCGCTTCTTCGTCAAAAGCCGGAGGAACTAATGGAGTTCTTTCTGTAAGACCGGAGAGATTAAGATGTTTTTCTCTGGCTATCGTTTCCGCCACTCCCAACTGTTTTCTGACATATTCCACCACTTCTTCTTGTGCCTCTTTATCTTTTGGATCTTTCAAAACAGCCGCTTTAAGTTCGTTAACGTCAAGTATTTTCCGCATTCCGTCAATTTCACCGACCAAATCCGGTACTCCTCTAAAATGTTCTCTTTCGTCCTCCTCATTAAATTCCGGCGGTAAGTTTGGTTTTTTTTGTAAAAAACTTTCTCCTTCCCTGGTTTGATCAGTTTCTTCTTTTTCATCTTTCTTGTCCTCAGTGGGAAATTTAAAATCCCTGGCTTCTTGCGGAGTACCGCCTTGTTCATTTTCTACCATATTTTTATTCTCCTTTATTTATTATCTTAATATCTTAGTCGCTTAATCACTCCCCGCCCGAGGCGGGTCGGCCTTGGGCCGAAATATCTTAATATCTTATTTCTCCTCATCCGCCGCCGTGTGCTCAATAAATAAATCTTTATCATAACTAAGCATTTGATTTCTTTCTTCAGCCGATAATAAAGCAATCCGACCATCTTTGGTTCCACTCAAAGCCTTTTCTAATTCCAGCAAATCATTTTCCAATACATTCATATGCGCTTCGTACGCTTTTTTGTTTTTCCCGAAATACCCTTCGGTTTGGAAACTATTATAATCCATCATTGCTCTAATTTTTTCCAGAAGCTCTTCGGCGGTAATTTCGTTTCTCCCGTCAAGCGAAGCGATCATCAAGTGTTCGGGCACTCTTTCCTCTCCCTCTCTCGGTTGGCCGGTTTTTTTATTCCAGGCATCCGCCAGAACGGATTGATAATACGGCAATTCGCGCATCTTTTGGTCTTGACCTTTAAAGTAAAGCCGTTTTAAACCGACTTTGTTATAAAATTCTTCCGCGTCGCCATGCACTTCCGCGACGATTGAATCTAAAGGCTTGCCTTGTTTTTCCGCCTCAGCCACTAATTCTTCGATACGATGACGATACATCTCTAAACCTAAATTTTTATTTTGCTCTTCGGGATCAACGGCGGTATAGGCATCAATGGCAAAAGATTTTCCGGTGCCGGAAAAATCATCGTCAAAAGACTCCAAAATAGACGAGTGGGTCGTGCCGACCACTTCGCCTTTGTTATTTTCCACCGTGGTAACTATTAGAGGAATATCGGCTGTTTCTTCATCGCCGACTACTTTGCCAGCCATCGCGGTTTTTATCGTGTCCAGCGAATCAACTTCACCTTTGCCAAAAATTTTGGCCAACAGCCGGTGCGACCCTTCCACTCTTTTGTCTTCCGGGTTTCTTAAATGCTCAATCCTGTATTTTTCATTTTTTTCTTTTGAAATTTCTGTCGATCCACCCGGGTTTATTTCTCTTTTCCAAGGACTAAGTTTATCAAATTTAGCCAAAAATTTGCCATACATGTCTTGCCGGGCCGCGGCCTCCCTTGGGTCAAATATATCTCTGGCCATATTTTTATTCTCCTTTATTAATTATCTTGATATCTAGATATCTTAATATCTAAACCAATCCCATCTTGGCAAAAATATTCAAATTAGTCAACAGCTACAAACCCAGGCTATTTAATCTCTCGTAGAATTTCTTTCGGTATTCCTCCCGCTTGTCCGTTTCATGGAACTTCAGAACCGAATCGGAAATTACGACGTTGGTGTTGTTTTCTTTGGCCGCGGTTTCCCTATTTCTTTCCATTTTCTTTAACTGGCGGGAGCGGCTAAAGGCGGTCAGCCAGTGGCCGATATAAGGATTAATGAATATTATTTCAAAGAACTGCTGGACAATTGACATGAGGCGGTCAGATCTTACTAAATTCTCTTCTTTCCGGGAAAAAACATTAGGCAGCGATTTCAAGACCCAGGCGTTTTTCTGCTGCAATTTAAGATGATATTCCCCGCGGTCGTAGAGCGGCACGAATTGCGAGAGCCAAAAAGTGAAATGCGGATCGTCAGGCTCCAGTTTTAATGGCTTTAGATCCAGCGCTTCTTCCGCCACGTAAAAGCTCAGACAGATCTTGTCTCTGATCTTATTTTTATGGCGCCAGTAACCGAGCATAAAAACAAACCAGGTGGCGAACAGCCGGCAGGTCCACAGCTGGCCGGATTCCGCCACAATAAAAAAATCAATATCGCTTTCCGCTTTGGCGTTATTTATCGCCAGGGTATTGCAGACCGCCACGTATTTCAAGAACGGCGCCATCCGCAAAAAACTTAAAGCGGAGCGGGCAATCCGCCATTTCTTCTTATCCGCCTCAAATCTTTCCTTCCGCGTTTCCACGATCTCCCGCCGGTTCTTCAAATAATAATAATTTTCATCCGTAGCCATGACCTCTTTTAAATTCTCGCTCATTTCCAGAACTTCCAGTACGGTGTTCAAATCCCTGGCGACCCCCTCTTTTATATAAAGCCAGCGCCAGATCTCTTCCGTGGTCAGCGGGTAATCAAAAACGTCATAATAGCCAATCGTGGCTAAAATCGCCTTTTCCAGTTGACTAAATTTTTCTATTGGCATAAGATATTAATCAAAGTCAGTCTGACTTCATTATACTTTTCTTGGGGAATTCCCGCAAAGGAGGTCCTTATGCCTTGCCCGACCCTGGATTGGAAAACCATGAGCGCTTATCTGGCTGAAAAAAAAGAACTGCCCGCGGAAACGCGCGCTCACATCGACAACTGCCCCGAATGTCAGGAACAGATCAAAAAGATGAAACTGGGCTGCGTCAGCCGCTGAACCGGTAGAAAGGAGAGATTAATTGTTCTTTTATTACCTAATTGAAAAGGTATTTGAATTTTTCGGCGGTCTTTTAATGCTCATCGCCTATCTTATCTGCCTTATAAGACCGCTAAATTATAAACATCGCCGTCCTCCTGACGACGGCTTAAAAGCATCGGAACCTCCCGGTGCTTTATTTTTTTCCCTTAAATTAAAACTTATTTCACCTTATAAACCGTCTTATAAATTTCATGCCTGGCCCGTAGGAATTCCTTTTTATTTATCGCTTTGGAATAAGTCATGATATAAAAAGGAATCGGCCGGCCGCCTTTTTTGTACGGCGGCATGCAGTATACGTATTTATTCAGTTTAAAGCCGAGCCGACGGTAAAAACGGATCAACCTGGCCGATTTCTTTATATCCTCTTTTTCCACTTCAATGATAATTTTGCGCTTGGCCTGACGGATAAATTGACGGATGACTTCCCGGCCCAAGCCTTGCCGCCGCAAACTTTTTTTCACGGCAAAATGCTCAATAAAATCCCCTGTATTCAGCCGCCAATATGCGAAAATGGCGACCATCTTTTTATTTTTATAAACGCCGTCAAAATGATATTTTTTGTCTTTAAAGACACGGATTTGATTTATCCGATTCCTCTTCACCTCTTCGGGAAAAGAATCCTGATAAATATTAAAAGCCCCTGAAGTTTTCCAGGAGCCGTAATTTTTCAGGCGCTTGAATAGCATTTATTTTTTACTCTTAAAGATTTCGGCGAGATATTGCCCGGTAAAGCTCTTTTTCACTTTGGCCACTTCTTTGGGCGTGCCTTCGGCCACCAGAAGCCCGCCTTTATCGCCGCCTTCGGGGCCCAGATCAATGATCCAGTCCGCGGACTTGATGACATCAAGGTTGTGCTCAATGATCAGGACCGTGTTGCCTTTTTCCACTAATTTATTGATGACTCCCAAAAGCCGCTTGATATCGTCAAAATGCAAGCCCGTGGTCGGCTCATCCAAAATATAAAGAGTCTTGCCCGTCGCCCGGCGCGAAAGCTCCGTCGCCAGTTTCACCCGCTGGGCTTCGCCGCCAGAAAGAGTGGTGGCGGATTGGCCGAGATGAATATAGCCCAAGCCGACCTGGTGAAGGGTTTCCAGTTTCTGCTTGATAGCCGGGATATTATTGAAAAAACTCAAAGCTTCTTCCACGGTCATATTCAGAACATCGGAAATGTTTTTGCCGCGGTAATGGATCTCCAGAGCCTGCTGGTTGTATCTTTTTCCTTTGCATTCCTCGCACTCCACGTAAACGTCCGGCAAAAAATGCATTTCGATCCTGACCATGCCGTCGCCCTGGCAGGCCTCGCACCGGCCGCCTTTCACGTTAAAACTGAACCGGCCGGGATCATAGCCCCGGATCTTCGCCTCCGGCAGCTGGGAAAAAAGATCGCGGATATAGGTGAAAACGCCGGTGTAGGTGGCTGGATTGGACCGCGGCGTCCGGCCGATCGGCGACTGGTCGATATGAATAACTTTGTCCAAATTTTCCAGACCCTTTATTTCCTTGTGCTTGCCCGGCAGATCTTTGGCTTTGTAAAAATATTGGCCTAAAGCCCGGGCTAAAATATCGATCATCAGAGTTGATTTGCCGGAACCACTGACACCCGTGATGCAGACAAATTTCCCTAAGGGAATTTTAACGTCAATATTTTTTAAGTTGAATTCCTCGGCCCCCCGGATTATCAGAAATTTGTTCTGGCCGCGATGATATTCCTTGGGTATATCGATTTTTAAAGTGCCCGCCAGATAACGGCCGGTCAATGACTTGGGATTTTTTTTGATCGCCAGCGGCGTGCCGGAAGCCACCACGTGGCCGCCATGATCCCCGGCCCCGGGCCCGATATCCACCAAGTAATCCGCCGCCAGCATGGTGGACTCGTCATGCTCCACTACGATAACGGTATTGCCCAGATCCCTTAATTTTTTCAAAGTGGTGATCAATTTGGCGTTATCCCGCTGGTGAAGGCCGATAGAAGGCTCGTCTAAAATATAGATCACGCCGACCAAAGACGAACCAATTTGCGTGGCCAGCCTGATCCGCTGGGCTTCCCCGCCGGCCAGGGTGGAAGTCGCCCGGTCCAGGGTCAGATAATCCAAACCGACGTTATGCAAAAACAAAAGACGGTTTTTTATTTCTTTTAATATCTGGCGGCTGATCTTCTGCTCTCTTTCGCTTAAAGTGGGCAAGCCGTTCTTGCTCTTGCTCTCAAGACTGTCAAAAAATTCCCGGATCCGGTCGATCGGCTGGGAAACGATCTCATAGATATTCTTTCCCGCCACGGTCACGGCCAGGACTTCCGGTTTCAAACGCTTGCCGCCGCAGGTCGGGCAGGAATAAATGCGCATATATCTTTCGATCTCAGCCCGGATATAATCCGAATCGGTTTCTTTATATCGGCGCATCAGGTTGGGGATCACTCCTTCAAAAGTGGTGTATAGATCGCCGTCAAAGCGCGGGGAAGAATAAGAAGATTTGTATCGTTTGTCGCCCGTCCCGAATAAAACCATGTCTAGGGATTTTTTTGGCAGTTTTTCCACGGGTGTATCAATGGAAAATCCGTTTTCTTCGGACACGGTCTTTAAGATCTGAAAATACCAGGTCTGGTTGGAAGAAGTCCTAGACCAGGGCCGGATCGCCCCTTCGGCTAAAGTCAGTCTGGGATTAGGAATGATCAACTTCGGATCAATTTCCAGTTTGGTGCCCAAGCCCGTGCAGTCCGAACAGGCGCCGTGGGGGCTGTTAAAGGAAAAATTCCTGGGCTCGATATTTTCCAGGCTGAGATTGCAGTGCGGGCAGGCCAGAAGCTCGCTGAAAAGCAGGTCTTCTTTCTTATCCACGAGATGGACAATCACTTTCCCCTCACCCAAATCCAAAGCGGTTTCCAAAGAATCAGCTAGCCGCAGCTTGGTCTCTTTTTCCTCTTCAATTTTTTCCTCGCCTTCTTTCACGGTCAGACGGTCGATCATCACTTCCAGGGAATGTTTCTTGTTCTTGTCCACGTTCAAATCCTCCGCTTCTTCAAGGCTGTAGATCTCGCCGTCAAAACGGACGCGGACATAACCGGCTTTGCGGATATCCTTTAATATATTTTTATGCTCGCCTTTTTTATCTTGAATTAAGGGAGCCAAGATGATGATTTTCGTTTCCCCGGGCAGCTTGAAGACCTGCTTCACGATTTGGTCAATGGTCTGTTTGGAAACGACCCGGCCGCATTGCGGGCAGTGCGGGATCCCGACCCGGGCGAACAAAAGCCGGAGATAATCATATATCTCCGTGGTCGTGCCCACGGTGGAGCGGGGGTTGTGGGAAGTGGATTTCTGATCAATAGAAATAGCCGGCGACAAGCCTTCGATCTGGTCCACGTCCGGCTTGTCCATCAGGCCCAAAAACTGCCGGGCGTAAGCGGAAAGGGACTCCACGTACCGGCGCTGGCCTTCGGCGTAAATCGTGTCAAAAGCGAGGGAGGATTTGCCGGAACCGGAAATGCCGGTGATCACGATGAACTTGTCCCGCGGCAATTCCAGGCTGATATTTTTTAAATTATGGACCCGGGCGCCCCGGATAACGATCTTATCGGCCATAGTTATCCCCCAAAATTTATCTGTATATAAGACTTGAGAAAGTATACACCCGGTGTCAACCCCTGTCAAGACAAAAAAGAATAACCACAGGTAAGCCACATGGTAAAACATTATTTTACTGACTCTCGCCCCGCCGAATGGCGGGGTCAAGCTCTGTCAACCGGGATAATCTTTTAGGCAAAACTAACCAACCGAAATAGACATATCTTACTGAGTTTCGCCCAGCCTTTCGCGAAAGGCTGGGTCAAGAAGTGTCAATCGGACAAGAAAAGACGTTATAATCACCCTCCTTGACAAAAGGTGAATTCTGTGCTAGGATGTTTAGTTCTGTGTATTGTATTGGCTTGGCCAGTTCTTTTGAGAAAAATAAGCTCATTCAGCGTAAGGGCTTTTCAAAATAGATAACGCGGAAAAAACGGTATTTGATGTAACTAGTGGTTATTCAGAAGGAGGTCCGAGATGTCCGAAGAGTTGTTAGTGAACAGGCTCCCGCTCACCAGGGTGTTGATCAAGATCTTCACCTACAAACCAGAAGGATCGTCCATCCCGACGAAAGAGAGGAATGATCAGAAGATCGAGGCCCGCCACGCCGCGGACGCACAAGCCCTGGGCGTCGAGTTCAATCGGTACAACCGAGGGAAGGGTGACTCAGGCGAGAAAATCGCCGAGATCCAGTGGATCACGATCGAGCTCCTGGTCGCCGACCTGAAACAAGCCGGCTTCCGCCTGGTGGACTGCCACCAGGAATTCACGCGAAAAGCCAACCGGCCGGGCGAGAAATCGTCCGTCATAGTCTTTGCCTACGAGAAGGAAGGCGAAGAAGTCATCCTGTCCGAAGTGGACCAGAAGTGGTTCGAGAAGCGGCTCCAGATTTGCCACCAGCACGTGGCCATCTGGAAGAATCCGCAACGCGTAAGCCCCGAGGCTGACTTCACGTTCCGCGTGGACACGATCAACCTGCGGGCGTCGCAGGGTGACCAACGCGTACCGCCGAAGGTAAGAATCCGCATGCCCCGCTTGGGCTTCTACACCGACGCCAACAGCAACGCCCTTTAGCCCCTGAAGTCACTTCAGGGCAAATCGAAAGAGCCGGCCAGTACCATGTACTGCGTCCGGCTCTATTTTTTTATATTATTTTACCAAGTCTTGACTTTCTTCTTCCGCCGGCCGGCTGTAAAAATACGGGCCGAGTATTTTTTTGACCGTCTCCATTGACCCTTGATTGA
Source organism: Patescibacteria group bacterium (assembly GCA_043812155.1). GTDB lineage: Bacteria > Patescibacteriota > Patescibacteriia > JAXHNJ01 > JAXHNJ01 > JBAZMP01. The sequence continues at coordinate 2,460 of JBDRMK010000020.1, read as the reverse complement.
CCAGGGCCAGGATATCCCGTTCTTTGGTCTTGACCCAAGACGGCATCGGCAAACCAGAAGTTAGTTGAAAAAGATGGCTTAAAAAAGTGGTGGCGTAAGAAGCTTTGGGTAAGGAAAAGCTGATCACCACTCCTTCCTCGGTAATTTGATATGCGTGAATCAAGGGTAAAACCTTAATAGCCACTTTTCTCCTGGCCGGTCTGATGAAGAAAAAAGGCCTTATATTGCTAAGAAAATTTACCGTAGTATCTTGTTCTAGGAATTCTCGGTAGATTTCATGGTCGGCCCGGTCATGACTTAAAACAAGAGGAAGATCAGGCGGTATGGCCGAATGGTTACAATATAGGTAAGATATTTTTTTATTAAAAAGATAGCTGACGTAAGCGTAAACCCAGAGACGAATCTGTTCCGGGATATTCTTTAAGGCGCCGGTAATATCATCCGGTCTTTCTTCGAGGGCTTGAAGCAATTTTATTTCATATCGGAAAGAATACGGCAGACTATTAAATTGTCGATGCATCTCTTCCCAATCGCCAAATATTTTTTCCGCTTCCAGCCTGATCTGGCTGACGTAACGGGATTCGCTTTCGTTCGTGGCAATCAAAAAAGACTTTAAGGCGCCTCCGTAATCTCCTTGCATAATTTTCCGGCCGAAAACATGCGCCGAGAACCGGCTGCCGAATCTCTGGACGCCGTAGTAATTAAAGAACCCTTCTCGGCTCATCGTTTCAAGCTTGTCCGCCAGACGGTTTTTTTCCACCGATTCTTCGGTCCGGATAAAAATGGTAAAGCGATTACCTTTAAGTTCGCCGACGCTGACCGCGCCTTTGCCGTAGGTAAAATTTTTCAAAAACAATCCGGGGACCGCCAGAGAAACCGCTTTTTTATAATCAACTTTTCTTAAACTAATGCGTTGGCTAGTAACGGCGACGGCGTCTTTGATGCCGGCATAGCCGATCGAATTTCGCTCAATACCTATGGCTTTGACCAAACGATCGAGAGCTTCAAGGGTGTAAATGCCAACTTTAACCAAATGGCAGTAAAGAGTCCTCTTCTCTTCTCCTTGAGGAAGTTTATTGGTTTTTTCCGGCTCAACCGTGCAAAGCGAACCGTCAGGAGTTATCTCCTCAACAACAAAATCCTGGGGGGAAAAACGGTAATACCCCAGGCCCAAATCCGTCGGTATCGCCTCAATTCCGATATATTTTAGAAGTGTCTGGGAAGAAATTATCTGAGGGTTTTCAAACAACTCCGGCTTTTTTCGCCTGAGCTCTTCGAGAAAAGCAAGTTCTTTCTGCCAAAGTTGATAATTTGTTTCACTATTCTCTGCCATCAGTATGTCTGTCTTAAATTTTATCTTCTTAATATCTATTATAGAATCAAGGCGCTAAAAAGTATACCCCTTAAGTTAAGCCAAAACAAATATGTCAACCCTCTCAAAACTTGCTATACTTAAAGCAATGGATAAATTAAAGAAAAAACTAAATCATTTGCCGGGAAAGCCCGGAGTCTATTTGTTCAAAAAAAGACAGACCGTTCTTTACGTCGGCAAGGCGAAAAACCTTAAAAAAAGGGTCGCTTCTTATTTTCGAAAAACAAACCCGCCTCAAAAGCCGGATATGCTTGAAGAAGCCGATGATCTGGAATACATCATTACTTCTTCGGAAACCGAGGCTTTTTTTCTGGAATCCAATTTGATCAAAAAATACCAGCCGAAGCACAATATCATCTTAAAAGACGATAAGAACTTCATCTACATTAAGATCACAGCCGAAGACTTCCCTCTTATAACCTTTGCCCGGAAAATCGCCAAAGACAAAGGAAAATATTTCGGCCCTTATTTATCGGCCCGAGCCGCTCGCGAAACCCTGAATATTTTAAGAAAAGTCTTTCCCTTCCGGACCTGCGACAATCTGCCAAAAAAACCTTGCCTGATGTTTCACCTGGGCTATTGCCCGGCGCCTTGCGACAACCGGATTAAAAAAGAGGGGTATCAAAAAAACATCGCCAAGATCATCCAATTCTTAAAAGGCAACCTCGACGAGATTCAAATCGATTTAAAGGAAGAAATGAAAAAAGCCGCCGCTTATAAAGCTTTTGAAAAAGCGGTGAAATTGCGGGATCAGATCTTTACCCTGGAAAACGTTTTGATAAAACAAAAGGTTATCTCGCCAAAAAGCGTTAATCAGGATATTTTAAGCCTGGCGAGAAGAGAAGAAGCGGCCGCCGTCAATCTATTTTCGGTAAGAAACGGCAAATTGATGGACAAAAAGACTTTTATTCTTAATCACGCGGAAAGCACCAAAGAACCGGAAATTATTTCTTCTTTTATCGCCCAGTATTACCAGAAGGTGCCGGATTTGCCCGGACAAATTGTTATTTCTGTTTTTTTAGAAAATCGGAAATTTTTGGAAGATATATTTAATTTAAAAATTATTGTCGCTCAAAGAGGAAAAAATT
>JBDRMK010000019.1:0-57932 GCA_043812155.1 Patescibacteria group bacterium | reverse complement strand
CCTGAAGAATCAGCGGTCGTAAAAACAATTGTCCCTAATGAACCCAAAGAAACGCCCTTGCTATTTTTTATATTAGTCGGATGCAAAGAGATACGATACTGAGTATTTCTCTCTAATAGGACGCCTAAAGATATGGTCGCTGTTTTAGAATCAGTGGTTATTTTGCCGGCTAAAGGAATATTGGTCCAGACCGGCGGCGGCCCGGCCGAGGTTAAGCTGGCTAACAAAATATTACTGGCATTAAGGGTACTTTGATCCATGGATTGATTGAACACCACTCTCATAAGCGTATTCAAACAAACATCGGTCGCGTTATTGGCCGGATATGAAGTAAAGGTCGGGCGATCGCTACAGCAGCCGTCTTTATCACAGCCCTGATTCGGCACAATAAAACAGTCGCTATCCTGAGTGCATAAAGTCGTGCAGGCGGAAGGAAGGACCTGAAAAAACCAGCCGTTGCTATCAATGGAATTAACCGTCACTTTCACATCGCCGGTCGTAGCATTTGCCGGCACGATAACGCGAATATTGTTATCTTCCCAAATAGCCGGTGAATAATTGGCGTTTATATTATTATTAAAAATCACCCGGCTAGATCCCCGGCTCACTCCGAAATTCTTGCCCTTAACTTGTACTTCCGTAATGCCTTCCCGGCCGACATTGGGATTAAGGGCGCAAATACCCGGCCTCACCACCGCGTTCACGGTAAAATCAGTACTGGAAACCGCGGTCTGGCCGTCATCACGATTAACGGTTATAACGCCGGTCGCGGCCGCTCCCGGCACTTCCCGCAAGATACGGTTATTGGTCCAGGTCCCTGTGCCGCAAATATTCGTATCCGGAATAATCCCCTCCTGATTATTAAAAAATAATAGTTTACTCGATCCGAGCACGTAAGTGCCGAACCAACAGCCTCGCGCCGCCACCCAGGTACCGACCGCTCCGTCTGAAGGAGAAAAACTATTAAGGACTGGGGTACAACGGTTATTTAAGCAGGTGCTACCCGGACAATTCTCCCCAAGCTCGTTGACCAAACAATCCGCGTTAGTGACGCAATAAGTCGGATCTTCGGTAATAGTTAAATCACCGTGGTCAGAATGGCCTTGAGCCGTCGCTTGAATCTCCACATTATTCGTGACCGCCAGGGCGCTGACGCTTTGCTGAGGATCAATTAATCCATTGGCATTTGTATCATTAGAAGAGACACTCGCCTGAAGAGGGTTTGAGCTTTGCCAACTCCAATTATAACTCTGCGAATTCAGCATTTGTCCTAAAGGATTACAGCTGTCAGGCGAGCCATAAGCATAGGCGGTATAATTCAAGCTTTGGGTAACTTTTAGGGTGCGGGTGGCGGGAATTACATCCACTGAGGCCAAAGCGCATAAAGAAGCATCATTCTTCGTTTTAAATTTCCAGACAAAATTATTGCCTTCATTGGGATTGCCGATACTGACGTTTTCCGTGCTTCTTATCCCATCGGTTAAGGTCACCTTATACCAAGTGTTTATTTCTAAATTCGTGCTCGGCGTAATAGTCAGCGTTTTGCCGGGAACGTCATAACTTAGATTAAGGGTAAAACCTGTCACAACGAACGTGTCACAATCTGAATTATCGCATTGCTCAAGTTTAACATTCGGCGCTGTCATCGTTGAATCATCCATCGCTTCGCTGAAGGTGGCCCCGGCCACCGCGTTGACGCAGGCGGAATCGCAGGTGGGCCAATACTTGGTAACAATCGGCACCCCTGGCGGGGGCTGACAAATATTAAAAGGCACGCCATTTGACAACCCGATATTATTTTCAACTATAACATCGCCGGAAATTTCATTCGGGGTGGCCGGCACCGCCGAATTAATAATCGTATCCGACCATGTGTTGACCGCTGCGGCCAGAGGCGAAGCCGGATTGCCAAAAGTCACATTTTTTGTCGATTGTGTCGTCGGACCGAAACGAATTCCCGTTAAAACAGCCGGCGTGCCGGGATAGCAGCGGTTATTCTGAGTAGTGACGGAATAAAGGCAAGGGCCGTTTGAAACGTCAGTGGTTTTATACCAATATGTTTGGCCATTGGATGTCATGTCCCCGTAGGCGGACTCGTCATAATGAATATCCACGGTCACTTGAGGCCGGGCATCAAGGGCAAAACCGGCTGGCGAGGTCGTCACCACGTAATCATTGCCGCTGGCATCCGTGCCCCAAGACTCGACATTGGCAAGTGTCGCGTCAAAATGAACGGCTGAAGGCGAAGCCGTGTGATTAGTCGTGCCGTCAAAACATTGGCCTTGAATAGTAAGGCATTCACTTATCCCGCCTTCGCTCGGCCGGAGGGCAGTTATATAAGGCTGGCAAGTGCACTGGTCAGCGGTAGTGACACGAAACGTCCAGGTCTTGCTCAAAAAAGTTCCATTCGTATCAATCACCTTATCCGTTGTCACCGTGACCGTGTGATTGGCATTGGAAGCCAATGGTTCTTCCGGTATTAATTCAAAAATTCTAAATTTTTTGTCGGGATTAAGGGCCAGCGGATCACCCAATTCATAATCTGTAATCTTAAGCGTGCCGTCAAAAGTGGCGGGAAGAGCGTCATCTATGGTCATCGTATAATTGGGCTGGGGCGGAAAAGGCCAGGAAGAAGCGCGAGGCATAACGATTTGCTGGCCGTCAACCTGGAAAGTAACTTCGTTATTGAACATGCTCGTACTAAAGATAACAAAAATATGCTCATCAGGACAAACGTTTAAACCCGTGGGATAAACGCTATTAATGCCGGCGACCGTGTCATTGGTCTTAAATTCCCAAGAAACCGGCGCGGTTAAGGCATTACCGCACAAATCCTCGACATTCTGAACAGTAACCCGATACCAGGTCCAAGACTCAAAATAAAGACCGGGAGTAAGAGACAACCGAAAACCGGCGGTTTTTTCCTGAATGACTAATTTATCCGCGTCTATCTTATTCTCGGCATCAGCGTCAGTATCTAAATCCCCGCCCGGCTGAACCACTCCCCCCTCGGCGGCTATTTTTTGGATAAATACATTATTTAAATTAGGATGGGGTAAATTACTGGTGTCAACAACAGTGGTCGCGTCAATAGTTTCGGAAAAATTGACATTGATCGATTGGTCGCGGTCAACATTTCTATCCGGATATCCCGTTCCGTCCTTGATCGGCTCGGTCGTGGTTACTTCCGGCGGCGTGGTATCATTCTGATCGCCGGTGCTAAATCGGCAGTAGACGCGTTGATTAGTTGCATCATCATATTGGCAGTATACCGGCGAATTCAAACTGCGGCTTAAATTTCGGCCGTCTTTGTCTTTAATATCATAAGGCAGATAAAGGACATAATTGGAATCCTGTTCAAAAAGAACTAAATCACAAGTGTTTCCCGATCCGCAATCGGCGTCGGCGATACAGGTTTGACTGGGATCATTGGAACAAATCTTCAGATGTTTATAAATGGCGCTATAAACTGCCGATTTCCAAGTTCCGTCCACAAATGTTCCCTGGCACTGATCAGCCGGGTCGCCGGAAATCAAAAAGCAATCATTATCCGTCCAGCAACGCTGGCCCGCAGATACACTGCAGCTCAACTTTTCAATTTTCAGGGTCGGCGGGATGGCGCTGGACGTACTGGTAATAGTTGTTGGATCAATTACATTGTTAAAAATAGGCTGAATACCGCTGCAAAGATAAAGTCTTTCGTTATTCGGATTAAAATCCTCGTTGCTAGTCCCAAGATCACTGACATAAAAACTCTTAGTTAAACCCGGGAAAATGCAAGCCGGATTATCAAATTCGGCCGGATCATATATACATAACCATTGCCGAGATTGTTACATACCCGACAGACGGGGTTACTGGGGTCACGGTCAACGTTCGCCGTGCAAGAAATACTCCCACCTCCTCCGGCATTCGTGATAAACCGGGCCACAAGCAAGACAATGGCCCAGGCCAGCAAAACAATAATGATCCCGATCACCGCGTTGACAATCGTTTTCTTGGCTTTGGCGATTTTTTCTTCATTGCCGCGGGAAGTCATCCATAAAACCCCGCCGTATATCAAATAAGAAACCGCGACTAGGCTTAAAATGCCCAAAACCCACTTGATGATATTAATCACCAGAGTTTTTAAATCCACCGTGCCCAAGCCAATGGCCCCGCCCACGTCTTCTATTGAATAAGAAGTGGCGGCGAAAACATTTGGGTTGACGACGAAAAAACCTAAAAAAACGAAAAATACCAGAAAGACAAGCAAGAAAATATTTCTTTTTTGAGGTTTATCGCCCATTTTAAAAAGGCCTTTAATTTTTTTCTTTTTTATTTAATTCTTCTTTTACTATCTTACTGACCAGACCGCCTTCGGCCTGGCCTTTTAAATTCTTCATTACTTCGCTCATGACGCGGCCAAAATCTGTCGGACCGGCCGCCCCTGCTTCTTTGATCAATTCACCGATAATATCCCTTAATTCCTCTTCTGAAAGTTTGGCCGGCAAATAAATTTCCAAGACCGCCAATTGCTCTTTTTCCCGATCCGCCAGATCTGTCCGGTTTCCCTTTGTATAAGCAACGATAGAATCCTGATGACGCTTGGCCACTTTCATTATCACCTCTAATACCTCATGATCATCAAAATCTTTCCGTTTGGCGATCTCTGAATTTTTCACTTCCGCCTTTAAAAGACGCAAAGCGTCTACCGCCAAATGCTTGCCTTCTTTATAAGCCTTTTTATAGTCTGCTTCTAATCTTTCCTTAAGGGTCATTTGCGCTCTTTTTCTTTTTGCTTAAGGGTTAATTTAAGAATTTGGCCGATTTTTTTCTGATCCCGGATATCGTCAAGCCGGCCGATTTTTTTCAGATAATCCTTTGTTTCACGCAGTATTTTTCTTCTCAAGGCCTCGTCTTTTACCTGACGCTTGTTTTTCGGCGGCTGGAAATACCGGCCCTTTTTCACTCTTAATAATTTGCCGCTTTGCTGCAATCTCTTGGTAAACCGCCGGATTAAACTTTCGGCTGACTCGCCGTCTCTTTTCCGCACTTCAACCACGGAACTCACCTCCTTTTAAACCTCCAAATTTTGGAGTAATTGTAATTAATATTTATCATCTAGGCTTCTCTAATATAACACTTTTCCCCAAGCCAAGTCAAGTTAAAACGCCAATTTTTTCCCGCCAAGCAAGTGCAGATGTAAATGAGGGACTACTTGTCCGGCCCAATGGCCGTTATTTATTATTAAACGGTATCCCTTGCCGGATAAGCCCAGCTCCTTAGCCATTTTTTTTGCGGTTAATATAAGACTGGCGAATATTCTGTTATGACGACTGCTCACCGCTTCAATATTTTTCAGATGTTTTTTAGGAATGATCAGTAAATGAACCGGGGCTTTCGGTTTTATGTCCGAAAAAACCATGACCTCTTTATCTTCAAAAAAAACACGAGCCGGAATTTTTTTACTGACGATCTGACAAAAAATACAATCTTTCATTTTTTGCCTCAATGATTGATCAAATTAGTGTTTGATTTTTCCAAACGTTTCTTTATCTCAGACGCTATTTTTTTATAATCCACCACCTCCTGGATGCCATTCTCCATGTCACGGATCAGGACGGTGCCGTCCATTATTTCCTTCTGGCCGATAATGAGAGAAAATTTTACCCCCAGTTTATGAGCCACCTCAAGCTGGCCTTTTAATCCGTTTTTTGAAAGGCTTTCCGTCACTTTCAAACCGGCCTGGCGCAGTTCATCAAATAGTTTAAGACATTGCTTGCGGGCGCGATCCCCGAGCTGGGCCACGAATATTTCTCTTTTATCAAAAACCGGAGCGCTGATTCCTTTTTCCTTTAATTTAAGAATAAGGCGCTCCACCCCGGCGGCAAAACCCATGCCGGGCGCCGGCCGTCCGCCCAGATCCTGCATCAGATCGTTGTACCGGCCGCCGCCGCCCAAAGCGGACTGGCTTCCCTCTTCTTCATTAATCCAAATTTCAAAAACTGTTTTTGTGTAATAATCCAGGCCTCTTACTAAACGAGGATTAAGGGTATAGGATATATCCAAATCATCCAAATATTCCAGGGTTTGCGTAAAATGATTCCGGCATTCATCGCACAGGTGATCAACGATCGGCGGCACCTCGTGAGAAATTTCCGCGCACTCAACGACTTTGCAGTCTAATATTCTCAGCGGATTTTTTAACAGCCGTTTTTTGCAGTCTTCGCATAAAGCGCTCCGTCGCGGCCGGTAATAATTGACCAAGACCCGCTTGTATTCTTCCCGGCAAGCCGGGCAGCCGATACTGTTCACTTGAATAGTCGCCGGCAGCCCTATTTCCCGGTAAAAAGAATGGGCCAAAAGGATCAGCTCCGCGTCAATGATCGGGTCGCTTTCGCCCAAGACCTCAAAGCCAAACTGCCAAAACTGGCGGTAGCGGCCGGCTTGCGGCCGGTCATGCCGGAAAAAGGGCCCCCAATAGTACAGTTTTACCGGCTGGGGCATATTGATCATCCCGTGCTCAATATAGGCCCGGACAATAGGAGCGGTCCCTTCCGGCCTTAAAGTGATCTTACCCCCGCCCTGGTCGACAAAAGAGTACATTTCTTTATTGACGATATCCGTCTCTTCGCCGATGGAACGGGTAAAAAGCGCTGTTTCTTCCATGATCGGCGTGTCTATTCTTTGGAAACCGTATGCGTGGGCGATTTCCCTGATCTTGTCGCCCAGCCAAAACCAATAATCCTGGTCAACCGGCAAAATATCCTTCATTCCCCGAAGCAGCTGGGGAGTGACAATTTTTGCCTTGCCGTCTTTTTTTCTTGACATAAATTTATAAATTATATTCGGGTGAGGAAAAATGCTTCATTTTCTGCAAAGGCCAGGCCCGAAGCCACGCCCGGCCGACCACCTCGTCTCTTTCTATCGCGCCGAAACTCCGCGAATCCAAAGACGAAGGGCGGTTATCTCCCATGACATAATATTCGTCGCTTTTCAGAGTGATAATATTATTGCCATTGGTCGTAATGCCCTTGGCCAAATATTCCTCCTGCAGGACTTTTCCTTCCGGATTATCTTTATTAAAAATTTTTACTTCGCCGTTGTTTATTTCGATTTTTTCTTCAGGCAGACCGATCACCCTTTTGATCAGATATTCTTTGGCGACCAGCTTGCTTTTTATGACCACAATATCCCCTCTCTGAGGGCTTGCAAAACGGTAGCCGATCTCATTGATGATCAAATACTCGTTGTCGTGAAAATTAGGCTCCATGGAAGCGCCCCGGACGTAGAATGGCTGGATCAAAAAATAACGGATCGGAACAATAATGGCCAAAGATATGACCACTACTTTTACCACCTCAATGACAAAAGAAAGGAAGGATTTGCTGAAAGAAGGCAGGAATTCTTCCTTGCGCTGCAAACGGGCCAGCCGTTTAAAGCCCGGCCGGACATGATTCGTATTTATCGGCTCTTCGCTTTTTTCTTTTTTTTCTTCGTTTTGATTTTCCGGCATAATATATAATTTAGTTTGTTTAATTTTACCATGGGCGCGATAGGAGTTGAACCTATGACCTTACGGATGTGAACCGTACGCTCTAACCAACTGAGCTACGCGCCCTCAGTTTGAAAAATAGCGCTCCCTGTCCGCCGAAGCCTTGGCGAAGGCGGATAAGCCAGCTGAGCTAATCACCCAAGGATAACCAACTGCCTGTCCGCCGAACCCTGAGCCGTGTCAAAGGGGAAGGCGGAAGCTATACGCCCCGTTAGAAATCTATAATATTTAAATAAATGGCTATTTGGTTAAATACATTTCTAACGGGGTGCGCCCAAAAAAAGTAATAATTACGCCCTAATTTCGCAAATATAAGCCAAATTTAAACAAATTATAGCACAAAAATAAGGTAAAATCAAATAATAATACCGCCGTGGACTAAAACTGATTTATTTAAGTTTTTTAATATAATCCCTCAATCTAAATCGCTTTATAATTAAAGGGATGAACGGCACAGCAAAAGCGAAATAAAAGCTGTTTTCCGGCACCGGGGCATAAGTAGGAGTATCCAATCTTTCTCCAGAACCACCTTCATCCACATGAAAAGATAATATCGCGGCGGGCGCCGGAGATTTTGAGCAAATAAAAGAAATATACCAAAAAAATTCTACGTATAGAACCTCATTATTAAAAGTTATATCCCCCAGTACGGGCACTGTATCCGTGCATGTCCGAACACCTGTTTTTGTAAGATCGCATAAGAAATTATTATTGATAATTGATGTTGGGGAAGTAAGATCGCTTGAAGCTTTATATAGCCGCCAATACAAGGTACTTTCCATATAATCGCAAAGTGACGTCTCAGTCCAGACATACTGAACTTTTACCGTGTAATCACCGGCCGGGATCGTCCCATTCAATAAACTATCGTTGTCAGTCATCCAGCCTTTACCCGTAAGACCGAGGGGTAAACTGGCAAAAGTTGAATTTGTATCTCCGGAGTCTAAAACGCAATATAAATCACTGCTCTCGGTGTCTGTGGTCGTACATTTAGTGTCAATATCCGCCGCCGAAGCCGGGTCAGTCGTTCTCATATTCCAGGCATCGGCCGTCGCCTTGTCGCCGACGTCGTAAAAATAAAAAGTATCCGGCATTGCAAAAACCACCGGATTGGTAAAAACTCCGGAAAAGTAAACAATTAAATAAGTGACTAAAGTAAAAAAAGCGATGACCGCTTTACCCGCCCAAGGAAAATGCCGGCGCTTGATGACAAAATCATTGAAAGTCAGCCCCTTATCCATTTCCGGATTAAGCTTGTCCGTTTCCACGACCATGGGTTGAGACCCTCGGAAAGTATGAGTTAGGGTAACGGACAGATTTTCTTTTTTTCCGGAATCCAACCAAGTCTGATAGCGGTTCCAAACCTGGCATTGCCGGCAAATATTTTCAGAGACTTGGTATTCTCTTCCGTCTTCCAATTGAAAGATGGTGCACATTTCGCCGCCGTTTTCCGACCAATCGCGAAAACCGCAGAATTTTTCAATCGGTTTGGCCGCCGGCGATTCTATTTCATTAACTGGCTTATTTTTCCGCCGGAATCGGCGGGTAATTTTTTCCCGCCAAAAACCGGCCTCTTCCCTAAAAAACAGGGAAAGGATAATAACTACCGCCAGTGAGAGAAAAAAGCTGTAAATAAAGGTCATAATATCATTATAGTCTTCCCCGGATTATTTCTCAATTAAGCTGATCTTGGAGTATAATAAGTTTATATGACTGAACAGACTCCGGCCAACGACCCCCTGATCAAAAAAAAGTATAATTACCTCTTTCTTTTTATTGTCCTTATCTTGCTTATCTTGCCGATTTTTACCACTTTTAATGAATTTCTGACCAGTGTTTTCTTGAAAAGCGGCTTTTGGATCCGAATTCAGAACGCCTGGGTGCCTTATCTGACGCGTTTTGTCGGCGGTTTTCTTAAAATTTTTAATATTGAGAGCGAAGGCTTGGGTTCGGTCTTGATGATCAGAAAAGGTCTTTCCGTCATCCCCTTTTTCATTTCCTGGAACTGCATCGGCTGGCAAAGCTTAATTTTAATAATTCTCACTTTCATCACCGGCCTGCAGGGCGCCTATTCTTTTTATTCCAAAATAGAAACTATTATCATCGGCCTCTTGGGCACTTTTGTCATGAATATTGCCAGGATTTCCATCATTGCTCTTTTGGTTTATTATTGGGGATCAAAACCGGCGGTCTATTTTCATAATTACGGCGGCACCATTATGACCATCGCCTGGCTTTTCCTTTTCTGGTGGTTCACCTTTTCTTTTGTTCTAAAACCAAAGAAAAAAGGCGACGTTTAATTATTTTTTAAAGCGCAGACATAAAACCAGCCAAAGACTTTCCAGAATCATTTTATAGTAAAACTTGGTTTCCCCTTTCTGACGCAGAGTAAAAATAATGGGAATTTCCTTAATCCGGAAATTTTTTTTGTCGGTCCGGTATTTCATCTCAATTTGAAAGGCGTAATTTGAAGAATGAACCTCATCAAAGTTTATACTTTCTAAAACCTTTCTGCGAAAACAATTAAAGCCGCCAGTTAAATCTTTTACTTTTAACCCTAGAACTACCCGGGCGTATAAACTACCCAGCCGGCTGACCAGTTGCCGGACATAGCCGATATCATTTTTCCCGCCTTTAATAAACCGGGAGCCGATCACTAAATCATTTTCTTTAATTGCTTCAAGAAAATGGGGCAAAACCTTTGGGTTATGCGAAAAATCCGCGTCCATTTCAAAAAGAATTTCGGCTCCCTTGTCCAGGGCGTATTTAAACCCTTCCAAGTAAGCCGTCCCTAAGCCCAATTTTCCCAAGCGATGAATGACGTGGATTCTTTTCTCTTTAACTTTTAAATTGTCGGCGATTTTCCCCGTGCCGTCCGGTGAATTATCATCCACAATAACAATTTCCAAGCCGGGAATATTGAGAGAAAAAACCTCCTGGGTGATTTTTTTGATATTTTCCGCTTCGTTGTAAGTCGGGATAACGACGCAAATTCTCATGATAAATTATTTATTGATCAACTGGGCACGCAGAGCCAAAAGCATGCCGAAATGAGATTTTTGTTTCTTGATTATACCAAAACCCATCTTTTCTAACAACGGCGCCAAGTCCCGTGATTTTATCTGATTGATATGCGTTTCACGCCAGACCTTTCCCCGCCCCAGCCGCGTCCAGAAAAACCAAATAAAGCGGAAAAAAAGACTCTCGGTCGGGACTAAAAGCATCAGTTCCCCGTCTTTTTTTAAACAACGTTTTATTTCTTTCAAAACCTTGGCCGGTGCAAGAATATGCTCAATTACTTCAAAACAAGTGATAAAGTCAAAAAAATCCTTTTCAAAAGGCAATGACAAACCGTCGGCAACTTGAAAATTATAGGCGGGATATTTTTTCCGGGCGTAGCCGATACTTTCCTGCGAAATATCCACGCCATAGCTTTCCGTCTGGCCTAATTTACGGGCGACCTGATTCATCAGAAATCCTCCGTGGCAGCCAATATCCAGATACCGGATTCTGCCGGCCGGCACTAATTTTAAGACTGTCTTTAATCTCCGGGCATGCCAGATTTTTTGCCAAAAATTTTCGGCCATTCCCCGCTCATAATAATCCGGCGGAACCTTTTCATGTTTTTTCTCTAATACCCTTTTATCAATCATATTTATTCGCTTAATATCCCCATTATAACACATTGTTATCGGTTTGAATGAATGCGAAATTTATGGTTTAATATGGGAGTAAAATCATCTATTATGCGGAATAATCTGGTCATAAATAAAAGCTTGCCGTTTTTACTCGGGACATTAGTCGCCAATATCTTTAACTATCTTTTTCATCTGACTATGGGGCGCCTGCTTGGCCCTAAAGAATTCGGCGTTTTCCTCTCCCTTCTTTCTCTGACCGTCATTCTCTCTATTTTTCCCGCGACCGTCCAGCTTATTGTCACCAAATTGACGGCTCAATATGCCGTTAAAAACGATTATGCTTCCTTGTATTCTCTTTTTATATATCTTAAGAAAAAATTATTTTTTTTAGGCCTCATTATTTTTCTCGTTTTTCTTATCCTTCTGCCCCCCCTGGCGCGCTTCATTAACGTGCCGCCTTTACCCCTTTTTCTTTCTTTTCTCATTATCCCGACCGTTTTTTTTCCTTTAAGCATTGCCCGCGGCAGTCTGGCCGGCTTGCAGGCTTTTAAAAAACTCGGGATAAACATTTCCCTGGAAGGGGCGGGAAAATTCGTTTTGGGTCTGCTGCTGGTTTTAGCCGGGTTAAAGTCAAGCGGGGCAATTGGCGGAATATTAATTTCTTTGATCTTTGTCTATCTTGTCTCCTTGCGCCAGCTAAAACCGTTTTTCCATCATCAGGAAAAAAAGGCGATTAATGTGACCGGCTGGCTGAATTTTTCCCTATGGGCCTTTTTGCTTAACTTCTTTATTTTGTGGATTTTCAACGCGGACATTATTTTGGTTAAACATTTTTTTTCCGAAGATCTGGCCGGCCAATACGCCGCTTTAGTCACTTTAGGAAAAATTATCCTGATTTTTTCGCTGGCCGCCAACTTCGTTCTTTTCCCGATCGTGATTGAAAAAAAAGAAAAAGGAGAAAACCTGGCAAAAATCCTGAGACAATCATTGGGACTGGTAGGCTTGCTTTCCGGCCTGGTTCTTGTTCCCTTATTCCTCTTCCCTGATTCCATTATTACAATCGTCTTCGGACCGGCTTATTTGCCCGTCTCCGGCTATCTCGGTCTCTACGGCGTCAGTATCTTTTTCTTCTCTCTTTCCTCTGTTTTTCTCTATTATTTTCTCGCCTTAAAAAAAGAAAGGTTGGTTTCCAGCCTTATTTTTCTCGCGTTCCTGCAGATCTTTCTTATTTTTCGTTGGCATCAATCTCTCGGACAAATTATTGTAATATTGTTTTCCCTGATGGCCAGTTTGCTGCTTTTTCTTGTCCTCTATTATTTCGTGGCCCGGAAAAGATCATTAGCCTTAATCCCCTAAAATTATGACCGGCAGAATCTCGGTTATCACCCCGACAAGAAACCTGGAAAAAACAATTCGACAAAACATCGGGGTTATAATTGAGGAGATAAAAAAACTCAATCTTGATTATGAAATTATTATTGTCGATGACGCCAGTCTTGACCGGACTTACTCGGAGGCGAAAAAGTTCGCCTCGGAAAAAATAAAAATATTCAATTTTCCGCAGAATAAAGGCAAGGGGTTCGCTTTAAAGTTCGGTTTCTACCAGTCAACCGGAGACACAGTGGTTTTTATCGATGGTGACCTTGATCTTCATCCTAATCAGATTGATAATTTCATAAAAATACTTGAGAAAGAAAAAGCTGATCTGGTCATTGGCTCAAAAAGGCACAAAAATTCGCAGGTAAACTATCCTGCCTTTCGACGGTTCTTAAGTTTCGGTTATCAAACTCTGGTAAAAATGTTGCTAAATTTAGGCGTAAGAGACACCCAGGTCGGCCTGAAACTTTTTAAGAAAGAAGTGCTGGTTGAATGTTTGCCGCGGGTAATTATCAAAAAATACGCTTTTGATCTAGAATTATTGGTGGTGGCTAAAAAATTAGGTTATAAAATCGTTGAAGCCCCGATTAATTTAAAGTATCAATTTTCAGGCACCGGAATAGATATCAAAGCGGTTAAAAATATGCTGCAGGACACTCTGGCCGTCTTTTATCGCTTAAAGATTTTGAAGTACTATCATCAGAATATTGTCCCCTTTACTCCGGATTTTAAGATCCTAATTCTTAACTGGCGGGACATCAAGAATCCAAAAATGGGCGGAGCAGAAATAGTCAGTCACGAACTGGCGAAAAACTGGGTCAAAAAAGGCGTTGCCGTCACTTTCTTTGCGGCCGCCTATCCGGACGGATTAAAAGAGGAGGTCATCGACGGCGTCAGAATAATCCGAAAAGGCCGACCCTGGACCGTCCATTTCATGGCCTGGCGGTACTATAAAAAATACTTCCAGGGAAAATTTGATCTAGTTATCGACGAAATCAACACTATTCCCTTTTTCACGCCCTTGTATGTCCTGCCGGAGAAAAAAATCGCTTTTATTCATCAGCTCGCCAGAGAAGTCTGGTGGTATGAATTTCCTTTCCCCTTAAATATTATCGGCTATCTGCTGGAACCCTTATATTTAAAATTTTACCGGCGGACACCAATTCTTACTGTTTCTGAATCAACCAAAGACAGCTTGAAAAAAATCAGTTTTGAAAAAAATCCTATCTTTGTCATGCGGGAAGGGGTAAATTTCACGCCCCTCTCTTCCTTGGCGGAAAAAGAAAAAAATCCCACTTTTATTTTTTTAGGCCGGCTTAACAAATCAAAAAGAATTGAACATATTATTAAAGCGCTGGAAATTATAATCCGTGATTTTCCCGAAACCAAGCTATGGCTGGTCGGGCGGGCGACTTCTTCTTACCAGAAAAAAATAAACAATGTCATCCATAAATTAAAACTGGAAAATCACGTGAAATTACTCGGTTATCTGCCGGAAGCTCAAAAACGAGAACGATTGAGCCGCGCCTGGGCGCTCATTTTAACTTCCGTGCGGGAAGGCTGGGGCCTGGTGGTAAGCGAAGCGGCGGCCTGCTCTACGCCCTCCGTCGTCTATAAAATCCCCGGTCTGGTGGATTCGGTCAAAGACGAAGAAACCGGCTTGATCTGTGAACAAAATAATCCGCGGAGTTTAAGCGAACAATTGCGCCGACTGGTTGAAAATCCCGCCTTAAGAGATTCTTTAAGCAAGAAGGCTTTGGAAAGAAGCAGTAAGTTTAATTGGCCGACGGCGGCGGAAGAAACGCTAAATATATTAAAAAATTTAAGCCATGAATGATAAAAAGAACAATCCGTTTATTTCCGTTATTTTGCCGGTTGACCGCCAGGCGACCGAAAATATCATTAAAGGCTGCCTTTCTTCACTTAAAGAACAAACTTTTCAAAATTTTGAGGTGGTCATTATTACCAACCGGCCGGAAAACGCCTTTGAAAAGCTGAAAAACGTATACCCATTTATTAAAGTGGTGTTTTCCGCAGAAAATAAATCCGCCGCCAGGAATATAGGCTCAAAACTCGCGGCCGCTGATTTTCTTCTTCATCTGGACGTGGACATGTTTTTGGAAAAAGAAGTAATGAGTGAATTTACCGGCAAAATCAAAGAAGGCAGCCAGGCGATCATCCTACCCGAAAGATTCAATGCTTCGCTTACTTACTGGACCAAAGTCAGGGATCTGGAAAAAAAGATATATTTAAGGGATACAAGCATTGAAGCGCCGCGCCTGATAAGAAAAGAAGTTTTTGTCGGCGTCGGAGGTTTTGACGAAGATCTTGACCCCCTGGATGAATGGAATCTGTATTTGAAAATAAAAAAGGAGAAGATAAATATTGACCGGATAAATTTCTGCGCCTGGATCAACCGCCGGGTCACCCTGTCAACTGTCATAAAAAGAAAATACGCCCGCGGCCGCCTGACGCGCGCTTTTAAAGAAAAATATCCCAAAATGCATTTTATTAATCCGGTTGTTCGTCTGAAAAGTTATGGACGCCACCTGCCCCTCTTTATTAATAATCCAGCGACTGCCTTAGGACTTATTTTCCTTAAAATGGTCGATTTTCTGGCCTTCACGGCCGGCGCCCTCAACCCGCCGGTAAGTTTAAATAAGCAAAAAGAACTGTTCGGTCAGTCGGCCGAAAAATATGAAAACACATTTTACTTAGGAAGCCGCGGCGGAAGACTAATTGATGAAACAGAAAAAATACTGGTTTTAAGCTGGTTAAAAAAATATCTCATTTCGCCCGCTCCTGACATTCTTGACGAAGGCTGCGGTCCTGGTCGCTGGTCAAAATTACTTCTGGATAATTTCCTGAATACCCGGGTAACGGGTTTGGATTTTTCCCCGAAAATGCTTGAAATGGCGCGCGCGAAATTGGCCGGCCTAAGTAGATTTCGATCAGTTCTCTCATCTTTGGAAAAACTGGACTTTCCTGAGGAAAATTTTGACGCGGTCTTGAACATCCGAACGCTGAAATATTCTCCTGATCCGTCTTCGGTCCTTAGTGAAATCCGGCGGGTACTAAAGCCGAACGGTCTTCTTATATTGGAAATGCCTTATAAGAATCCGGTCGCCAATCTTTTAAAAATTATTTCTACTGTTTGGCCGGCCAAATCGGGACTTTTAGGCTATTTCAAACGTATTAATTTGTTTTCAAGAAATAAAATCAGGCAAATGCTTGAAGAAAACAAATTCCGAATAATCGAAGAGATATCACTAGGAAAACTACCGGCCACGCTCTACGCCAAAACCGACTCTTCCTTTTTGTTAAAATCATCCGCTATCTGGGAAAAAATTCTCCCGCAAAAATTATGCGGCCGCAGTCTTTTTTTCCTGGCGCAAAAACCCGAACCGCGGCCGGAAAAAGAAAATATTTCAATCTCCGTGATCATCCCGACGAAAAATTCCGGCCGGACACTGGAAACGCTGCTGGAAAGCCTTAAAAAACAAAGCGGGGCTCCTTTGGAAATCATCGTGGTGGATAATAATTCCCAGGATGAAACCAAAAATATCGCCAGTAGATATACCCCGGAAGTTTTTGACTGCGGGCCGGAAAGAAGCAGTCAGAGGAATTTCGGGGCGAAAAAGGCCCGGGGTGATTGGTTGCTTTTCCTTGATTCTGATATGATCTTAAGCCCGGCGGCGATCGAAGAAAGCCTAAAAAAAATAAATTCAGATAAAACAGTAGCGGCCCTGATCATCCCGGAAATATCGCAAGGCCAGGGATATTGGGCTAATACCATCGCTTTGGAAAAAAGCTGCTACTTAAACGATCCCCTGATTGAGGCCGCCCGCTTGGTTTCAAAAAAAATATTCTGGGAAACAAAAGGTTTTGATGAAAATTTGATTGCTGCCGAAGACTGGGATCTGCATCAGCGAATAAAGAAACACGGGCGCATAGAAAGAATAGAATCCGCCATTATTCATCAGGAGGGAACCGTTAAGCTATTAGACTTTTTAGGAAAAAAGTATTATTACGCTCAGCATTTCCGCCGTTACCAAAAAAAACATCCCGCCACCGCGATCAAGCAGATGAACCTGGTCTTTCGCCGCGCCTTTTTTAAAAACGGGCGCAAATTGTTAAAAAATCCTTTCTTGTCTTTCGGCCTTATTAGCCTTAAAATTATGGAATCTTTTGTCGGTCTGGCCGCTTATCTAAAAATAAAACTTATAAAATGAGCTTTGGAAATTTAAAAATATTCAGCTACCAGTCAAGACGATTTTTATATTTTTTCTTTAAGCATATCACTCTTAAAAAGTTTATTAATCTCATCCTCATAAACTTTGAGCGGCTGATCAAAAAGCTAAAGCCAAAAGGTAAACCATTTTATATCACCTTGGAACCGACCAATATCTGCCCGCTCCGTTGTCCGCTCTGCCCTACCGGTTCGGGAAAAACCCAACGACCCAAAGGTTACATGAACTTTGAACTATACAAAAAAATTGTTGACGAGTTAGAAGACTGTCTTTTTTTTATTATCCTCCACGCTTTTGGTGAGCCGTTCCTAAACAAGGATATTTTCCGGATGATCGCCTATGCCCGGCAAAAAAATATCGGCACGGTCATCAGCACCAATCTATGCACCGTGAACGAAAAAGAAATAAGCCGTATTGTTTCTTCCGGCCTGGAACATCTGATTGTCTCCTTGGATGCCGCTGACCAAGAAACCTATCTAAAATACCGCTTGGGCGGTGACTTTAATAAAGTCATAAAAAATCTCAGTTTGCTTGTCCGAGAAAAAAGAAAACAAAAAAGCTCTATTCCTTTCATTGAATGGCAGTATATTATTATGAAACATAATCAATCGGAAATCAAAAAAGCCAAAGAAATAGCGGAAAAAATCGGCGTCAACAAATTCAAAAATTACACCGAGGCAAAAATTGATTTAACTTTTTTTAAAGGCTACTATGACCGGGTGGAGGCGAATAAATGGCTAACGCCGCAAAAAATAAAGGAACTGGAAAAAATGAATTACCAAAAAACTTTCCTTTTCGGCCGCCCCTGCTCTTTTCTCTGGCATTCCGCCGTAATTTACTGGGACGGCCGCTATTACCCCTGCTGTTATGTTGAAGATGAAAAAAACGCTTTTGCCGATTATAACAAAGAGTCTTTTGCCAAAATATGGCACAGTCTTAATTATCAGGCTTCAAGAAATATTTTTAAAAAGAACAAAAAAGAATTTAACTTTAAAACCGTTTGCCATCTTTGCAAGCAACACATAAAACCATGAAAATATTACTCATCACGCCGGATTATTTTTGCGAAAACATATGGGACAGATTCCTTAAATCTCTCCAGCTCGGTTTAAGTCCGGTCTTGGGCTTAGGCTACGTGGCCGCGGCCGCCGAGAAAGCCGGCCACGAAGTAAAAATTTTGGATATGGCGGCCCAGCCGACCACCCGAAAAAATCTGGCCCTTTTATTAAGACAATATGAACCGGATTTAATCGGCTTCAATCTTACGAACCTGACCATTGACCGCGGCGTCCTTGTCGCCAAATTTTGTAAAAATATCCAGCCCCACACGGTCATCGCCGTCGGCGGACCGGCCGCCGAAATTTTGCCTGAAGCCACTCTGGCTCACGCCTGTTTTGATCTAGGCCTACGGGGAGAAGCGGATTTCACCTTTGTTGAACTCCTGGACTATCTGTCAGGAAAAAGAAAAGAAAAACCTGAAGGCTTGATTGTTAGAGAAAACGGCGGGATTAACTTTTACGGCGAACCGGCTCTTATTTTAAACTTAGATGAAATTCCTTTCCCCGCCCGTCATCTTTTTAAGGGGCAATATATGCATATCGCCGCCCGGAAAAAACCTTTTGCCTCAATGATGACCAGCCGGGGCTGCCCGTACCGGTGCGGCTTCTGCAGTAAAGTGCCTAACTGGTGCCGGCTAAGAGCGATGAGCGCGGGAAAAGTGGTGGAAGAATTCAGAACATTGAGCAAACAGGGCATAAAAGAAGTTAATTTGTATGACGATACTTTTACCTGCCAGCGCCAGAGAACACTGGATATCTGCCAAGGCTTGATTGAGGCCAAGTTTGATCTTATTTGGGCGGCGCGGACCCGCCTTGATTCCATTGACGAGGAACTGCTTAAAAAAATGAAAGAGGCCGGCTGCTACCGGCTTCACTTGGGCATTGAGTCCGGCTCCGATGAAATCTTAAAAAAAATGAATAAAATGATCACCCGCGAGCAGATAATAAAAGGCATGAAGCTCATTAAATCGTTCGGCTATGAAACCGTCGGCTATTTCCTGCTCGGCTATCCTGGAGAAACAGTCGCCACGATGGAAGAAACCCGGCAGTTAATCAAAGAAATTCCTTTAGATTATATTGAACTGAACACCTTCCATCCCCTGCCTGATTCGCCGGTTTATCAGGAAATGCTCGCTCAAGGAGTGGAAAAAGTAAAAAATGAATGGTATGATTACATGGCCTTAAAACGGAAAACCCTTCCGGTTTATCACGGAGACGGCGTCACCCCGGAACAAGTGGAAAAATATTTTTATAAAATATTCCGAGAATATTATTTCAGCCCGCGAAGGATCATTAACTTCCTTAGACTTATAAATACCGGGCTGCGTTTCAAGAATTATTTACGGGGATTTACCCGCGTCATTCTGCTTTATCTAACCAAATCAATTTATTCTTTCCGAAAAAATGAAAAAATCCAGGAACCCTCGCTCAAAATCTAAAGTATCTGTCGGCCTGATTCCGGCGGCCGGTTCTGGCAACCGTCTTTCCCCTAAAACAAAAAATTTGCCAAAAGCCATGATTAATCTGGCCGGCCAGCCGATCATTGAATATATCGTTGATCAAATGATAAGAGAAGGGATAAAAAAAATATATATCATGACCGGAAAAAAGGGGGAAATAATAAAAAATTATTTCGGGCATGGGAAAAAGAAAAACGTAAAAATCCATTACTTAGCCGTAAAAAACCTTAAAGCCGGCCTGGGCGCTTCCATCGGCCATGCCGCGAAACGCATCAATGAACCTTTTTTGACGATATTAGGCGATGAATTGATAATTACCCCGTCTTTAAATAATTTATTCAGGCGTTTCTACCAAAGCCGGGCTTTCGCCGTGGAAATGGTGGCCAGGGAAAAAAATAAATCCGTCATCAAACAAACCTGCGGCGTGATCCTGGGCAAGAACCATAAAATAAAAAAAATAATCGAAAAGCCCGCACACCCCCCTTCGGATATCAGCGGCTGCGGTATTTATATCTTTGACCCGATTATCGCCAAATACATCAAAAAAACCAAACCGACAGACAAAGGAATAGAAATAACCAATACGATTGATTTGATCGCCCGGCAGGGCCGGGCCGGCGCGGAATTCATCCGTGGCGCGCACGTGAATATCAACACTCCGGCTGATCTGAAAAAAGCCCGCCGACTATTAACAAATAAAATATGAAAAGCTCTGATTGGCAAAAATTAATCTACCAAGGGGAAAAAAATCCGTCCGCCTATGACCGGGAAATCCTTAAAAAAAATAAGATCCGCCTCCAAAAGATCCAAAGCTATGTCGCCGAGGAAGAGGGCGGAAAAAAAATCCTTGAGATCGGCTGCGCCACCGGGCTTATCAGCCAAATATTTTGCGCCGAAAACGAAGTCTGCGGTTTGGATCTATCCGACGATCTCCTGGCCGGCGCCAAAAGCCGGGGCTTAAGAACCGTCAAAGCCGATCTGGAAGAAGAGCTGCCTTTTAAAAACGACCGATTTGATCTGATCATCGCCAGCGAGATAATCGAACACGTCATTGACACAGATAAACTTCTTTGCGAAATCAACCGGGTTTTGAAAAAAGACGGAAAATTGATCCTTTCTGTGCCTAACTTGAGAAATTTTTTCTCGCCTTGGCTTTTGCTATTCTTCGACCGGCCGCCGGTCTATTCCGCCCGTTACCGCTCGCCTCATGTCCGCGATTTCACATATCCCCTCATAAAAAAGGCGCTGAGCAACAACGGTTTTAAGATCATGAAAAAAACCGGCAGTAATTTTTATCTGCCTTTTTTCTGGCGGCTGGCTAACTCGCGCCTTTCCTCTCTTTTCGGCCGGCTCTTCCCCACCTGGTCAAAAGAACTGATTGTCAAAGCCGTAAAAATAAAATCTTCAGATTATCAGCCGAAAGAAATATTCTTAAATTACAAGAAAGGAAGGCTCTAAAGCTATGGAAAAGCCACCTTTTGTTTCCGTTATTGTTTTAAATCACGACGGCTATAAATTCATCCGACCCTGCCTGTCCTCTCTTATAAAAACCGATTATCCGAATTTTGAAATTATTTTCGTGGACAGTCTTTCCACTTCTCAAAGCGCGCAAGAAGCGGAAAGGTCGCTTAAAAATTTTCCCCGGCATAAAATAATCGCTTCTCAGGAAAGCCTCGGCTGGTCAGGCGGCAATAATCTAGGCCTAAAAAACGCCCGCGGCGAAATTATCGCTTTTTTAAGCAACGACACGGAAGTAGATCCCCTTTGGTTAAAAGAGCTGGTCGGCGTCCTAACTTCTAAGCCGGAGATTGGCATTGTCCAGGCCAAATCCCTGGCCATTTTCGACAAAAAAACCCTGGATTCCGGGAAAAACTACGTCGATGTTTTCGGTTTTTGCTATAGTGAAACGCCCAGCCAAAAGCCAGAAGAGGTATTTTTCGCCGAAGGCGTCGCCTTTGCCCTAAAAAAAGAAGTGCTCGATAAAATCGGCCTCTTTGACCAGGATTTTATCATTATGTACGACGACATTGATCTTTCCTGGCGGGCGAGACTGGCCGGTTTTAAGGTAATGATCGCCCCCTCTTCCGTTGTTTTTCATCATCGCGGCGGCACGGTCGGAGAAGGCATCTTAAAAATAAAACCGGCCATTGTTTACCTTAACGTCCGCAACCACCTCACTTCTCTGCTGAAAATCTATGAAAGAAAAAATTTATGGCTTTATTTGCCGCCGGTGATAGCCGCCCAATTTATTAAAGCTTTTCTTTTCCTCTTTGTTCATCGGCAAACGAAAGCCGCGGCGGCGGTAATGCGCGGCCTTTTTAGTTTAATAAAAAATCGGCGAGAAATTATCAAAAAAAGGCAGGGCGTTCAAAAAACCAGAAGTATAACTGATCGAGAAATAAAAAAAGCAATGGTAAAATTTTCACCACGCCTTCTGCTTAATATATTCCGGACTCGTAAAACTCTGGGCGCCCAAATTCTGGAAAAAAAGGACTAAGCCTGATCGTCATCCCACCAGGAAGCGACCGTCTTAACCGGTCCTTTTTTTTGTTTTTTGCGGGCAAAAATATTAAAAGTGATTAAATTAAAAGCACGGTTTTTAAAAAGTGAGTAATCGACTGTAAATAAGATGGTCAGGAACGATATTATATAAAACGACCAGGTGACGGCCGTGCCGCGGTAAGAAAAAGTGACCGTAAAATTTTCTTTAAAGTCTTCGGGCAGCCGGACATACATAAAATCCGTGCCCGCCGAATAAATGAGCAGACTTCGAGTTTGCTTTCCGATTTTAACCTTCGCTCCCCACCCAGGGTAATGGCTTTCCTTAAAAATAAGGCCATTCGCCTTTTTTCCTTCTATGACCACTTTTTCCGAAGCCGGCCGGGACACGGAATAATCCAAGGCTAATTCCTGATTCAAAGAAACAAGCTCGCCGAGAATATTTTTGAATAACTGAGTTTCTTTTTCATTATTATAAGCGAGAATATGATAAGGCAGATTAAAACCGCTCCAGATTACCTCACCTTTCCCGTACTGACCCTTGACCAGAACGGAATTATCTTCAATTGATAAAACCTCGGTCGCCCAATCCCTGACTATCTGTGACGAATAAGAAACGCCCCAGCCGGCGTTTAAATATGAGGCTTCAGAAAATTTGTCAAACTCCACCCCATTTATTAAAGGGTCATTTGATAGATCGAATTGCCAATTCTTTTCAAAAGCCTGTTTGCGGGTGGTATAAACGGGGAAAAAATCCGGCAAGGAAGATTCCGCTTCCTGGGGGCTGCGGCTGCCGGTCTCCACGTACAGATGCCCGCCTTGCTTCACGTACTGGTCAATAAGAGCAAAGGCTTTTTGCTGGTTTTTATATTGGTAATTATAAAGAATAACCGCCTCAAAATTATTGATCTCGGAAGCCTTTAAGTCGTCAATCCGATTGACATGCACCGGCACGAGATATTGAGAATTTAAATTATGAATGGCGATATTTTTTAATATTACGTCATAGCCTTCATCATCAGAGATAACCAAAACCGCCGGCACGTCCGTCGCTTTGACGATAGGCGAAGTTAAATTATCCTGAACCTGAAAATATTGGCAATCCTCCCACCACTGTTTTCTCATAATAACTTCATCATTAAGAAGATAGGAGGAAAGCGGGCCGTAGTACTGGCGGGTGGCTTTAGGCGTAGCGGTATAGTAGTCTTCCGGATTCTCGCCAGCCGCTTTTTTCTCCGCCGTATAATTATAATCTTCCGGCTTGGCTCCTTCCAAGTATTTGATGGCCAGCCAATCAATATTGAAAAGGGCGTAATTCTTGGCAAAAGAGACCGGCACATCATGAAGCTCGACGATATCATCCTTGGTCAGCGAAGTATCCGACCAATAAAGCCAGTTTTCCAGTTTTGAAGTGATGGCCGGGACATAACCGCGGACCAGCGGAATCTCAAAATAAGTGTTGACCCAAAGATTATAAGTGGCGTCCATGGCGTACAGACGATAATTAGTTTCGCCGCCATCTAACCAGGACGGAAATATTTTTTCCTTGATTTCCTGATCGGGCAAAGGATAACGGGTCAGGCCGGGATAGGAACCAATAGAACGGGAATTTAAGACCGGCTGACCATAGCTGTCTTTAAGGTCGGTGCGGTCAAAAAAATAGAAAAAGCGGTTTTGGTTAAAATAGAAGTAAATAGAAGCCGCTCCCATAAAAACCAAAGAGAGAAAAACAGACAATATTTTCCCTTTTTTAGTCTGAAAAAAATGATGGTGATAAAACGTTTTTTTAATTTGTCGCCATGAAACAGCGATAATGAGGCCGAAAACCAAAGGAAAAGCCCAGAACATCCGCCAGACGCCTCCCCATCGCTGAGGCGCGTAAATAAAAAGTATTAAAAATATTAACAGCAGTATAAAAGGCAGGATAAACTTGAGGCGATATTTTTGTTTTTTTAAGATAAAAATAACTATTGCCGCAATAAGAATTAATGGCGTACCGTACAATAACAACCAATCAAGCTCAATCAGTTTGCTGGCCGCTAATTTCGTCATATACTCCACTCTAGCCTGCCAATCGCTGAAATTACCGTAAGTGGATAGACTGCTTGTCTGGGTGTAATAAATGACATAGTAATAAATAATTGCTCCGCCAACCAACAATGTTATCAAGCCAAAAATGAAGAGGTCTTTTATTTTTTGCCAGATAAATAATTTATGATTCTTATCAATCCAGAAAAAAATTAAAATCAAACTCAATGGCATGATAAAATAAACCGCCAAACCGGAATGGGCGATAAAAGAAAGGCCGGCGAAAACAGCGGCCCATAAAAGATAACTTCTTTTTTGCCGATGATAGAATTTAACGATTAGATATAGTATTAAAGGCACGAAAAAAAGACTGGCGAAAAATGTGCCGTTTCCCCCAAAAACCAGCGAACCATAGATAAGGGCGGAAAAACCGATGGAAACCGCCAGAATCAAAGATAAAATTTTCTGGCGGGAAATTTCCCAAAAAAGAAGATAGCAAAAAAAGAGAAAAAGAAATAAAGTAAAGAGAAGATAAATTTGAACACCTCTAAACACGCCGAAAAAATGGGCGAAAGGCACGGCGAGATAAAAATGCAGGGCCGGATAATCATCAAACAAAGGCAGGCCGCCGAACCAAATATATTTCCAGCCGTTCCAAGGCCAAGCCCAATGATGCAAAAAATAATTTACGTAGGTAGCCATCAGATTGAAATCAACGCCTAAGGCGGGCGACTTGGCGTAAAACCAATGGGTAAAAGGCCAGACGGAAACTAGAAGCAAAGCCGTGGCTCCAGTATGCGACAAAAAATTAAAAAATTGGGAAATCCCGCTTTTGCTTTTTTCTGACTCTGGTTTTTTCTCAGTAGTTTGACTTATTTTGGGCATATAGCCATTTTTTACCTTTTTTAAACCGGAAAAACACGATCAAAACAAATGTCATAAAAGTAAGAAAATATCCGAAATATTCATCGAGAGTCAAGCCATGCTTAAGCTTGATAGTATGATTCCCGATGCCCGGCTCGATAATCATGAAACCCAGGACGTCTTTTTTAATAGGGACGCGCTGACCGGAGGCATAAGCGCGCCAGCCGTCATGATAAGTTTCCTGCACGGAAATTACTTCGCCCGGTCCCAAAGTCGCCTTTATTTCCGCTTCCCGCACCGATAACCAGGAAAAATCCGCCGGTTTGGCTTTTTCGTCGACAACCCCTACGTAATTTTCTATCGCTTGGTAATCAACGGCGTTAAGCGGCGGCGACAAATCTGCCAATTCTTGTTGGTCGGCCACTTGAGCCAGCGAGGGATTTTTTAAGGGAATTTTGTATATTATGTCGCCTTGTTTATTATATGCTTCCTCCAAGATCCCTTCAAATTTCCGCGGGTCTTTAAAATCATGAAAAACTTCACGCGAACTCGGCATGTTAAAAACTAAATATGAAACATTAAAAGCCTTTAGCCACGAAACAGCTAGAAAACCTTCTAGGCCGGCCGGCGCGTTCTCTGAGGTATTAATCTGATAAGTCGCGTGGTTAAACCAAAGATTGGTCGCTCCCTGATCAGAACCGCCTCTCACTTGGGGCACATCCGTCCAGACATTCAGCCAAAAAGCGATACTGCCGGTCGCATAAACCCTTTCCCCGTTCGTATTTTGGGTCAGCCACTGGGCTATTTCATATTCCGCGCTTCTAGTAATATCTTTATTTTCTTTAATAATTTCTCCGGAATTTCTTATAAAAGGCCAGCCTAAATATACGGCGGCCGCCATAATCATTATTATCATGGCTGTTTTTACCCCAGCCGACAGCATGATTTTGGAAAAATTTATTTTTTGATAAACGGCATTCAGCAAAAGCGCCGACAGCACAATCAAACCCATATTCCACTCCGGCGTAAAACGGTTTGACTCGGGAACGATTTTTACCTGGCTGAAATATCCGGAAAAAATAATAATGGAAAAAAGAATGGCGTAAAAAATGGCAAAAGACCAAGTATAGCGTTTTTGTTTTTTATGAAAAATGGCCAGCAGCAAACCAACTAAAAGCGGGGCCACCACCAACAACCAGGGCAGAAGATTAACATAAGTTTGCAGAAATCCCCCGCCGCCTCGGGGCCCGGCAATGGCAAAAGTCGTGTAGATATAAGAAAAACTCAGCCAAAAGGCGGAAAAACCGTAAGCGGTGATGAGAATCAATAACGATCTTTTTAGCTTAAAAAATGCTTGGCCTAAAAACATTTCCGCCACGAGCAAAGAAAATAACATGATTAATAAAGAAATGCTGGAGGGCCAATTGGTCAAAGGGATAACCGCAACAATCAAACTGGCCGCCAGGTAGCTTTTTAAAGAAGGTTTTCTTAAGGCCCATAAAAAAACCAGCAGGACAAAAGGTAAAATCGCCAGGGCAAAAATATGCGGGCCTTCACCGTACTGCAACAGAACCACCAACCGCCAAGGGGCCAGGTGATAATTAGTCGCCGCACTTTTTACGGCCGGTATTAAATAGGAAAAAGAAGGAAGGATGGTCAGCAAAAAACCGGCGATAAAGGCGGGAAAAGTTTTTTTCGTGAGGTAACGGATAAAATAATACAAACCTACCGCTCCAAGACAATAAAAAAGAGCGGTAACAAAATGATAAGACAAACCCACGGAAACGGCGGAAAAAATCTTCGCGATATATGCGACTAGGGCGTGAAAAAGCGGCGGATAGAAAAAGCGAAAAGGAAAACCCATGTACCAGCCGGGATTCCAGCTCGCGTTTAATCCGTGATCGATTATAAAACGGCCATCGGCGAGAAAAACCGATTCTATTGAACCCATTTCCGCCGTATACTCCAGATGAAAAAGTGGGCGGACGAGATAAATATTAATTATCAACAAAAACAGAGGAATTACCACCCAGATAAAAATTTTTTTAGGCCAATTTTTCCTCCCTTTTTGTGTTTTTATTAATTTCATAAAATAAAAAAGGTATCTAGATTATACCTTAATAAACAGAAAAAATCAATTACGGTCGACGCCAATAATACTCCGGATAAGTTAGGGTTCTTTTTGACTTATATTTCTTTTTCTTGCCCTCAGTCGGTAGACAAAAAGGAAAAAAACCGTCAAAATAGTCAGGCTTATCCCAAAACCCTGGCTTAAATAAAAACCGTATTTCAACTCAATAGTCTGCTCCCCTTCTTTTTGAGGCTTTATTACCATAAAACCCAAAGGGTCTTTTTGGACAATCAATTCCTTATCCCCCTCTTTGGCGATAAATGCCGGCGAGTGGTTCATTTTTACCAAGATTCCCTCTTCCTTTTTAAAATTCCCCTTGATTTCAATTTTCTGAGGATTGATAATCCGGTAATCTATTTCTTCTTGGATTAATCTTTCCTGCCAATCAAGATAAGACAAAATCGCCCCTTGAGCAAGGATTTGGTCAATATCGTCCAAACTATTGAGTTCTTCCAGATTAATTTTTTGAATTATGCGGTTGTTTGTTAAATTTACTTGATAAATTTTTAGACCCTTGATTTCCCCGACCGCGACGGCGATATTTTTAAACTTCACGCCAAAAAGAGAATCCGAATCGACGACAAAATATTCCGTATTGGTCGCCTTTGCCAGATCAAAAAAGGTCGTTTCGTCTCCGGAGTCGGCAAAATATTTATTGACAGTTTCAATGGAAGAACGGCTAAAATATTTCTCTGGCAAAGGGCCGGAAAGCTGGGGAATTTTAGCCCATATATTAAACCAGTTTTTACCATCAACCGCCAGATAAACCCGGCTTTCTCCCGCCGGCACGTTTTTTTCAAACCACTGGGCCAGAGCGTAAATTTTTTCCTGGCTGACGTCCCTCAAAGGCCGATTATAGGACCAGGCGTTTTTAATAAAGGGGAAATTATAAATAATCAGAATTAAAACGGCGCCTAAAAGAAAAAGGGACCGGAAAAAACCCGCCAGCCTGTGTTTTTTGGCGCCGATTCGGCCGATCCAGTCAAAAAAATGGGTGATCAAAACGCCGATCGTCAGGCAAAAGGCCATATTTATTTCTATCAGATATCGCGGCGCCTCCGGCAGAAAGCTCCGGCCGAAGAAAAAATAACTGAAACCGACAAAAAAAGTCAGGCTAAACCAGCCTAACGAGACAAAAAGCGATTGCAAATGCTTGCGGTAGCCAAAAAGATAAAAAAGGCCGATAATCAGCCAGGGAGTGATTAATATAAAATAAGGGATAATTTTCATCAAATCATCGCCCACTCCCCCGCCCGCCCCGAAACGGAAAAAATTGCTGATGTATTCCGGGTGATACCAGAAAGAAAAAAGCCCGACCGCGATAATTAAAACGATCGTAAAAACCCCCAGCCGGCCCTGGACAGTTTTGTCCGAAAGCAAAACTTCGGAAAAAAACAGGACAAAAAGCAATATCAGTAAAGAGAAAAAACTGGCAAAATCGATTAACGCGACTAAAGCGATCAGTACCGCGCCGAAGATTATTTTTTTGAAAGTCGCTTTTTTTAAAATCAATAGAAAATTGGCGGCGGCCAAGGGTATCAAGGCGAGAGCCAAAATACGCGGCGTGTCGCCCAACAGATTGTAGATAAAATGCCATGGAGCGTAAAAATAGCGGGCGCTTGATTCCTTGATCCCGCTGATAAATAAACCCATTACCGAGGGCAAAGGGCTGAAAGAAAAAACGGCGATAAAAGCGGCGATTCGCCTTTTACTTAATATACGGATAAAAACATAAAGAGAAACGGGAATTAAAGCGTATGACAGGGCCCCTAAGACCCTTAGAATATGCCCTTCGTTCCCCAAAAAAAGGCGGAGAAACAAGGTCAGAAAAGGGACGAAAGGCGAAAAAATCAAAGGAAAAGAAAATCCTCCCTGCCAAAAATCCGCCCAGCCGATGGTTGGCCAGTTTTCTCTGATAAACTGGATTATTTTCAAGTATATCGGCTGTTCGGAGTAGCTGAGGCTGTTATACTCCCCAATAAGCAAAGGCGCGACCAGAACCAGATTAAACAAAAAGATAAAAAGAGGCAGGCCGATGATCAGACCCACTCTTTTATAATTTATTTTTGTCCCGCCGCGGACGGGATCCCGCGCCGCGGTGATTTTTGTCTTGGGCATCTTAAATACTTATTTAAAATGATGGTGCAACTTCATGTCTTCATTAAAATCAACAAAAGCCTGTCTGGCTTCTCTTTCCATGATAATAAAGCCCAACAGCAATATTAAGGTAGAAATACCCCGACCTAAATACCAATAATCAAAGTGGCTTTGATAGAGACTGGGTAAAGCCAGAGATAAAATGATATAAATTAACCAGGAAACAATAATCAGAGTAATGCCGTATTTTCTTTTAACGGACTCGGCGACTAAAACACCGTATAGAACTAAAAATATCCCGAAAAAAATGATGCCGGCGGGCAAATATATTAAGTAAGAAATAAGCTTTACGGCGTTTAAATCATTATTAGTAAGATTATTGGCGAATATAACAATCAGGTTGGCTAATATAAAACCTAAAATAGTTACGCCGTAAATAATGAGGCGGCGTCGAAAAATTAAACGGATCGTTCCCCAAAAAATAAACATAAAAAACATATTAACCAGCAGGCAACGGATGACATTTAAATTATTATAAGTTCCGGTCGGCATTGCATACAATCCGCTGTGAAGAATGCCGGAAAAGGCCTGTGTCATGCTGTAAACAAGAAAGCCAAGAAACCAAGCCAAGGTCGAGTTGTTTTTTGGCTTCTGCCTTACCCAGCGGTAAAGAAAATAAAAAGCCACCAACAGACTGGCAAAAGAGCTAATAAATGTCGATAATAAAATACTCATAATATTACATAATTCCTTCCTTTTTCTTCACGACAAAAGCCCAGGTCATATAAGAAAGAGCCGGACTGACAAGCAGCTTTTCGAAAGACCCCAAAAGGTTTTCAATCTCCTGGCGCGAATATTCAAAACGGTAAGGCTCGGGACTGTAGACGCTTGATAGAAATCTCAAACGCCATAACGGATTTTCCCGGGGGACGGTACCGATTAACACGCCGCCGGGCTTGAGAATCCTCAAAATTTCCTTAACGGCCAGCTTAGGGTTAGGCAAACGGTCCAAGACTTCGGCGCAGACGACCGTATCAAACATATTGGAAGGGAAAGGTATATTTTCAATATCGGCCACCACTAAAGCGGCTTCCGGCACGTTTTTCTTCGCCCGGGCGATATTCTGGGGATTGATATCCAGACCGATAGAGCCTTGGGGCAAGTGCTGAAGCAATAATCCGGTGCCGCAGCCGGCGTCCAGATATTTACTCCCGAACCCGAATTTTTTTATTAATTTTTGCGTCAAAATTTCTCGGTTACGGTGAAAATAGACGGACAGTCTGGCAAAATTATCGGATCCCTCCACCCAGTCCGCGTCTTCATTTATTTCATAATGCTCTTTTGCTTGGGCGCCGACCCTCGCCAGCTCGTCCTCATGATTGGTCATCATATCGACAAAACTCGCCTCCCGGGCCGGTTTACTTGCCAGCAAGCCTTTAGGTTCGGGCAGAGCCTGAAAATTTGTGACCACTTTTTTTACTTTTTTCGTGCGAAAAACAAAAAGAAAGATAATCGTCAGAATACTGATCGCGTAGCCGATATACTGTCCCACTTCCCGACGGGCAGAAAATTCAATTTTTACCAAACCTTCTTTATTGGGCCGGATGTAAATATAGCCGAGTGAATCGGCGGCCACGCTTATTTTTTCGTTGTTGATCCTCGCTTGCCAGATTTTATGATAATTTTCTTTTATCACCAGGGCCTGATTTTTTGTCAGTTGCGCTTCGATAAAAATTTGCGAATCATCCGTTTTCATATAGTCAACGGCTGAATTACCGCTGTCCAGCATGTCGGCATAATCATTAAGATTTTCCTCATAATCTTCTGTCTGCAAATCCTGATAAGCTAGATCATCTATCACTTGCGCCATCGACAAAGAATTTAAAGAAACTTTATATATATCATAAGCGCCGATCCGCATTTCCCTCTCTAATATCTTCGCCTCTTTGAATTTTTCCGGATAAAAATAATCCCACGCTTGGCGATCCGTCTGCCCCTCGTCCGGGTTTCTTACCACCAGGTATCTCACTCCAAGGATTCTCAAATAGTTTTCTGTCTGGGCGATATCAGAGCCTTTTTCGATTTCCGCGGACCCTCTTCGCCATAGATCATTAACGACCGACAGATCAGCCTGGCCTTTAACTTGGGGGGTAAGAGTAAAATAATTAAACCAGGCGCTTAATTCTCCCGTGGCATAAACCCTTTCGTTTTCCGCCGCTTTATCTTTCAGCCACTGGCTTACTTGATAAATATCGCTGTTTTCCCAATCATCCTGGCTCTGCCATTTTAAATAATCATGTGATTTTTTGTAATTCCAGTTTATCAGGCCGACTGCCAGGCAGATAACGATGATAATAAGACCGGAAACAGCAACGCTGGCTCTTTCGGGGTTAAACCGAGACAAAGCATATTTCTTGAACAGCATGACCAGAAGAGTAACCAGATAGGCGAGTAAAATACTGACGGAAATATGCATTTCCATATATAAAAAGTTGGGGGAAGGGACATAAGCCTTTTGGCCGAAAGACCAGCTGGCGACGGCCGAAACAAGAAATAAAGACATCACAATCGAAATAAAAAGGATCTGGAATTTTGGCTTCCGGTCAAAAACTAAAAATAAAATGGTGCCTAAAATCGGCAAGACAACAAAAGCCAGGGGAAGAAGAGAGACTATATTCTTTAAGATGGCTCCGAAATCACTATTGGTATAGCTGTTTACTAAATACGGAATATTATATTTGGCGGCGATCAAGCCGGCGACGACCAGCCATAAAAGAAATGTTCGTCTGATTTTTTCGCCGGGATGCCCCAGTATCGCCTCGGAAAGCGCTAATACAAAAACCAACAATACCGTCATGGGTACGGCATAAGAATAATTGTAGCAAGCCAGGGCGAACAAAACAGCAGTCATGACAAAATATTTAAAACGGAAATCTTTTAATGTTTTCAGAAAAAATATTCCGGCCAAAGGGACAAGACAAAAAGAAAACAAATGAGAAATGTAAGAATTATCGACCTTGGCCAGATAAACGCCCCAGGGGATATAGCCGTAGTGGACAAACATGTCCCTGACCGCCGGCAGCCAAAAAAACAAAAAAGGCGGCGCGGAAAAAATCAGAACGGAGACGAGGGCGGTAAACTCTTTTTTGGAAACATACCGGACGAAAAAATAGAGCGAAACGGGGACGAAAAGATATAAAATCGCCATTAAAAATTTGGCGGCAAAAATAAAAGCCGACAAGCCGAATAACAGGCGGATGCCGGAAAAAAGATAGGTTAGTAAAACATTATTTAAATAATAAAGAGGGAAACCGAGATACCAGATATTATCCCACTTGGCCAGGATGTCATGGCTCACGATATTTACCTGGGAAAATACTTTACTTAAGGCGGAGTCAAATGCCGGAAATCCGCCGGAAAAAAGCACGTAAATGACGGGCAAATTCACGATAATAATTATGGCGACAAAAAGAAAAATATAGAGTCTGCCCTTGGTCAGGAATTTTTTGCTCTTTCTTTTGTCTTCCGGCACATGATTCATTAACAAACGATAGGGTTTGCCCAAACCTTGCTTTTCCTCTTCGTTATTTTTATTTTTATTTTCCTCGTCCATTTTTTTTAAACCCAATTAATGGATATGGTCGGGTCATCGGTTTTTAAGCTTTTATCCGCGGTGACGATCGTTGCCGATTTTTCCTTGGCCAGCGTCAGCAGAATGGCCTGGCCCATGGAATATTCTAGGTGAAGTTCATTGAAATTAACGGTTTTATCGATAAAATCCCGGTCAAAGTTATAGATGATCAATGGCAGAGAAGAAAGAATATCATGGATTTTTATCAGACGATAACCCTCCTTCTGGGCCCAAGAATATATATAACCATAAGCGCTGATGGGGATGAATATCGCCACTTTTCCTGATTCTGCCTCTTTAAATAAAGAAATAAGATAAGAAGCGCTGGATTCTCCTTTTAAAAAGGCGACTATTCCCTTTTCATCAACAACGTATGATTTCCTAATATTCATTTTAGGCTTAAATTAGCTATTTTTGTATTCCGGCCGGTTCAAAACACCGTATAAATCATCTATTTTAGATCTGATATTGGCTTTGATTAGCAAAAAACTGCCTTCGTCTTCTATTTCAAGGCTTGTCCCGGGTTTAATGTTGTATTTTTTGCGTAAATTGGCTGGTATTACAATCCAACCTTTTGAAGAAACAGTGACTTTTGGCATAATTTGCTAATATTAGTTAATGTATAACTTATATATCACGTGTATAACGTATTATATGCTGATTTTAGTTAATGTATAACATATATATCATTTTGTTATACGGATATAAAAAAGAGTGATACTACTCACTCCTTTATTATAACAAACTGACAAATTTTGTCAATCGTTAGCTAATATATTAGATGTTTTTTTTCAAATCTGACTTTCTTTGGTTTATTGTTTTTTTACCCCCTCTTGATACTTCTTGATTTGCTTTATTCGCCCATAATCTCGAAATAGACAATTTTTTTCTTATCTCAACTACCTTCAAGGGCAGGGATAGCCCGAATCGTCTTTTCTTTCCCGTTTTGGCGATTCTTTCCCCATTTCTGGGCGGAGCGATGTCCAGGACAAAAGCGTAGGAAAACCACCAAAAAAAGAAAAGCCATAAGATAATCAAAAGATTGGAAAAATAGTCATGGTAGATCACGGCGGGAAAATATCCGAAATAAACGGCGAATAAAACCACGGAAGTTATCCTTAAGACATTAAAGAGAAAAGTGCCCAGCAGGCCGATAAGAACCGCCTGGCCTTTGGAAAACTTGGTGTAGCGGCCCTGCAGGCCGGTAATGAGGGTAATTATTATCAATATCATACTCTGCCAGCCCACGCAGTTCCAGGCGATCTGAATATTCAGGTTTTTTTGCGCTAAAAAAAGCCCTTCTGGCGTGCCGGCTACCTCATAGCCGAAAGGAAGAAGCATTACTCCGACCAGACGGGACAAATAAGGGACGATGACATCCTCTATCACTGTGTAAAACTGAAATCTTTCCACTATTTTAGTCAGAAATTCATTGAATGTGGTGATAAACGGCAAAAATAACAATATAACAGCCGTAGCCAGAAAAATAACCTGAAAAGTCGATTTTTCGCGGAAGATCCCCTTCTCACCCTCGCCTTTTATTTCCCTTATTTCAAGCTCATCGTCATTAGGAAGGCTTATTTTTTCTTTTTTTCCGCCTGAGATTTTTGCGCCAGCCAGAGGCTGGTCAGCCTTTGGCTGAGATCCGCCTTTGGCGGACTTTTTCTTTATTAGCATATGGTTAATTAAGAGACAAGGATAAAAGAAACAATAACCAATTATCTATTCTTTCTCACTTCTTTCAAAAGCTTCGGCTGCTTAAAAAATCCTTCTTTTTTCTTCGCGCCTTTGACCGGCTCCAGGATATAGGCGAAGGAAAACCACCAGAAAAATATCAGCCAGGCGATGGTCATAATTATCGAGCCATAGTCATGAAAAATTATGGCCGGGAACTGGCCGAAAAAATACGCGAACAGGGCCACGATGGTGATTCTTAAGATATTCATTAAAAATGTGCCACAAAGACCGGCAATCACCACCTGCGCCTTTGACCAGCGGGTATAGCTGCCAAACAGCCCGGTTAAAAAACTAAATATCAAAATAATGAATGACTGCCAGCCGACGCAGTTCCAGGCGATTTCCACCAGGAAAGTTTCCCCGCCTTTCTGAAGGGCCAGATAAGAGCCCATCAGTCCGGACTTAAGGCCAAACAGACTAGTGACCACGCTGACCATGCTTACTTCCATGGGCACTATTTTTTCCTGAATAACCCGGTATACTTCTACCTTCATTACAATGCGGGTCAGAATGTCGTTAATAGTCACAAAGAAAGGCAGAATCATAAGAATAATCGCCAAAACCAAGAAAAGCAGGGCAAAAGTCCTTTTTTCCGGGCTTTGTTTTTTTTGAGGCTCTATGTTTTGTAAAACTGGGTTTGGCATAAATTTAGCCTGTTTTTCGGCTGGTGTAGCGAAACTTGTTTCGCGCTGTGATTATCACTCTACTTTGCTATACTTAAAAATTATTGTCTTTCTTAAATGTAAAATCAATAATCGGATATCGCTGAAAACAATCATCCAACCAATCTTTGCCGTATTTTTTAAGATAAGCCTGATAACTGGAAAATTTATAATTTTCCATTTCATTTGTATATCGGTGTTTTATGGGATTGTGGTGGATATAATTAAATCTTCTCCAATAATCCCCGTCATCCCTAATACATGTATCCCAATATTGATACCAAACCCTCCTTCCCCTAGAGGTAGTTAAATTATTCAGTTCAATTGCGCTTTGGCCGTGAATTTTTTTTATAAAATTTGATAAATCTTTTCCTTTTTTAATCTGAAAAAGTATATGGTAATGATTATCAAGAATAACCCAAGCATATAATAAAAACTGGAATTTCTTTATAGCTTCAAAAAGTATATTTCTTAAAAGATTCTTCTTATTATCACTATCAAATAATTTTACCCTGTTCAATGTTGAGGCCGTGAGCATATAAATTGTTTTATCTAAATATATATGCGGCGGCCTGTGAACTTTGTAATTCATAATAATAATATTTTATTTGTTTTTGCCGAACAGGTTCGGCGCTCTTTGTTCGACGGCTGGTGTAGCGAAACTTGTTCCGCGCCTTGCTTTGTTTTTGCCTGTTCGCCAGCTGGTGCGAAACTTGTTTCGCGCCTTGCTTTGTTTTTGCCGAACAAGTTCGGCACTCCTAGCCGGCGATAAAATTACATCCCCCACGCTCCCTGGTGATAATCGCTCGCATACACCGGCACCGGTTTTCTCCTTCTCTTTAAATACCATCTCACCCCTAAAGGCAGAATCAAAGCGAACAAAAACAGAGCGATCACTTTCTCCGGGATAGTAGCAAATTCAAAGTTTGTCCCCTGCCTGATAACCACCGCCAGCTTGCCGGACGGTACCCGCTGGGGAGAAGAAATACTGCTCAAATCACCGGCGGTAAAGCCGAAAGAATAGGTCGTCGCCTCCCAGGAAATACTGCCGGCCGGAGACAGCCTGAAATACGCTTGTTCCGAAGCATCGTAGGTAGTGGCAACCATCAACAGAGTGTTGGCAAAATCATAAGATATCGTCGCGCCTAAAAGATTGGTTTGTCCGGAAAAGGGGGCCGTTTCCGCCACCCAGGCGGTTTGGTTAACCGTGCCGGAATTAAAGGAATATAAATTAACGCCGGTGGTGCTGTTTTGAATGACCGCGTACATCTTGCCCGCGGAAATCCCATCGCCGGTCAGGGCATACTCTGTGCTGGTATTGGCGATAATCGTCGTATTGGAAACGTCCCAGGCCGGCGAGCCATCATCCACGTAAACGCTGTGGGATAAATTTCCGTCCTGGAAAATCATGTGCAGGGCCGGAGAAGTAACCGGGCCGGTTTTGGTGTAGTAGCCGTCCATCAGCACCGGCCGGTCATTGCTGGTCAAGCCACCGCCGGTGATATTATTCCAGTTGGTGCCGTTGTCGCAAGTGGATTCGCTAGAAACATAATAAACGCCGTATTCAGCATCTCCGCCGATATCAGAGTACGCGACATAAACCTTGCTGTTTACCACCGCGATAGTCGTCATAAAACCCCGGTCAATAGAGCCCAGATCGCCGGTCCGGCAGCGGGTGCCGATCGTGTCGGAATTAGCGGTATCAACCGTGGTAAAATACAGCCTGTCCCTGGCCGCCGAACTAGCCGTATCCCTGATGTAACTGATATATATCTTGCCCGTGGCTGTAGGATTAATCCAGGCCGAGGGACTGGAGCATAAATCATCCGCGCTCACCTGCACGTCCCCGCTCCAGTCAGTAGCCTCATCACACAAAGAAGCGGCTAGGCATTTTTGGTAGTAAATATAGTCATTATCGTTATGGAAGGCATACCAAGCCGAAGAAGAAGCGGAATAAATTAACTTCCTCTGGTTTGAGCCCACTTCAGTGTCAGCGATAGTAATCGTCCCGGAAACTATCACCGAAGGGTCAATGGCTATGGGATACTGGCGAGCCGGGTCAGCGAGCCACTGTTTGCCTTCCTCGTTAATGACAATATTAAGCACATACTTGCTGTTGTTTATTTTCTCCAGCTGGTAGCGAAGGCCTTCACTTTCTTCTGCCTGGTTGTTCAGCTCGTACATCCTTGGCACATCAAGCCGGAACTTTTCTTTGTTTGTTTCTTTGTCCATGAAGTAAACTCCGCCTGCCGGAGGAACAACTAAGTCAACCTCATAAAGATTTAGTTCCTGGGAAATACTCAATACCTCTTTGGGCTTATTCACGATAAATTCTTCCAAAAGCCCCCAGGAGACCATGGTATAGCGCAGATCCACATCCTCAAACACTTCCGGATAAAAGCTTTGGGCATTGGTCTTAAAGCCCGTGCTGTTGTTTACCATTTCACCTAGTCCTTCGGCTTCCAAAATTTTGAATTCAATTTCCTGATTATCCTGCTTGACCCTTACTCTTGGCTCCGGATGGAAAATGTATTCCGGCAACGAGGCGCTGTTGGTAATGATCGGGCTATTTGCGCCTTCTCGTTCTTCAGCCGCTTCTTTCTCTTCCGCATTCGGCTGACTATCCGCCTTTGAATTTTCAGGCGTCAAAGGAGTTTTGGAAATTTTATCCGGAGGGACAGGCTCTTCAGGATTAACTTCGGCCGGGTGATTATCTTTTTTCTTAACAGAAGGAACAGGCGGGGAACCCGGCATCATCATCACCGGATTGTCAATCTTTTCGGCGTTATCGATCGAAAAAGCAACCTCCTTGCTTTTCTCTCCGGTAAAACTTACCGCCGTTTCTTTTTCTGTACTGAAAGAATGGTCAAAAATAAAATCATTCGCATTATTGACGGATTTTAAGGTGATTTTTTGGCCCTCTCTAAATTCAGAAGAATATTCGCCTGAAGACTCCGTGACTTTATTGGAAAAATAAGCAAGCAAGGCGGTAGAAACCACCAGAAATGTAATGAATGAATTTTTTATTATCCTGGCGGCCCGGCTTTTTTTGGCAATCTTGAAATTATTAAACTGGTTGTTGGCCGTAGCCAGTTTCAAATACTGTATTCCTGGTTTATTCTTCGGCACTAAGCTCGCCTTGGCCAAGCCTGGAAACAAAGAGCCGAACCATCTTCTGAATCTCGCCCGAAAAAAGGTATCAGTGATGTGGCCGGATTTTGGCGTCCGAAACCAAGTCTCTTCTTTTTTTTCCAGCAAACCCTTTAAAGAAGCGTAGGCCTGAAAAGGAACAAGGACATACGATAAAACAACAAAAGAAAAAAGGCCGCTGTAATCATGGTTGTCCGACTCCTCCAAAAACAGGCCGACGGCGTTTACCAAAGGCAGGGCAAACATATTGGTAAAAACCAATGACCAGCCCCAAAGCGCGGTCCAAAAAGGCAATTGCGCGTGCAGGATCGAATCCGAGATAAACCAGCAAAGAGTCCCGATGAGAAAAAAGCAGGCTTGAAGATAATAGGGCGCCAGATACAAAAACTCCAGTTTTTCCCTTTTTCTCAAGAAAGGCGAGAACAAGATTTTTTTCATATACTTGCGAATATTGTGCGTGTGGCCTTCCGCCCAGCGCATTCTCTGCCGGACCAAGCGTTTAAGCGTGGAGACGCATTCGCTCGGCCCCTGAACGTAAGGGGTATACATCACCCGGTAGCCATCAGCATATAATCGCAAAGTCAATTCAAAATCTTCGGTGATAGAGGTCCCCCAGCCGTACTTTTTCATGATATCCGCCCGGATCATGTAGACCGAGCCGGCGATCATTTTCAACGAACCGATAATTTCCGTTCCGGGCCGCTCCACCACGTAAGAACCGGCGAATTCGCTTCTCACGGAACGAGTAATCCAGTTTTCGTTCTTGTTCAAAACATGCCACTGATAGCCTTGCACCGCCGCCAAATTACTCTTCGTATAATCTCTATTGGGGTCCTTGCCATTTACGTTATCATTATTAAGATGAAAATATTTAACGAACTGGGTTAAAGTATCGGGGTAAGGCACGAAATCAGCGTCAAAAATTGAGATAAACTCGGTCCGCGGATCCATTACTTTTAAAGCCTGCTGCAAAGCGGCGCCCTTGAAACCAGCCCGGGTCTGCCGGTGGATGACTTTTACTTTCGGATGCTTTTTCCATTTTTCCAAAATTTCAACGGTTTCATCAGTGGAATCATCCACAACGATCACTTCAAAATTTTTATATTCAAAAGAAGTGCAGGCGGTTAAAATCCGGTTGACCACCTTTTTTTCGTTATAAAAAGGCAGATGAACGGAAATAAACTGCTGTTTTCCTAGGGGTATTTCGTCCAAAGCCCACCACATTCCCGCTCCGCGAGTACCATTTTTTGCATTACCCTGGCCATTGGCGTAATCATTTTTCTGACCATTTTCTTGGTTCCGCCGGGCAAAAAAACTGCCTAAGCGAGAAATATTCTGGCTTAAATAACTCTGATCATTATTATTACCATTAATATTATTGCCATTTTTGTAACCATTGCTGCTGCCATTTCCATTACCGTTTCCATTACCGTTGCCGTTACCATTGCCATTCCCATTACCGTTGCCAAAAAATAAACGGTAGAAAAAATCCGCCTTACCTTTACCATTGCCGTTGCCGTTATATTTGCCGTTTATCTCATTATGATAGCCATTGCGAAAACCGCGGGCTAAATTACCGTTACCGTTCCCATTTTTATCGGCATTACCGTTGCCGTTGCCGTTTTTAAACCCGTTACTTAAAAATCCTCGTAGTCCGCCATTGCCATTGCCGTTTACACCGTGGCCGTTACCATTTCCGTTTATACCGTGGCCGTTCCCGTTACCGTTACCATTTCCGTTACCATTGCCGTTGCCGTTGCGGGAAAAACCTAAAACAACGGCCACGGTAAAATAATATTTAAGCGAGTAGAGGAAAAATAATCCGCCAAAAAACAAGCTTACAATGGCAAAAAAGTATCCGATTGACGAACCCTTA
The DNA here is from genome assembly GCA_043812155.1 of Patescibacteria group bacterium. Lineage (GTDB taxonomy): Bacteria > Patescibacteriota > Patescibacteriia > JAXHNJ01 > JAXHNJ01 > JBAZMP01. The sequence goes on along the minus strand of JBDRMK010000019.1, from coordinate 17,937 downwards.
TAGGTAGAAGGTATCTTTAATTTTTCCTTTAAATCTTCGACTGTCTTGTTTTCCTTGTTACTGTCTCCACCCAAAATTTGCTTTTCCCCTTCTTCGCTCACCCCGGCCACTTGACCTTGACGGCTAGAATTTGTTACGGCCGGGACATTGATATTTATGTTTTGAAATTCTATATTCTGGGCCTGGGCAGTGCTAGATTCGATAATTTTATTATTTACCGCCGGACTTTCATCCGTTTCTATATTGACGCCTTTATTTTCAAACTTTAAACCTTCAACTTGTCCTTTTTCTTCAATTAAAGATTGAACCGCCACTTCAGTAACAGCCTTGTTCTCTTCAGGCCTGTTTCTTAATAGAAAATAACTTATCAGCCCGCCCGCTAATACCAAAAAAATGAGAGGGAGAGAAAAACCCCATTTAAAAAATATTGTCCTTTTTTTGACCGCTTTCCGCTCCTGGCTGTACGCCTGGTATAAGGCGATTACCTTTTCTTTTTCATAACGACGATCCTGTCGTGGCCCGATTCTAACGGCCTTAAACTTGCCCTCTTCATCCCAATTTCTTAAGGTATTTGGATGAATATGAAAAATCTCTGAAACTTCAGCTAAACTAATGAGTTTGGGAAGCTTTTCCCAATCAATATTCATTTAAAAACAAGCTTCATTATAAATTGTACTTATATTAGCGTAAAAATCGACTTATCTTAACAAATAAAAAAACCATTATTAGCATATAAAAAATATCATGTTATTGCCTGACTGTCAATATATTATTTAAATGAAATAATATATATTTATGAGGTAAATTAGCGATTAAATTGACTAATATCGCCGGTTATCTTATAATAGAGTTAATCAAAAACCGATTATGAATGACGCAGAAAATATAAATATCGCTCCGGACTTACTACCCGACAAAATAAAAAATAGATCCAAGCACCCGGCGCTCGCTTACTGGGGAAAAATTTTGGGTTTTCTGTTAATAACCATCCTGGTAATCGGCCTTGGCCTTTCCATTAAATTTCTCTCTTCCTTGAATATTCAGACCGGCCAAGGCACCAACACGAAAGTTTCTCTCCTTTCCCAGCTGACCCACCTTTTTACAAAAGCCGACGAAACATTGGGAGGAGAAGAAAATGACCGGATAAACATATTACTATTGGGCATCGGCGGCGCCGGCCATGAGGGAGCCTTGCTTACCGACACGATTATCTTGGTCAGTTTTAAACCCTCAACCGATCAGGTCGCCCTCCTTTCCATCCCCCGCGATTTAGCCGTCGATTTTCCGGCGCCTTATTACAGCCGAAAAATAAATAACGGCCTTTTTTTCGGCCAAGAGATGGAGTACCCCGGCGGCGGTGAAGCCTTAATGGCAAAAACAGTCGGTGAGGTCACCGGGCTTGATATCCAGTATTACGGCCGGGTGGATTTTTCCGGGTTTGAGCAAGCGATTGACGGCTTAGGCGGAGTAAGAATCAACGTGGAAAAAAGCTTCAGTGACTCGACCTATCCGACCGATGACTACGGCTATCAAACAGTAAGCTTCAAAGCGGGCGAACAACTGATGGACGGCACCACCGCTTTAGAATACGTGCGTTCCCGCCACGGCAATAACGGCGAGGGTTCGGATTTCGCCCGGGCAAAAAGACAGCAAAAAGTCCTCCTGGCCCTTAAAGACAAGATCACTTCTTTCTCCACTTTAATTAACCCGAGTAAAATCTCAGAAATTATCAATACCTTAGGCAGCCACACCAAAACCAACATGGAGGTCTGGGAAATGCTGCGTCTTTACACTCTCGCCGGTAACATTGACCAAAATAATATCATCAACTATGTTCTCGATAATTCCGAAAACGGCCTGCTGGAAAATATAACCGGGGAGAACGGCGCTTATTTGCTCGTGCCCAAAACCGGCGATTTTTCCGAAGTGCAAGGCTACGTAAAAAATATCTTCAATCAAAATGAAGTAGAAAAAGAAAAAGCAAAGATCGTGATCAAGAACGGCACCAATACTCCCGGCCTGGCCGCGGCTGAATCAAAAGAGCTGGCGGCTCTAAATTATAATGTTATTAAAGTGGAAAATTACGGCCAGAAAGACCTTAAAAAAACTATTATCTACGACAATGCCAACGGCCAATTTCCCTACACGATTAAGGCGCTCAAAGAGAAATTACAGGCCGAAGTCGTCACAAACTTACCGGTGATTTTTGAAGAAACGGCTCCATACGAAGAAATAAATATCAACGCCATTGACCAACTGGAAAATATCAATAAAAACTTGAATTCCGATAATGACTTTGATATAATGATTATATTAGGAGCTAACGCTTTGCCGAATCAGGCGCTTTCCTACCGTTAATACGTTTTTATTATATATAACCGCCCTTCCGCCTTTCTCGCCCGGCGATTTTTGCCTTTTATGAAGCTGATCATCGGTCTGGGTAATCCCGGCCAACAATACGCCAAAAACCGCCATAATTTAGGCTTTATGGCCCTAGACGCCCTCGCTTTAGGCTTGGGAGTGGTTTTTATTAATTGCAAGCGCACTCTTGCCCAAAAAGCCATAGGGCAAATCAACGGCCAAAAGGTCATTTTGGCCAAGCCCCAGACTTTTATGAATGAATCCGGCCTTTCCGCCGCCAAATTCTCAAGTTATTATAAAATAAAACCCGAGGATATCTGGGTTATTTATGACGATATTGACCTGCCTTTAGCCAAGATCCGAATAAGAACTAAAGGTTCCGCCGGCGGGCACCAAGGCATCGCCTCACTCATCAAACACTTGAAGACCGAGCGTTTTAACCGCCTCAAGATCGGCCTGGGCTCTAACCGGGAAAAAAATCTGCCGGCGGAAGTTTACGTCCTGCAAAACTTTTCCCCGACCGAAAAGGCAAAAATCAATACCGCCATCCAGGAAGGACTGGAAAAATTGAAAAAAATAATCAAATAAAAAACTTTCCTTCAAATTACTACTTACAAGCGTAAGATCCCATCCCATTAAGGAACAAAACCTTAGCTTTGGTGTTACAAACGGTATAGGAGGGTTGACCGCTTGACGCCGCTTGTAAGTAGAAGCCTGCCGGAAAGTTATATGATTTATCTAATAGCTTGTTAATGAGTGATTGAATATCTTAGCACAACCTGACTTCGCTGTCAAGAGTGTGCCTTATTAATTAGTAAAAAATCGCTAACTACAGCAAAAATATCCTTCATGGATAATAACAAAAAAATAGGGCTGGAAAAATTCTTTGGGAAGGAAAACAAATTACCCGTAAATTTTGAATTTTCCGGCCTGACTAATACATCCGCTAAAATTTATTATATTCTCCGCCATTACTCAATAGCAGAAACTAAAGAGGTAATTTTTTGGTGCGTTAAAGAGGCCAAAGAAAAAGAAAAAAGCAGGGATAATTTTGATTTCTGGCAAAAATTCATGAAGACGAAAATTCCGGTATTTGATTTGGCCGAAATTTCCGGCCGGCTCTTGGCCTCGCTTCTGACCAATAATTCTCTGATCATTTTATGCGCCCCGGAAGACCTCCTAAAAATGCTGCCCTCAAGCCAAGATTTTGAAAACAGCACCTTAAAGCTAAAAAATGGTCTCACTCTTAATCCGGCCCGCTTAAGCCAATGGCTGATCAATATCGGCTATGAATTCAGCCAATTCGCCACCGCCCCCGGTCTCTTCGCCCGGCACGGCGGAATAGTAGAAGTTTTTCCCATTAATACCGACCAGCCGGTAAAAATCGAGTTTTCCGGCAATCAAATCGAAACCTTGAAAATTTTCGACGTCAACAGCAAAAAATCGCACCAAAGCCTTAAAGAAATACAAATTTCCCCCCACCGCCTGAATTTTTTGACGCCGAAGTCATCCATCTTTGATTATATTAACCGCCGCCCCACCTTTGCCTACTCTGATCCAGAATTTTTTGAAGAATTTGTGCCTCGCTGGCCAGAAATCAATAAAAAAATAAGTAATTTTACCCGGATCATCTTCCAGAGCCTTAAGACGAAAAAAACCAATATTTTAGATTTCAAGCCAGGCTCCTTCTTCTTCAGAGATTTTAAAAGGCTGGCCGCAGAAATTAGAAATTTTCAGAAAGAAAATTATAAAATATTGATCGCCACTAACAAGGAAAAATCGCTTCGCCAATTATTGGCGGAATATAAAATAAAAAATAATTACCAGCTTTTGCCCCTGCCGAGCGATAAAATCCGCGCTTTTTCTTCGGCCGGAGAAAAAATATTTTTTCTGACTGATTATGAAATTTTCGGGGACTTAGATCAAGAAGAAACAAACAGCCAAAAAAAGATTAACTTTTCTCTTATCTACGAGTTGAAGCCCGGCGACCTTGTCGTCCATATGGACCATGGCATCGCTCTTTTTAAGGGCATTATTTACCAAAAAGTCGACTCCTTGGAAAAAGAATATTTCTGCCTGGAATACGCGGAAAACGACAAGCTTTTCGTGCCGATTGAATACGCGGAAAAACTCGGCAAATATATCGGCGAATCGCAACCCAAGCTTCACCGGCTTTCCGGCGCCAGCTGGCTTCAGATCACCCGCAAAGTCCAGGAATCCGCGGAAAATACGGCCAAAGAACTCCTTAAACTTTATGCCAGCCGGGAAGCAGCCTGTGCCCTGCCTTTAAAAGCCTACGAGGCGGAAGAGAACGCCCTGGCTGAAACATTTAGATACACAGAAACTCCGGATCAAAAAAAAGCGATCGCCGAAGTGCTTGAAGACTTAAGCCAAAATAAACCGATGGACCGGCTTATCTGCGGGGACGTGGGTTTTGGAAAGACTGAAGTCGCCATGCGGGCGGCCTATCGGGCCATCTTAAATAAAAAGCAAGTGGTTCTTCTTTCCCCGACCACGATTTTAACCCAGCAGCATTACGATACCTTTAAAAACCGGCTTGATAAGGTCGGAGTAAAAGTGGCTCTTTTAAGCCGGGTCGACCCCCCTAAGCTTCAAAAAGAAATTCTCTTCCAATTAAAAACCGGCGCTTTTAATATAGTTATCGGCACCCACCGTTTGCTTTCCCCGGACGTCAAATTCAAAGACCTCGGACTCATAATAATCGATGAAGAGCAAAGATTCGGAGTTAAAGACAAGGAAAAATTGAAAAATCTGCGGCAGGAGGCCCATGTCCTGACTTTATCCGCCACCCCCATCCCCCGGACTCTCAATTTCTCCTTGGCCAGCTTGCGTGATATTTCCCTGATCATCACCCCGCCGGAAGGCCGGCAAGCAGTGGAAACCAATATCACTCCTTATGATGAATCCTTGATTAAAAAAGTGGCAGAAGAAGAATTTAAGCGCCAGGGTCAGGTTTATTACCTGCATAACCAGGTGGAAACAATAAACTTGAAAGCCAGCGCTTTGCAAAAATTAATTCCGAAAGCCAAAATCGGGGTGGCTCACGGCCGGCTCAGCGAAAAAGACCTGATGGAAGAAATGAGGCGTTTTGACAACCAGGAAACCAATTTGCTTGTTTGCTCCACTATTATAGAAAACGGCCTTGATTTGCCTAATGCCAATACGCTGATCGTGGAAAAAGCGACTAATTTCGGCCTGGCCGATCTTTATCAGCTGCGAGGCCGCATCGGACGTTCCTATAAAAAGGCCTTTGCTTATTTTCTCTATGAATCAAAAAAAATGAAAGCCACCGCCCGCCAAAGACTTAAAGCCCTGTTGGAAGTTAAAGAGCTCGGAGGCGGTTTTGAACTGGCCTTGCGTGATCTGGAAATAAGAGGTTCGGGCAATATTTTAGGCCATAAACAATCCGGCCATATCAGAGCCATCGGCTTAAACCTGTATTTAAGGCTTTTAAATCAGGCCATTGAAGAAGTAAAAACCGGCCGGCCGACTAAACCCTTAAGAGACATTCAAATTGATCTGCCTTTAAGCATCGGCCTGCCTAAAGAATTAATCCCGCAGGAAGCCAAGCGCCTGAAAATCTACCAGGAGCTGGCCAGTATTTTTGACCCCCGGGAGCTGGAAAGTTACCGCTTAAGTTTCCAGAAAAAATACGGCCCCCTGCCCGCAAGCTTGGAAAATCTTTTCGCCCTGCTAAAACTGAAGATCATCGGCCAAAAATCCCATGTTTCAAACATCACTGGGGTCAAAATAAATATAGAAGGGATCCAAAAAGAAAAAGTGGTGGTCAATTTTTATGAAAAATTGTTTCCGGAAAAGATAAAGAAACTGATCGACCGGGAGCCGGCCTGGGATTTTACGGATGAACAGATAAAAATTGACAAGGCTAAATTAGGCCGCCATTGGTTGTCAAAATTAATGGATTATGTTAAGATATTTGGGTAATATTGGCGGACGAAAAAAGTGGCTTAAAAAGGCTACTTTTTTATATGTCGGAAAATGAAAAAATTTACGGGGTTTTTTTCTCGCTTATCCCGAGTATCGGCCCGAGACGGTTTAAAAAAATATACTCCCATTTCGAAAACCTTAAACAAGCTTACGAAGCGGAGTTTATTGATTTTTTGCGAGCCGGCCTGGAAGAAAAAGTCATTTATGAAATCCTCCAAAAGAAAAAAGAAGTTGATCCGGAAAAGGAATGGCAAAAACTGGAAAAAGAGAAAGTCAGTGTCACCACGATCAAAGAAAAAGAATATCCCGCGCTTTTAAAGGAAATCTACGATCCGCCGGGAGTTTTATACTGGCAGGGCAAATTTATAAAACCTTCGGAATTTCTTTTCGCTGTGGTCGGCACGCGCAAACCCTCTTCATACGGCCGGCTCGCGACATTTGAAATAGTAAGGCCTCTGGCCGCCAATAATATTACTATTGTTTCCGGCTTGGCATTGGGGATAGACGCGCTGGCGGCCCAGGCGACTTTGGAAAGCCACGGCCGCACCATCGCCGTATTAGGCTCCGGCGTCAATCAAATCCATCCCTGTTCCAACTCCAGACTGGCGCAAAAAATCCTGGATAACAACGGCCTCCTTCTCTCTGAATACCCCCTTGGGGCTCCCCCTTTAAAAGCTCATTTTCCCCAAAGAAACCGGATAATTTCCGGGCTTTGCCTGGGCACACTGATAATAGAAGCCCCGGAAAGATCCGGCGCCCTGATCACCGCCCGCTCTGCCCTGGAGCAGAACCGGGAAGTATTCTGTCTGCCGGGCTCGATTTTTTCGGAAAACTCCCTGGGCCCGAACAATCTCATTAAAATGGGGGCCCGGCTGGTCACTTCCTCCGCCGATATCCTGGACGCTTTAAACCTGGAAAGAGCGCCGGAATTTCAGGAAAATCAAAATATTTCTCCGGACACGGCCGAAGAAGAAATAATTATAAAAATTTTAAGCCGGGAAGCGGTGCATATTGACAAAATAATTGAAGGTAGTAAACTAAAACCTAGTATCATAAATTCCTGCCTGACGCTGATGGAAATGAAAGGGAAAGTGAAAAACATCGGCGGCATGCATTATATCTTAGGCAGATAAAAATAAATGTCCAAAAATAAAAACTTAGTCATTGTCGAATCGCCGACCAAAGCGAAAACGATCTCCCGGTTTTTGGGGGACGATTTTAATATTGTCTCTTCTTATGGGCATCTGCGCGACCTGCCCAAATCAAATAAAAAAGCCATCGATATAAAAGGCGGCTTTATCCCCCATTACGAGATCTCACCCGATAAAAAGGAGATTGTCGCTTCCCTGCTCAAACTTTCCAAAAGTTCAAGCGAAATATTGCTGGCCACCGATCCTGACCGCGAAGGCGAAGCTATTTCCTGGCACATCGCCGAGATATTAGGTCTTGACGAGGGAAAAACCAAAAGAGTGGTCTTTCATGAAATAACCAAGTCAGCCATCCAAGAAGCGATAAACCACCCCCGGAAAATTGACCTGAATCTAAAGGTCGCCCAGGAAGCCCGAAGAGTTTTGGACCGGATCGTTGGTTATGATTTAAGCGGCCTGATCTGGAAAAAAGTGCGCTATGGCCTTTCCGCCGGTCGGGTCCAGTCTCCGGCTTTAAGAATAATCATGGAAAGAGAAAGAGAGATAAGAAAATTCAAGCCGGAAACCTTCTGGGTGATCAGCGCTTCTTTGAAAACAAAAAAAGGCGATATCCTGACTTTAACCTGCGGGGAAGAACCGCGGGATAAAAAAATAGTTGATCATATTTTAAAAAAGGGTCAAACCGGCGATTGGCTGATCACCGAGGTTAAAGAAAGCACGGTTAAAAGAACTCCCCGCCCTCCCTTTATCACCTCTACTTTGCAGCAGACCGCCAGCTCCCGCTTCGGCTTTACTCCTTCGCGCACCATGAGACTGGCCCAGAGATTATATGAAGCCGGCCTCATCACTTATATGCGCACCGACAGCACGAATTTAAGCTTGGAAGCGATTAGCCACATGAAAGAAGTGATCACAGCGGAATTCGGCCCGGAATTTTTCCAGGAAAAACATTATAAATCCCGGAGTAAGAACGCCCAGGAGGCCCATGAAGCTATCCGGCCGACGGACTTTACCCTAAAATTAGCCGCGAGCAAAGGCGACCAGGAAAAACTCTATAATCTTATCCGGCAGCGGACCCTGGCTTCTCAAATGACAGAGGCAACACTCTTAAAAACTAAAATTACCGCCAATATTAAAGAAGCTGGAATCCCGGATTTTTTCGTAAACGGCACTCATATCTTAAATCCTGGCTGGCTGTTAGCGGACCCGACCGCCAGAAACAACGAAATTGACCTGCCAAAAGTAAATAACGGCGATCTGCTGGATTTGGAAAAAATTGATTCTTTACAAAAAGAAACTCTGCCTCCGCCCCGGTATTCCGAAGCGGGTTTGGTCAAAGAACTGGAAAAGCGCGATATCGGCCGGCCTTCAACCTACGCCACTATCATCAATACCATTTTGGCCCGCGGCTACGTGGTTGTTGAAAATAAGGCCTTAAAGCCGACCGACACCGGCGAAGTGGTCAGCGATTTTTTGGAAAAATATTTCGCTAAATATATCAGCGATTCTTTTACCGCGGAAATGGAAGACGAATTGGATGAAATCGCCAATGGCCAGCGGGAATACAAAAAGACGTTGGAGGATTTTTATAAGCCATTTTCAGAAGACATCAAAGCCAAGGAAAAAATCGAAAAAATAACTACTTTAGGCGAGGCCCCGGAAAATATCAAGTGCCCGACCTGCGACGGAAAAATGGTTATCAAGCTGGGACGCACCGGTAAATTCTTAAGCTGCGCTAAATTTCCTGATTGTTCCGGCGCCAGAACAATCGACGGCCTTGAGCTGGCCGGCCCGGTAGAGACCGGGGAAAAATGCCCGGAGTGCAAAGACGGCAAGCTGGTGGAAAAAGAAGGTCGCTTCGGCAAATTTATCGCCTGCTCAAATTACCCCAAATGCAAATATATAAAAAAGAGTGAAAATAACCATAATAATTCCTCAGGAGTTGCCTGCCCGGTCTGCCAAAAAGGAGAAATGGTGGAAAGACGCGGCCGCTTCGGAATTTTTTACAGCTGCTCCAATTATCCGAAATGCAAATATGCCCTAAATGCCAAACCGACCGGCCGGACCTGCGATTACAAGCGGGAAAACGGGATTTGCGGCGCGCTGATGGTGGAAGGGACAAAAACCATTCCTGAACGCTGCTCGGACAAGACCTGCCCCAATCATAATCCCCATAAACTAAAAAAATAATAATAACGGAATGGATATTATATGCGAAAAATGCGGCCAGGAAATGCGGGAAAAAGAAGGCCGTTTCGGAAAATTCTTGGCCTGCTCCGGCTTCCCCGCCTGCCGCAATACCAAACGATTGAATGAAGACGGGACAATAAAGATGCGGGAATTACCGGAAAAAACCGACCAGAAATGCGATAAATGCGGGGCACTGATGGTTCGGAAAAACGGCCGGTTCGGGCCTTTTCTTTCCTGCTCGCGTTATCCAGAATGCAAAAACATAAAGAATATTCAGATCAGCACCGGTATTACCTGTCCGCAATGTAATCAAGGTGAGATTGTCCAGCGGAGAAGCCGCTTGGGAAAAATATTCTATTCCTGCAATAAATACCCTGACTGCAAATTCGCCCTCTGGAACAAGCCTTCGGGCAACAAATGCCCGGAATGCGAAAGCCTGCTGGTCTTTTCCAAAGAGAACCACGAGAAATGTTCAAGCAAAGAGTGCCAGTTTGAAAGAGAAATCGAGGCTAAATGACAAATGTCTAATGTCTAATTCCTAATGAATGTAAAAATGTCTAATGACCGAATGCCTGAGAGAAAATACGATTTAGAGGAAAGAACGACTAAGTTCGCCGAGGAAATAATAAAATTTGCCCATAAAATACCCTTTAATTCCGTCACAAAATCCATCACGCCCCAGTTAGTGGCCGCCGGCACGAGCATCGGCGCTAATTATTGCGAAGCAGATAATGCCGAATCAAGAAAAGATTTCAAACATAAAATCGGCATCTGCAAAAAAGAAGCGCGAGAAACAAAATACTGGTTAAAAGTAATGATAACCGCCTGCCCGCAACTTGCAGAAGAGGCGGAAAAATTAGGCAAAGAAGCAAAAGAATTAAATTTGATTTTTAATGCCATTGTCCGTTCAACAGAAAATAAACATTAGACATTTTGGGATTAGAAATTAATTAGACATTAGTCATTAGAAATTAGAAATTCAAAAAAGCCTGCTTTTATAACCACAGGCCTTTTTGCTATTTTTGTTTTTAATCTGCTGAAGCTTTCTAAAGAAAATTTTGGCGGGATGACTATATTTACTGTATTTTAATTTTATTCAGCAATGACTGGAATATCTTTGCTGCCCGTGCCCGGCTCGCATTCATAGCCGCATTTATCGCACACGTTTTTTAGAGTAAAGGTAACCGGATCGCAGTATTGTGTCCCTGAACAAGAACCGGCTGCTGTCCCGTCGCTGCATTTAGCCTCACATATGCCATTGACCGTATTGCAATATGGTACTGATGATGGACAAGTGTAGCCGCAATAAACACAATTATTTATTAGGGTCATGGTTCCAGGATCACAATATTGATTACTGGCATTGCATTCGCCGGCAAGGATGCCGTCACTGCAAGACCCGCAAGCCACTTCATTTTCCAGCAACGCATCCGCATAAGGAGTGCCGTTAGTATCGTAGAAGTATGATGTGTTGTTTGAATTACTGTATTCCCAGCCTGGGATTGTCGTTGCTGGCACGCAGAGCGTTAAAGATTGTGAGGTTTCATTTAAATCTGTGTAAGTTATATTAACTATCAGTTCTGGGAATACCTGTTCAGTCACATTTACATGTGAGAGAATCACATTAAGAGGAGTATTAGCGTTTGTGACATCAATTGGTTGAGGGGCTTGATTGTCAAAATTGCCTGTGGGTAAATAAATATTACCAAGCCATGTAGCATTTCGAGAAAACACGAGATTAGGCTCAGCAATACCCTCAAGTATTTTGTTTACTACTGCGTTTTCTATATGCCTCGGGGTAAGCGCATTTGCTAGAAGCTGGTCACAGGCTTTAGTGGTCGCCATCTTGGTCAGCAACGCATCGGTGTAAGGCGTGCCGTTCTTGTCAATGTAATAAGTCGCCCCCTTGCCAAAATAACGATTATCAACATCTGCCCAAGTTCCAGTTATAGTCTGTTCCGGCAGGCATACATTCAAAAATCCAAGATCAGTCTCCATGAGCAGGATGCGAGCAGGCACGGTAATCTCGGCTTTTTCCGCGTCATAATAGCCAGTGCTTATCGCCAAGGGAGACTTGCCGCCAGCGATTATATTTGACTCAAACGGGACAAAAGTTTTATTGGCATAAGCCATCATGGTTTGGTCATAACGGACAAAATACATTTGGAAACCATTCGGCACCTCCGGCGGATATTCAGGATTAATTGTGACCGCGGAAATATTAGTGGGCGCATAAGCCTGGGTATTGACGGTACATTTACCCGTCATCGCTTTCTGCGTCAAGACGCTGTTATAGTATGGCGTGCCATCCACATCATAATAATAACTCACGACCGCGTTCTTATTCAGCGTATTAGACGGCAGACAAAGCGTCTTGTTGCCGATGTTCGTTGCCAAACTAAAGGTCATGGCGGGAATGGCCGCGGTGTCTTTTGCGCTTTGACTTATTTTCACCTGCAACGGAGCTTTACTTGACGGATTAATTGGGTCATCTCCCGGTTGGAATGATGGATCCTCTATGGAATAAAGTGTCGCTCCGCCCTGATTCACATTTCCTGTATTTAAATTTTCGTTCACGACAAAAGTTGATTGATCATCGTAATTATAGGTGGCCATGACGACGTTATCCCTTAAAATTTAAATACCGCTATGCCTGAATCTTGATTCATGGTCGTGCTAGGAGCGCCATCACTTAACAGCAAGGGTTTAAAAGAAACAGGGTATGTTACTTTAGGCGTTTTTTCTCTGGGTATCTCGTACAAACCAAGAGTAATAGCAAAGAGCGCCGATAAAGCGCCCATCATCATAATGCCAAGAGAAATTTTTTGCGAAACCGGAACAGAAAGCTTAACGTCTGTTTCGGTGTCTGTTAATTTTCCCATAAATTTTTTGACTTGACAGATTGTTAAATATATATCTAAAATTAGCTATTTTCTTCTATATTTTATCATATTTTAGCCAAAAAGTCAAGGAAAAATCTTACAAAAAAAGCCTGCTTAATTGCAGCTCTTTTTTACTTGAGATAAATAACTTCTCAACAACTCCCCGCCCAGGGTCGCCGACGCTCCATAGCTTTGGCGACGGAGCGCGAGTCCGCCTCCATTCGGCCTGAGCTCCCTTCGGGCCCGAGCACTCAGGGCCGAGGGCACGGCCGAAGGCGGGCGGAAACATCTTAACATCTCAATATCTTAATCGCTCAACAACCTACTTCTTCAACTCTTCCAGATTCGCCTTTACCTGTTCATTTTATAAATTAAGGCCCTTTAATAATATTATTAAATGCACCCATATGCCAATCCCCCCTAAAATAATACCAATGACCGCCAGCCAAAGCCCCTTTATTTTTTTTCTCACGCACTCCATAAATCCCATAATACTGAACACAATACCTAATAGATTAAAAATAGGCATAATAAGTTTTAACCAATAGAAGGTATAAAATTCATATTCTGAGCCAAAATGGGCAAATAACAATATAAAGATAATAAAAACCGGGCTAAAAATAGCCATCGGACTGTAGGTTAAGATTTTCGACTCTTTTTTTATAGTCAGCTCTTCGATTTCTTTTCCCGAGGCAAAATCCTTTTTCTTTTTATATTGCCAATAAATTATCTTAGATAGGACAGCCAAAAAATCAATTATAATGAACAGCCATAATAGCTTAAACAATATTCCGTTAAAAGAATAATGAATATTACCCTTAACCATAATATACTCGTTAGTATCGGGATCGGTCCCGGAAATAATCCATGGCTGGACTGAAAAAATTGATCTGGGCAATTGCCATCCTGTGAAATTAAGTTTTTTCTCGCTGGGATAATATTTTCTATTATAATATTTTTTACCCTGATCAAAAGCTTCCGAATTACTAATTTTGATTTCACTTCCTCCTAATCCACCGCTATACCAATAATAACCGACGTCAAAAAATAAATTGGGTAAATTACTTTCTTCTACCTTAAAATGAAAAAATGAATATAAATAATTACCAAGACGATGTTCATGAAAATAATATATATTATAAAGTACCAAAAGCGTACTTATGGTTATAAAAATATTAATGACTATAATAGCCTTTTTCATAAAAATCAATAATTCAATATTAACTTTTTATTACCGACTATTCAATATTTCACTTCTTCAACTCATCCAATCTCGCTTGCACTGAATCATTGCCAGGATTAAGCTCCAAAACCGTTTCCATCTCTTTTATCGCCAAATCCTTCTTTCCCTGTTTTTCATATATCGCTGAAAGCTGCCAGTGGGCGTTGGAATAATTCGGGTATAAGGCCAACACTTTTTGAAAATTTACCAAAGCCAGATCATAATTCTCTTGATTCAGGTACATCCGTCCCAGTTCGTAAAAAAGGCTGAAATCCGAAGGATATTTTTCCGTTAATTTGCTCATTTCCGCGATTGCTCGGTCGGTATCCCCTTTTATTTCATAAGTTAAGGCCCAGGAGGCTTCCGCCAAGGCGTAATTCTGTTTTAAAGACATCGCTTTTTCAAAATTGCTTAAAGCGGAATCCAGCAGATCTTGGGCCTGGGCTGTTATTCCCTCTTTGTCTTCCTCCTTGGCCGAAGACAGAGTATTCAAGTAGCTAAGCCCGGCTGTCGCGTAATAATTACCCAGCTGATAATAAATTTGCGGATTATTCTCATCCAATTCAACGGCCTTTTGATAATTATCAACGATTAACTGGCCGATATCTTCCTGGCTGATTAGGCTTAAATATTGATAAATTCCGGCCATGGCCAAATAGGCCGCCGGATCTTTTTTAGCCAAATCCAGGCCTTTCTGGCCGTAAAAAACCGCTTGGCTCACTTGGCTTTGGATCAAATTACTATCCGGCTGTGATCCTTGAGAGGCCAATTGCGCCCGCACCAGAAAATTCTGGGCCAGGCTGAAATTATAATTAACATTACGGCCAAAAAGGTCAACGGCTTTTTTTAAATTATCTTCCACTTGGGCAAGGTCCGCATTTTTATTAACCAATTCCGTCGCTTTATTATAATAGTAATCCGCCAATAACATCCGGCCGGAAAAATACAAAATAACGATGGCAAAAATGATCACCAAAGACAGACCTAAGGAAGAAAAAACGTTTGTTTGTCCGGTCTTGACCGGTTTTTCTTTTCGCGCCGGTGTCCGCAGAAGAACCGTGCCTAAAGCCAGAAACAATATCAGAAAAAACATCAGGACAAAAGAATAAGTGGTAAAAATGCCGGAAAAGAAAATCAGAGCGGTTATGCTGATGAACAACAAATAGAAGAAACCTTCCGAACCGTTTAATTTTTTCCGGTAAAAATCACGCAATAGACGGATTAGAAAATAAATGAATAGTCCGGTGAAACCTATGAAACCCAACACTCCTGCCGTATTCAATACTTGCCCCCATTCATTTGATGCCTTTATAAAGCTGAAGTTCCAGTAAGCCGTATTATTGAAACTCACCGGCCGGAACCGCACTAAACCGTAATAAAAAGTGCTCGGTCCCGAACCAAAAAGAAAATTCTTGGATATATTTTCCTTGGTAATTTCTAAAGAAGTGCCTTGGTCAAGGACAACATCTTTCTGCAGGCCAAAATCATGCCAACCGCTGACATCAATAAAAGAAAAAATAACGGCCAGAGCCAGAACCAAAGCGATTATAACCGTCCATTTCGGCGAAATATCCCGCGCTTTTACGGTCAGGAAAAAAAGCAAGAAAGCGCCGCCCACGATCAAAGCGGACAAACCGGCCTGAATATCCATCAATAAAATAAGAACAAGGACCGCCGCGGAATAAACAGATAATACGATTTTAAGCCATTTTTCCTGGGTTAAAAGCAAGAAGATAAAACTGGTCAGGAAAATAAGCGCCAGATAAACTGAAAAACCGTTGATGGAATTGGAAATAAGGTTAAAATTAACCGACTTCGTCCCGGCCCAAGGCAATAAATAAGCTTTAAAAAGCTGGAGAAAGCCGAAAATCGCCGCCATCCCCGGAGAAGCAAGAAAAAATCCGATAATTTTCTTAATTTGGGCAATATTGACGACATTATTGATAACGACAAAAAAGAAAATTATGAACAAAACAATCGACAAAAGACTGTGATGGTAATATGAGGGCAGGCCCAATAAACTGTAATCAAGCTGATAAGAAAATATAGTGGCAATTAAAAAAAGAATGCCGAATATTAAAACCGGCAGGCCCAAAGGAGACAACCAGGCTTTCTTTTCTTTTTTTAAAGCCAGATCAAGCAGCCAAAAAACCGCGGCGACCAGGGTAAGCAGATAAAAAAGAAGCGTCTTGCTGAACTCAAGGTACTCCGAGGTAATAGGCAAGAAGAATATAGGAATTAGGAAAACCGCCAGATAAAGGCAGGTTCTGACTATTTTTTGGTAAATAGTCGTCGTCATGTTTTTAATACTGTTGGTTTTAACAATGGGCATATTGTTTATTTAATAATATTATTAACGATTTGATTAAGCTCGGCTTCGGAGTAAAATTCAATGGTAATTTTTCCCCGGCCGCCCTTTTTATCGATCTTCACTCTTGTCCCCAGATTCTCCCGTAATAAATCCTCTTTCTCGATAATATCAGGCTCGGTGGCGGAAAAACGGGATCTTTTTATCTGGCGGCTGTAGCCTTCGGTTTTCCGGACGGATAAATTACTTTTTAATATGGTATTTAAAAGTTTAAGCTGCTGTTTTTCCGAAGACAGGGACAAGATCGCTTTGGCATGGCCCTCACTGATCTTTTCTTCCAAAATAGATTTTTGTATTTCAAGAGGCAAAGAGAGAAGCCTTAAGGTATTGGCGACCGTCTCCCGGCTCTTGCCCACTCTTTTGGCGACCTGCTCCTGGTTCAAATTAAATTCATCCACCAGTTTTTTGTAGGCCATCGCCTCTTCAATGGCGTTCAAATTCTTGCGCTGCAAGTTTTCCACCAGGGCGATCTCCAGCTTTTCCTGGCGGCTTGTATCCCTGACAATGGCCGGCACGGTTTTTAAGCCCAATATCTTGGCCGATCTTAAACGGCGTTCTCCGGCAATTAAAATATAACCCTCGCCTTGCCGGCTGACGATCAAAGGCTGCAGGATGCCGTGCTCTTTTATGGAGTTGATCAGATCCTCCAGCGCGCCATGGTCAATCCGGCCTCGCGGCTGCATGGGGTTGGCTTCTATGTTTTCCGTTTTAATCTTTAAAATCTTTTCGTGGTCTAAGAGTTCAGCCACCCCGCTTATTTCTGATCCTTTTCTGGTGGGAATTAGCGAGCTTAACCCCCGGCCCAAGCCCTGATTATTTGCCATAAATATATAAATTATTTTTCTAAAATTTCTCGGGCGAATTTATGATAAGCCCTAGCACCCGTGGATTGCTTATCGTATTTTAATATGCTTTTCCCGTGCGAAGGCGCTTCCGCCAGCCGGATGCTGCGAGGGATGGCTGAACGGAAAATCTTGCGGGGAAAATATTTATGAAGCTCGTGCAGAACATCGCGGGAAAGTTTATGCTTATGTTCAAACATGGTCAAAAGCGCCCCTAATACTTCCAGTTCCGGATTCAAGTTTTCTTTGATCAAGGCGATCGTTTCCATCAGCTGGCCCAGGCCTTCCAAAGCGTAATATTCCGCCTGAACCGGAATAATGATCTCTCTGGCCGCCACCATGCCGTTAAGAGTCAGAAGTCCAAGTGAAGGCGGGCAATCAATAATAATATAGTCGTAATGAGGATCAAGCTCAATGATCTTTTTTCTTAAAACAAACTCCCGTTCGTCAAAATTAACCAGCTCAATATTGGCTCCGGCCAGATTCACATGCGAGGGAATCATTTTATAACCCTCGTGATCCGTTTCTAAAATGACGTCATGAATGGGATGGTTTAAGATCATCACATCATAAATCCCCCTCCCGATTTTTCGGATGTCCTTACCCAAGCCAGAGCTGGCATTGGCCTGCGGGTCAATATCAATAAGCATTACTCTTTGGCCTAAATGCGAAAGATAAGCCCCTAGGTTTATCGCCGTGGTCGTCTTTCCCACTCCTCCCTTTTGATTAACAATAGAAATAATCCGGGCCATTTTATATAAAGAAATAAGAGGCTTACTTTGCTTATTATACTAAAAAAACGCTGAATTGACAATAAACGGATTTTTCACTAAAATTAGAAAAGCAACCTGCCGGGATGGCGGAATTGCCATGAACCACTAAAGGGTTCATGGCACCCCGTACCCTTTAGCGGTACGGGGTGGTAGACACGATTCCATTAATATTATGTATACAG
>JBDRMK010000018.1:0-25124 GCA_043812155.1 Patescibacteria group bacterium | reverse complement strand
GATAGGAGACCGAACTGTCTCACGACGTTCTGAACCCAGCTCGCGTGCCGCTTTAATTGGCGAACAGCCAAACCCTTGGGACCTTCTACAGCCCCAGGATGCGACGGGCCGACATCGAGGTGCCAAACCGGATCGTCGATGTGGACTCTTGGATCCGATCAGCCTGTTATCCCCGGAGTAACTTTTATCCGATGAGCTTCTTCGATCCTACAATCGAAAGTCGGATCACTAAGTTCTACTTTCGTAACTGCGCGACTTGTCAGTCTTGCAGTAAAGCTGGCTTGTGCCTTTGCGCTATCAGCTGGATTTCCATCCCAGCCTAGCCAACCTTAGTAAACGCCTCCGTTACATTTTAGGAGGCGACCGCCCCAGTCAAACTACCCGCCAGACACTGTCTTCTCTGCCTGATATGAGGCGGAGAATTAGAATTAAACGTAAGTTAGAGTGGTATTTCATTGGTGACTCTGCCCCACCCGAAAGCAGGGCTTCAAAGTCTCCCACCTATGCTAAGCAAACGCACACTTAATTCAATGCCAAGTTGTAGTAAAGCTTCACGGGGTCTTTTCGTCCAGCTGCGGGAAACGAGCATCTTTACTCGTCTTGTAATTTCGCCGAGTCCCTCGTTGAGAGAGTTCTCAAGTCGTTATGCCATTCGTGCAGGTCGGAACTTACCCGACAAGGAATTTCGCTACCTTAGGACCGTTATAGTTACGGCCGGCGTTCATCAGCGCTTCAGTTCGGTGCTTTCACACCTCCCCTTAACGTTCTGACACTGGCCAGGCATCAGCCCCTATACATAGCCTTTCGGCTTGAGCAGGGACCTAAGTTTTTGTTAAACAGTCGCTTGAGATCATTAGCTGCGACCCTGGCCTCTTGCGAGGCAGGGTAGGCCATATACCGAAGGTACGGCCATTGTTTTGCCGAGTTCCTAAACGAGGGTTCTCTCGTACACCTTAGCAGATTTGCTGCCCACTCACCTGTGTCGGTTTGCGGTACGGTCATCTTGTTTATGAATCTTAAAATCTTTTCTTGACACTAACGCCGCGAAAATTGGGATCGCCTTGCGGTTTTCCCGGCCGTCTCCACCCCCTCTTGCTCCCCCTTACCCCTTTGATTTTTAACCCCGTTGATATTTTGAATATCAAGGGGGAGTAGGAGGGGGTGGCAACGACGTGTATAGCCAAAAACACGTTCCCGCTTAATTAGCGTGTCAACTTTAAGAAAAAACAAGACAGTGCCGGAATATTAACCGGCTGTCCATCGGCTACGCCTATAACAGCCTCGCCTTAGGACCGACTAACCCTGGGTCGAGTCGCGTTGCCCAGGAAACCTTGAGTTTACGGTGTCAGGGATTTTCACCCTGATTTGTGCTACTTATTCCAACATTCTCTCTTCCATGCCCTCCATCCCGCTTTACAGCGTGGACTTCGTCGGCCATGGAATGCTCCTCTACCACTCAGCACCCCACCTCACCCCTCTTTAACCTCCCCTTAGGAAGGGGAGGAGTGAGGTGGGGTGCTGAGTCCACATCTTCGGTATTAGGCTTGAGCCCCTATACATTTTCAGCGCGAAGTGACTTGACTAGTGAGCTGTTACGCTTTCTTTAAAGGATGGCTGCTTCTAAGCCAACCTCCTAGTTGTTTAAGTCAGATCACCGCTTTTACACTTAGCCTAAATTTAGGGACCTTAGATGGTGGTTATGGGCTGTTTCCCTTTTGACCAATGGAGCTTAGCCCCCACGGTCTGACTCCCGTAATTCAATGAGTGGGATTCGGAGTTTGGTTGGATTTAGTAGGATTACTCCATCTAAACCCATTCAGTGCTCTACCCCCACACAAGGGTTTACGAGGCTAGCCCTCAAGCTATTTCGAGGAGAACCAGCTATCGCCAAGTTCGATTGGAATTTCTCCCCTACCCACAACTCATCCCCTAGTGTTGCACAACTAGTGGGTTCGGACCTTCCCCTTAATTTCTTAAGGGTTCATCCTGGTCATGGGTAGCTCACCTGGCTTCGGGTCTATTCTATATAATTTTTTATAAGATAAGCAGGGAAAGCCTTAAATAAATAAGACTTCGCTGCTTATCAAATAAAGGACGCGTTTTCACGCTTGCTTTCACTTTGACTTCACTCTAGAAGAGTTTAGCCGAACTATATAGAAATAAGTCGTTGGATCATTCTTCAATAGGCACGCCGTCACCCCCGCATCTCGCTAGAGCTCGATCGCGAGAAATCCAAAATAAATTCAAATATCAAATATTAAAATTCAAAACAGTGACCTTTTTAGTGTTTTAGATTTTGAATTTTGAGCATTTGATATTGTTTTAGATTTAGGATTTTGAGCTTTGGATTTCCGTATCGAACGCAGTGAGATACGGGGGCTCCGACTGCTTGTAAGCGTATGGTTTCAGATACTATTTCATTCCCCTCACCGGGGTGCTTTTCACCTTTCCCTCACGGTACTTGTTCACTATCGATCACTAAAAGTATTTAGCTTTGGCAAAGCCCGCTTTTAAGGGCGGACATTTTTGTAGTCTTGCCGGATTCCTACGAGATTTCTCGAGTCTCGTAGTACTTGAGACAATCACGGAAAAAGTTAATCTCCTTTCGCCGACGGGACTATCACCCTCTTTGGTCGCCCGTTCCAGGGCTGTTTGGCTAGAAAATAGTAACAGGATTTCCCAATTTTTTAAGATCGGGAAATTCTACTACGTGCGCTTTTTCTTTCGCGTCATAAGAGCAAAATATAATGTAATTATCTCGCTACCCTCATAAAGCATAAGGGCTTATGACCCCTTCCACGAAAAATCGCGGAAACTCTAAGAGTTTTAGCTGTTCCCTTTTCGCTCGCCACTACTCAGGGAATGAATTGAAATGTTGAAATGTTGGACCGCCCTTTGGGCTTGTTGAAGTGTTTTGCAACATTTTCAACAAGCAGTAGCGATTCAACAGTTTTAACATGTCAAACGTTTGTTTTCTTTTCCTCTGGGTACTAAGATGTTTCAATTCCCCAGGTATACTTCCATATCCTATGTATTCAGATACAGATGATTCGATCTTCCATCGAATCGGGTTTCCCCATTCGGATATCCCCGGATCAAAGGTTGCTTGCCACCTCCCCGAGGCTTATCGCAGGCTGCGACGTCCTTCTTCGTCTTTTAGTGTCTAGGCATCCACCATACGCCATTAATGTCCCGATTTACTCGGGATTAGAATTCATTTGATTTATTAATGGTTTGTTCTCTGTTTTGTTACTCTTTATATTCAGTTGTCAAAGTTCCGATGGTTATCCTTTTTATAAGATACAAAAAAGCCGCGGTCAAGCGGCTTTGCGCATGATTTTAAAACGTGGCGCAGTTTAGCCGCTTTTTTGTGTAAGAATAAGGTTTTTTGTTATCATATTTCGTGTGGATAACTGCTAAAATAACTTAGCAAGAGTAATTATAACTTATTTACGGGATTTGTCAAATCTTGGGAGATGTCGAGAGACGGAGATATTAAGATATCGAGAGATTAAGATATTGAGATGTTGAGAAGTTAAGAAGTTGATATAAAAAACATCCGCGGCTTTTCACACCTGCGGATTAAATAAAAAAGGGTCTCGCGACGAGACCCTTCGGTTTTCGAAAACGAACGCGTTGCTTATTATTTGCCCAAGGACTTCAGGGCGTGAGCGCCGATATCGGTGCGATGGAAGCAACCATCGAATCGAATCAGATCGGCGCCGGCGTTGGCGCACTTGATGGCTTCAGCCAGGCTTGGCTTTACGGCAGTGACGCCGACCACTCGGCCGCCATTGGTCTTGATGACGGAACCTTCGCTGATCGGACTGCGGACCGTGCCGGCGTGAAAAACGAGACAGCCGGTTCTTTTGGCTTCCTCCAAGCCCGAGATGGGAAATCCCTTTTCATATTTTCCCGGGTAGCCGCCGGAAGCGACGATGACGCAGGCAGCGGAAGCGGCGGTGTCATAGATTTCATCAGTCTTCAGCGTCTCGATTTTCTTTTCCGTGGCAGCCAGCATGACTTCCAGCAGGTCGCCGGCAAAAAGAGGCAGGATGACCTGGGTTTCCGGGTCGCCGAACCGGACGTTGTACTCCAGAACTTTTGGTCCTTCTTCCGTGAGAATAAGGCCGAAGTAAAGTGTGCCGCAGCCGGTCAATCCTTCTTTCTGCATGCCGACGAAAGTCGGATCCAGGATTTCATCAATGATAGTTCCCATCATCTCGCTGTCCACGAAAGGCACCGGGGCATAGGCGCCCATGCCGCCGGTGTTTTCTCCCTGGTCGCCGTCCAAGGCCCGTTTATGATCCTGCGAAGGCTGGAAAATGACGTAGCTGTCACCGTCAAAAATGGTCATGACGGAAACTTCTTCGCCTTGCAGGAATTCATCCAGGAGGATGCGGTTGCCCGCGTCACCGAATTTTCTGTCCACCATGATTTCTTTTATGGCAGCCAGGCCTTCTTCCACGGTATGGCAGATCTTGACGCCTTTGCCTTCGGCCAAGCCGTCGGCTTTGATGACGTATGGCGGCTGTCCGGCCTTGATTGCTTCGGTCGCAGACACGGGGTCTTCAAAGAGCAAATACTGGCCGGTTGAGATACGATGCCGTTCCATGAATTTCTTGGCCTCGAACTTGCTGCCTTCCAGTCGGGAAGTTATTGAGTCGAAGCCGAAGATGGGCAGACGCGCGGCTTGGAAATTGTCGACAATCCCATGGGCCAGGGGCCATTCCGGACCGACAATCGTCAGGTCGATGCTGTTTTCGACGGCGTAGCGTCTGAGGCTGCCGAGATCCTTGGGATCGATCGGAACGCAGGTGGCAAGTTCTGCGATTCCCGCATTGCCGGGCGCGGCAAAGATTTCCGGTTTCAAAGGCGATTGCGCAATTTTCCAGATAATGGCGTGTTCCCGGCCGCCGCCGCCGATAACCAATACTTTCATTTTCACCACATCCTTTCTGCTAAATAAAAAGTACAGCCACGAATTTAAGAGGAATTTATCTTAGCATATGGCAAGAAAAAGGCAAATAAAAAAGGGGACCTTTTAGGGGTCCCCGCTGAAGAACGAAACGTCTAATGCTGGATTTCCGTCAGTTCCCGGATTCGGGATCGAGATGGACGACTTTGTCTAGAGCGACGCTGGTTATCGGCACTACGTTGGAGCCGTGGATTTCCAGCAACCGGTCCCAGCCGTCGCACAAGCTGTTGGCCGAAGCCAGAGCCGCGCCGGAGGTACTTAATTTCTCGATCAGCAGAGTGACCGAAAGGGTGTCTTCGACTGCGGCCATTCCGACATCGAACAGGATCGTACTCGGCCGGTCGGAGTAAAGGTCAGGTACGGGGAACAGTTTCTTTGAGCCATCCTGGTAGTTGAACACGACCCAAAGCATGTATTTGCTCTGTGTGTCGTATTTCATCAAAAGCCAAAGATGGAATTCCCCGGCGTGGCCGATAACGACTTTTTCGGTCTGTCGGAGCTGGCCGGAATTGACCTTGAGGTCAGTGGTGGCTGACCAGCTGATCGTATCCGTCGGCGTCGGATTGACCTTGTCCGGACCGGTCGGCGGCACGAACTCGTCCGAACAGCTCATGATGATCAGACTGGCAAACAGAGCGACAATAAAAAAGAAATTCTTGAGCATCTTCATTACCTCCAGGGGAACAGGTTTATTTCACCGATGAAGTGCGGGGTCCACTTTATATCTTCGCCCGACCGATCGTCTGATCCGTAGGCGAAGGACAAATGAGCCGTCAGCTTTCCGAACCGGAAAGAGGGTCCGACGAGCAGCGCTTGATAGCATCTGATGTGCTGCTGGCCGTTCGGTCCGTCGCGGATCACGTTTTCCAGGCGCATTCCGCCCAGGTGCAGTCCGACATGAGAGGCGGGACAATACCGGATCAAACGCAGGGCAAATAGATGATCATCCGTCAGGCGTTCGCCCAGGCCGGGTACCGCGCGGTCTTTGGAAAAAATACCGGCGGAGTGGCCGAAGGTCGCTTCAAGGTAAGTCCGGCGGTTGAACTGCGCCTCAAGATTGAGTGTGACTACTCCATTGTACGGTGAAGTGGATAAGCCGGCGCCAACCTCCAGATCGGAAAAACATCGTCTGACGAGAGGCCGCATCT
This sequence comes from Patescibacteria group bacterium, assembly GCA_043812155.1. Classification (GTDB taxonomy): domain Bacteria; phylum Patescibacteriota; class Patescibacteriia; order JAXHNJ01; family JAXHNJ01; genus JBAZMP01. The sequence goes on along the minus strand of JBDRMK010000018.1, from coordinate 18,998 downwards.
TGTGGTAGATGACGACGGTGTCTTTTTCCGCTGGAAGGGGAACGGTGATGATCGGATTTTCCACTTTTGTCTGTACTGGCCAGATCTTGATGTAGCATCGGTCGCTCCGGACAAAACGTGAATTCACTTTTCCTTCGTAACCGGCGTGTTTCAGGATCGCCAAGCCGCTTTGAAAGCGGGCGGATGCTTCCCCACCATCGTCTTTCATATCGCGTCGCTGGCGGCGGGTGTCGTTTTTTACCGTTCGGTTATCGTGCCAGACAGTGGTGTCTGTGGCGACTTCGCAGATGAATTCGGCTTGGCCGGCTTTCACTAGTCGCATCTGTTCTGAGAATTCGGCCGGCCAGTTGAGTCGACCGAAATTTATCTGATCGCCGGGATTACCCGGGTCCAGATAGATGATCAGCGTGTCGCCGGAGGCGACGGACTGGCCGTAAGCGGCGTGGGCGAAGACGATGAATATCATAACTGTGAGCGTGATGAGAACTTTTCTCATTTGGCTCTCCTTTCTCTGGTTTGGGGTTCCTGTGTTTGTTCACGTAGCGTTTCCGAAGATCCGTAAAACCTCCCTTGCTTCTAATGAGTTGATGAAATGAGCAAGCAAAAAAAACGAAGTTGAGTTATAGTTTAGACTATTTTTTAAATAATGTCAACTCCCTTAGAAATCTTTATTTTTTTGCTGTTTTATGGTTAAATGCACATATGAAACTCTTAATTTTAGTGCCGGCTTTCAACGAGGAAAAAACAGTCGGGCCGGTCATAAAAAATATTCCGGAAAAGATAGAAGGTGTTGATAATATCGAAATTTTAGTGATTGACGACGGTTCTCAGGACACGACCAAGGAAAAGGCTTTAGAAGCCGGAGGGCAAGTTGTTTCCTTTTCAGAAAACCGGGGGTTAAGTTTTGTATTTCAAAAAGGAGCGCAAGAGGCTCTGGAAAGAAAAGCGGATATTATGGTTAATATTGACGCGGACGGGCAGTTTAAAAGCGAAGATATTCCCCGTTTGGTTGAGCCGATAATAAAAGGAGAGGCGGATCTGGTCACCGCTTCAAGGTTTATGGATACAAAAATAATTCCTAAAATGCCCTGGCTGAAAAAATGGGGCAACGCGGCCGTCAGCCGGATAATAAGTCTGTCCACCAGGAAAAAATTTTATGATGTCTCCTGCGGCTTTCGGGCCTATTCACGCGAAGCTTTGTTAAATCTTAACCTTTTCGGCCGTTATACTTACACCCATGAAACAATTCTTAATCTGGCTTTTAAAAATTTGGTGATCAAAGAGATACCTCTTGAAATAAGAGGGGAAAGAGAATTCGGGGAATCAAAGATCGCCGGCAGTCTTTGGCGCTATGGCTACCAGATATCAAATACTATCTTTAGGACTATCTTAGATTACCGGCCATTAAAATATTTCGGCTGGACAGGAATCACCTTTTTTATCCTCGGCCTTCTTTTTGATATTATTATATTTATCCGTTTACTGATCGTGGGCGCGGTTTCGCCCTATAAAACCCTGGGTTTTATAGGTTTGGCATTAAACCTCTTTGGTCTATTATTGATCATCGTTGGTTTGCTGGCGGATATGATCAACAAGGTTCGGACAACCCAGGAAAGGTCTCTTTATTTGGAAAAAAAGAGGATTTATCAGAAAAATAATAATTCAAAAAAAGCCGAATAATGAACCTTGTATGAAAGTTCTTTACTTCGCCACCTACTATATTGATCATTATGTCAGGCAGGATGTGATTATAGATGCCTTGGAGAAAATTAAGGGCATAGAACTCATCAAGTGTGTGGTTAATAAAAAGTCACCCCTTAGATATTTCCAAGCAATTGGGAAATTTATTTTTACTTCTAAGAAGGATGTGGATGTAATTTTCGTCGGTTTTCGCGGACACGAAGTTTTGCCTCTTTTGCGTTTGCTGACCAGAAAGCCGATCATTTTTGACGCTTTTTTGTCTCTTTATGACACGCTTTGCTTTGAAAGAAAGAAATTTTCCCCGAACTCCCTAGCCGGGAAATTTTTATTCTGGTTTGATCGGCATAACCTTAAAATCGCCGATCATGTTATTTTAGATACCAAGGCCCATGCTAATTATTTCAGGGATGTTTTTAGAGTGCCTGAAAAAAAACTTACTTTTCTTTATGTTGGGTCCGATCAGAATATTTTTTATCCTCGGGAAAAAAAAGAAATATCAAATAAATTTGTCGTCTTTTATTATTCAACTTTTCGCCCTCTGCACGGGGTAGAGTGTGTCGTCAAAGCTGCGAAATTACTAAGTAATGATAAAGACATAATCTTTAGAATAATCGGTCGGGGTCCTGAAAAAAATAAAATAATTAAAATGTCAGTTAAGTTGGAGTTAAATAATATCAATTTTGTCGATTGGTTGGAATTGAGTAAATTATCCGAAGAGATGGCCAATGCGGATATATGTTTGGGGGGCCATTTTTCCGTTCTGGCCAAGGCCAAGAGGGTGATTCCTGGCAAGGTCTTTCAATTTTTAGCCATGAAAAAAGCGGTCATTGTCGGGAACGGCGAAGCCAATAAGGAAATTTTTAAAAATCGGGATAATTGCCTTATGGTTAACGGCTCAGATTCAGAGGATTTAAAAAGAGCGATATTAGAATTAAAAAATGATAAAATTCTAAGGGATAAAATTTCTGAAAAAGGTCACCAGACTTTTTTATCGGTCCAGAATGGTATTAAAGAATCATTAGAGAAAAAAATAAATGAAACAATCACATAAAAAAATTCTGAGCATAATAACCTTTTTGGCACTACTGTTTTTAGCCGTCTATTATTTAGCGCGAAACTACGCTAGTTTCCAAAAATTGTCCTTGGTTTCCCCCGAATTGATCGTTTGCATGGTTTTATTTTTTATCACCTCTTATGTTTGCATGGGTATGTATACGCGCTCTTTACTGACACCTTTTGGGATTGTCATGCGGGCGGGGGAATCTTTCATGCTGGCTATGATCACAGGTTTTTATAATCTTATCACTCCCTTTAGAGGGGGCCTGGTCGTTAGAGCGGCTTATCTTAAGAAGAAATATCAATTTAGTTATACTGATTTTTTGGCGAGTCTGGCCGGAATGTATGTGATTGTTTTTCTGATTTCCGGGCTACTGGGGTTATTTTCCATATTATTTATTTTCCAATCAACTAGTGATTACAATTTATTGCTGGTCAGTATTTTTTCAATTGTCGTCATAGCCATGTTAGTGATTATTATTTTTTCTCAGCACTTTCCCAGATTGAACGGGAGATGGCTGGGCAAAATTTCCAGAGTGGCACAGGGGTGGAATTTGATTAAAAACAACACACAGGTTGTTTTCTCTGTGATTCTATTCTCCCTTGCTCAACTTCTGTTATTGACATTAATGCTAAATCTCCAGTTCAGGGTTTTTGGCGTTAACGTCAGTTATTTCGGAACGTTAATTCTTGCTTCAATGGCTAATCTTTCCTTGCTTATTTCTATAACGCCTGCCAATCTTGGCATTAATGAAGCGGTTATTGTTTTTTCTGCGGCCACTCTTGGCATATCTCCGACTGTATCATTGGCCAGCGCCTTGCTGGGGAGAGCGGTTCAAATAATTGTCTTATTTATTCTCGGGCCGATATTTTCCTATAAATTAATCAAGAAAAAATAATACAATAAATATTTTTTTCATTTACTAATTTAATTATAAATGAGCAGAAAAAAAGAAATAATAATACTGTTAATCATCGTTTTTTTTGCTTTGGTTTTTAGATTAATTTTTTGTATACCAACGGGCCTTAGCCCAGATTCGGTGTTATATATCTCATTAAGCGAGAGAATTGCCCATGGATTCTTGTCCATAGATTCTGCCAGTAAGTTGCATGAATATATTCAGCCAGGCTACCCCGCGTTGATTTATATTTTTAATTTTTTTGTTAGAAATCCTGAAATTTCCGGTATAGCCGTGTCGATGCTTTTCAGCCTTCTTCTTATTCCCCTGGTTTATTATTTTAATAAGAGATTGTATGGAGAAAAAGTCGGCTGGCTAGCCTCTTTTTTAGTGGCTTTTAATCCTTTATTGATCGGCTATTCTCAGTTCGTACTCACTGAACTGGCCTTTACTTTCTTTTTTATCGCCTCAATATATTTATTGTGGATATTATTAAATAATAAAAAAAAGACCCGCCTTTTTCTCTTTTTAGGAATTTTAATTGGAGTCAGTTATTATATCAGGATAGCCGGTTTAATTTTATTGGGGGCGGCCGTCTGCTGGTTGTTTGTTTACTGGCTAAGTAAAAGAATTTCTTTCAAAAGATTTTTATTTTCCTGTCTTTTTGTGATTCTCGGCGTTTTAATAATTATTACCCCATATTTATTATATTTGTATCATCAAAAAGGCCGATTTGTTATTACCGGTCAGCAAGACTATTCTCTTATGGCCGCTGATGAATTGGAAGCCGATGAATTAGACGAATATAAAGAAAAACATCAGTATTTTCAGAGCCTTACCGATGATAATACCGATTATAGAATGAATCATGTCGAGAAAAATCTTGATTATAGAGAACGTAAGCAGTCTTTATTTACCATTTATGCCGATCAATTTACTGCCTTTATTGGTTCCCACCTCGAATTTGTTTTTAAGAGATATCTAATTCATATTATATTAATAATTCTCGCCTTTGTTTTTTACAAAAAAGAAAAGAAAGAAACCCGTAAGTTATTTTACCCGGTAAGTTTTATTCCGTTTTATTTACTAATTTATTTGATCGGGAAACCTGAATATCGATATTATATCCCCTTGATTCCTCTTATATTATCACTTACTTCGGTTGGGGCCGTATTTCTGATTAAAAAATTTAAGGAAAGGCTGAAAGTATCTTATTATATTATTATCATGCTCATCGTATTTTCCTTTTTCGCTTATCAATATTTTGATATCTCATTATACTTTCATGACTTTGGGGAAAAATACGCGATTTTCGGGATTTTTAAGGGTTCAGGAGAAATTTCACAAGAGAAAAAAGTAGGAGAGTATATTATAAATAATTTTGGCCAAGGTAAAAAAATACTGGTTTTAAGGCCAAGACTGGCTTATTATGCCGGAGGAGATTTCTATATAATACCATTCGATGATTATGAATCAGTAATGTATTTTTCTAAATATAACAAGATAGATTTTCTTATACTGGATATAAAAACAGACCCCGCCTTAAGGCCGGAATTAGTCTCTGTATTTAATGTAACTGAAAATGAAGATATTAAATTGATTTATCGTCTCGAAAATTTATATTTATACGAGATTAAATATGACATGGATTGAAAATAATAAAATAAGAAATATAATTCTTATTGTAGTAATATTTTTTGCCCTGTTGATAAGGATATTTTTATCTTCCGGTGCTATTGTTTCCAGCGATACCGCCGCTTATTATTCTTTGGCCGAGAATATGGCCAAAGGGGAATTAAAAATTGGAACGGCCACAGATTTTAGCAAGATTATTCAGCCGGGATTCTCTTTTTTTATTCATCTTTTTAATTTATTGGTAAATAATATTGAATTGGCCGGCCAGCTCGTTTCTTTAGCCTGTTCAATATTAACGATTTATATCATTTATTTATTGGCCAAGAAGTTATTTGGCTTTAGAGTGGCTCTGATTTCTAGCGTTCTTTTTGCTCTTAATCCGCTGGCGATCTGGTATTCAGGGTCCCCTTGGACAGAATCTGCTTTTACCTTTTTCTTTTTGGCGGCCATTTATCTTTTTTGGGTCATTCTGGAAAAAAAGAAAGGTTTATTCTGGTTTGCGGTCTTGGGAACCATTGTCGCTTTTTCTTATTACCTTAGAATTGCCGGTTTGTCTTTGTTGCCGGTGATTATTGTTTTAATCTTTTGCCATAATTATAAGATTAAAGAAAGGAACATCAGAAAGAGCATATTATCGGCAGCGGTATTTTTATCAGCCGTTATTCTTGTTATCTTGCCCTATTTAATTTTTCTTTTCCAAGAAAAAGGGAGTTTTTCTTTGACCGGACAGCAGGATTACGCCGTCGTCTTGAATAATCAGCACAAAACAGAAGAGATGGACACGGAAAAAGAAAGGGACCAGTTCCTCTACCGTTTAAATGAAGATAGAACCGATTACCAGATTAATGGATTAGACGGGAATAAAATAAACAGCAGTATTAAGGTTATTCTTGAGCGTTTCCTTTCAAATCTTGGCTACAATATTAAATTTGTCTTTGGCGTCTTCGGGTTTGAAATTATTCTGACGCTATTCGCCATGTATTATTATAGGAAAAAATATAAGAATTTGAGAAAAATTTGGTTTTTATTAATTTGGATTCCCTTTTATTTAATTATCTATTATTTTGGTAGACCGTATTTTCGTTATTATTTTCCTTTAAGCCCGATAATAATAATTCTTTCGTCGCTCGGAATATCTTTTCTAACCAGTAAAGTCAATACCGCTTTTCTGCGAAAATCGTTTTTTGGTCTTTTAATTTTTATCCTTCTTTCCTTCCAGTTATGTGTTTTTGTCTATAATGATTATTCTTTCCAACTTTTTAGCTTATTTAAAACATCAGAAGCAAAATCGTTCGGGCTAAGAATTAAAGAAGAGGCCGGAAATGATCAAAAAATAATGTCAACGGAATGGCTGATCACATATTATGCCCGGGGGATCCATTATCCTTTGCCCGTCGATGATTATGATTCAATTCTTGAATTTTCCCGGAATAGAGATATCAGTCATCTCCTGCTTTATGAGCCGCGCGACAGGGACCTAAGGCCGAAGCTGGACTTTTTGTATGATGTTAAAGAAAATAATGACGTTAGATTGCTTTTTCAGGAAAAAGGATTTTATTATTTTGAGATAAAATAATCCAACGATAAAAAAACAGAAAATATATATTTTCTGTTTTTTTGGTGCCCAGGAGACCCCGCACCGCTAAAGGGTGCGGGGCAAGGGATTTTCACCTGTTTTTAAAATGGTGCTGGGAGAGAGATTTGAACTCTCATGGTTTATGCAACCACAGGGTCCTAAGCCCTGCGCGCCCGCCTGCCCACGCCTATGCCCAGGAGAGGAGTTGAACCTCCAAGCCCTTGCGGGCACAAGGTCCTAAACCTTGCGTGTCTGCCAATTTCACCACCTGGGCATGGGCATAGGCGGGTAAGTCTACCACCCCGCACCACTAAAGGGTGCGGGGTAGCCATGAACCCTTTAGTGGTTCATGGCAAATTTCGCCATCCCAGCATTTTACTAACTTTGTAAATAAAACGTCTGCCAACTTGTCCCGTAACTGGAGCGTCAGCGACATGGTACGGGATTTCACCACCTGGGCAGGAAATTATAAATCTAGCTTTATTTTAGCAAATTGTCAATAAGTTTGACCCGCCTCCGCTTTTCACTTCGTTCAGGGCTACGGCGGGCAGGCAGCCGAATTTATTATAACGTTGTTTGACTATTATAGCCATAATTTGACTAATAACTGTTATTTGTTAAGATGAAAGGCTCTATTAATCCTTAATGATCATTAAAAACCCAAAGTTATCAGAAAGGAAAGGAGAGAATAATGAATGGTGAGCTGAGAAAGAAGGTGGCCGAGCTTTACCGCGACGTGATCGAACCGGATTTGTGGCGGGAAAGAATGCTGCTTTTCAGCGCCGGAGGCAACGATGGATTGGCCCAAGAAATCGCGGAGATCCTGACCATTCCCCTTAATCTGGTCGGCGGTTTTTTTTCCGACACGGACGTAAAGGTCAAATTTGAGCCGAATGTCCGGGGCAAACACGTGGTGCTGATTCAGCCGACTGTGATCTCCAATGGCAAAGGAGAAAACGACGGGCCTTTGAGTCGTGGCCGCTCGGCGAGCGACAATCTGATGCTGCTGATGGGATGTTGCGACGCCTTCAAGAGGGCCTCGGTCAAAGAATTGACTTTGGTCATTCCCTGTTTGGGCGGCAGCCGCGAGGACCGGAAAAGCGAGCCTCACATTCCCATCATGGCTTCGGTGGTCGCCAACATGATCGTGAAGATCGGGAAAGCCGACCGGGTGGTGACAATTGATCTTCATTCGGGTCAGATCCAGGGGATGTTCGAATCGGGTTTTCCGGTGGATAATCTTTACGCCATGCCGCTGCTGCTTGAAAAAGCCCTTGACTATTTAATGAATGAAGGGGGGATACCGAGAGAAAGAATCAAGTTGGGGGCGCCGGATTTGGGCGTGAAGGTGCTCCGTTCCCTGGGCAAGAAGTATGAACTGCCTGTCGTGCAGTATGATAAGGAGAGGCTTTCGGACCAGGAAGCGCGCCTTAGCGCGGTGATTGGAGACGTGAAAAATTTCGCCATTATCTTGATTGACGATCTTTTCACGACTTACGGCACGATGCATAAAGCGACTGAGGTGACTTACGATCTGGAAGCGGAAATTGTCGTGCCTTGCGGCGTGCACGCCATCATTGTTCCGCCGGCCCTAAGAAGGTTGGAAAAATCCCGGGCGCCGGTAATCTTTGCCAGCAACACGGTGGAATGGCGGAGCAAAAACAAAAAGCCGGATAAGTTGCGAACCGTCTCCGTTGCGCCGCTTTTAGCGGAGGTGATCCGCGATATTCTGACCTATGGTTCAGTGAGCAAGCACTTTGTCGGAATCAAGGATTGAACTTTAACCAGTCAGGCGCCTGCTTATCGAAGCGGGCGCCATTTTTTTATCCCGTTAAAAACTCTGTCGCTAACGGGATTTATTAGTGCATAATGTGTGGAAAGAAAATAATCCTTCGGCGTGGCTCAGGATCTATATTATATTTAAGGTTAGTAAAGCCAAAAAACAGGGCTTGACAAATTTATCAGGGAAAACTATTATTAAAGCGTAGACAGATTTTGGTGGCTCCGCTAAAGGAGTCACCAAATTTTATATTGGAGATTTTTTGCGGGGGGTAATAATTGTATATTTGTAGTCAATTAGGCGTTTTATCTTTTAAGCATAAAATCCAAAATTCAAAGCACAAAGTAATATTAAATGACTAAAATTCAAAATTCAAAACTTGAGTTTGGGCAAAGGCAAAAGACCTATGATTTAGAGGAGAGGACATTTATATTTGCCAACAAATGTCGTGATTTCGTGAAAAAGATTCCAAAATCTCTTTCCAATTTTGAATACGCTAAACAATTAATAAGATCTTCCGGTTCCGTGGGGGCTAATTATATTGAGGCTAATGATTCCATTAGTAAGAAAGATTTTTGCCACCGGATTAAAATTTGCCGGAAAGAAGCCAAAGAAAGTCGGTATTGGCTTAGACTCATTGACGTCGGTGATAATAAAGAATTGGAAGAGGAACAAGAAGAATTAAGCCAAGAAGCGTTGCAATTGACTAAGATTTTCTATTCCATAATGGAAAAAAGCAAATCGTTTTGAATTTGGATATTTAATATTTAGATTTGTTTTGGATTTTGTGCTTTGTGCTTATAAATTTAGGCTGGTGGCTTAGAAAAGGTAAAATTTATGTTTAAAAAAACAACTTTGTTTGTTTTCGTTCTTTTTATTTTATTAACAATGGCCCGTCAAGCGAAAGCGGAAAATGTTCCCCCGGTCGTTATCAACGAACTGATGTGGATGGGCTCAAATTTATCCGCTTATGACGAATGGATTGAGTTAAAAAATACCACGGCGACCGAGATTGATTTATCGGGTTGGTATTTAACCAAGAAGTCTTCAGGAACGGAAAGCCAGATGTTAATAATTCCAGCGGGAAAGAAAATCAGCGCTAACGGCTTTTTAGTCATTTCCAATTATGACACTGCTTCGACGAGTTGCGCTTTAAATTTTATACCCGATTTAGTGGATTCGGATGTTTCTTTGGCTAACTCAGCCCTGCAAATTAAGCTTTATGATGCTCTGGGAAATTTTATTGATACGGCGGATGACGGTTCAGGCAACCCTTTGGCTGGGGAATACATTTCTGGGCAGACCTGGAAAAGCATGGAGAGAAATAAAAAATTTACCGATGGTACATTGGCTTCGGCCTGGCATACGGCCGCCGGGCAGGCTGGATTTAAGGAGGGCGGGGATGTCTTTGGCACGCCTGGTTCGGAGAATTCCAATACGGTTCCTGTCTCTGAGGCCGGCGGCGACCAGGAAGTTTTTGAAGGAGAACAAGTGCTGTTTGACGCTTCTGATTCTTTTGATTCCGACGGCGACACTCTAACGTACAGTTGGGATTTTGGCGACGGACTGGTGGGAAACGGCCTTACTCCAACGCATGTATATGAGGTAATGGGCCAATATACGGTTACGTTGACGGTTTCAGATGGCGTTAACCAGGCGACGGATTCGTTATTAATAACGGTTAAGAAAAAAGATGTTGAAAATGTTGAAATTGTTGAAGATGAGAACAAACAGCAAGAGGAAATAATATATGATTTTTCCGATAAGATTTTATTTAACGAGATTTTTCCCAATCCCACTGGGGCGGACGCGGCGGGCGAATTTATTGAATTAATAAATACGGATAACCGGCCCGTCAATCTGCGGGGCTGGAAAATATTGGTCGGCGACAAATCATACACTTTTGAGGTTGATACTCTTGTAAAGAACGCGGATTTATTAGTAATAAAGTATGATCAGACAAAAATTTATCTGAAAAATTCCGGCGGCACGCTTTATTTAGCTGATCCAAACAAAAAGATAATCAACGGCGTGACCTATGACGCGGCTAAAGAAGGTTTAAGTTTTGCCAGGAAGCCGGGGCAGGAAAGCTGGGGCTGGACGAGTGAAGTAACGGAAGGGAAGGCGAATGTGGTAAATGTTAATAAAGTTGAAGATGTTGAAATTGTTGAAATTGTTAATACTTTGCCGATAAAAGACGTTAAAAACTTAGAAGTCGGAAGTAAGGTAAAAATAAAGGGTTGGGTGGCGGTTACCCCCGGGATTTTTGGCGTTCAGTATTTCTATATTTTTGACGGGCAATCCGGGATCATGATTTATTCCTCAAAAAAAGATTTTCCGTCCTTAAAAATCGGGGATTACCTGGAAATTTCCGGCAAGCTGGCGGAAACGGCCGGCGAGAAAAAAATAAACATCAGTTCAAAAGAGGATATGAAAATTCTGCCGGCAAAAGATTTTCCCGCGGCCATTAATCTTTTCTTTGATGAAATTGGCGAAAATTTAGTCGGCAGCCTGGTTTTTGTTTCCGGCGAAGTGTTGAGCGCTTCCGGCAGTACTATTATTTTGAGCAATGAGAGCGGGGAAATGGAAGTGTATTTAAAAAGAGGCACTGGCCTTAAAGCCAAGGATTATAAAGAGGGGGAAGTCTTAGGGGTCGTGGGAATATTAACTCCGTATGAAGAGACTTATCGGCTATTGCCGCGGGTGGCCAGTGATTTGAAAAAAGAGGAAATAAAAGACACAAAGTCTTTGGAAAATGCCAATAGCTTAAAAAACACGAATGTAAATCAAACAATAAACCAGGAAGGCCAGGTTTTGGGGATGAGCGACAATAATATGGAAATAACCGCGGATAATTCGTCAAAGAAAATAATAAAATATTTTATTATTTTTATAGGCGGATTGATCTTGGTTTTAGCCGTTTACCTCATTAAATTGCGGAAAAAAACCGAGGAAAAATAAAAAGGCTGGCAGAAGAAGGTTCCTGCCAGCAAACTCTCTCAGTGGATGTTTTTTTCAACGTTAATGAACGGAAATTACAAGCCCCCAGGGGATTCGGGGATGCGGAAGACCTGAGCGCCTCTGGTAACCCGGTTGAGCTGGGAGACAGGCCCGTTGACGTTCACTTCAACGACGACGCCACGTCTGGTGACCCTCTTGATGGGATTTCTGTTCAACGCCATGGCCTTGATTTCCAGAGTTCGGCTGATACCCGCGATTTCGAGTTTGTCACCAACCTTAAGGTGGCACTCAGCCGAGAATCGGATTACCCCCGCTTCACTGGTTTTCACACATCCTGCCAACACTTTTCCGTTCTTTTCTGCCAAGTCGGTCCCCCTTTGATTTAAGAAACAATAAGAGCCCGTGGATTTATACTGTTTCTAGCATAGCAAGAAAATATTTTTTGTCAATAGATACTTTTTAAAAAATTTTCTAACGGGATAGAAAAACCGGCCGTTATAGGAAGCGGCCGGTTTTCAATCCTATGTTGTTATGCAAAGTTGCGCGGCGCCGAGGAGAGGGAACTTGACCTTGGCACCGGCATTGACGGATTTTTCCTCCGTCAGTTTTCCGGTTTTCGTATCATGGATTACCAGGCCATCAAAACCGAACTCGATGGTGGCGTTTCCTCTGACGGCAATGGCGATCTTGTTGCCCTTCGTCACTTTTTTCTGAAAGAGAACAGTGACGGTTTCCGCATCGATTTCGAGAACCTTCCCCACCTCTCTTTTTATCTCGGTTTTCTTCTTGGCAGACACTTATCCCTTCCTCCTTCGGTTACAGGTAATTTTGCCGATGTCACAGGTTGCGTAGAAACAAAACATTTACAGACAAATTTAGCATAATTATTCTGGTTTGTCAACCCCGCCCCGTTAGAAATTAAAAAACGGTCACCCGGAGGGTGACCGTGCAAACTGTTCAGGGAAAGATCTTTCTTCAGACTTCGGGGTGAACGGTCAGACCATCAGAGCTGAGTTGGACCGCTCCGCCCTGCCAGATATCGTGTTCGCTCTGCGAGCCGACATGAGTTTCCCCTGCGTTTTCCTTGGGGACAAGGAAAACCTTTTTTCGGCGATAACTGTCTTTCAGGCCGAGGCCGGCGGCTCTGAGACCGAAAAGATCATCTTCCGGGAAAACTTCGGTCCGGTCATGATCATTGACCTGCAAAGAACTAACCAGAAATGAATCCTTCTGGCCAGCGATTCTGACAGAATCTCCGAGACGAACGTGACAGCAGGCCGTATTGGCAATGACCAGGGCGCCGGCTTTCCCGTATACATGATGCACGTGGCCAATCTCCATATCCATAACAATCCCTCCTCCTGCGGTTTTTTGTGGATTTTTTCAGAACAACGATTTATGATTTTTTATCTTATCAGCCGAGGTAATAATTGTCAATAAATCCCGTTAGAAATACGATTTCTAACGGGATAAATAAAAAAGGCGGGGGTTGAAACCCGCCTAGGGAAGAACGCAAGAAGGGGAGGCAATTTTATCGGCGTTTCTGGCCGACATGGCGAGAGGCTTTCTTCGGTTCAGTCTTGCCGTTTTCCCGGTACAATATCATGCCTTCATGGAAGTCTTCGGACCGGGCTTTGAGCATCAGCGTGGCCGTGGTTCCTTGACCTGCCTCTTTGACTGATTCGCCGTAGGAAAATATCTCCTCGATAATGAAAATCCTTTCCGGCTTGGCAATGGCTAGTTTTTCGCCGGTGGCCAAAGAGCAGAAAAGGCTGACTTCCAGCCGGACCCCATCGCCCGTTTCTTCCAGGCTTTCAATTATGGCGCATTCGTCTAAAGACATCAGACATCCCCCTTTTTATGGGATAATAGTAGTTTGGAAACAGATCAACGGCAGTGATTACCGCGGCTAAAATGACTGAATACAAATAGCTTTTCAAGATAAGCATGAGCATTAATCGTGCCTTCCTTTCTTTATTGATTTGTAACTGGGAGCAATTGAATAATAAAAGTTAGCACGGATTACTAAGTATGTCAATATCAAGACCAAAACAGTTTTTTCTGCTAAAATAAGGTTATGAGCAGTCACAAGAAATTCGTCATTATCGACGGCAATGCCATTATCCACCGGGCTTATCACGCCCTGCCCCAGACTCTAACCACTAAAAAAGGGGAGCTGGTCAATGCGGTCTATGGTTTTGCCGCCGTGCTATTAAAGGTATTAAAAGATCTAAAACCGGATTATATCGCGGCCACTTTTGATTTAGGCGGGCCGACCTTTCGGGACAAGATGTATAAGGAATACAAAGCGACGCGGGTCAAAGCGGATCAAAGTTTGTATGATCAAATTCCGCGGGTGAAGGAATTAGTCGCCAGCTTTAATATTCCCATTTATGAAAAACAAGGATATGAAGCAGATGATGTGATCGGCACAATTGTCACTCAAGTGTCTGACGAGCCGACAGAAAATTTTATTGTTACCGGTGATTTGGATACTTTGCAGTTAATTAATGATAAGACTAAAGTCTACACTTTAAAAAAGGGCGTTTCCGAAGAAATTGTTTATGACGAAACGCACGTCAGGCAGAGATACGGTTTCGGTCCGGACCAGGTGATTGACTACAAGGCATTAAGAGGCGACCCTTCCGATAATATTCCCGGGGTCAAAGGGATTGGGGAAAAAACAGCCGGCGATCTGATCAAGGATTTCGGTTCGTTGGAAAATATATATAAAGCCTTGGAAAAAGGCGGCAAATCAGCCGAGAAAATAAAAGAACGTTATCAGAATTTATTGAAAGAACATAAGGAGGAGGCCTTTCTTTCCAAGAAATTAGCGACTATTGAAAGAAAAACACCGATTGAATTCAACCTGGAAAAAGCGGCGGTAAAAAATTACGACCGCACTAAAGTGGTGACTTTGTTTTCCGAGCTGGAATTCAGGAGCCTTCTAAATAAATTGCCGGGTGAGCCGGGGGGAAAAAGATTCCAGGGCAGTATGGAATTGGGGAGTAAAACGCCAGAAGTTGATCGTATTAAAATTGCGGAAAAGCTCGGCTTAGATTATCAATTGGTTGATTCAGAGGAAAAGTTAATTAAGTTAACTAAGGAATTGGTAAATTTAGAAGAACTTTGCGTGGATACGGAGACAACCAGCGTGGATCCATTGCAGGCCGAATTACTGGGGATTAGTTTTTCCTGGGAGAAAGACAAGGCTTTTTTCGTTTCTTTGGTTAAATTGCCCGGGGCTTTGGAAAAATTAAAGCTGATTTTAGAAAATACTAAGATATTGAAATTCGGCCATAATTTAAAATATGATTATTCGGTTCTCCGGCAGGCCGGCGCGGAAATGCAGCCTTTATATTTTGATTCCATGATCGCCGCTTATTTGATCAATCCCGGCATCCGGCAATACAACCTGGATAATTTGGTTTTTACCGAGCTGGGCTATGAGATGCAGCCCTTGGAAGAACTGATCGGCAAAAAAGGCAAGAATCAATTGCCGGTAGAAGCCGTGCCGGTAGAGAAATTAAGCTGGTATTCTTGTGAAGATGCGGATTTTACCTTTAAATTGTCCAAAAAACTGGATCCGGAATTAACCCATCACGCGACCGAAGACCTTTTCCATAATATGGAAATGCCGCTGGTAGAAGTTCTGGCTCACATGGAAGAAGCGGGGATAAAGATTGATATGGAATTTTTGCATAAAATGAATAAAGAAGTTACGGTCAGGATCAGTGAGATTGAAAAGCAGATTTTTAAACAGGCTAAAATGGAGTTTAATATTAATTCTCCTTTACAACTGAAAGAAGTCCTGTTCGAGAAATTAAAAATATCCACCTTAGGTTTGGGTAAGACCAAGACCGGCATTTCCACGGCGGCGGCGGAACTAGATAAATTGAAAGACAAGCATCCGATCATCGCCTTGATCTCGGAAAACCGCGAGTTGGCTAAATTAAAATCTACCTATTTAGAAGCTTTGCCGAAACTGATCAATCCGAAAACCGGCCGGGTGCATACCAGTTTTAACCAGACGGTGGCGGCGACTGGCCGATTATCTTCCTCTGATCCGAATTTGCAAAATATTCCCATTCGTACGGAATTAGGGGCGAAAATAAGAAAAGCTTTTATCGCGGAAAAAGACTTTAAACTCTTGACGGCTGATTATTCCCAGATTGAACTTCGAATTGTTTCTTCTTTAGCTAATGATGAAAAAATGATCGAAAGTTTTCAAAAAGGGGAAGATATTCATGTGAGAACCGCGGCCAATATTAATGAAGTGCCGTTAGATAAAGTTACCCCGCAAATGCGGCGCGCGGCCAAGGCCACTAATTTCGGGATTATTTATGGTTTGGGCATGCACGGGCTGGCACGGAATGCCGATATTTCTTTGGACAAAGCGCGCGCCTTTATTGAAAAATATTTTACTATTCATGAAAAGATCGCCGAATATCTGGAGGACAGCAAAGACCAGGCTCACGAGTTAGGCTATAACGAAACTTTATTCGGTCGGAGGCGCTATTATCCGGAGATCAATTCCGGCAATATGGGTTTGCGGGCGGCCGCGGAAAGAGCAGCCATTAATCACCCAGTCCAGGGCACGGCCGCGGATCTGATAAAAATGGCCATGATTGAAATCAGTAAAAAATTGCCGGATGTAAGCCCAAAATCCCGCATGATTCTGCAGGTGCATGACGAACTAATTTTTGAAGTGCCGGAAAACGAAGTCAGCAAGGTTTCCAAATTTGTAAAAGATATTATGGAAAATATTTACAAGCTGAAAGTGCCGATCAAAGTGGACACGGGCGTGGGGGGCAATTGGGGGGAGTGCAAGTAGAGTGTTACTGTCACCCTGAGGAGCGAGCGGGAAGCGAGCCTTGAAGGGTGACGCAAATTATACGAAAACTTATTATTTATATATCTTAAAATGTTCTGACGCCTCCTACTATACAGGCATTACCAATTATCTAGAAAGAAGAATTTATGAGCATGGGGCTGGTTTGATTCGCGGCTGCTACACTCATAGTCGTCGGCCCCTAAAATGCGTTTTTTCCCAGGATTTTAGTGATGTCGGGCTGGCGATTCAGACGGAGAAGCAAATAAAAGGCTGGAGCCGGAAGAAGAAAGAGGCGCTAATCAAGGGAGATTTTGAAGCTCTTAAAAAATTAGCAACATGTTATAAAAAGAAACTGTCACCCTGAGCTTGTCGAAGGGGGACGCATGAAAAGGCGCCCGCTGTCTATACTTCGACGGAGCTCAGTATGACAGCGGGGCTACGCCATAGCCTGCCCTGAGTGGCAACGAAGGGCACCTCAGCGTGACAGTTAATCAAAATATCAAGATGTTGAGTGATTGAGATACTAATATATTATGATCAAAAATGAATTCAAGATTCAGTCTCTCGGCATGTTCTTGGCCGCGGGAATCT
Source organism: Patescibacteria group bacterium (assembly GCA_043812155.1). Taxonomy (GTDB): domain Bacteria; phylum Patescibacteriota; class Patescibacteriia; order JAXHNJ01; family JAXHNJ01; genus JBAZMP01. Next base: position 1,965 of record JBDRMK010000018.1, on the reverse strand, counting down.
GGGGCACCTGGGTTATAATTTTGAAGGGTATAACCCTGCCCGGTTTTTTTGTAACGGCCATCACTTCTCTGACCGGTTCTTTGGTTTTATTCATTATTATCTTGATTTCCGGCCAATGGCCTGATTTTGTCCAAACAATCAAAGCAAAAAGTCTTTGGCGCTTGATCATTACAGTCGCTTTTTTGGCGGCCCTGCAGAACGCTTTGTTCATGGCTTCTTTCAAGCTGGCGATTGCCGACGGCGGCTCGGTTTTAATCCCGATCATCCGTTCCTTAGTTGGCGTCATCATTCCTTTCGCGGTCTTATTTTTCAGGAAAGGGGAAAAATTTTCCCTTCAGTTTTTGTTTTACGGCGCCTTGGCCACGGTCGGCGCCCTTTCCATTTTTACTTGGGGCGGCCTAAATATCGGGGAACAAATAAGTTATTTCGGCCTGTTTCTCGCTTTCTGTTCGGTGGTTGCCTTAGCGGTTCAATACATATTCTTAAGACGCTTAGCCGTAGAAATGGCGAAAGAAGGGCGGTCTTCTTTGCCGGTCATTACTTTCCAGTCTTTTCTATCCTTTCTTTTTTTAGTGCCCTTGCTCGCGGGTTATCTGTTAATAAACACGGAAATCATTAGTTTTGGTCTTATCCGGCAATTACTATATATCGGATTTTTTGGTATAACGCACGTCGCCCTCGCTTTTATTTTTATGTTCAAGGCCTTAAAATATCTTAATGCCCAACAAAGCCAAATTATCGGCTACCTTGAACCTTTAGTCAGCGTCACTCTTTCCATTCTTTTCCTGAAAGAACTCATTAACTTAGGCTATTTTGTCGGCGCCTCTTTAATATTAGTCGCGGCCATGGCCGCCAGTTTAAAGTCGGCTTCGATTAATTCCGAATAATATTATATAATATTGTTAAATTCATTAATAAAAAATCTATGGAAGACAGAAAGCCTTTAGAAAACGAATCTAACCAAACGCCAGTAGAACAGAAACCGGAGAAAAAGCAGCACCACCGGTTGAGAAATTTTCTTATTATTCTTAGTGTGATAATTGTCGCGCTCATTTTAGCCATCGGCTATTTGGGAATTTATAAAATTCCCGTGGTTTCTTCAGTCATGGGTGCGGATAAGCCGAAAAATCTGGGGATTAAGACGAGCGAAGAGGCCTTAGTCAGCATCAAAGAAAAAATTCCCATGAAGATTACCGGCGATTATATGGATTTTGAAAGTACTGACCCAACTCAGCTTTTTGCCGGTTCAATTCCGGTTGATACCAGCACGACTTCGGAAGAAATCACTTCCTGGCTGCAAAGATTTGAAGGCACTGACCCCATTTTTTCCAATACCCAGGTTAAGAAGTTTGAAGGGGGTTTGGAAATTTCTACCATGCTGACTAAATATCTAAAAACCCCGATTTACGTCAAAGTGTTGGTGAATCAGACTTCTAACAAAAGTGTGTCATTGGATATTCAAAAAGCTTCTTTGGGCCGGATACCGGTGCCGGAAGGATATCTCGATCAGGCGGGCGACTGGTTTGAGGAGAAGATCGCCAAAATTATGGCGGCTATTCCGGGTTTTTCCATGGAGAAATACGAGATCCATGAGGATTCTTCAACATTCAAAGGAACTTTCCCGGCGCAGGTAAAAAAATCAAAGCAGGGATTTAGCGCGCTGTTTGGGCTGTAAGAACCACTAATTTATTTTCACGAATTTTACGAATTAGTAGGGGTAAATAGCATTTAAATTCGTGATAATTAGTGAATTAAAATTCGTGGATAAAAAAAACCCCGGGGCGTGAATGCCTCGGGGTGCTCGAAGGTGTCCGTGTGCGGGTGGTCTTATAGCTTGAAGATCTGTTTTTCTAAGTCAGCCAGAAAAGAGGGCTTGCGCGGAGGACTCGGGGTTACGGCGGCTTTGGTCAGCGCCGTATGGCATTCAGTACACGTGTTACTCCCGAAAGGAATTTCCGCGCCGCA
>JBDRMK010000017.1:0-212565 GCA_043812155.1 Patescibacteria group bacterium | reverse complement strand
GATTGGAAAGACAAAATGCTTAAAAAGGTTGACGAGGAAATAAAGGAAGCTAAATTTAAGCATCATGATGAGATTATCGTCTTAAAAAACGAGCAAACTAATTTAGAATCAAAACTTTTGCGCCTGCTTGATGAACGGCTTGACCAGGCAATTTCCAAACAGATTTTTTCCAAGGCAAAACAAAAAATCGTCAACCGGCAGGTTGAGATTAAGGAATTGCTTAATGGGTTCAAGCGGAAGGGCGACGCTCGGCTCGAACTCTTTAAGCAGTGGATTTTAGAGGCTCACCAAGCCCCTTTTATCGCCAAGCAGGAAAATTTAGAAGTTAAGAGAAATTATATACAAAAAATTGGCTCGAACTTCCAAGTCTTCGGGCAAAAAGCCCTAATTTTATTATCTAATCAGTGGCTCTGCGCCACAAAAAAATCGCAATTTACGAACTGGAGCGGGCGACCGGATTTGAACCGGCGACCTTTTCCTTGGCAAGGAAACGTTCTAGCCACTGAACTACGCCCGCATGGTTAAGTTAAATATAGATATATTGTTTATAGGATTTACTTTATAAAAGCTACTGCCCCTGGCGCTTTGCGCCGGGGTCCGCCTTGGGCGGAAACTACGCCCGCAAGGCTTTTTAAGGTCACGGGCGGATTCGAACCGCCGAATAACGGTTTTGCAGACCGTTGCCTTACCACTTGGCTACGTGACCATGATATATAAGGCTGTCTTATGTTGTTAAGAATTATTAGTCTATCGAAGACCACTTTCCGCCCGAGGCGGATCAGCCTTTGGCTGAGGCTACGTGACCATATTAACAATTATTGATAAATAATGAAAAGGTTTTGTCTCTCTTCGGGAGATGTCCCACAGGAACACAGACCTTTGCCTTGCCGGATGACAGGGACTTGGCGGAGCTTGTCCCGCCGTTCGTGAACGGCGGGATGACCGTTAATAAAAAAGACTTACTTTATTTTAGCAAAAGCCCGGAATTTTTCAAGGGTTTCAATATCTTCCTGGCTTTTTTCACGTCCTTTTTCGCCTGTTTCAAAAATTGTTCTTTGGATCTGAAATTTACTAAGGGCCTGATTTTTTTAATGATATTTACCGAAATAGTCTGACGATATATATTCCGGCGAAAGTTTAAAAAAAAGACTTCCAGTTTTGACCCATTATTTTTATCCGGAGCGCCATAAATCAATATTCCTTCTGACCATTTACTCTTTATATTTATCAGACAGGCGTATACGCCTTTGGAAATTTTTTTGGCGGCTAAATTACGATTTAAATTGGCAGTGGGAAAACCTTGCTTTCTTCCCCTTTGGTCGCCTTTGATAACCTTGCCTTTTATGATCATTTGATAAATTTAAGAAGCTTGTCGTGAATTTTCCCGTTGGAACAGAGCATGTCTTTTGATTTTAAATTCCAGTCTTTATTTTTAAAATCAGTCGCCTTACCGCCAGCTTCGCGCACTATTAAAAGGCCAGGGGCGACATCCCAAGGCATTCCGCCGGGAATAGTAAATCCTTCAGCCCGTCCCGCCGCTACCCAGGTTGTTTCAATTCCGGCCGCTCCTAGTTGCCGCACGTCTGCCGCTCTGAATTTAAATTTTTTATATACTTCCAAAGCTTTTTGAACGTCTTTCTTTTTATAACCGTGGCAGAAATACAGAATAGAATTCTCTATTTTTGTTTTATTACTGACGTGTATTCTTTTATTATTTAAGAAAGCCCCTTTCCCTTTTTCAGCCCAATACAATTCTTTGATATAAGGAGCATATATAACGCCCAAAATTACTTCATTTTTGTAGGTGAGAGCAATAGCGGTGCAAAACAAGGGGTTGCCCATCAAATAGTTATGAGTGCCGTCTAAAGGGTCAATAACCCAGACAAAATCTGATTTTTGGTTTGTACGACCCGTTTCTTCGCCGAGGATATTGTGATCGGGAAACCTCTTTTTAATTATCGAAGTGATAATTTTTTCCGCTTTTAAATCTACTTCGGTGGCAAAACCCTCAAAGCCTTTTTTTCTTTGCGCGTCTTTAGCCCGGTAACGGTTAAAGTTTTTTAACGTAAATTCCCCCGCCTTTTTAGCGGCCAGGACGGCGGTTTTTATCATAAAGTTATTTCCTTGAATTCATTAGTCATTTTAGGAAGATCAAATATGGCGAACGAAGGGTATTGGAACATCCCTCCGGCCGTGCCCGGGTTAAGCAGGTATGTATTTCCGATTTTTTCAAAGGTTTTCATATGGTTATGGCCAAAGCAGATTAAATCAAAGCTGCCGGCGGCGGCTAATTCCCTAGCCTTTTCTGGGAAATGGGTAAGGCAGATTTTTTTTCCCTCCAATTCAAATTCCGCCAGATCACTATAATGAGTCACTTTTTCTGATTCATCGGCGAATTTTTTTTCCGTTTCCCGGTCAGCCACATTGCCGAAGACAATATGGATATGGCCTTCAAATTCCCCGATCATTTTCTTAAGCATGGAAGGTGCGGCCAAATCGCCGCAAAAAAAGATAGTTTGAACCCCTTCTTTTTTCAATATCTTATTAATCAATTGCCAGCCGGCGTAATTGTCGTGCAAATCGGATAAAACGGCGGTTTTCATGGTTAAAATTCCTTTCTCATAAAAATTTTGTCGTATTTTTTGTAGCCGAGCCCTTCGTAAAGCTTGATGGCTTCCGGCCGGTAATCTTCGGAGTAGAGGCCCATGATTTTAATCTTATTCTTTTTCGCCATTTTTTCCGTTTCCTTCATCAGTTTTTTCGCCAAGCCTTTTCCCCGGTATGGCTTGTCAATAACGACATCGTCAATAAAGCCTGTTTTTCCGTAGAGCCAAAATTCAGGAATTATTCTTACCGTGATATGTCCGATTAACCTTTTCTTTTCTTCAATAACCAAATCGTAAGCGTACTTCGCTTTAATAAGGTTGTGCCAGGCTTTTTTGAGTTTTTTCATGTTTTTCGGAATGATTTTCCCGGGGCTCCAGAGCTGCTCATAAAGACGCATGATTTCGTTAAAATCCTTCTTTTTGGCGAGGCGAATTTTCATAAAGTTAAATATTAATTTTCATTAAATCTCGCGCTAATATAATCAGGCCTTTAAAATATTTACGGGCTAATTTTTTAAGATTATATTTTTTGAAATACATGGGCGAGGCATGCGTTAAAACCATTTTTTTCACGCCTGACTCTTGGCAGATTTTTCCCGCCTGCTCGGCGGTTAAATGCGTTTTAGGTGCTGTTTCTTCCGGCCAGCTGGCTTCTATTAAGGCTAAATCGACATTATTTATGGCCTTTTTTAGACCTAAAGATATTGAGCTGTCGCCGGAATAGGCAAAGATGGTATTTTTGTGTTTTAGACGATAACAGAGACAATTTAGACTGCTTGAATGAGTGGTATTAAATCCCTGAATTTGCCAATTTTTTCCTTTGATAATTTTTCCCGAAGGGATTTCCTCAATATTTATTTTATATTTCGGCCGGAATTTTTCAATATTTAAGGACCGATAAAATAATGCCATTTTTCCTCTAAATCCTTTTGGGCCGTATATAGTAATGTCTTTTTTTCTTCTTTCGCCAATCCCGGGTTCAGCCAGAGCAATATGCAAGAAAGAAGCCAATTCGGAAAAATGATCCGGGTGAGTGTGGGAAATAAAAATAGCATCAATATTATAATAGTTAATACCAAGTTTCATTAATTGGTCTAAAGTTCCGCGGCCAAAATCAAAAACAAGATTTTGATTACGAATTTGAATCAAATGGCTGGCGGAATGTCGGTTCAATTCCGGCTGGTATGAGCCGGAGCCTAAAATAGTAAGTTTTATTTTATTTATATTCATTATAGAGTCTAACAAATTCTAAATTGAATTTTTTTAAGGGTATTTTTAATGAGCGGCCTGTCTTTGTGAACAGCGGCGGATTATTATTTTTTAAATAATCCAGGGTTATTTTTATGACTTTAGTATGGCCATAGCTGAGTTTAAGGTAGTCGCCGTATTCACGGATCGCGCCGACCGGCCCCAGGCATTGGAGTTTGTCAGCGTCAAATACAATTTTGCCTTCGGAAGTTTTGATTTTTCGTCGGGCGGCAGTATCGTGGTATTTAATCGCTTGGCAGACCTGGCGGATAAAATATCGGTCGAGAACCTGTTTCCTCAGGAGTTTTTCGGCCATTCGGCTTGAGGCCAGGCCATGAGTTTCCCCTCGGGTTTTCGGGGAGATGTCGTGAACTAGTCCAGCGACATAACAGACTGTTTGGTTGGCTTTCTCCTTTTTGGCAATATAGGCGGCTAATTTTGCCGTTCTAAAAGCGTGGTTAAAATGATGATAGGGATCATTATTTTTTTGGTAAATTTTTTGCACTGACCTTTCAATTTTTTTAAGCTGTGACTTGGCGAGTTTCATATCTTAAATATACCCTTTAATTTTGAAATAAACAATCGCGCCGTATTCCCGGATCAGGCCTTTAAAATAATGTAATTTTTCCCAAAAATTAAGCGGGCTGATAAATTCATTTCTGACCGGCTGGCAGGTGATTTCTGTACCCAATTTTTTGAAAATTAAACAGGCCCTTCTGGTGTGGTAAGGGGAAGTGACGACGAGCGCGTCTTTGAAGCCGTGGTCGGACATGATGGCCAGGGAATTGACCGCGTTTTCATAGGTGTTTTTAGAGGCGGATTCTTTGATGATATTTTCTCCACTATTGCCTAAGGAAAGGGCATATTCTTTCATTTTATCGCTTTCCGGCCAACTTCTGTTTTTCGCCTGGCCGCCGGCCAGTAAAATTTCGCCGGCGTAACCTTCCTGGGAAAGCGCCAGGCCTTCCTGGGTCCTTTCCGCGGTTTGCTTGGCCAGGCGGCCGTCTTTTTTTATGCCGCCGCCTAAAATAATAATGACCCCTCTTTTTTCCAAAGGGTCTTTCTGGATGAGGGGCAGAGTCAATAAGTCATTCAGCGGCGTGATTTCAACGGCTAAAACCAAGACAAAAATTAAGCTCAAAAAAACAAATAAGGATTTCTGCCATTTTTTCGCCATATTTTATGCAACCAGATTTTTAAGAAATTCCATCACTTTTTTTGAAGCCAGGACATTGGAAAGATACATTTTGTATTCGGGAGAATCAAGCTGTTTTGCTATCTCCGGCTGGCTTTTGTAGGTTTCTTTGGTCTTTTTGATCTCGGCCTCGATTTCCTGAGGCGTAACTTGGATCTTTTCCTCTTTGGCGATATGGCGGATGATAAGAGCGGTCTTTATCCTTTTTTCCGCCGTCGGAGTAAATTCTTTTTTCAAGTCTTCCGGGGTTTTTTTCACCGCTTTTAAATAATCCTCAAATTTCATCCCCTGGCTCATAATATCGTGCTCCAATTCCTTGATCATCTTATCCAGTTCGGAATCCATTAACAGTTCGGGGATTTCCTCAAATTTTGATTTGCTGATAATATCGTCCAGAATTTCCATTTCAAATATTTGATCCGCCTGGCCCTCTTTCTTTTTTTCTAAATCTTGCGAAAAATGTTTCTGCAGCTCGGCGAAATTCTCGAATTTTCCCGCCATTTTCGCCCATTCATCGTTAAGCCCAGGCAGTTCGATTTTGTAGACCGCCAGCATTTTCACCTTGAATTCCGCCAGGCGGTTGGCCAGGTCATTTTTATGATAGTCCTTGGGGAATCTTATTTTGAATTCTTTGACTTGTTCTTTGGCCATCCCGACCAGATTCTCTTCAAAGCCCGGGATAAAATTGCCTTCGCCGATCACCAAAGGGTGATTTTTTGAAGCCCCGCCTTCCAGAGGAACGTTGTCCAAAAAGACGTCAAAATCAATTTCCACTTTATCGCCTTTGGCCGCGTTTCTTTCCACCCGGATCTCTTTGCCGTACATTTTTTGGAGATCCTTGATGGCTTTGTCAATTTCTTTTTGCTCCACTTTTATCGCTTTTCTTTTGGCTTTTGGTTTTTTATAATCGCCCAGCTCGATATTCGGCAACAAACTGACTTGTGCTTTATAGACCATCGGGTTGCCTGGCGCCAGTTTTTCCAGGGTGATATTCGGCTGGCCCACGGCCGGAAGATTTTGTTCAATGACCGCCTTAGGATAAGTTTTCCGGATGACATCCTCCGCCGCTTCCTGGTAAATGGCCGCTTCCCCCACTTTTTCTTTGACCATGTCATAAGGGGCTTTGCCCGGCCTGAATCCGGGAAAATTCATTTCTTTGGACATTTGGCCGGCCGTGTTGGTCAAAAATGGCTGCAGCTCAAAAACCGAGACTTCGATCGTCATTTCGGCTTGTGATTTAGGTAATTTTTTTACTTCGACTTTCATGGATGTTTTTATATTATTTATTATTTTGGCTTTTGGTATTAGACAGTAGACATTTGACATTTAGACACGAGGACACAAAGAGTAAAGTAATCCGCATTTTTTCTCAATAATATTCTGCAGGTTTATTATCTTCGCGTCTTATGCCCTTCGAATCAAATAATGGTCTTATTTTAGCTTACATTTCCCATTTTGACAACCCTCTGGGAGTTTGGTAAGATAGGCTATTATAACATTGTTCATACCAGCCGTTTTGCGAAAAATTTACTCAAACCAAGAGGAGGTTTGATTTATGAAAAAGAAAGACGGGAAATTTGGCAGGTCAAGTTACAGAGCCAAAAGAAAAAAGGACAAGAGGATGTCTATCGCAGAGCTCAGAAGGGGGTTGAAGGAACACGGTCTGACCGAAGATGATTTGTGGCAAGCTCTGCGCAGGGATGCTTTGATAGCTCTTCAGGAGGAATGTTCCGAAGAATAAGTCCAGTAGAAAAGATAAGGAGGTTCATCATGACAGGTAAATTTATCGGCCTTAAGGATATTCTGGAAATACTTGACCTGGAAGAGCCGGATGAAAGCCGGGATGATGAGAAGCGGCGGCAGAAGCTGGTTGTCGCCCTTTTTGGAAGCGGCCTTAAGTTTAAGAAAGGCCTGGAAGATAATTCGGTTGTCATGTGCGCCGCGGATGGCACTTCGGTTATGATTATCAAGCGCGAGGGCGGTTTGAAGATCGAAGGCGGTTCATTATAATAAGCGCGGGTACACCGTGCGCTAATCAAAAAGGGGAGCGTTTCACGCGCTTCCCTGTTTTTTTTATTTGAATAGGGCGGATTCTGCCTTCGACTCTGCTCAGGCTCTAGGAGAATCCGCCCTTCTCGTAATTAAATTAAATCTTTGTTTGAAGCCAGGCACGTTTTTTGTTGAAAAACAAGAGCGGGTCTGGCCTTCGGCTCTGAGGCTCAGGCTCGAAGAGGGACCCGCTCTATATGAGAAATAATTAAATAATTTAATCTTTCGGCCGTATGTCTACGATCCTTTTTTCTTTGAGCTCAGTGTCCATGCCGACGCGGTGAAGGATTTTTGAGACCGGTTCTTTTGAAACCTGCGGGGTTACGCCCACCTCGTAAGCAAATTTTGATTTGAGTTTTTTCTCAAAAACCGGCCAGTCAATCTCTTTTTTCGGGGCGACATACAAAACCATCTCATCCACTTCAAACGGGTCGTTGTCTTTTTTCCGGATCTCCACCTGCCATTCCTCAATTTCTTTAAGTCCGGAAAGCAGAGGATAAATATTATTCAGATTGATTAATTCGCCCTTCACTTTGGTTAAATGAAATTCTTTCATGTCCGAGGAGCGCTGAATGTCGGGGAAGATCTGGGGAACGGTCAGGCCGCAATGCGGGCAGGGATCGTAATTTATCCCCTTAACCATATCTCCTGTTCTATAGCGGCAGACGATTGAACCGCGCCAGCCAAGCAGGGTAATGGCAATCTCACCCGATTCGCCTTCTTTGACCCGGTTGCCTTCTTTATCTACCACTTCAAAAAATTCCAGATCCGGGTAAGTGTGATAGCCGGTGGATTCGGCGCATTGGATCCAGGCGGTCTTGCTTTCCGTCATGGCGTAGGTGGCGTAGATCTGCGGCATTTTGGCGCCCATCTGCTCCAGGATCTCCCGGGTCTTATCGCGCAAGCCCTGGCCGATCCTTTCCCCGCCGGTAATGATGTATTTAACATTGGATAAATTTCTTTTTTGCTCGGCCGCCTGCCTTAACATATGGTAGCCGTAGCCGGGGATATAGACGATCAGAGAGGCTTTCATTTTTTCAATGGCATCAATGATTTTCTGGGTGCCCATCACTTTGCCGCCGCCGGTGTGCAAAGTGGTCATGCCGAGCTTGGTTAAAGCGTAGTAAGCCAGCCAAAAAGCCAAATGTGGCGAAAAAGGAAAAGCGTTAATGGCGACTTCATCTCGGGAGACTTTAATGACGGAGAGCATTCTTTCTCCGGTTTCTTTCAATATTTCCAGGTCCCGGGCGGAATAACCGAAAGGCGTGGGAGCGGCGGAACGGCCGGTGGTAAAATGAAGGTGGATCGGCTTATACTGCCATTCCAGCTCTCTTTTTACGTCCTGGCCTTTTACTTTTTTCATAAGGATCTTCAGAAGTTCTCCTTTGCCCGCGTATTTTTTTATCAGATGCTCGTCCGGCTGCAGCATAAAAGTGCGGGGCTTGCCCGGGTCTTCTTTGGTCGGAGCCAGATCTTCTTTTGAGGACAAGGGGATTTTTTGCAGGTCATCAGTTGATTTGATGTCCGAAAATTTAAGGTTGTTTTTGGCGAAAAGCTCACGGTAATAGGGCGAAAAAGGCAGCTGATGCTGGACAAAATAGGCCACTTTTTTGTCCTGCATTTTTTTTATTTCTTCTTTTGACAACCGGGAAATTTTTTCCCATGATTCGTAAAGTTTCATATGGTTTATTATGGTTAATTATTTAAAATGAATAGGCTTTGCCGCAAAGAGGCGAGATTTTTTTCATCACTTCCCGGGTTAATTCAATAAGCAGCGGTTTTGTTATATCTTGGCCGTAATATTTTTCAAAGCTGATCGGCTGACCGATGTTTATTATAGCCTGATGGTTATGGGTAAGCAAACTGGCTAAGGCTCCAGGAAAAGTCCGGTTGATCGGGCAAGTAATGCCGACCGGAATAACGGGAACCCGGGCCTTTAAAGCCATTCTGGCCGTGCCGGTCCTGCCTTCAAGCAGGTATTTTTCCGGATTTCTCTTTCCTTCAATGAAATTGCAGATGATTTTCCCTTGCTGCAGATAATTGACCGCCTGGCGGAGGCTTTTTTCCCGGTCTTGAGGGTCAATCGGCAAGGTGGAGCCGGCCCACCAGTAATTTTTGGTTTTTGAAAGGAAATATATATCCAGTTTTTTCCTGATCTCTAGGCCAAAGGAAATGAAATAGCCGTCCAAATAATCAATATGGTTGGCGGCCAATATAAACGAGCCGTTTTGGGGCAGGTTGGAAAGGCCGTTGATCTCCTTGAATTTAGGGCGAAAAAGAGGCTTGAGAATTATTTTGGTGGTAGAATAGCGCATAATTTAATAAGTATATTTTTTCCCGCAGAGTTCGCCGATTTTCAGCATGGTTTCGCGGGTTATTTTTTCCAATGATTCTTTAGTCATCTCCTGGTAAAAATATTTTTCAAAATTGAGAGGCCGACCAATGATTATTTTCGCTTTGTTTTTCGGCCAAAAAGCGTTTTTTATCGCCTGAAAGACACCTTGCCCTTTCGGGCTTATTATGCCGACCGGGATGACCGGCACTTTCGCTTTTAAGGCCAGTCGGGCGGCGCCGGTTTTGCCCGGCAATAGATTGATCGGATCGTAATTCCGGCGGCCTTCCGGTAGAACGCAGATAATTTCATTTCTTTTCAAGTATTCGGCGGCCACTTCCAGGCATTTGGCCTTATCCTTCGTGTCGATATAGATCATGCCGAGATATTTTGAGCCGAAAGAGCCAAATTTGCTTTTTAACTGCTCTTTGGCCAGGGAATAGATTATTTTTTTCGTCACCGGCACCAGGCCGACCCAAAGAAAAACTGCGTCCAGATAACTGCCGTGGTTCGCCGCTAAGATAAAATTGCTGTTTGCAGGAAGATTTTCCAGGCCTGCCACTTTTTCTAAGTTTCTTTTTAAAAACCAAATAGCGAGTTTTATAAACCAGGGATAGTTCATAGACTTATATCCTCCGGGGGCATTTTTTTCCCGCAAAGTTTGGAGATTTCTTGCATGATTAAGCGTGAAACTTTATGTAGAAGGTATTCATTTTCCGTTTGACCGTAGAATTCAGGAAAAGTCATCGGCCGGCCGACTGTAATCGTTGGCCTGGCGGGGGTGAAAAAAAAGCGCAAAAGGCCGGGAATAAAAGTTCTTCCTTTTGTACCTTTTATGCCTATGGGAATGACGGGAAGCTTTGAACGCAAAGCGAGCCGGGCCACCCCGGTTTTCGGTTCGCGCAGAATTTTGTTTGGATTGGAATTTCCTTCCGGAAAAATGGCGACAATCTTCCCTTTTTTCAGCAAATCGACGAATAGATCAACAGTTTTCGCTTTGTTCTTAGGATCGATAGGAATGGCGCCCATCCATCTGAACTTTTTCGTGGCCGCCACCGCGTATATTTTTTCGTTGATCACTTTTGTCAAAACTGCCCAAATATAAGGTGAATCAATCCAAGCGTTATGATTGGCGGCTAGAATGTAGTTACCCTGCCGGGGGATATTCTCTAAACCTTCTATCCGTTTGATTTTGAGGCGGAATAGAGGGATGATATTGAATTTAAAGAAAGTGTAGGCCAAATTCTCTTTTTTCCTTTAGTTTTTTAGAGAATAAATTTTTTACAGGAAGAGGGGGGCGAGGACTAAAGAAACCACGGCCATCAGTTTGATCAGAATATTCATCGACGGTCCGGCCGTGTCTTTAAACGGATCGCCGACGGTATCACCGACCACGGCCGCTTTGTGGGTATCAGAACCCTTGCCGCCTAAATTACCCTTTTCAATGTATTTTTTGGCGTTATCCCAGGCGCCGCCGCCGTTAGACATCATCAGGGCCAGGAAAACTCCGACCAAAGTGGCGCCGGCCAATAGTCCGCCCAAGGCTTCTTTGCCTAAAATCAGGCCGACTATAATAGGCGCGATAATAGCCAATAGCCCGGGGATGATCATTTCTCTGATCGATCCATGGACGGCGATCGCGATGCATTTATTGGAATCAGATTTGGCCTTGCCTTCCATCAGTCCGGCGATCTCTTTGAATTGCCTTCTGACCTCATTGACCATTTTCATAGCGGTGCGGCCGACAGCCGTCATGGTAAAAGAAGCAATTAAAAAAGGCAGGATGCCGCCGATCAAAAGACCGGTCACTACTTCGGCCTTGGTCAGATCAATGCTGTTCAATTTTACGGCCGTGGTATAAGCGGCGAACAAAGCCAGGGCGGTCAAGGCGGCTGAGCCGATGGCAAATCCCTTGCCGATGGCGGCCGTGGTGTTGCCGAGCGAATCAAGGCGATCGGTGATTTCCCGGGTTTCCTTGCCTAAGCCCGACATTTCTGAAATTCCGCCGGCGTTGTCGGCAATCGGACCGTAGGCGTCCACGGACATAGTGACGCCGATGGTAGACAGCATGCCGACGGCGGAGATGGCAATGCCGTAAAGCCCGGCCAGTTTATAGGAAAAGAGAATAGCGATCGCGATGATCAAAACAGGCAGAGCCGTGCTTTCCATGGCCACCGCCAGCCCGGTAATAATATTGGTGGCGGCGCCGGTTTGAGCGGATTTAGCGATTTTAATGACGGGCTTAGAGGAAGTATAATATTCCGTCAGCAAACCGATAAGAATGCCGACAAAAGTTCCGAGCACCACGGTCCAAAAAACTCCTAAAGGCAGCTCAAGTTTTTTGACAATAAAATAAGTGGCGATTAAAAGCAAACCGGCCGCGACGTAAGTGACGTAACGCAGGACCGCTTGCGGATTTAATTTTGAGAATATTTTTACGGAAAAAACGCCTAAAATTGAGGCGATCAAGCCGGCCGTGATGATCCATAAAGGCAGGGACATGTAGGCGATTTTATGAGCGGCGTAGGCTGTTCCGGTCGCGGCGATGGCCAAGGCGGCGATGACCGATCCGACGTATGATTCAAAAAGATCAGCGCCCATGCCGGCCACGTCGCCGACATTATCTCCGACATTATCCGCGATGACAGCCGGGTTTCTCGGATCGTCTTCCGGAATGCCCGCCTCCACTTTGCCGACCAGATCCGCGCCGACATCCGCCGATTTTGTGTAAATACCGCCGCCGACCCGGGCGAAGAGCGCGATAGAAGAAGCGCCCATGGCGAAACCGGAAAGAACGGCGGGATCAACTTCGCGGAAAAAATAATAAAAAATGCCCAGGCCGATCAGACCCAAGGAAGCCACGGATAAACCCATAACAGAGCCGCCTAAAAAAGAAATATTCAAAGCCTTGGCTTGCCCTGACGTATGAGCGGCGTTAGCCGTCCGCACATTAGCCAGAGTCGCGCCGGACATGCCGAAAAAACCGGCTAACATCGAGAATAAACCTCCTGAGATATAGGCGACACCGGTCCAGATGTTTATTTTCCAGGCGAGCAAGGCGAAAACAACCAAGACAAAAATGGAAATTATGGCGTATTCTTTTTTTAAAAAAACCATGGCTCCGTGATGTATTTTATCTGCGATTTCTTTCATCAGATCCGTGCCCACTGGATTTTTTTTCAAGGAAAAATAGATGAGAATCGCCGTGATAAAGCCGACTAAGCCTAGGATAAGGGAATAAATGCCCACATTCATAATTTTGTTTTTAGTTAGTTAATTAACTAGTCAATAAGTTATTTTTTTCTTCTTTTTCATTATTTTGTCTCTTCGGGTTTTTCTTTTCCCTCGGGTTCTTCCTTTTTTTCTTCCGCTTTATTTTTATTATCTTTTTTTCTTTCTTTTTTAGAGACTGTTTTTTCCCTTTTTACTTCCTTTTCTTCCTCCTTGGACTTATCTTCTGTGATTATTTTCTCATTTTTTCCCGTTTCCGAGGTCTTATCCTCCTTTTTCGCCTCAGCTGGTTTTTCTCCGTCCTTAATTTTTTCCGATTCTTCCTTTTCTTCGTTTTTCGCTTTTTCTTTTTCCTCATTTTTTTCGCCGGAAATAATGTCTATGCGCCAGCCGGTTAATTTGGCGGCCAGCCGGACATTCTGTCCCGCTTTGCCGATGGCCAAGGAAAGCTGGTCTTCTTTCACTTCGGCGGTGGCGGTCTTTTCTTTTTCATTGAGCTTGATGCTTAATATTTTCGCCGGGGAAAGGGCATTAGTTATAAATTCTACCGGATCATCAGAATATTGGATAATGTCAATTTTTTCTCCGCCGATTTCAGAAATTATGGTTTGGACCCGCGAGCCGCGCTGGCCGACGCAGGAGCCGACCGGATCGATATTCTTTTGGTTGGATTTAACGGCAATTTTGGTGCGGGAGCCGGCTTCCCTTGAGACCGCTTTTATTTCCACAGTGCCGGCGCTTATTTCCGGAACTTCCAAAGTAAATAGCCTTTTCACCATGTCCGGATGGGCGCGCGAAACGATGATTTCCGGCCCCTTGGTCGTTTGGTTGACCGAGACGACGTAAACTTTTATTCTTGAACCGGGCAGGTATCTTTCGCTCATGATCTGCTCGTTCGGCGGCATAATGCCGGTCGTTTGCCCCAGGTCTACCAGATAAAATCTTCTTTCCTGCCTTTGAATAATGCCGGTAATGATCTCTCCTTCTCGGCCCTTGAAATCCTTAAAGAGATTTTCTCTTTCCGCTTCCCGCAGGCGCTGGATAATCACTTGTTTGGCGGTTTGGGCGGCCATGCGGCCGTAGGCGGCCGGCGGAAAAAGCTCTGTTTTTATCTCGTCTGCCAGTTTGACGCCTTTTTTTAATTTCAGGCTTTCCGTCAGAGTCAGGTGTTTTTTAGGATCAAATTTTTCAAAATCCTCCTCTTCGGGTTTTACTTCTTCGCCTTTTTCTTTCTTTTCTTTCAATTTTAGGGTTTTTTCCGCAATTTCATCGGCGACCACTGTTTTTACGTCAAAAACCCGGGAACTGGAGTTTTCCGGATTAAATTCAACTTTAATATTCTGGTTTTTTTCCCCGAAATCCTTGCGATAAGCCACGGCCAGGGCGGCGGCGATGGTCTCAATTACCGATTCAAAGGAAATGTTCTTTTCCTCGCAAATCTGCTTAATCGCTTGGTTTATCTCATTTTGACCCATTTTTTTAAAGGTTATGGAATTAGGTTTACTTAAAAAAATTGACTAGTTTGAAACTAGTCTTATGTCAACATTATAGAACAAGCCAGAAAAGAAGGCAAGTTATGTCCGGCGGCCGAAATCAAGGTATGTTTGTCAGGGAGTTTTATATTTTTTTAAAATGACGCAGGCAGATGGTGTTTTGTTTTTTATCAATCATTAGGGAAATAATCTCGCAATGCCAGAGCGCATTTTTTAGCCGGTTTTTTTCCAGGTATTTTTCAATGACGGCGGCGTATTTTTCCTGTTTTTTAAGATTGACCGATTCTTCGGGAGGACCGAATTTCGGCGAAGTCCGGGTTTTAACCTCGATAAAAATATATTCATAATTTTTTTCAGCGATCAGGTCGATCTCTCCCTCACGCACCCGAAAATTTCTGTCTTTAATAAGATAGCCTTTTTCTTTTAAGTATTCGGCCGCGATTCTCTCTCCGGTAGCCCCTAGTTTTTGGCGGTAATTTTTCATAATAAAAAAACGGTAATTCTTTTAAGCCACCGTTATTATCCTAAAAAATTAAGAAATTTTAGTAAAAACCAAGCCGTAATGATAAGCCCCCGCTTTAAATTCGTCCATCAGGGCCAGGCCGCAGGCAGCTGCCAGCTGGATAGCTCGGTCTTTTTCAACCAAAAATTTTTCCTGCGGGCCAAAGACCAGGCCGGCGGTTTTCCACTCTACGATTAAAAGCCTCCCTTCTTCTTTCAAGGTCCGGCCGCATTCCCTGAGAATATTTTTTTGTTTTTTTGACTGGTGCAATACGTTCGCTAAGATTCCGCGGTCCAGGGATTCATCTTTGATTTTTTTCGCCGCCCCGTGAATTTCCAGATCCGACCAGACACAGCGGATGATATGATCCAGACCGGAGAGTTTTGCCTTAGACCAGATCGCGGAAAGGTTCGGTTTTAAAATGTCCACGGCAAAGACCCGGCCATGGGGTTTGACCAGTTCCGCGGCCTGCAAAGTAAGAAATCCCTCCCCGCCGCAGCCAAAAGACCCGACCCGCATGTTCGGCCCGATCTCCAGTTTTTCCAGCAGATAAGCCGGATCCAGATAGGTTTTCCCTGAAGGAAGCTTGATCATAAGATTATCTTACCCTTCAACTATATCATCTATATGATTTTTTTTAAAGGCTTGAATGACCGGCGGTGGATCAAACAGGGTCCGTGTTTTCGGATGGCGGCCAGATGCCGGCCGGTGCCGTAACCTTTGTTAATTTCAAATTGAAAGGCTGAGTATTTATTGCCTTGCCTAATCATGAAGCGGTCCCGCGAGACTTTCGCCAAAATGGAGGCGGCGGCAATGGAAAAGACTTTTTCATCACCCTTAATTATGGAAAATGAAGGAATTTTCGTTTCTAATTTATGGGCGTCAATCAGCAAGAAATCGGGTTTATGTTTTAAATATTTTATCGCTTTTTCCATCACTTCTAAATTGGCCCGGCCGATCCCAATTTTATCGATTTTTTGGTGGCTTAAAGAAGCGATTGACCAAAAAAGCGCATTTTTTGTGATAATTTTATAGAGTTCTTCCCGTTTTTCCGGGGTCAGTTTTTTTGAATCATTGACGCCGCTTATTTTCACTCCTTTATTAAATATAACCGCGGCGGCAAAAATCGGGCCGGCTAAAGCCCCCCGGCCGGCTTCGTCCAGTCCGGCGACGTACTTATAGCCTGCCCGCCAAAGTTTTTTTTCTTCTTCCAAAGTGGGGAATTTCATGAACTCATTATAAGTGTTTTTTAAAATAAAAAAAATGGGACGCTTTTGGTTATTATGCGTCCCAGAACGGTAGAGTTGTAGATGTTTACTTTTTCCGAAGCTTGCGTACGGCGTCGTCCACAGCCGGACCGAGTACGTCGGCCCTATCCTTCAGGCCGAGATGGAGGGTGTCTATATCACCCCCGGTTTCGAAACGGCTTTCATCCGTCTCCATCCCTTCCTTCGCCTTTTCGGCCGCTTCCAGCGTGTTGATGTGATGGCTGGCCTGGCTGTTGGCCGAATTGACCTGGCCCTGCCGCAGCTCGTTGATCACGCGCTCAGCCTCGCCATCGCCGTTGTCGCGGTCATAACCCCAGGGATCGAATTCATCGCCGGAAAGGTCAACTTTCATGACCCGGCCATTGAGATAGTCGAAATTCAGGTTGTCGGGTCCAGGCGGTTCCACAAAAGGCGTATCTCCGGAGAACATCATCGTCTTGTCGTCACCCCGAAAATAGATGATACAGAGAGCGTCTTCGGGTGTCATGGGCGTGGGATCGTAATGCATGAATCCCATACCCTGCGGTTTGGAGGAATTGTAAAGGGCGGCCAAAACCGCCGCCTTGTCCAAACCGGCAATCGAAATCATCTTTCCGCTCATCTAAAACTCCTTTCGCTTGTTGTGAAGAACTATTGCTACGATTCTCTCGTAGCCGAGTTTGCCAATTATTATTTCAGTGGCAACGTAAAAGAATAGCACAGATTTTAAAATTTGTCAATCCCTATAGTTCACCCCCGATTATTAACTATATAGAGTAAACAAAAAGAATAGATTATCCGTCTATTCCTTTTGTTTATTAGATGGTTATTTCTTCAAAGCTTTATTTATTTTTTCCAAAGCCAGGATATAGGCGGCCGTTTTCAGGTCAGTTTTATATTTATTGGCGGTTTGCCAGACTTGGGCAAAGGCCCGGCGCATAAGGATTCCTAGTTCATCCAAGACTTTGGCTTTTGTCCAGTATTTATCGGCTAAGTTCTGCTTCCATTCAAAATAGGAAACGGTCACCCCGCCGGCGTTGGCCAGAATATCCGGCACGACAATGATCTTTCTATTATGCAGGATTCCCAAGGCTTTGGGAGTAATAGCGCCGTTGGCCATTTCCAGGACTATTTTTGCTTTTATTTTTTTGGCGTTTTTTTCTGTGATGGCGTTTTCCAAAGCGGCCGGGATTAAAATGTCGCAAGGTCGGGTTAATATCTCGTTATTTGAGAAATGATGGTGCTTTTTTTCCTGATGATCGCAGACCGAACCGCGGCAGTAAAAACCGTCGATCAGGCCCTTGGCTTTTTTGATTTTCATGATATGGTTGGGGTCAAAGCCTTTTTCATCCATTATCTCGTTTTTTGAATCCGAGAGGCCGATTATTTTGAAGCCGTCGGCAAAAAGCAGAAAAGCCAGGTGAGCGCCCACATTGCCGAAGCCCTGAACAATCACTTTCAGATGACGGTTTTTTCGCCCTATTTTTTTCAACAATTCTTTAAGAACGTAGAAACCGCCGTAAGCGGTTGCTTCTTCCCGACCTTCACTGCCTCCTTTTCCGATAGGTTTTCCGGTAACCACAGCCAAGGCTTTCTTTTTATTATTTATGATTTTTCCGTATTCATCCGCAAACCAGGCCATAATCACGGCGTTGGTATTGACATCCGGCGCCGGAATATCTTTTCGCGGCCCGATATAAGGGGCTAAGGCCCGAGCCAAGCGGCGCGTCAGCCTTTCCAACTCTTTTAATGACAGTTGTTTCGGGTCAACCTTGATCCCGCCTTTGCCGCCGCCGAAAGGAATCCCGATAACGGCGCTTTTCAAGGTCATAAACAAAGAAAGGCTTTTCATTTCATCAAGGCTGATATTCGGATGAAAACGCAAGCCGCCTTTATACGGGCCAAGAGCGTTATTATTTTGGACACGTATGCCCAAAAAATTTTTTGACTGGCCGTTATCTAATTTAACAACCAAGTTTTGTTTGATGATTTTCTGCGGTTTCTTGAGAAGGTTAAAAATCGCGGCTTGGTGGCTTAAATCAGCCGCTTTCTTTAATTGCCATAAACTTTCGGCGAAAAGATGGTTTTTTTCCATGAAGTTCTATTTATTAAGCTTATTATATTTTTCGAGAGCTATTCTCAGGATTTCTAGGCCTTTTTTCAGAATTTCCTGCCGATAAACAAAGGCCAGGCGCACCTCATTTTTCCCCAATCCGGGCGTGGCGTAAAAACCCGAGGCCGGGGCCAGCATGACCGTGGTTTTTTTATGCGAAAATTTTTCCAGGAGCCAGCGGCAGAAATGCTCCGAATCTTTGATGGGAAGTTTGATGATAATGTAAAAAGCCCCTTCCGGAAAATGATAAACAATGCCCGGAATTTTTTTCAATTCGCTTTCCACGGTTTTCCTTCGTTTTTGATATTCCCTTATCAAGCCGTCGGTGTATTTTTTTGAATTTTTCAGCAGAGGAATAAGGATGGATTGCTCCAGAGTGGGGGAAGAAAGCCTGGCCTGGGCGAATTTCAGGACGTTTTCCATCACCTGGGAGTTTTTGGCGGCCAGGCAGCCGATCCGGGCGCCGCAGAGATTGAATCTTTTGGAAACACTGTCTACCAGAATGATTTTTTCTTCAATTTCCTTAAAATTAAATAGGCTGTAAAATTTATTCTTGCCGAAAACGAATTCCCGGTAAACCTCGTCGTTAATGACAAATAAGTCGTATTTTTTTACCAGCCGAACGATATTTTTAAGCTCTTGACGCGTATAGACGGCGCCGGTGGGGTTGTTCGGATTGCAGATAATTATTCCGCGGGTTTTTTTGGTGATTTTTTTCTCGATTATTTTGGCGGAAGGCAGATGAAAACCCGTTTCAATTTTAGTAGGAACCGGCACGAGCTTGATTGAGTTAATGGCGGCGAAGCCGTTGTAATTGGTGTAAAAAGGCTCAAAGACCAGGATCTCATCTCGGGGGTCGGTGATGGCGGCCAGGGCGAAAATTATCGCTTCGGAAGCCCCGGTCGTGACGATAATTTCATTTTCCTCAAAATTAAGTTTAAAATCCCGGAAATATTTTTGCCAGGCCTGGATAACGTTAGCAAAGCCCTGGGAAGGGGCGTAAGGAATTTTCTTTTGCCGGTATTTTTTGATTTCTTCAAAAATTGAATCCGGGATATTCAGATCCGGCTGGCCGATATTCAGTTTTATCACTTCAATCCCCTTTTTTTCCGCGGCTAGAGCCAGCGGCTGAAGCTTCCGGATCGGCGAAGCTTGGGTTTGCAAGGCTCTTTTTGAAATTCGCATATTTATTTATTTATTTTTTCTTACCCCAATCAATAAAGACTCCCTTGGTCAATCCTTGGGACTGCAGGTATTTATGGCAGGAAAGAGCCGCTTTCGCTCCTTCGCCCGCGGAAATAATCACCTGTTTAAAAGAGATGTTGGTGACATCGCCAGCGGCGAAAATTCCTTCCTCGGAAGTTTTTCCATCCAAGTCAATGATTATTTGTTTTTTTTCATCTTGACTGACCAGGCCTTTTATAAAATCAGACTTTACTTCATAGCCGATTTCCACGAAAACGCCGGCGGTTTCCAGTTCTTTTTCCTGATTATTCTGGGAAATCACGATTTTATTGACGCTCGCTTCGCCTTTGATTTCCGTTATTTGAGTTTTGAACAACACTTCAATATTCGGCTGGCTTAGTATTTGCTTGATCAATATATCTTCGCCTGATAATTTATCGCCCCGATAAATTAAATATACTTTCGGCGAATTTTTGGCCAAAAGCAAGGCGGCGTCCAGGGCCGAATTTCCTCCGCCGACCACGGCCGCGGTTTTCCCTTTGTAAAGCGGAGCGTCGCAAGTGGCGCAGTAGGCCACGCCTTTGCCGATGAATTTTTCCTCGCCCAGCACGTTCAGATGACGGTGAGAAAGTCCGAAAGCAAGAATTACGGCTGAAGCGGTTGATTCTTTGGTATTGGTTTTGACCAGGAATTTATCCTCTTTTTTTTGAATGCTTAAAACCTCTTCGGTCTTTATTTCCGCCCCGAATTTTTGGGCCTGGCTGTAAAATTCCGTCATCAGTTTCGGCCCGGTCGTCTCTTCCAGCCCGGGATAATTTTCGATCGTGCCCGCCATTGCTCCTTGGCCGCCGATATCTTCTGATATAACTAAGGTTTTTAAATTTCGGCGGCTGGTATAAAGGGCGGCGGATAGACCGGCCGCCCCGGCGCCAACGATTATGACGTCATATTTCATAGTTATGTTAGTTTTTTTTGTTAAGCTAATCCTATTTATTCAATTAAAAATTCCAAATTACAAAAAACAAAATTCAAATAAAATCGAAATTCCAATTACCTAATGACCGAAACCGTTGCGTCGTTTTGGATTTTGAGATTTTGGGCATTGGAATTTATTTGTAATTTGGGTATTGAAATTTGTAATTTATCCAGTGTTTTTAATTATAAGTCTAATGTGCTAAATATGTTTATTCAATTCCACCATGAGCTTATCTTGGGTCTGTAAGCCCGTTGATTGCCAAACTATTTCCCCTTTTTTGAAAATCATCAGAGTGGGTATACTTTTCACCCCGAATTTTTCCGCCATATTCGGACTTTGATCCACATCAATTTTTCCCACTTTTGCTTTGCCTGTCATTTCTTCCGCCAGTTTTTCGATAATCGGGCCCTGCATCTGGCAAGGTCCGCACCAGGTGGCCCAAAAATCAACCAAAATGGGCATATTTTCTTCTTTTAATACTTCGGCTTCAAAGTTTTGGTCGGTTAAAGTGATTTCGGACATAAAATTTTCCTTTATTTAATTTTAAATAAATTATGGGTGATATATTCCAGATCTTTTAATTTTTCCTTGGAGTTTTTTTGGCCGATAAAACAGCTGGAAGTTTCGTCGTGAAGAATAGCCAAGCAGATTTTTTCCAAAGAAGCCCGGGCCGCCATGAGCTGCTGGATAATTTCCTGGCAGTCGCGGTTGCTTTCCATCATCTTTTCCACGCCTTGAATTTGTCCAACTAAACGGTGGAGGCGTGATTTAACAGGCGATTGTTTCATATTTTTTATTTTTTGGCTGTATTTAGCTTAATTAGTGTAGGGGGGGTATACTGGGGGGGAGTATCTATATTATATGCGTATATTACTGTTAAGTCAAATATTCAAATAATAAAAAACGCGAGGGGGGAGCAGATTAGAACATGAAGTCAAGAGTTTTTAGCAAAGATATCTTTTTCGAGGGGGGGGTGTTACTAAACCATTTTTATAAGTTCAAACAAGGAGTATACTTATAATTATGATTAGTGTCTTTATTAAAAAAAGCCTGGATTATTTCGGCACCGCGGTTACAAGTTATGGTTTTCTAAGAAAATATAAGATAAAGGAAGGGGATATTATTATTGACGCTGGGGCATACTTAGGCGGCTTTACTCTTATGGCGGCAAAAAAAGTGGGTAAAAAAGGAAAAGTGATTGCCTTTGAACCGGATCCGCAAAATTTTAATATTTTGCAAAAAAATGTACAAAATTCAAACTTTAGTAATATTATTCTTATAAATAAAGCAATTTTAAATAAAATAGGCCAAACAAATTTTTTTCCAAATAATTCAAAATCGATTGTAAATAATCAGTCAGCAGGGATAAAAATTCAAACAACTACCCTTGATAATGAAATTACTAAAATTGGGTTAATTACAATAGATTTTGTAAAAATGGATATCGAAGGCTCTGAATTGGAAGCTTTTGAAGGTATGCGAAAAA
This sequence comes from Patescibacteria group bacterium, assembly GCA_043812155.1. Taxonomy (GTDB): domain Bacteria; phylum Patescibacteriota; class Patescibacteriia; order JAXHNJ01; family JAXHNJ01; genus JBAZMP01. Next base: position 190,902 of record JBDRMK010000017.1, on the reverse strand, counting down.
TGCTGGAAATTACTAAAAATTTTGCTATCGCCTGTTATCATGAGCGTATGGGCCAAAAAACCGGGGAAATATTGAAACCGATGCTTTGTCAAATTGGTTTTTTGACGGAAATCGGTTATATAATGCATCCTACTTTGTACGCGCATAAATAAACAAAAAAACAGCTATTAACGGAAAAAGCTGTTTTTTTATTGGTGGACCTCAGGGGGATCGCCACCGCCAGTTGGCGGGGTCCCGCCTCTTTTTTAATTTTTTGTGGCGGGAAACCCCTCATCTCCCCGCACTTTTCTGGACCTGATGGGTCTCGAACCCACAACCTCCTCCATGCCATGGAGGCGCGCTACCAGTTGCGCCACAGGCCCAAAAAAGTGCGGGGCGCTCTATCCTCCGCCAGAGGTCGCCGACGCTCCATAGCTTGGGCGACGGAGCGCGGATCCGCCTTTGGCGGAAAATGAGCTAGAGGCCCAAAATTATATTAATAAATTGTTTAATTTACAGCGCTCCCCCTGGCGCTTTGCGCCGGGGTCTCCCTGGTTTTTTAACCGGGATCCCGGCTCTGCCAGGGGCCGGACCATAGGGCCAGGGATACCAAATGAGCTAGAGGCCCAGAATTATTGATAATGTAAGCACATTATAGAGTAATTAATACAAATTTACAATTTATGGCCAATTTTCATTTTTACTCCTAAAAATGTGCCGGTGCAAACACCTAGTGAATAGACTATTATAGCTAATATACTTCTTTCGTTATCTAACCGAGTAAAGATATTATATAAAACAACCATTGTTACGAACATCGTAGAAAATAAAAATACAGAAGCTAACAACGCCTTTTCTTTTGCGACATAGCGCCAATTTAGTGTTAGCAAAAAATCTTGAATAACACCGGCAAAATAATATACAAGTAGAAATGCGTCAAATTTCATGATCTATTAATGTAAAATATATACTTGGTGGACCCGAGGGGACTCGCCACCGCCAGCTGGCGGGGTCCTGCCCCTTTTCTTGTTTTTTGTGGCGGGAAACCCCAAATTTTCACACAATGAGCCTAACTGCTAATATTTGGTGGAGATACCGGGAGTCTTCCCTGAGTCTCGGCAACCTGACCGCCGTACGGGCAATGGACCGTGGGAGATTCGAACTCCCGACCTTCGCAATGCGAATGCGACGCTCTACCAACTGAGCTAACGGCCCGTACTCCGGGAGGCGGGTGCGAATGCCGCGTACTGCCACTGTACTATATCCCCGTATTATTTGTTTAATCCCCTGCTGATTAATAATAATTTAGGGCAGGGGATATGCCCCCACCAGTCCCGCACCACTTTGGGTTGCGGGATCTTCGTTCACCCCGCCATTCGCGAATAGCGGTGTTCACTACGAGAATCGATGATTATTATGCCCCCACCAGGAATTGAACCCAGATCCATCCCTTAGGACGGGATTGTTCTATCCGTTGAACTATGGGGGCGTATTAGGTTTTAAAAATGTTCCACGTGGAACATTTGGTCATTTTGAGGCTAATATTAGATGAATTTTCATTAAAAATCCATGTAAAATTAACAATATTTCCGAAAATAGATGATATAAATTACTATATTTCGCTATTATTAGACAAAATAATGTGTCGCAAAATTATTTTATAAGTACATTAGAAATTTTTTCCGCAAAAACAGTAATTTTTCCTGTGTTTGAATCATAAAAAAATAGAACAATATAAATGGCAATAATACTAATAGCGAGACCGAATACCTTTAGCAGATCACTTCTTAAAAATCTATCTGTTGTTTCTTTTATTTTTGAAGATTCAGTATTTTTAGAATTCTGAAGGTTAACAAACTGATTTTGGTTAATAATAGCTTGAAATTTTCTTTTTTTATCCTTGCTCATATTTAAAAGGATAAATTAAATATGAATAAATATCAAGTTTTAGCTTATTTGCTCTTGACAAATGGCTAATTTTAGCGTATAATATATATAAGGGCGTATTAATTGCCCAATTTTAGCTAGCTATATTTAGTGGTAATTATTAAGGATGGATAATTTGCTAATAAAAACTTACAATGCCCATAAAAAGCGGTTAAAGTGCTTTAATGAAACACCAAAAGGGATAAAGCGCTGTCTTAAGTGTTTGCCAGTCATTTTTCAGGAAATCCTATTCAGTCTGGCTTATTTGCCCCATTTCCTGAAAAATCTCCCTTATGACAGTTTTTCCAGTTTAGCCGGCCGGGATGAAAAAGGCGAATTTATTGTTTCTTATTCCCGGTATTTAACCTACAAAAAATACGCCTTGAGCTTTTTCACGGTGTTTTTGACTTTCATTGGCTTGGCTACATCATTTTTTATATTTAACTTTAAAATATCGACTGTGCAAGCGGCAATTACTTGTACGGAACCATATACCGTTACTGTCACGGCACCGGCTTCAGATCAGACGATTTGCAAAGGTGCCTCATTTACTTTTTCCGGATATTTTAGAGACAGTGCACCGGGAACGACTTGTACTACTTCAACCGAGTATCTTGGTTTAGTAAACGGCAGTGCGATGACAACTTCAACGCCTATTAAGGTTTCATCAGGCACGTATTATGGCTCATCTAGTCCTGAAACAGCAACTTGGAGTAAGACGGTGTATGGGAACTCAGCCGGTACTCAAACCATCAAATTCAGAGTTGTTGTCCCTTTTCCTTCGGAAGATTATTATGATTCTTTAACAAAAACTATTACGGTTAATCCTTTAGTTAGTATGCCAGTGTCACCTGAAGGAAGTTATCTTGGACATTCTAGCCAGACTGAAAGTTCAATCACCTGGAGTTGGGAAGATATTTCTGATGAAGCTAACTATCGGGTAATGGATACGGGTAATAATAATAAATCCGGCGATTTGGCGGCTAACACTGTTTCTTGGCAGGAAAATTCTTTATCCGCTAACACACAATATACCCGGTATCTTCAGGCGCAAAATTCCTGTAACACGGATAATACTGATAATCGGAGTGTTTATACTTCCATTGAATCTCCAACTGGTTTATCATTTGATTCAGTAGGCAAAAATGCTATTACTGTTTCTAGTAAAGGGTTAATTTCCAATCTAGCTTCCGGTACTTCTGGGATATATTTTACTGAAAGCGCCACGGCCACCAACTCCGGCTGGCTGCAGACCAATACCTGGGAGAAAAGCGGATTAGTCGCCAACACCGAATATACTTTTGACGCCAAAACCAGAAATGGCGATAGTGAAGAAAACGGCGCCATTGCCGGCGAAGCTAAATATACTTTAGCGGCTGCCGCTGATGTTACTTCAGATGGGACAGAAAGTGCTTGGACAAATGATTTAAATTTTACATTCACCAATGAAGCCGGCTTTGGGGCCGGCGGAGTCCAATACTATCGTTATGTCTGGAACCAAAATGAAACATACGTCTTTAACGACACAGAAACCCAATGGTCTTCAGACACCAAAGAATTAACCGCGACCAGCGAGGGGAGTTGGTATTTGCATGTTAAGGCCTATAACGGCGATGATGTTGCCGCTGATGCCGGCGCGACTTTGGATCTAGGGCCCTATAAAGTAGACGTGACTTCACCGGAAGTCGTAAATAATCAGACCGGAGATGATACCTGGCGCAATACAGCCGGCACGACTTATCCGGTATCTTTCCTTTCCAACGGCGGCGCGCCTTTGGATTACGCCCAGTATGCCATCGGCACCAGTCAGGGCGGAAGCGATATTCTTAGCTGGACCAATATTTATACGGATGACGCAACTTCTTATACCACGCCCTGGGCCGTGAATTTTAGCGGTTTACAGCAAGGGACAAATTATGTTTCTTTCCGGGTTTATGACACAGCCGGCAATTACAGGGAAGTTTTGAATGACGGTTTCTATGTTTTAAAGGATACGATTCCGGCCACGGTTTCTAATTTTGATATTGATACCACCACTTTTACCGCCGTGGTGACTTGGCAAACAGATGAAGCGACAAAAACGCAGGTTGCCTGGGGCCTGACTGACAGTCTGGGCAATACCACGACCGAAGATTCCAATTTAACCACGACGCATTCCGCGACTTTAACCGGCCTTTCCGCCGGCCAGACTTATTATGTCAAGCCAGTGGCCAAAGACCGGGCAAACAACGAATCCGTTTATTCCAGCCAGAGTTTTGCCACTTCAACTTTAGAGCCCACAGTTATTACCAACGTCCAGTCAGAAGCCCTAAGCACGACTTCGGTCAAGGTGACCTGGACAACCAATCACGCCGCCGATTCCAAAGTCAGATACGGTTTGACCACCGCTTACGGTAGTGAAATATACGACAGTAATTTAACCGTCAGCCACTCCATCACTATCACTGGATTGACCGCCGGCAGCACTTATCATTATGAAGTTTTAAGCACGGGCAACACCACCACTTTTGACGCGGACGCGACTTTCGCAACCAACGAGGAAGCAGCTGAAGAATCGGAGGAGGAAGTTTATCTGGCTTCACCGACTTTGATTTATCCTACGGATAATTCAACGGTTGATACGGTTTTACCGACGATCACCGGCTTGGCTCGCTCAAATAATACCATCTTTATTTTTATTGACAGCGATATGATCGGAACGGTTTTAAGCACTAACCATACTTCCGGCACTGGCTCTTTCGCTTATAAGTTAAAGAGTAATTTAAACAAGGGGACTCATACCGTTTATACCATTGCCAGAAACACGGCCGGCGTTTATTCCGAGCGTTCGCCGAAAATCACCTTCACCGTGGACTTACCTTACATCACCCCGACGCTTTTAAAACCCATTTTCACTGATGGTGATAACCCGACAGTCATCATTCGCGGTGTCGCTTACAATGATTCTTTGATCAAGGTTTACGTGGACGGTGAATATGTCGGCGAGTTTAATGTCACCAACAGCGTCAGTAACAATACCGCTTCTTTTGCCTACACTTTGCCGCTTTCCGATTTGCAGGAAGGCAGCCACAGCGTTACGACCCAGGCTTTCAGTTCATCGGGCGAGGCCTCAAGAATTTCCAACGCCGTGGATTTCATCCAGGAAAAATCAGCGGTCGAGTCTTTGCCGACTGTTTATCAGTTTGCTTCGGGCGTCAGATACCAAGCGGTCGCCGGCGATTCATTATGGAAGATTGCCGAAAGATTCTACGGCAAGGGAAGCGATTACACCAAGATTATTGAAGCGAATAAATCCGTTTATCCGACTTTGTCCACTAATCCTGGCGTTATTCAAATCGGCTGGCAATTGATTATTCCTTAAGTTTGAGGATAAAAAGTTTGTTAAAAACAAAAATAAAACATAAACAATTTCTTATTATTTCTCTGTGTCTGATTTTGGCCACGGGATTTTTTTGGTGGGCGAGAGTTTACGGTTCAACAGATCTGGATAGCGACGGCTACGCCAGCGAAGGATCAGGCGGAAATGACTGTATGGACACTCTTTATTCCGCCTATAAGAATAATGAAAGTTGCGATGAGACGGCGGCGCCGGCTTTTCTGGCCTCGTACGGCGATCCGGACGGCACAAACGATATCGCGGATCATGCCTGGATCCAGGATGACAGCGGCGTCTGGCACCTATTTTTCCACATGTGGAACAGATCTTCGATATATAGCGATATCGCTCATTTTACCACGACTGATTTTAAGAACCTTGCTTATGTCGGTACGGCTTTGGCCCGACAGGCCGGCACTTATTACGCATCGATCTGGGCGCCGCATATTGTCAAAAGCGGCAGCACGTATTATATGTTTTTTACCGGCGTTCAGTCGGGAACCAATCCCTGGACGGAACGCATCGGCCTGGCCACTTCCACGGATCTCAATACTTGGACTCTTTACCCGACCACCGGCAAATGTTCCGGCGTAGTCCAAGACGGCTGCATCTACGAATGCGATAACGCTTGGACGACCTGGGGTGATGGCACAAGTTTTGATGAGCAATGCCGGGACCCGATGGTTATCAGAGATGAAACAAACAGCCGTTGGGTGATGTTCGCTACCGCGAAATACAAACCGGGAGGCCAAGCCGTTGTTGATGTGGCATATTCGGATAATTTAGTTGATTGGACCGGCGCAGGATATATTAATGCCACTAAGGGCGGTCAGGCGGAAAATCCGTTTGCCATGGAATATAATGGTAATTATTATCTGACTTTTACCGACTGGTCGGATACCGAGCCGCCGGCCATGGTGCAATACGCTACCTCGGAAAATTTGACGGCCGATGACAGCGGCAGCGCTAATTGGGTTTATCAAGGGTCTATCCCTGACGCTGGGGTTAACGCTATTGAGGTAGTAAAGCCATACGATGATACTTGGTTCATGACAGAAAGTATTTCCAATGAATATTCCGGGGACGCCACGGACCACTTGCGGGCTTTACGGGTGAAAAGAGTAAATTGGCAGGAAGACGGCACTTTTACCCTTTCAAAATTAAGCGATTTATCCTGCCGCGTTGAAAGCTCAAGTATCAATCCTGGGGCGGCGGAAGTCTGCGCCGACGGCCTGGATAATAATTGTTCCGGCGAAGCGGACGAAAGCTACTGGTGTTCCGCTTGCACGGATGCGGACAGCGACGGCTATGGCGCTTCAAGTTTAGGCACCTGCGCCCATACCGGAGTTGATTGTGATGATTCGAACAGCGCTGTTCATCCCGGAGCCACCGAGATATGCGACAGTATAGATAATGATTGTGATGGTAGTATTGACGAAGGAGGTGTTTGCCCCTGTGTTGAAAGTTGGTCCTGTGCCGATTGGTCAACTTGTGCCAGTAGTCTTGAGACCCGCGTTTGCACGGATGCTAATAATTGCGGAACAACGGCTGACAGACCCGCGATATCCCGCTCTTGTTCCCTGCCAGCAGAAACAATAGAAGAAATAGAAGATTTGCCCTATTTAGCCTCGCCAACGGTTCTTTATCCGCAAAATGAAATAACTATGAACGTGACAAAACCGACGATCATCGGCTTGGCCCGCTCCAATAACACAATTTTTATTTTTATTGACAGCGATTTGGAAAACGCGGTTCTTTCCACTAATCATTCTTCCGGCACCGGCTCCTTTTTCTATAAATTAAGGCGGAATTTATCGCCCGGTCAGCACAGTGTTTACACGATCGCCCGCAATGCCGACGGAGTTTTTTCCGAACGTTCGCCGAAAATATATTTTACCGTGGAATTACCGTATATCGGCCCGACACTTTTTCCGCCAGTCGCTGATTATCGGGGAAGCCCCGGTTTAATTATTAGGGGGGTCTGCCACAATAATTCATTGATAAAAATATATTTAGACGGCAAGACCTACATTCAGTTTCCGGTAATCGATAAAAATCTCGACACGGTCTATTTTTCCTATAAAATTCCCTTAAATAATTTAAGTACCGGTCAGCATCAGGTACGGGCTCAAGCTTTTGATTTTTCCGGCAAGGCTTCTCTTATTTCTAATTCTTTTCAATTTTACAAAACAGGTTATTACGTCAAAATATTCTAATCAGAGATACAAAAATAATGGCGACCAAGAAAACAAAAAAATGGCAAAAAGTTTTACAGGCATTATTAATCTTTGCTCTTGTTTTTGTTCTGAATTTCAATTATATCCCTTTACCGTCTAAAGTTTTGGCCGCCACTCAGAATATCCCCTTTACCACGGCCGGCAATTATACTTATGACGACACAAAAATTCAGGTGACCGGCGGCCAGGCGGTCTTGGGGCGTTCTCCGGCCTGGTGGGATACGGACTACGCCTATCGGAAAAAAATCACGGTAACGGCCGGTTCGACGGCCATTACGACGGATGACACCCTGACGCTTAATGCCGATATCGCTTCTTTGGTGGCGGCCTTAAAAATGCAGGCGAATCAGTATGACTTAAGAATCGTCTATTGGAACGGGTCAGCCAATACCGAGATTGACCGGGATTATCTGGCGCAAGATTTAGCCGTTACTCCGAGTTTAAATACGGTGCGTTTTAAAGCCCAGGCAGCTATTTCCGCTACCGAATCAGATAGTGGTTATTATTTGTATTATGATAACGATAGTGCTACCAGTCCGCCAGAAAATTATTCTAATGTTTACGAATATTACGAAGATTTTTCTTCTGATCCAAGCTGGACAGTGATTGGAGCCGATTGTGCCAGTAGAATTTCAGTCGCTGATGGAAAATTAAAAAAAACCGGCGTTGGGCCAACAAACATTAATTGTTTAATTGCTGATCAAACCGCTACTATGGATATCTCTGCCCATGACTACTATTTAGAAGTAATGGGCAAGCGTACTAGTGCCACTACTGATTTAATGAGCGTCGGAATATATGATAATGTAAATGAAGGTGATAATGATATTGGTGTTTGGTGGTGGGGTTCTCAACCTAGCACCAATATTGTAACTTTATATTCAGGTATGGGCGAAGGACCATGGACTGGAGAAACAATTACTGTTAGTCAAAATGTTGATACTCGTTATACACAATTATTAGATGTACAATCTACTTGGCGACCAACCTGTGGCGATGATCCTGGCTGGTTACAAATTACGGGCTATCTTGATGGCACTCAGGCTATTCAGCAAGCAACCGAAAGTCTATCTAATTGTGCTAATAGGGCTTATCCCACAGTTCACACTTGGGACGATGCTGAAGCAGAATGGGATGATTATAAAGCTTGGAAAAGTTTAGGAGAGACAGCTAGCGCCGGTAGTGAGGAAACGATTTATCCTGCCGACGACCCCGTCATCACTAATAGTACGGCCGTCACATTTGATACGTTATCCGCTTTTTCCGAAACGGCCACCAAAAATGGAGGCGAGATCAAATACATTTTAAGCAATAATGACGGTTCCACCTGGTCATATTACAGCGGTGGTTGGATCGCTTCCGACGGCACTTACAGCCAAGCCAATACAGCTTCTGACATCGATACGAATGTCTCGACTTTTCCGGCCGGCTCTGGCCAACTTCTGATTCGGGCCTTTTTCCATTCCGACGGCACTCAAGAAGTCTCTTTGGATAATCTTTCCCTGACTTTGAATAATTACCCTGAGGCCACTTTTGACGATGATTTTTCCACCTGGCAGTCAGGAGATATTTCGGTCAATTACAATCTGGTTGATTATGACAGCGATACTTCAAATATTTCTCAGGGTGCTTCTTCAGGCCTTGAATATTCCGTTGACGGTTCTTCCTGGACAGACGCGACCATGACTGCCGGAGGAGATGGTTTAACCGGCTTAACTGCTTCAGCCAGTCCGGGTGAAGACCATGTTTTTGCTTGGGATAGCGCCACGGATTTAGCCGATACCGAGGATTCAAGCGTTTACTTGCAAGTGAGGCCTAATGACGGTACGGATAACGCCAGCGCCTGGGCTACTTCCTCGGCTTTTGGAGTGGATAATAAAGCTCCCTCAAGCGTCGGCGCTCCCACTTTCGGCACCCTTACTTCAAGTTCCATTGTCTTAAACAAACCTTCAAGCGTGACGGAAAACGGGTCCGGTCTTTCTACCTGGCAGGTAAGAAGGGACGGCACAACCGCTTTAACCGCCGTCTCAAACAGCACAAGCACAAAGACCGATTCTTCTTTAAATCCCAACACTCAATATACTTACGATGTCAGGTTTACCGACAGTCAGGGCAACACCAGTTCCTACGGGACCTCTGCTTCGGTCTACACTTTGGCCAACGTGCCGGGGACACCGACCCTGGTTTCTACGGCGACGACCGTGACTCTATCGATCAATAATAATGATAATCCGGCGGCGACATCTTTTGCGATTTATGAAGCTGGCACGGGAAATTACGTTCAAGCCGATGGTTCTTTGGGTCCGGCCGCGGTCTGGCAGACGCAAGCAGTCTGGGGAAGCAGCGGCATAACGATTACCGGTTTGTCTCCGGAAACTACCTATAGTTTTCAAGTAAAAGCGAAAAACGGGGACGGCGTTGAAAGCGAATATTCAACAACCGAAGCGATCGTGACCAGCGACCGGACGGTCATCAGCAACGTGGCGGCGACTCAGCTTTCTTCGACTTCAGTAAAAATCTCCTGGACGACCAATCACGCGGCGGATTCCCGGGTTCTTTACGGCTTGACCACGGATTACGGAAGCGAGGCAAGCAGTGCGACCCTGACCACTCTTCATGAAATAACGATTACTGGATTGACCGCCAGCACGACTTATCATTATAAAGTTTTCAGCACGGGCAACACGGCGGCTTTTGAAACGGACAAAACATTTATTTTGGCGGCTGAGTCGGCCTATTTGGCTTCGCCGACCATTGTTTTTCCAGAGGCCGACAGTACGATCGACACCTCAAGCCCGACGATCACCGGCCTGGCCCGTTCTAATAACACTATTTTTATTTTTATTGATAATGATCTGGAAAAAACGGTTCTTTCCACTGATCATCCTTCCGATACCGGCTCATTTTTCTATAAAATAAGAAGGAATTTATCCAACGGGGTGCATAGCGTATATACGATCGCCCGCAATGCGGACGGAGTTTATTCGGATCGATCGCCAAAAATTTATTTTACCGTGGCTTTGCCTTATATCACGCCCACGCTTTTTGAGCCGATTTTCAAGGACGGAACCAATCCCGAAGTGATCATCCGCGGCGTGGCGCGCAATGATTCTTTGATCAAGGTTTATGTTGACGGCCAATACGTGGACGAATTCGCCGTAGTAAATAACGCTCTTAATGAAACGCCTTCTTTCGCTTATTCTCTGCCGGTTTCCGGTTTGGGCCAGGGAAGTTACGAAATTACCGTCCGCGCCTTTGATTTGAACGGCAAATCCTCTAGGATTTCCAATGCCTTAAATTTTACCAAAACTTCGGCGGCTGATGTATTTTCTGAAACAGTATTTCAATTTATCGGTAAAGTAAAATACACGGTGGCGGCCGGCGATTCCTTGTGGAAGCTCGCGGAAAGATTCTACGGGAACGGACGCGATTATACTAAGATTATTGAGGCGAATAAATTCGTTTATCCGACTTTATCCTCAAATCCCGGCGTCATCCAAATCGGCTGGCAATTATCCATTCCTTAAAGATATTCGGGCAGAACTTGCCAAAAATAAAAAGAAGCGGGCTGACCATTTAACATGGTCGACCCGCTTTAATATCCGCGAGATTTCCGGCTTACCGGTAAATCCCCTTGATTATTCCCCAGCTGGTGGGCTCGACGCCGATCGTTTCGTCGGCGCAGAAGCGCAAGGCGCAGACCGCGTGGCTGTTTGAGGCGATCACTACCCGTAGATAGTAAGGATGTTCCGGATCGAACTGAAATTCCGGTACGTTCTTCAGGTTGAGGGAGTGGCCGCTTGACCATTTGCAGCGGTCGGAAAATCCGAAAGCGTTTGACAGATCCAGGGCGAGAACGCCGGCGGCGCTGGAATCAGCCGTCACATAGATGTAAAACGATCCGCTGTTCAAAGCCGCGCGATAAACATAGACATTGATGATCCAAGAAGCCGAATCCGGTCCGCGCCAAACCTGGTCAAAGAGGCTGACGCCTTCTTGGCAAGTAGTGGCGCCGATTTCCAGAGGAGCTTGATTGGTCCAGGCCGGAGCGGGCGACCACTGCATGAGCGGAGTTTCTCCGGGATGCCGGCTGACCCAGGTTTCCAGGCAGGGGCTCTGCGCGGAGACCATAAGGGGAAGAATGAAAAGGGCGAGAATCGCGAGCAAGAGTATTTTTCTCATCACTTTTGCCTCCGTTTCTGATGAGGGTAAATACCTTTGGCTGTACTAATTTTGTGTTCATATCTTAACTTTAAGAATAAAAAATGTCAAGACGTTCCTTTGACAATTTCATCATATTCTTCTACAATAAGTGAGTATTTATAATCATTAAATTTAATCTTATGGCCATGTTTAGATCTGACCAAGAAAATCAAAAAGAAGCCGAAACCGTGATCGGCCCTTCCGTGAAAGTGGAAGGGAATTTTTCCAGTGACGGCGACGTCGTGATCGAGGGTCAACTGACGGGGACCCTGAAAACTTCAAAAAATGTGAGAATCGGACAGGGAGCCCGGATCAAGGCGGACGTGGAAGCGGCCAGCATTTTTCAAGCAGGGGAAATTAGAGGTAATGTGAAGGTTTCGGAGAAATTGCAGCTGAAATCCACCGCCAAAATTTTCGGCAACGTGGAAACCAATATCTTATCGGTTGAAGAGGGCGGAATGCTAAACGGCAAATGCCAGATGGGGAAAAAGGAAGGGGCGGTGATTGAAGTGAATCATGAATTATTCGTCAGTGACGACAAGAAGAAAAACAAAAAATAACCCGGATAATTTTTTAGATCATGTACCACTACATTTACGATTCTTTTTTATCGGATAAAAGATACGAAAATGAAATTTCGCAGATTGAAGCGAGAATTTTAGCGTTAGGAATAAACGGCCGGGTGGATAAACTGACTATTTTGAAGAATCTTAAGGAGATCGTGGAAGACGGCATAAAAAAAGGAGCGGAAACGCTCGTAGTAATGGGTGATGACATGACCTTAGGCAAGGTAATAAGCTACGTGGCCCCTTTCCGCAAGATAATCTTGGGCTATATTCCTTTGGGGCAAAAACAGTCGATTGCCCGGCTTTTAGGCATTCCCAACGGGGTGGCGGCTTGCGACGTTCTATCCAAAAGAATGATCAAGAAATTTGATTTAGGGAAAGCCAATGAAAAATACTTCCTTTTTTCTTTGGAGGTGACGAAAAATAACGTGGTGATTGAATGTGACGATCATTATAATTTTAAGACCGTTACCCCGTCTTCTCTTTTGCGGATCTGCAATTTAGGGCGGCTGGAAGAAGGCGCCTTTTTTAACCCCGGCGACGGACTATTGGAAGCGGTGGTCGTTAATCAAAATTCGGGTTGGAATATCTTTAAAAAAAGCTATAAAAAAGACAGCGTTTTTACCATAAAAAAAGCGAAAATAAAATGCGATACCGAATGCGTCCCGCTTTTGCTTGACGGTCAGACCGTGGTCAAAACCCCGGCGAGCGTGGAAATTGTCCCGAAACGGCTGAACATTATCGTCGGCAAAGAAAGAAAGATTTAACCGCCAACAATATATGCGGGAAAATATAAAATGGCTGGGCCAATCGGGTTTCAAAATAATCACCAAGCAAGGAAAAACAATTTATCTTGATCCCTATAAAATTCCAGGCACGGCGCCGATGGCCGATTTTATTTTTATCACTCACAGCCATTTTGACCATTTTTCGCCGGAAAGCATCGCCAAGATCCGGGGCGAAAAGACCCTGATCTTTTGTCAGGCTGAAGTGGCTCCGAAGATCGGCGGAAAGGTGAGGACGCTTAAGCCCGGCGACACATTGACGGTTGAAGGCCTAAAAATTGAAGTCGTGCCGGCCTATAATATTAATAAAGAATTTCATCCGAAAGAAAGCGGCGGCCTGGGCTTTATTTTGGAAATTGACGGCCAGCGGATATATCACGCCGGGGACACGGATTTTATCCCTGAAATGAAAGAACTGAAAAATATCAGTATCGCCATGTTGCCGGTCGGCGGCACTTATACCATGAACTGGCAGGAAGCGGCCGAAGCCGTCCAAGCCATTGCGCCGAAAACAGTTATTCCGATGCATTACGGGGAAGCGGCCGGGTCAGCCGAAGACGCGATAAATTTGAAACAAGCGGTGCAGGCGGAAGTGGTGATTATGGAAAAAGATGTCTAGATATTAAGTGATTGAGATATTGAGCGAGTGAGCGATTAAGCGATTAAGATGCTGAGCGAATAAATGGACTTGACTTATTAAAGACTTCAGTTAAAATATAAATAGACAAATGGTGGCGCGAAAGGAATAAATATGGCTCGCGCTTTTTTTGATTTAAAGATTTGGCAAAAAGCTCAAAGCTTGGCGGAACAAATTTACAAGGTAACCCGCGTTTTTCCCAAAGACGAGATTTTTGGTTTAACCACGCAGATGAGACGAGCCGCCGTTTCCGTGGCGGCTAATATCGCGGAAAGCCAGGGCCGGTTCCATTATAAGGATAAATTCCGCATTCTCTATATCAGCCGGGGAGAAATTTACGAAATTCAAAGCCATTTAAGGATTGCTTTAAGTCAGCATTACATGACTGAAAGAAATTTTAAAATTCTTGACGAGAGTTACAATGGCCTGATAAAAGGCATTAACAGTCTTATTTATAATCTCTCAAAAAAATCTCAATATCTTGATCGCTTAATCGCTTAATATCTAATAAGCCTCTTGACAGAAAAGCGAAAATAAGCTAAGATAGCTCCAGCCTAAAATATAGGCTTTGTTAATTCACAACAGTAGGTTAGTAAACCTTTGTGAGACGCCAAAGAAACTCTTTAGTCCTATGCGGTCGCTAAGTGGATTGGAGAGGAAATCCCGTTATCGGGGGCGTTATAGAGCGAAACCGGCACAAAAGGGGTGATGTTTGGTTATGTTGAAGTAAAAAAGTCTCACAAAGCGTGAGGCTTTTATTTTGTTCATTTCATAAAACTCCCGCGTGCAAATGGGAGTGAGCGCCATGTTGAAGATACTGGTTATTGAAGAGGATTCCGAGAGACAGCATATTCTGAAGGCCGTTTTGATGAGCAACCATTATGAATTGGTTGAATCAGCGGACCCGGGCATCGCCTGGACAAAGCTTTTGGCCGGGGAAAAAATGCCCGACCTCATCATCTGCTCTTATCCGCAAGCCGGCCTGTCGGAATTCCTGCAGAAGAAGCACGGACAGAGGATTTCTTCGAAAATCCCCATCATCTTTCTTATGAAGGAGGAGGAAAAATCCAATCCGGAGGAGATAAGAAGGGGGCCGAAGCATCCGTACTGGTTTTATCTGGCCATACCCTTCAATCCGTCGTCCCTTCTGGGAAAAATTGAAGAGATGACGGTTTCCGTTCGTTGATGCTAGTAAGTCCGCTCACCGTCGAGCGGACTTTTTTTATCCCTCTTAAAGTATAATCTTTAACGGGATTATTTGACTTTTTGGCTAATTTTTAATAGAATAAAGTATCTAAATTAATATATTTTATGGCTGAAGAAAATCAAATAAAGTCTGACAATACTCCGCCGGTCGCGGAAATAGCGCCGGAGAAAAAAGTAATAAAAGTGCCGCCGAGAATTTCCGTCAAGGATCTGGCCGGCCTTTTGGTTTTGCCGGTGACGGAAGTGATCGCCAGTTTGATGAAAAACGGAGTGCTGGCCAGCCAGAATGAGAACGTGGATTTTGACACGGCCGCCATTATCGCTGATGACCTGGGTTTTGAGGCGACGCTTAAAGAAGAGAAGGAAGTGGCGGAGGGCCAGGATTATAAAGAAATTATCGGCCATGAAGAGAAGAAAAATTTGAAATCCCGGCCGCCGATCGTGGTGGTCTTGGGCCATGTTGACCACGGCAAAACCTTGCTCTTGGACGCCATCCGCCAGACCAAAGTGGTAGATTCAGAATACGGCGGCATCACCCAGCGCATCGGCGCTTATCAAGTCAAGCATAAGAACCAATATATCACTTTTATTGATACTCCTGGGCATGAGGCGTTTACCGCCATGCGTTCGCGCGGGGCCAAGGTGGCGGACATCGCCATTTTAGTGGTGGCGGCTGATGACGGCATTAAACCCCAGACCAAAGAAGCCTTGAATATCATAAAAACCGCCGGTTTGCCCTTGATCGTCGCCATCAATAAAATTGACAAGCCGGAAAGCGACATTGACCGGGTAATGAGAGAATTGGCGGATCTGGATCTGTTGTCGGAAGAATGGGGAGGCAAAACCATTGTGGCCAAAGTTTCCGCCAAAGAGAAAAAAGGGATTGATGAGCTTTTAGAAATGATTTTATTGGTCTATGAAATGGAAAAACAAAAAATTCTGGCCAATCCAAACGGAAGCGTTATCGCTTCCGTGGTGGAATCGCATATTGATCCGCAGGAGGGAGCCACGGCCACGGTCATTATCCATACCGGTACCTTGAAAATCAGCGAATTAGTCGCCATCGGGGACGTCTACGGAAAAATAAAAGCGATGAAAAATTTCTTGGGTGAAGCGGTCAGGGAAGCCTCGCCTTCAACACCCGTAAAGATTTACGGCCTTAAAGGTTCGCCGGTCGTCGGCGATATCTTAACGGTGGTCAAGGATTTAAGCCAGTATAAAAAGCAAGCCAAGCAGTATCGCCTGGACAAGCATCTTATTAAGCCGACGGAAAGCCGGATAGAGACCAAAAAAGAAAAAGAGGAAAGAATGAAGGAAGGAAAGGGGGAAAGGAAGGTTAAAGAGCTGAAAATAATATTAAAGGCGGATAATTTGGGCTCGTTGGAAGCGATTTCCGAGAGCCTGAAAAAGTTTCAGCACCCGGAAGTTAAGCTTGAGATCGTCTACAGCGGTCTGGGCAATATCATGGACAGCGATATCTCAAAAGCGGAAGCCACCGACGCTCTCCTGCGGGGATTTAACGTTTCTTTGACCTCTTCGGCGGAAGATCTGGCCCGGGAAAAAAAGGTAGTTTTTAAAAGCTATAAGATCATCTACGAATTATTTGATGAGATAAAAAGCAAATTAGAGGGGATGCTCAGCCCGGATATTTTCGAGGAAAAGACCGGACGGATGAAAGTGCTGGCAATTTTTAGGACCGAGAAAAAATCGATGATCGTCGGCGGCAAAGTGACGGAAGGAAAATTCCGGCCTAAAGCAAAAGTAAAAGTCTTAAGAGATAAGGTGGAGATTGGCCGCGGCACTATCTCCCAGACTCAGCAAGATAAAAAAGCGGTGCCGGAAGTCGGCAAGGGCCAGGAAGCAGGCGTTAAATTTGAAGGCGAGCCTGTTATCGCGGTCAATGACGTTATAGAAGCCTATGAAGAGCAAAAAATCTTCAAAAAGATTCAAATAAAATAATGTCGGAAAAACGCTTAAATCAGGTTAACCAGCTGATTTTAAAGGAAGTGGCGGAGCTTCTCTTGAAAGAAGTGGAGTTTCCGCTCGGCTGTTTAGTAACGGTCATAAAAGTGAAAACCTCGGCTGATATCGCCCACGCCAAGGTTTATATTTCGGTTTTACCCGTTTCTCAGACCGGCACCGTTCTGAAGATATTGGCCAAGAACGTCTATCATCTTCAGCAATGCCTGAACCGGCGGATGTTCCGGCGGATCGTGCCGAAGATCATATTTACCGTGGACAGCACCGAAGAAGAGGCGGCGCGGGTGGAAGCGCTTATTGACAAAATCTCGGAAGAGTCATAAAATAGGCGGTTAAAGCCTGTTTTAACTATTTTTATGGAAGAATTTAATTCATCTTTTCTAAAACTTCAGGAACTGATCTCAAAAGCGAATAATATCCTGCTGTCCACCCATGAACGGCCTGATGGCGACGCTTTAGGCGCCATGATCGCTTTGTCCTATTATTTGGAAGATTTGGGGAAAAAACACCTTTGCTATGCCCGGGAAAAAGTGATTGACGCCTATTTTTTTCTGCCCGGTATTGAAAAGATAAGCCACCAATTGGAGAAGGTGGCGGATTTTGATCTGGTCATATTTTTGGACGCGGGCGACGTGAAAAGGACCGGTTTAAAGGATTTTCTTTTTCAGATCGATAAAAATAAAACTAAGGTCATCAACATCGATCATCATCTTACTTCCAGTTTGGATGAAGACCATTTTTTTGACCTGAATATAGTCAGCCTGGAAGTCTCGTCCACGTCCGAGATCATCTATAATTTTTTTGATTTTTTAAAAATTCATCTGAACAAGGAAAAAGCCACTAATCTTCTCACCGGCGTTTTGACCGACACGGGCTGTTTTTCCAATCTCGGCACGACCGTCTCCTCTTTTTCCATGGCGGCCGACCTGATGAATAAGGGGACCAATATTAAAAAAATCTGCGATCATACTCAGAAAAATAAAAACGTGGTTTCTTTGAAGCTTTGGGGCCGGGTCTTGTCCCGGCTGGAAAAAAATGAAAAAACCGGCGTGGTCACTTCGGCCATCACCCTAAAAGATCTGGAAGAATGCGGAGCGGAAGAGGAGTCAACGGAAGGGATAAGCAATTTCTTGAATTTTCTTTCGGACGCCAAATACACCCTTCTTTATAAAGAAGAAAAGAGCGGAACAGTCAAAGGCAGTTTAAGGACCACCCGCGAAGAAGTGGACGTGGCCAAGATCGCCGCCGAATACGGCGGCGGCGGCCATAAAAAAGCGGCCGGTTTTTCCGTTAAAGGCAAGTTGGTTAAAACCGCCGATGGCTGGCGGATCGAATGATTGATAAAATTTTTCTTTTAATTTATAATCAATAAGCGATAATCATTAAATATAAAATATCTGGCAGCAGTAAAAAATCAGGTTTGAGTGCCTATGGTGGTGGAAAAAACCTCATTGGGCGAGCGTGCATATGATATTTATTCCCGCCTTTTAAAGGAAAGGATAATTTTCTTAGGCGACGTGATCTCTGATGCTTTGGCCAATACCATCATCGCCCAGCTGTTATTCTTGGCCAGCGAAGATAAAAATAAAGAAATAAAAATATACATTAACACGCCGGGCGGTTCGGTCACGGCCGGGATGGCGATTTACGATACGATGCAATATATTACCCCAGAGGTCGCCACGATCTGCGTCGGGATGGCCGCTTCCATGGGGGCGGTTTTGCTTTCCGCCGGTACACGGGGAAAAAGGTTTACCCTGCCCAATTCCGAGATCTTATTGCACCAGGTGATGGGCGAGGCGGGCGGCCAGGCGGTGGATGTCAAGATTCGGGCCGAGCATATCTTAAAGATCCGCGATAAGATAAATAAGATCCTTTCCGAACATACCGGCCAGTCTTTGGCTAAGATCGAAAAAGACACTGACCGCGATTTTTTCATGTCTGCGGAAGAAGCGAAAAAATACGGCCTGATCGATAAAATCATCACCAATCGGCCGTAAAAACGAAAGAATATAGCTAGTCCTTGCCGGATTTTCTTTTTTGTGTTAATATGGTTAAAGTATCTAATTAATAATGAATATGATAATCCATAAAATAATCAAACAAGCCAAGAAAGAAAGGCCAAATATATCGTGTTTGGCGGTTGTCTTGCGGTTTTATGGATTAGGAAAACAATTTTATGAACACATCAATTTGGATCATACTCCTGGCCATAGGCTTGCCGGGCGGCATTTTAGCCGGTTACTTTGCCCGCAAGTTTTGGGCGATCAGGGAGTCAGCTTCGGTTGAAGCAAAATCGAAAAGTTTAATCGACCAGGCCAAAGAAAAGCAAAAAGAGATCCTTATCCAGGCCAAAGATAAGGCGCTTTCGGTTATTGAAGATGCCAAAAAAGAGGGAGAGGAACGGCTACGGGAGTTAAACCGTATCCAGGGCCGTCTGGAAAAAAGAGAAAGTTTGTTTGACCAGAAAATTTTGGATTTTGAGGAACGGCAACAAGGTTTGCTTGATAAAGTCCAGCGGATCGAAAAGATGAAAGAAGAGATTTCCGGCGTTAAAGAGGAGCAGATAAAAAAATTGGAGAAGATCGCTCAGCTTACCATGGAAGAGGCAAAGAAAGTTCTCTTGGAAAATACGGAGACCCGGATGAAAGAAGAGCTTTTGGCCCGCATCCGCAAGCTCCAGGCGGAAAGCCAGGAAGAGCTGGAAAAAGAATCAAAAAATATTCTTTCCTCCGTCATCCAGCGGATCGCCTCCTCGCACGCCACGGAAACAACGACCACAGTGGTAAATTTGCCTTCGGACGAAATGAAAGGCCGGATCATCGGACGCGAAGGCCGCAATATCAAAACGATCGAACAGCTGACCGGAGTCGAAATTATAGTGGACGACACGCCGGAGGCGATCGTCATCTCCGGTTTTAACCCGATCAGAAGGCACTTGGCCAAAAGAACCCTGGATAAATTGATCGCCGACGGCCGCATTCATCCGGCCCGAATTGAAGAAACGATCGAAAAAGCGAAAAAAGAATTAGCCTTGGATATTAAAAAAGCCGGCGAGGAAGCGGCGTATAAAGTAGGAGTGGCCGGTTTAGACCCCAAACTTATTCAGATCCTAGGCCGCTTAAAATACCGGACTTCTTACGGTCAGAATGTTCTGCAGCATTCTATTGAAGTGGCGGAACTTTCCGCCCTTTTAGCCCAGGAGCTTGGGGCGAATGTCAGTGTCTGCAAAAAGGGCGGTCTTCTGCACGATATCGGCAAGGCGATCGACCATGAAGTGCAGGGCGGCCATCCGGAGATCGGTTATGATATCATGAAAAAATTCGGTCTGCCGGAAGAAGTGGCTTATGTGGCTAAATCTCACCATTCGGACGCGCCAAAAACTTTGGAAGGCATTATCGTAAAAGTAGCCGATGCTATTTCCGGCGCTCGACCGGGGGCCAGAAAAGATACTTATGAAAATTACATCCAAAGACTGGAAGAATTGGAAGCAGTGGCCAAGCAATTTCCGGGCGTGGAAAAAACCTATGCCGTGCAAGCCGGCCGGGAAATCCGGGTTTTTGTCATGCCGGAGCAGATCGACGATCTGGCCGCGATGAAACTGGCGGCGGCGATCGCCAAAAAAATTGAAGAAGAATTGCGTTATCCCGGTGAAATAAAAGTAAATGTCATCCGCGAGACCAGAGTGACGGAGTACGCGCGTTAGATCGTTGTTTTGGTTTTGGAATTAAGGTTTGGCAGCTGGTAAGGTTATAGGTATGGTTATAAATTCCAAATTTCAAGCATCAAATCCCAAACAATTTCAAAATTCCAATGCTCAAAAACTCTTAATTTCTCAATTACTTAATTCTCTTAATTAACTAATCAACCAAAAACGCGTGACCCTCAAAGTACTCTTCTTCGGCGACATAATCGGCCGGATCGGCCGTGAAGGTTTGAAAAAAATCATGCCGAAATTAAAAAAGAAATACCAACCGGATTTAGTATTGGCAAACGGCGAGAATTTGGCCCACGGCATCGGCCTGACGGAGAAAACCGCCAATGAAATGATGGACGCAGGCGTGGATTTTTTTACCACGGGCAATCATTTTCTTAAAAAAGAAGATATCCGGGCGATGCTTGAAGCTCCCGACCCTAAAGTAATCCGGCCGGCGAATTATCCGCCAGGCGTGGCCGGTAGGGGGGAAAAATTGCTTGAAATTGGCCTAAAAAAGGTACTTGTGGTAAACTTAGTGGGTCGGGTGTTCATGGGCGAGGACTTTGATTGCCCTTTCCGGAAGTTCGACGAGATTTTTCAAAAATACAAAAAAGAAGAAGCGGTGGTCATTGTTGATTTCCACGCGGAAGCGACTTCGGAAAAAATGGCCCTAGGCCATTATCTGGACGGACGGGCGCAGGCGGTCTTAGGCACTCATACTCACGTGGCCACGGCTGACGAGCGGATCTTGCCGGCCGGAACGGCTTATATTTCCGACGTGGGTATGGTTGGCGCGGCCGACTCTGTGATCGGCGACCGGAAGGAAGAAGTGATAAAAGCCTTTTTAACCCAGCTACCTTTCCGGATGGAAATTCCGGAAGAAGGCGAAGTGCTGATCAACGCCGTCTATTTGGAAATTGACTGCAAAACGAAAAAATCAAAAAAAATTGAAAGAATAAGGGAAACAGTCAGCGTATAAATTTTAAGGTCGACAAATTTATATATTAATAAAAATCTAATAAGGAGAAGAAAAAAATGAACAAAGCGGAACTTTGCGACAAGATCGCGGAAAAAGTCGGTTTAAACAAAAAACAATGCGAAGACGTGATGGATTCTTTTGAAGCCATCGTCATGGAGCAGTTAAAAGCCAGCGGCGAAGTGACCCTGACCGGATTTGGCACTTTTTCGGCCAAAAGAAGAGAAGCGAGAATGGGCGTTAATCCCCAGCACCCGGAGCAAAAGATCCAGATCCCGGCCGTGACCGTGCCGAAATTCAAAGCGGGCAAGAAACTGAAGGATTCCTTAAAGGTCTAAAATTTTCATTTCAGATAAAACAAAATCCTCTTATTAAAAAGAGGATTTTGTGTTTGGAAAAAAATAATTATTTTTCTTCGGCTTGTTTTATCCACTGCCAATAACTTTTTAAGTCTTTGCGGTTTTCAATATAACCTTCAGGTTGGAATAAATCCGGCGTAATATTGATAGTAAAATGATGGATAATATATCTTGATTTTAGGCCGGGAAAACTTTGAGGATCACGAATATTTTTATCAGTGCAGACGAATTTTATCGCTTCAGGCTTTACCTCTAAACCTAGCTCTTCCTTTAGGGCTCTTAACGCGGTCTCAGACGGTTTTTCCCCATTTTTTATTTTTTCCGCCACGGAATTTTCAAGTTTAGGTCTTTTTCTTGTTCGTCCGTCTGAGAATTGCTGCCGGGTTTCGATTAATTTAAAGCGATTTTTTTCATTTTTGAAATAAATATCTATTCCGACGCCACAAACGTTTCTTAAAAGTTCGCCATTTTCTTCAGTTAATACCGTTTCACCCCTTTCTATTTCCCGAAACAAATATTCTATAATTTTACTTTCCCCCTTACCCCATTGTTCAAAAGGTATATTATATTTTTTAAGCAAAAGGATTATTTCTTCTTTCTGTAATTTTTTCGCCGAGATTATATTATTTTTCATGAATTATATTAATATAGTTCTTTAATTTTCCAATTTCGCCTGGGCGGCGGCCAATTTGGCGATCGGAATGCGGAAAGGCGAGCAGCTGACGTAATCCATGCCTGTCTTGTGGCAAAAACTGACGGTTCGCGGATCACCGCCGTGTTCGCCGCAGATGCCGACTTCCAGATTTTTGCGGGTCTGGCGGCCCCTAGTGATGGCGATCTTTATCAGTTCGCCGACGCCTTTCTGGTCAAGCGTTTGAAAAGGATCATCCGCAAAAATTCCTTTTTTTAGATAGATAGGAAGAAAACCGCCGATATCATCGCGGGAAAAACCAAAAGTCATCTGGGTGAGATCGTTGGTGCCGAAAGAAAAAAATTCCGCTGATTTTGCCAATTCGTTGGCCAAAATGGCGGCCCGGGGAATTTCAATCATCGTGCCGAAAGCGTGCCTAATTTTTTTCAAACCGAATTTTTTTAGAACGTCTTTGTATATCTTTTCTGCGATTAAACGCTGGTCAGCCAATTCGTTAAGATCAGAAACCACGGGAATCATTATTTCCGGATAAGGTTTCTCGCCCTCTTTGGTCAATTCAGCGGTCGCTTCTAAAATCGCTTTTATCTGCATGCCGCTGATTTCCGGGTAAGTCACTCCAAGACGGACACCGCGGTGGCCCATCATGGGATTTGATTCATGCAGTTTTTTCGCCCTTTTGGCCAGTTCTTCTTTTGAAATATTCAATTCTTGGGCCAGAGCGTCTGATTTGACCTGTTCGCTGGGAATAAATTCGTGCAAAGGCGGATCAAGCAAACGGATAACCACCGGATAACCTGACATGGCGGCAAGCGCCGCTTTAATATCATTTTTTATATAAGGAAATAATTTATCAGCGGCTTTCTTTCTTTCTTCTTGGGTTTCAGCCACGATCATCTGGCGCAGGATAAATAGAGGCGCGTCCGATCCCTGGCCATAGAACATATGTTCGGTCCGGAACAAGCCCACTCCTTCCGCGCCGAAACCCTTGGCTTTATTAATATCCTGAACTGTTTCCGCGTTAGTGCGGATACCTAATTGTTTTATTCGGCCGCAGATCCTTAAAAATTCATCAAGAATTTTATTTTCTTCTGAAGCATCCATCATGGGAAGGACGCCCGCATAAACTTTTCCTTTGGTGCCATTTAAGGTCAGCCAGTCGCCTTCTTTTAATATTCTTCCCGCGACCCGGAGTTCTTTGGCTTGATAATCAATATGGAGGCTGGAACAGCCGACAATGCAGCATTTGCCCCAGCCGCGGGCGACCAAAGCGGCGTGCGAAGTCATACCGCCCCTGGCCGTGAGGATGGCTTCGGCGGCGCGCATGCCGTCCACATCTTCCGGATTGGTCTCTTCCCGCACTAATATTATTTTCTTACCTTCTTTTTTCTGGGAAACCGCCGCCGACGCGCTGAAGACGATCTGGCCGGCCGCCGACCCCGGTCCGGCCGGCAAGCCGACTGCGAGAGGCGTATTTTCTTTTTCCGTTTTTGGGTCAATCACCGGATGCAATAATTCTTCTAATTGAGCCGGGGTGACCCTTTTGACCGCTTCTTCGGGGGTTATTAACTTTTCTTTGAACATATCAACGGCCATCCGGACGGCGGCCGGGCCGTTTCTTTTTCCGGTGCGGCACTGCAGCATGAAGAGCCGGCCTTTTTCAATCGTGAATTCAATATCCTGCATTTCGCGAAAATGTTTTTCCAGCCGAGTGCGGTATCCCGCCAGCTCTTTATAGAGTTTTGGCATGGCTTTTTCTAAGGTAAGCAGATCTTTATTGTGCTCTGATTTGGAAGGCTGATTAATGGGAGCGGGCGTCCTTAGCCCGGCGACGACGTCTTCGCCTTGAGCGTTTAAAAGATATTCGCCGTAGAAAATATTTTCGCCGTTGCCTGGATGCCGGGAAAAAGCGACGCCGGTGGCAGAATGCACTCCCATATTGCCGAAGACCATCGCTTGGACATTGACAGCCGTGCCCCATTCGTCAGGAATATTTTCAATGCGTCGGTAAGAAACGGCTCTTTGACCGTTCCAAGAGGAAAAAACCGCCGCGATACCGCCCCAAAGCTGTTTTTCCGGGTCATCAGGAAATTCCCGGCCTAAGACTTCTTTAATTCTTCTTTTAAAAAGTTCAGTTAATTTTTTCAGATCCTCGGCGGTTAAATCAGTGTCATTAATATAACCTTTCTCTTTTTTCATCTTTGTCATGATTTTTTCAAGCTGCCGACGGATGCCCTGCTCTTCTTTTACTTCCCGGCCGGCGGCTTTTTCCATGACCACATCAGCGTACATCATGATCAAGCGGCGATAAGCGTCATAAACAAAACGGCGGTCGCCTGCCGCTTGTTTTATTAGGCCGGGAATGGTTTTTAAGGTTAACCCGATATTTAAGACCGTTTCCATCATGCCGGGCATTGATTTCCGGGCGCCGGAACGGACCGAGACGAGCAAAGGATTTTCCGGGTCGCCGAATTTCTTGCCCATTAATTTTTCCACTTTAGCCAAAGATTTATCCACTTCGTTTTTTAATCCCTGAGGGTAGCGCCCCTTGTTTTTATAAAAATAAGTGCAGACCTCGGTCGTCACGGTGAAACCGGGCGGAACAGGCAATTTCAGGTCTTTGTGCCCGCCCATTTCCGCCAGATTGGCGCCTTTGCCGCCCAGAAGATTTTTCATACTTTCATTACCGTCAGTTTTCTTGCCGCCGAAAAAATAAACGCATTTTTTTGCCATAATATTATTTTATTTTTTGTTAAAAATAGATAATTATATTATAAAAAAAATTTTAAAAAAAATGCCAGTTTGGCGGGGAAAATATTAATTTATTATTAAAATGGTGAGCGCAGAGGGATTTCCGCCTTCGTCTCCCTTCGGGAGACTACGGCGGGCAAGCGAACCCCCTAATTTTTTCTTAATAATGCTTATGCTCTGTTTTTAAAAGTGAGCGCAGAGGGATTCGAACCCCCGACACCCTGCTTAAGAGGCAGGTGCTCTAACCAGCTGAGCTATGCGCCCGAAATGTATCTATATTATATTAATTTTTATGATCAGGGAGACCAGCTGCCCGCCCAAGGCGGGTCAGCCTCGGGCTGAAGCTATGCGCCCGTATAACTTTTGCCAATGGTGCGCCCGGAGGGATTCGCCGTGAACTACTAAAGAGTTCACGGCAGCCCTGAACCCTTCAGTGGTTCAGGGCGAACTAAACTAGTATTTACTATTTATATTTGCGCCCAGGGGGAATCGAACCCTCATCGCTGGTTCCGAAGACCAGAGCTTTATCCATTAAGCTATAGGCGCTTAAGTGTTAAAATTCTAACAAATATTATAAAAAAAATCAAGACGGATCAATCCGTCTTCGACCTTCGCGTATAGTATTTAATCTGAGTTTAATAGGGCTTGATATATACTCTTTTCAGCTCTTCATGTGAGCTTTGGTCTTCGGTTTTTTCCGCGGTCTGGAGAGCGGTAGCGATCTGCCGGGAGATTATATTAAGAAGAATTTGATTGTTGAAATTAAAGTCTTCCTCTTTTTTATCCACCAGAACAATCGCGCCAAGGATTTTTTGTCCGGTTTGGATCTTTACGGCAAGAGCATTCTCGCCCAGATAGGGCAATTTATATTCTTTGTTTTTTTTCGCTTCCTCACTGGTAACAAAGATATCTTCCCCGTTTTCAAAAATTTTTCCCAAAAAAGGCTCGCCGCGCAGCCCCAAGTTCAAATTTTTTATTGCTTGATTGTTGCTGAAACCGATCGCTTCCTGGATGACGGTTTTATTTTCAAAAGGTTTAAAAAGGGCGAAAAAGGCTTTTTTTGCTTTAATGACTGAAAGAATTGTTTCCAAAAGCAGAGGCAATAAGTTATAGATATTGGCGTAAGTAGAAGCGATCTTGCCGGTGGAATATACGGTCACGAGCTTGTTGTTGGCGTGGTGCAGCCGTTCCGTCAGGTTATTCACGATATTGCCGTAAATTTTATTTCCCAGGCGGAGGTTATTCTTTGACAAGTTAAGAAAATCACTGCCTTTCATTTCCAAGATCTCCCCTTTCTCCATGACTTCGCCGAAATGAGTGTGTTTTAATCCGGGGTCGACCAAGGCGCTTTCCACGGCAAAATTATCTTTGTCCATATAGGCAATAACTTCTTGTTCGTCTTTAAGCAGGCGGTAAATCTTTAATTTGCCGGAAAGGATAACATAAAAATTCTTGCGGCCTTCGCCGGCCTTAAAAAGTTTTTGTCCGACCGCCATTTTTTTAAGCAAACAGAGGGAAGCAAGCGAATTAAGCTCTTCCGGGGAAAGGCCGGCAAAAACAGGGATATTTTTTATGAGTTTAACGTCCACCATAATTAATTATTTTAGCATTTCCGGATTAACCATGTGCGTTAAGGCGATGGTCTCACTGATCAATTTTTTCTCATAAAGGGTTTTGACATCCTGGTCCATAGTGAACATTCCTTCCTCGGCGCTGGTCTGGATGGCGGTCTTTATCTGGGCGATCTTATTTTCGCGGATAAGATTGGAGATGGCCGGCGTGTTGATCAGGACTTCGCGGGCGGCGATGCGGCCGCCGGTCACTTTCGGCAGAAGGGTCTGGGAGATAATGCCTTTCAAGAACAGAGAAATTTGCAGCCGCACCTGGGATTGCTGGTAAGGAGGGAACACGTCAATGATACGGTCAATGGTCTGGGCGGCGTTTAAGGTGTGCAATGTCGCCAGGACCAAGTGTCCGGTTTCGGCGAGAGTGATAGTGGAGGCGATGGTTTCCAGGTCGCGCATTTCGCCGACCATGATCACGTTCGGGTCCTGGCGCAAGACATGCTTTAAGCCTTGGCCGAAAGTCGTCATGTCCGAACCGAGCTGCCTTTGCCGGATGATGCACTTGATGGGCGAGAAAATAAATTCAATCGGGTCTTCTAAGGTGACGATATGGGAGGTTCTTTCGTTATTGATCAGGTTGATCATGGCGGCCAGCGAAGTGGATTTGCCGCAGCCGGTGGGGCCGGTGACCAGGATCAAACCCTGTTTAAGCCGGATCAGTTCATAAACGATATTCGGCATCTTCAGTTCTTCCATAGTCGGGATTTTAGTGGAAATGACGCGGGCGACCATACTCAAACAATTTTTTTCCCAGAGCATGTTAACGCGGAAGCGGGAAACATCTTTTATTTCGTAAGAGACATCCAATTCCCGGTCATTGATCAGGGTATCCTTGAGTTTAGGGGAGATAATACTGTAGCAGAGATCCTCCACGTCTTTTGTTCTTAGGACCGGATACTCATTAAGTTTTTTCAGCTCCCCGTCAATTCTTAATATCGGAGGCATATTGGCGATAAGATGTAGGTCGGAGGCCTCTCTTTTTACCGCTTCTTTGAATAAATCGTCAATTTTAAGCATATTTTTTCTCCTAAAAACGCCTGGCTTAAAAAAACCAAGCGTCAAATATTATTATTTATAATAATTAAAAATCATAAATATATTATACCAGCAATTCTTAACAGCTGTCAAGGCAATGACCTTTTCTAAACGAATATTTTATTAATAAATAATAATTTTATATTGTCCGTCGAGGTAATAGTAAGTCGAGGAGACGCTGCCGGCGCAGGTTTCGCTTTCGTATTTGTAGAGTAAATAACCATAACCTTCGGCGTAATATAAACTGCAGCCGACCCAAACGTCTCGGCTATTAGGAAGCATTGTGGCCATTCCGCTGTCGGCGTGGGCGTGGCAGTAGGCGCGGAGGTTAGGGAGGTTGCTGACCGAAATTTCCGGGATGGCTATTTTTTTATAATGATATTTGTAATATTTGGTATTGGTGTCCGGTGAACAAGTATTGCCTGTATCTATACTGACGATTTCATCGCCGCTGCTCGTAAGATCGATAGTGCCTTCATAGGTTTTTTTCGTGCCGACAGAAACTCCGTTAACAGTTAAGCTGCTGGCAGAAATGGCGCCGGCCACTTCCAGATTATCGTTAATGATTACCGGCAGAGTATCGCTTGTCCCCGCGATTGCTCCGCGGTAAATACGGCCGTCAATTCTCACGTTGTCGCCGAAAGTGACCGGATTGTCTAAGCCTGCCGTTGTCGTGTTGTTCACGATCGAGCCGTTGAAAAAAGTGACTCCGCCCGTGCCTTGGGCCCCGACTTTTAAGGAATTAACCGTCATAACGCCGGAAAGCTGGAAAGTGTCGCCGGAAGCGCCGCCTAAGGTGGCCGTAATGTTGCGCGTGGCGGCATAGACTACTCCCGAGGCGATAAGAACTGAGACAAAGATCGTGATAATGACACTTAAAATTTTTTTCATTTTATTTCCTCCTTAATAATAAGTTTATATTGATTACATTGTATAATAATCGTGATAAAAAAACAATCTTTAAGCCCGAAGACCTAAAGATTGTTCTTATTTAAACCTAATTTTTTACTGCACAGCGGTATATTCAAACCACACGGCGTAGATTTCCAAATCCGGCTCGGCCGCTCCGTAAGTATCAGGAAACAAGTCTAAAAAAATCGTGTCGCCGGCGGATATGTCAGTTTGGTCGGTCGGAGTAAGAGTGACGATTTTTGGCGTGCCGGCCGTGCCGGTAATATCAACCGGATCCTCATCATCCATGTCCGTATCCCAGGCGGTTGTGTCTGTCGTTTGGGAAATGGCTACCTTAAAATCAAGATTTAAATCTGCGACAAGGATAGCGGAGGTATCAACCAACACTTTGAAAATGCCGCCCGAAACGTAATCGGATGGCACGGTAAATTGCGTCCCGATATCCGTGGTTTCCGTGGCCGAGTAAACCAGAGACAAGCCTTGATTGGCGGTATAGGCGAGATTCGGCACGGTGGTCGTGGTGATGGCGGCAGGGGTGCCGTCTGCATCCGAATAGAAACTGGCCAAGGGCAAAGCGACTCTTCGAGTAATATCAGCGATCTCAGCCGAAGACCAGGGATTTTGAGTATTGACCCAGTTGGCCGTAATCGTTTCCGCTTGGCCGAGATCGGCAAAATTATCTAAACCGCTGACAGTTACGCCGGATAAGTCGAGCGTTTTTCCCGTGCTGAGAGTTAAATTGCCCTTGATTTCCATATCATCATTGACAATAAAGGGCATTGTGTCGCCAGGTCCGGCCGTCGCTCCGCGGTAAATACGGCCGTCAATTCTCACGTTGTCGCCGAAAGTAACCGGATTGTCTAAGCCTGCCGTTGTCGTGTTGTTCACGATCGAGCCGTTGAAAAAAGTGACGCCGCCTACTCCTTGGCTGCCGACTTTCAGCGTGCTGACCGTTAGTATCCCGTCCAGATTAAAATAGTCGCCGGCCACTCCGCCTAAAGTCGTGGTAATGTTACGCACCGAAGCCGCATAAACTATTCCTGAGCCGACCAGCACGGAAACAATAACCGTCGCGATAATACTGATTAATTTTCTGCCCATAATTTTTTTCCTTTTTAATAATAAAATTATTTAAAGGAGTTTTTTGACGCATATATTAGCATTACCCTATTTTTTATTATAACTCATCAGGAAAATATGTAAACAAAAAACCGCTGATTTTTCCTTAATTGCGGTGTATTACCGATAACTTAGTAGATTTCCTCTTTTTTCTCTTTAATGAAGTTCATCCATTCGTCCAGCACTTCCACGAAAATTTTAAACGGCGCCTCTACGATAAAATCAAGGACAAAAGTGAAAACATTGATCTTCGGCGCTTTGACCGAAAGCCAGCGGCCCATCCGGATGATCGGCAGAGTGAAGAAATCAAGCAGTGAGCCGATAAAGCCTCTTTTTTTGTCGATGATTATCAGTTCGCGCATGGTTTCGCGGTTCTTGATGCCGAAAAAACTGACCACGCACAGGAAAAGGAGAAAGAGGAAGATGCTGGCGGCGTTGAATTCAAACCGGCGCAGGACATAAATGATCGCTCCGAAGGAAATAGTGAAAACAAACAGATAAAGGAGATTGAAAACGAAATTCCAGCCTTTTCTTCTTTTGATCGGTTTTTTGAAAATGGCGAAGATGAATTCTTTTTCGTCGGCATAGATCATGCCGCGGATGGCCTCGACCACTTTTTCCGTGTTTTTCTTGGCGGGAATATATATATTAGCGGCGATAAAAATAAGCAGCAAGGGGTGAAAGACGATATTGGTGATCAAGGCGGTCAGGTGCACCGTATTGTAGATCAAAACATCATAAGGCAGTTCCAAGACAAAAGCGAGAACGGTCTTAGTTAGCAAAATATAAATAACGGAGCGGAAAGTACTGCGGCTTAATTTTGTCCGCGCTTTTTTATACCGTATCTCGCAGGCCTTGACGATTTTTTCCTGCAAGAGATTCGGATTGCTTAATATTTCTTCGGCCCGGCTCGGATTTTCCTTGATGATGTCTTTGAGGATTTGCAGAAGAATGATATATTTTTTCACCTGCCGGTAAATAAGACCGCCGATCGGATGATTTATTTGATTTTCAATGGTTATTTTTAATGCATCGATATGGCCGGCTATCTCTGTTACGAGGGAATAATCAGTGGTTTCCCAGTCGGGATAATACAGCTTAAAAAGACCGTAGCGGATCAAGGCGTCGTCTGACTTCATGACCGCCCGCTGTATGGCGATATACAGCTGGGTGTTCTTCGTTTTTTCGTCGGTGTCTTCCTCGGAAACGGCCACCTTATCGTGCAGGAGAGAATAAGCGTATTCGATCAAGGCCTGGTCTTCATAAGCCGGAAAAAAATGATTTTCAATTTCCACCGAAAGCAGGCTTAGGATCCATTCGTTTAAGGCGTAGCGTTCTTCGCCTTTTTTCAGGAACGAGCTTTGTTTCATTAAATTCAAGTATTTTTCCAAAATCTGCTTAACTTCAAAAACGACATTTTCCGGCACGCTGTCGTTTTTTAAATAGCCGCCCCGGACCAGCTCCATGATCAAAGTCCGGATATCAAAAGTTTCGATCTTTCCTTCTAAAAGCCAGCGTTTCAGGATCCTTTCAATGGCGTTTTTCCGCAAGAGATGCTCGTCTTTATAATCAATGGCCACCCGGATTTTTTCGTATAAAAAAGCCATGCGGGAAATCGTGGAAGAAACATGGATTTTCGGGATTTTGGGGTCCTGCCAGTCTGAATATCTGTTCTTGCGCAAAGCGACAATAAGCTCTTTTATATTATTCCGCAGGGGTTTTTCGGCGTTATAATTCCGGCCGTAGGCCCGGGCCGGCCGGGATTTATCTTGGAATTCCGCGGCAAATTGATTGAAATTTTTCTTTTCTTCGCTCATTTCGTCATAATAATAAATACTAAGTTTTGGGTATAACCGTCTTCTTATCTGTTAAGTTTATCATTTAACCATACTTTTTCAATTTTGGCAAGGGTTTATTATCTTGGCGTAAAAGAGATATAATGTGTTCATGAGCCTAAAAAATCATAAATGGGATCTAATATTGATCTTGGCGCTGACGCTTGTCGCGCTATTTACCCGTTTTTACCAATTAGACACGCCTCCGAAAATCGTTTCCGACGAGCATTATTTTGTGGATTTCGGCCGCCATTATTTAAGCCATACTTTTTACCATGATGTTCATCCGCCTTTAGGCAAGTTCTTCATCGCTTCAGGAATGAAGATTTTTGGCGACACGCCTTTCGGCTGGCGTTTTTTTACCGCTTTATTCGGCAGTTTATTGATTCCCCTCGCGTATTTGCTGGCCAGGAAAATTTTTAAAAATTATTTTATCCCTCTGATTTTCTCCTTATTTTTTCTTTTTGACGGTTTGTTTTTAGTCCAGTCTAGAATGGCGCGCCTGGACGTTATTTACTCCTTCTTTATTTTACTGGCTTATCTCCTGTTTTTTTGTTTTCTGGGCAGTAATACTTTCAAAAAAGCGCATCTATTTCTAATATTGGCCGGGATATTTTTTGGCTTAAGTATTTCCACTAAGTGGTTGGCCTTAGCCGGTTTGGGGCCAATTTTAATTTTGTGGCTTAATCAGACTCAATGGTGGCAGAATACCGCGTTAAAAAATATAATAAATTTTTTGCCGAATATTCGGCTACCAGGGTATTATTTCATTCTTTATTTCATTGTCATTCCTTTTTCTTTATATTTTCTCGTCTGGCAGATTCATTACGGTTTAACCGCCACCAAAGCCATCACCTGGTATGAAAATTATAAAATTCTCACTTATCACGAAAATATCACGGAAGTCCATACTTACGGTTCTCCTTTTTGGAGCTGGCCTTTGGATATTCAGCCTTTCCCATATTTTTTTGAAAAAGCCGGGAATAAGATCAAAGTGATAGTTGAGCTAGGCAATCCATTAGTTTGGTGGCCGAGTCTTGTCGGCGCCCTTTACGCGATAAAAAAATATTTGTTCAGGGACAGAAAAATAAATCTTCTTCTATTGATTTTCCTTACTCATTTTCTGCCTTTTATTTTTATCAAACGTTCTCTTTTCCTTTATCATTTTCTTCCGGCGGCGCCTTTTTTATGGCTGATATTTATTTATCTCCTGAATGATCACTGGCAGAAAAATAAAAGGAATAAAGTCATTATCACCGGATATCTTTTGCTAGTGTTTTTTTCCTTTATTTTTTTCTGGCCGGTTTTGACCGGACAAGAAATCTCGCAAGACACCTTAAATTTAAGAGCCTGGCTGCCGAGTTGGTTTTCTATTGTTAAATAAAAAATGGGGGAATCCCGAAGGATCCCCCTGAAGGTCTGCGGAATTTCCGCATACCACTTCTAACGGACTCGTCTTGTCCTAGGTGGCGATGACCTCCGTCGCGAAGAAGAACATTTTCATAATGGCATCACCCGATAAACCCTTTCTTTTCCCTCGATTTGGACGCTTCAGGGTGGCGAATTTAGGCCTGCCTACTACTCCGCAAGAGATAGAGGCGTTGGTAACTTATATTTTAAGAGAAATTTTTAGGGTTGGCAAGGTTAGTTGTCATTTTTTTCAGAGAAGAGCGGATTCAGAATCCGCTCTATTCCTAAATAGAAGCTAAGACTTCAAGGTTTTAGCTGTTAATTAATATTCAAAGAACAGACCTGGGGGTCTGTTCTTCTCACAAAAATAATCAAATATAATGTAATATATTAACCGAACATCAGCCACTCCGGCCTTAAGATCAGTAAGACGCCGATCAGGAAAATTAGCAGGCCGCCGACAAGCTCGGAGAATTTAGAGTATTTGCCGCTTAATCCGGTCGCTTTGGCGGCCAGCATGGCGGCCGTAAAAATAATCATGTCGTCCAGCATGAAGATGATGATATAGAAAAACAGGTAAAGATAATACTGCCATTTCGGCAGATCATTCAAGGTTAAAAGTTGGGTATAGATAGCCGGTAAACCAATGGAGCAGGCGAGTTCTATAAGATTGACGACAAAAGCGAGAGCCACGATGCCGACCAGGGCGTAGAAGATTTTTTTTGATTCCACGATCTGGTTGATACGGCCGATAATTTTTGTCCTTTTTTCGCCTTTGACGACTTTGCACTCCGCCTCTGTCTGCCCTCTTTTTTGCCAGTATTCCCTTAAATAATAAGCGCCGACAAATAAAGCTAAAGCGCCAATGATGATTTGCACGATTCTAATATATCCGATGAACAAAAATAAATTAAGCCAGGCGGCCAGGAATAGATAGTAAACAGCCGCGGAGGCGCCGATAAAAGTCAGGCCGATAAGCCACATGTTCTTGCGGTTTGAAAGACCTAAAAGGGCGCCGATCAGAAAAACCAGGACCCACATGGCGCAGGGGTTGAAGCCGTCAACCGCTCCCACGACCAAAGTAAGAACCGGGAGGGAAAATTTCCCGAGATCCACTTTGCCGATCAAGGGAAGGTTGTAGATTTTTTCTTGGCTAGTGTTGATATTATTATTTTGAAGGCCGTCAGTTTCCTTTAATTTATCTTCCAGAAAACTGATGATCGGCGCGTCGCCCAGAAAATATTGGTCGCCCCAGACCAAGAATGGCACGCCTCTTTGGTTGGTGGGAATATTAAAATCACTGCAGATGGCTTGGAAGGCGCTGGCATTGTCGCGGTTGAGATAGATCTCTTTTTTATCAATTTTAACGTCCAGCCGGCTTTCCACGTTGTTGTCTTTTATGAATTCTTCCACATTTTTGCAGTGGGGGCACGAATAGCCGTAATAAAAAGTCGCTTTTTCCTTGGCCTGGCCGGTCAAAGGCAGGAGGAAAAAAATGAGTGAGATTATTAAAAATAGTTTTTTAAACATATCGTAAGTTGTTATTGATTAACTTCCTTATTCTAGGGGATTTTTTGGGGCTTGGCAAGGGTGAGTTATTATATTATTACTCTGTATATTTGTTCTTTCTGGCAGCCCTTCGACGCCGCTCAGGGCAGGCTCCAAGAACTAAAATAATAAAACTGTCACCCTGAGGTGCGAGGACGAAGCCTGAGTCTCGAAGGGTAGACAGTCTTTTTTGATTATCTCCCGT
This sequence comes from Patescibacteria group bacterium, assembly GCA_043812155.1. GTDB lineage: Bacteria > Patescibacteriota > Patescibacteriia > JAXHNJ01 > JAXHNJ01 > JBAZMP01. The sequence goes on along the minus strand of JBDRMK010000017.1, from coordinate 155,886 downwards.
TATATTTTTTGTCTGTGCCAATATGTTTCTACTTTTGTAACCCTGCCAGAGGCGGGCAGGCAAAAGTAGCAAAGCATTTTGCCCCCGCCTGTCCGCCGAAGCTCTGAACAAAGTGAAGAGCGAAGGTGGAGACCCCCCACGTATACTGAGAGCTTGGAGTAATTGCTAATTTTTTACTGGTTCTGTTTTTGAATTTAGAATTTTGGTCATTGGAATTTGAATATTATTTGAGATTTGTTATTTGTGATTTGGGATTTAAATGCATGCTTGTTTGACCATTCAAATATATTTTTGCTATAATATTAGCAATTCTCGCTCATTAAAGGTCCAGAAAACTGATACCTTAAGGAGGTTAATCCGGTTTTCTGGTGGTTATAGGTCACATCTTTAGCCTCGGCAGCTCATAAGAGTTTTGCCTTCTTGGCTTTTAGCAAAGGAGAAAGGAGAGTCATTCTATGAATCGACTCAAACTTCCCCTATTCGTCATTGTCATTACAATGGCGCTCATGTCTTCGTGCTCGTACGCAATGTCATGCGCCGAGCCGAATTTCGCCACGATCGGCATTCTCGCGGTCAATGACGGCAGCGAAGGTAAGATCGCCGTCGCGGCCGAGATGCCGGTCAACCTCACCATCGCCGAAGGAAACACCATCGCTATCAGGACGTCGTCCTCCGTCTTCTCGCCGACGAATACCGAGAAGCACGCCGTCGTGAATGTGGTCGGAGCCATATGGGGGCGCAACCCTGTGATTATCGGAAATGACGTCGCCGTTCAGAATATCAATTCCTCCATCACGCCGGCACTCTACGCCAGGAACCTGATTCGCGAAGAAATGCGAAGCGGTTCGAGCACGGACGCGGGAGAAGCAAATCTGCCTTGGGGGAAATCCTCTGTGGTCAAAGCGGTGATCGTTCGCGGCACGATCATAGTCTAAGGGCGGATGCTCTTTAAAGACATAAGTCGTGTCGATTGAAAATTTATTTCAGACCCCCGGTTTCCGTACAGCCGGGGGATTTTTTTTGTATTATTTGCATTATCCGAGAAGGGCGGATTCAGAATCCGCCCTAATCGTGTTGAAGAATTAAATTATACGGGCGGGTCTGGGGACCCGCCCTTCTCCAATTTATATTGGCCCATAATTATTCGAGAAGCGCGGGCCCTCTTCGAGCCTGAGCTTGAGGCCGAAGGCCAGGCCCGCGCTGATGTTCTGTTATATTTTAACAATAAAAAAAACTCCCCGAGCCGGACAAATTGGCGCGGGGAGGAACGGAAGGAGGGGAGGCTTAAGCGGCCTCGGCAATGATATCCGAAAGACAAATCATCCCGTCGCAGGGTAGAGCCAGGGCGCGGATCTTTTGCCAGCAGCTTTCAGGCTGGAAACTGGCAAAAATTCGCCGGGATTCTCCTAAAACACAGAGCAATTCCCTTAAGCGGTCAACGAGCGAGCAAGGAATGAGATCTTCCGGCTCAAGGTGCATGATGATAAGGTCAGGGGCTAAGGTCAGGCCGCAAAGGCCGGTCTGGTGATCAGGACATTCAAGGATCAGGTAGTGATGTTTTTCGAGGAGTTGAGCCAGCCTCTTTCTGGCTTCTGGATTTTTTTCACAGACCATGGCGATTTTGAGCACGATTACCCCCTAGAATTTAGTAGTTAATGAGCCGCTTTGATTTCAATTATTTCTAATTAAAAAATAGTCTTTTTCCGCTCTTTTGTCAATTTGATTTTTAGGCTATAATGAAAATATGAAAGAAATACATGAAGAAAAAAAAGGCGGCAAAGCCAAGAAGTTCTTTATCCTGGCTTTTCTGACCGCTATCGCCACGGCCGTGGCCACGCTTTTCGTCAAAAAGTCCGCCCGAGGCGGATCCGCCTTTGGCGGAAAGCAAGATGAGGATGAAACGCTGGGTTTAAAAGAGGAAAAGACGAAAAAGAAGAAATAATTTTTACCATAAAAAAGGCCGTCACTCTGTTGTAGCAGTAACGGCTTTTATTGTCTCTAATGAACTGTAATCGATCAGTCCAGCGGAAATTCGCCGGAAGATATCCGCTCCAAAGCCGCGACATAGGCCGGTCCGTCGCAGACCCACTTCATCTCTCCCTGATGAGCGGCCGGGTCAATTCCCGGGATGACAGGCCAGCTTTCGGAAAGGGCGACTACGGGACCATTATCCACTTCCTCGGTGATGACGTGCACGGTAGAGCAAGTAGATTTCTCGCCGGCTTTGATGGCATCCTCCACGGCGTTGTCGCCGGCATATTTGGTCTTTCCGTTTTCGCCTTTTATCGTGGTGTTGGCGGGATGAACGTTCAGGATTCGACTGCGATACTCAGAGAGGAGCGGATCGGTGATGATCATCATGAAGCCGGAAAGGAGGATGATATCCGTCTCAAAGTTTTTGATCAGCCGGCAGACTTCGGCGAAATAATCCTTTCTCGCCCCCTCATCCTTGTGGTTCCGGTTTTCTTTGCGACACCATTGGCGATAGCCCAGACAGATTATAGGAATACCCCATTGATAAGTGATTTTTGCCCCCACCGTGTTTTCTTTGTTGGTGAAGGCACCGACGATCTGATACTTTTTGCCTAAATTTGGATCACGCGCCAGCAGGTACTTTAGTGAGCTAGCCCCGCCGGAAAAAAAGACGACTACTCGCAGCAGCTGACCGGAATTTGTTTTGTACATCGGTTCCCCTCCTTAAAAAGAAGCCAAATGGACTGTCAAAGGTATTTATAATTTACTCCGATTTAATTTATTGTCAAGTAATAAAAAAACGGGCATGACCCGTTTTGTTTTATACCGAATTAATTCGTTGTTTCTATTTTATTCTCGTTACTTTTCAGCCGGACAATGGAAATAATAGCCGCGGTTATTATGATGGCGCCGAACCATTGGCCCAAGTCCAGAATTTTTTTGTGGATAAGATATTCCAGGATAATGGAAGAAATTGGAAACATCAGTTCATAGATAGTGGAACGGGAGGCGAGCACTCTTTTCAAACCCCAGTAATAGATAAAAATGGCCGTAGCGCCGGTAGTCAGGGCGATGACGGTAAAGGCGCCGATCAGCGGCCAGTTTATAACAGAAAAACCGGCAAAGCCGGCGTAGCTGGTATTAACTCCGCCGGCGTTAAGAATAGAAACAAAGGAAATAATCAGCAGCATCACGCCGGTCGTAATATAGAATCTTAAAGCTGTGCCCAAGCCATGGCTGATTTTCGTCACCGCTTTTTTGGAAAAAACTGTGGACGAACCGAAGGAAAAAGCGGCCAGCAGGGCCAGCAGAGCCGGGATTAACATGCCATTGGCGGACAAGTTGGCTTTAGTAAAACCGAAAGTCAGAAAATAGCTGCCGATTAAAGCCATCAAAGCCCAAAAATAAAAGATTTTTTTCGGCCTTTCGCGCAGCCAGGCATAGGCGAGCAAGATAGCAAAGATCGGCTGGAGTTTTTGCAGGATTAAAACTACGGAAATATTAAGATGGCTGGCATGGACGCGGGAAATAGCGCCGATTATCGCCATGGTTCCGATTGCTCCGCCGAAAATCCCGACCAGCAAAAAAGCCAGCCAGTCATTTTTGTTTAAATTTTTAAACTCGTGTTTTCTGGTAATAAGAAAATAAACTAAAAAAACCGCTCCCACCGCGTGCAGCATAAAAACAAAGACCGGGACATCGTAAAGCCCTAAGTCCAAAACCCAAGGGGTCAGGACCACGCCGTCAAAGGCCCACAAGAAAGCGGCAAACATAATGGCGATGGCGGCGAAAATGGCGATCTTTTTATTCATAATGAATAGATTATAGCAGGTATTGACAAATTCTCAAATTTGTGATAGGGTGGTAGGTTCTTTGTAACTTTAACAAGACAAGGTATCTACTCCATTATTTGGATGGTCTGAAACATTGGCTTTCAGTCTTCCCTAGAGATCTTATATAAGATAAGCTTTCCGGGGAGGAACGTACCTTGAAAAAGGAAAATTTCCTCCAGGCGGCTGCGGCATGGTGTCGCAGCGGCCAAAGGTTTTTAACCGAGGAGGTACCAACATGGTACAGCGGTGCATCAGTGTCATGCTGTTGCTGGCGACGCTGTTCCTGGTCAGCGGTGCCCCGGTGCAGGCCGATCCGTGGGTCGAGCGTCCTTTCGGGATGCTTTATCAGCGGGCCGACAGCACCTACGGGTTACATCGTTTCGACCGAGGATCGCGTGGGTCAGTGGCAGGTGGCCTTTGGGTCGCCGCAGCTCTGGCTCGAACTGGTCGCAGCCAATCCGCAGTTAGCGGATCCGGATGTGATCAAACCGGGCGATGAGCTCAACGTACCCGCTTCGCTGGTAAAGTTATTCCGCATCATCGCGGAAGTGGACCGCACCGGCGACCCTCAGCCCGTAAAGACGGTACCCGTGATACCCTTTGTGGTGAGCAAAGAGAAATCTTCCGGCTTGCCAGTGGGTTGGATATTCGGTATCGTCTTCCTGCTTGCCGCCGTGATTATCCTAATTATTATGCTGGCAATAGTGCGGCGGGGAGAAAAGCGAGCTGAGGATGATCTCGAGAGGGAACGTTCACGCCGCGAGAACGAACGCGAAGTTCACAAGGCGACGGAACAGCGACGGGAACGTGAGAATCCCTACTCCGGTCCGGCGGTAGTGGAAGGGGGTTTACCGACAATTGAGTCGGCCGTCAAGCACTTCACCGAGCAGTACCGGGACGAACGTCGTGGCATGACCGTTGGGGAGAGCGAGAAGCTTCCCGCCGTGGCCATCGAACGCATCGTTCCCGTGGATGTCCGCGGGAAGATGCGCGTTGAGTTCAAAGACAAACCGGCATTCAAGGATCTTCCCAAATGGACACCGGCCTGGCAATGCTTCCTTTCCGACGGAACGTTCCGCATCACGCTGATGCTCTGCGGTAACGATGTTCGTCGGGGAGAGGGCTACTCGCCTCTGCCGGAGACACAGATCCGGCCGCGTCAGGACGGCACGCCGTCCTTCACGCCGGAGACGCCCCGACAGGTCTGGCCGGTCGTCACCGAGACGCCCGCGCCGGAATCGTCAAAGCCCGAATCGGCAGTGACCGAGCCCGCGGCGAAGTCGGATGACATTCCGAAGTTCGTCCGAGCGACCATCACGGATATAGGGCGAATAGTTCTCCGTAAGCTCGGCGGCGGGGACGACGTGATCGTCGATGTTCGTCCCATTCCGGGTGTGTATCTGTGCGTCGACGACGTACAGATCATTTTCCGGACAGGAGACAAGAAGACCGTGTTCGGCATTCTCGTCGAGGGACCGGCCGAGGAGAAGCCCGGCGACTGCTAGAATCCAAGCGCCTAGTTTGGATGCACATTTTAACTTTCGCAGGGGCAAGACTTTCGAGTCTTGCCCCTATTTTTTATAAAATAACTTGATTATGGCCTTTGTAGAACAGGCCTTGACATAATCTTTGGTTATGCTACACTTCAAGCATTAATAAGTAAGGTATTCTGCTAGTTTAAATCCGCAAGGATAAAGGCGAGCAGCATACAAAAGGTCATTACAATGGATGATTCCCAAGGCTTTGGTCAGAGAAAAATGTACCAAGGCAATTGGACATGCGCTGGATGCGGCGCTCAAATCACGGAACTACCCTTCGAACCTGATGGCACCCGCCCTGTTTACTGCCGTGATTGCCATCGCCAGAGACGGAACAACCGTACTGGTGGCGGTGGTGGAAGACGCCGAGATTTCTAAAAGATTTTATCTTTTTGAAAGATACGTCGTAAATCACAGTCCAAATAAAACAAAGATCCCTCCTTTAAAAAGAGGGGTTTTTGTTATATATAATTTTTATTAAACTATTTATCTTCGTTATTTTTCACAAAACGGTAATAGAGGAGTTTGCCGGATTCCGTGCAGATGAAATAGAGCAGGACGACGAAGCCGATGGTCAGCAAATGGCCCGGAGAGGGTTTGACGAACTGGAAGAGCTCCCGGCCGAAACCGGTGAAAGGAATGATCAAATTTATGGCGATAGCGGCCAGCGAAAGCCAGAGCAGGATCGCGGCCGGTTTTCTGGCCCGCCAGAAAGGTTTTCTGGTCCGGATGGAAAAGATCAGGACCAGTTCTGTGAAAACGCTGGCGATGAACCAGTTGGTCTGCAGAACGCCTGGGGAGATGCGGTAAAACAGGGCGAAGAAAATAAAATCAAAGATAGTGCTGATCACGCCTAAGGTGATCGCCATCAAAGCGATATCCCTGACCTGGTAATGCTTTGGCCTTTTTAATTCTTCAAGGTCTACATTATCAGCGGCAATGGCGATCATGGGAAAATCCGAAAGGAGGTTTAAAAGCAGGATCTGCAAAGGGAGCATCGGCAGGTAGTCAATGAGCAGGGAAGCGATGGCCACGGCGAAAAAATTGCCGAAATTGGAGGTCAGGGTCGCTTTGATGTATTTTAGGGTATTAGCAAAGACCTGTCGGCCTTCGGCAATTCCGTCAATAATCACGGAAAGGCTTTTATTCAGGAGAACAATGTCGGCCGTTTCGCGTGCGATGTCAGAAGCCTTGTCCACGGCCAGCCCGACATTGGCGATCTTCAAGGCCGGGGCGTCGTTTATCCCTTCCCCTAAGAAACCGACTTCGTATTTTTGTTTAAGCACTTCAATGATCAGGAATTTCTGGGCCGGCGAAACCCGGGCAAAAACCGCGTGTTCCCGGGCCGCTTCCCCCTGTTTTTCCAAAGACAAACTTTCAAATTCTTCGCCGGTGATGACCCCGTGCTTCTCGTCGGCCAGGCCGATTTCCTTGGCCACGGCCAAAGAGACTTCTTTTGAGTCGCCGGTCAAAATTTTTATCTTGACCCCCAATTTTTCCGCCCGCTCGATCGCGTCTTTTGAGGATTTTTTCAGAGGATCGGTAAAAGAGATGAGGCCCACCAGATGTAAATTATTCTCTTCTTTTTCAATGTCCGGTTTTTTCCCCGTTATTTTTTTATAAGCCACGGCGATGATCCGCCGGCCTTTTTCCCCTTCTTCGGTCAGCCAGCGGCTGATTTTTTCCTTTTCGGCCGGATTAATTTTTGGGCAGAGACCGAGAATATTTTCCGTGGCGCCGCGGCTGATAAGCAGCGGCTCGCGGCCATTTTTTATGACCACTGTGTTGCGCCGGCGCTCCGGATCAAAGGGGATTTCCGACTGGATTTTATAAGCGGAAATTTCCCTTTTTTCCTCGTCTGAAAGACGGCGGCATAAAGCCAGGTCAAAGGAATTATTCGCTTCTATTTTTTTCTCTTTAAGAAAAGGCGAAGCCAGGCAGGCATATTTCATAAGGGGTTCTTTTCCGAGAGCCAATTGGCCGGCGACGGTCAGGACATTCTCGGTAATGGTGCCGGTTTTATCGGTGCAGAGAACCTCAATGCTGCCCAGGTCTTCAATGGCGGCCAATCTTTTTACGACGACTTTGTTTTTGGCGAGGCGCAAGGCGCCGCGGGAAAGGGAGAAAGTGACGACCACGGGCAGGGCTTCGGGGATGACGCTGATAGCCAGAGCAATGGTGAAAATTATTAGTTCAATAATATTATTTTGGAAGCCTTTTATAAAGATATTAGCGGCAAAAACAAAGATCAGGGTCAGGGAAATGAGGCGCAAGATGAATTTGCTGAATTTTCCCAGGCTTTTTTCAAAAGTGCCGGTATGCTCGGTTTCCGCCGTCATTTTCGCGATCCGGCCGATCTCTGTTTTTTTACCGGTGGCAAGGATAATACCTTCGCCTTTGCCCGAGACCACGGTCGTGCCGGAAAAACCCAGGTTCTTGCTTTCAAAAATTTCTTTGGCCTCTTTTTTCAGGCTTTCGCCGATTTTCTTCACGGAAATAGATTCGCCGGTCAAGACCGATTCGTCAATTGTCAGATCATATTCCTTGACGAATCTCAGATCGGCCGGCAGAATATCGCCTGGCTCAACTATAACTAAATCGCCCGGCACCAGGTCTTTGGTCGGGATCATTTTTTCCGCTCCGTTTCTTCGGACGCGGGCCTGGGGACTGACAAAGCGGCTCAGCATTTTCAGGGCGTGTTCCGACCGGTATTCCTGGTAAAAACCCAAAAAGGCGTTGATCAGGACAAAGACGATGATCATGCCGCCGTCTATTATTTCTTTCAAGGCGAAAGCCAAAATGGCCGCGCCGATCAGCAGGTAGATAAAAGGCGAGGAAAACTGGCGTTTCAAGATCAGCCAGGGGGTGGTCTCCTTGCCTTTTAATTCGTTGGGCCCGAATTTTTTCAGCCGGATTTCGCTTTCCGAGGAAAAAAGGCCGTTATCTAAGGAGGTGGAAAATTCCCGGGCGATCTCCTCTTTGTTTTTTAGGGTATAAGACGAATAGTTCATATGGCATTCATTTAATATTATACCGCCGATCAAAACAAAAAACCAATTTATTGTTATTAACAATAAAAATCTATTTGCGCGAAAAAATTATAAAAATTATTCCTCGTCTTTCAGACCCGCTTTTTCCGCCAGCTTCCCAAGTTTGGCGGTAATCAGGACCACTATAAGGGTCACTAAAATGGCGTAGACAAAAAGCGAGACAATACTGCTCGCTTCCCCGAAGATCTTTTTAAAAAGAGTGATAATGGCGTTGTTCCAGGCCAGAGCGGCGACCAGGCCGAAAGCGGTAGTGGCCAATTGCGTCATGGTTTTGAGATAATTTCTGCCGATCATAGTTTTATTATTAATTATAAATTAATTATTTGATATTCTTTTTCATTTTTCGCGCCTAAATTCAGTTCCACAGCCCGCTTGATCGTGGGAAATTCCCAAGGGTTAAGATTCAGTTTATTTTCCGCCGGATAACTTTTTAAAATCTTCAAACCTTCCACATCCATGGCGATCCGGTCGGTCCCGGCCATTAGAATATTCGGTTCCACTAAATCCCCGGCTTCCGGCCCGCGCGTTATAAACGCTTTTCGGCCGTCCATTATGATTAAGTCAGGAGTATAAGCTAAGTTTAATTCCGCGATCTTTTCTTCCAGATGGCTCATATGCAGGAATGTTCGCTCGATCTTTTTCATTATTCCGACCCCTAATTTCAAGGACATGGTAAAGCGGGCGAAACGGTGGACTTTCAGACAGGGAAGAAGGATCAACTTATCCACCTCTTCCAAGACGGCTGGAATACTGATTGACTTTAAATATTTTCCATTTATTTTCTTTTTGATATATTTTCCTTGATCGAAATTTAAGGATTTTACCCCGTAATCTTTTTCTAAAGCGGAGAAATTCAAACAGGACATGACTTTTTCCGTTTTTAACAGCAAAGTGCAGGAATCACCCAATATTATTTCCGAAGGCTTGGCTTCTTTAACGATTTCAATCACCGCTTTTAAAAACTCCGGGTCGGAAGAGGCGGGGTAGAGGTCGGCCGTATTCAAATTCGGTTTTAACAAGACTTTATCTCCGGATTTGACATAAGCGGAAATTCCGCCCAGGGGCGGCAAGATTTTTTGGATATCTGATTTTAGATTGCCCGAGGATTTGGTTTTAGTAAGAGTGGTCATAATAAGTTTATTATAGCGCGTTTTGGACCGATATAAAAATTAAGTTTTCTTTTCAATTCAGCTATAAACCTATATAATAATAAAGATGAATAAAAACGATATTATAATTATCGGCGGAGGGGCGGCCGGCCTGATGGCGGGCATATTCGCTTCCCAAAAAAGAAAGTCAGTTTTGTTGGTGGAGAAAAATTTTAAACTGGGCCGCAAGATCCTGGTTACGGGCAACGGCCGGTGCAATGTGACCAATAAGTTCGCGGATAGATCCCATTATCACGGGGGAAGCACGGAGTTCATAGAGAAAGTGCTGGCTAATTTTAACCCGCGCCAGGTGATGAAATTTTTCGGGCATTTAGGCGTCTTATTGAGAGAAGAGGATAACGGCCGGATTTTTCCGCGCACCAATCAGGCGGAAACGATCGTTAACGCCTTAAAAGAGGAATTGAATCTTCCCAACGTAAAGATCATCTCCGGCCAGCCGGCCAGTCTGTTGACCCGGACGGGTAATTTTTTTCAAGTGACTTTGGGTAACAGCGAAGTTTTTCTGGCGGATAAGCTGATCATCGCCACCGGCGGTTGCGCCTCCGAAAAATACGGAGCCAGTGGCGACGGCTATGAGTGGCTTAAGAATTTCGGCCATCATATCACGCCTCTTTTCCCGGCCCTGGTGCCTTTGGAGATCCAGGAGCGCTGGCTGAAAAATCTGCAGGGACTGAAAGTGGAAGCGAAAATTTCCGTCTTGGTTGACGGGAAAATTACCGCGGAAAAATCCGGCGAGGTTTTATTCACCCATTACGGCCTTTCCGGCCCGTCCGTCATGGCCTTGGCCGGCGAAATTGCGCCGTCTTTGCCCGGGCACGCGGTTAAAATTTCCTTGGATCTATACCCGGAAGAAACAAAAATAAATTTAGATAAAAAAATCGAGCAGATATTTTTCTCCAACCGGAAAAAAACTGTTAAAAACGCTTTAGTGGGCCTGGCCCCGGCCAATTTTATCGCGGTTCTATTGGCCAATATAAATATTAAGCTGGAGAAAAAAGCCACGGAAATTTCCAAAGCGGATAGATTAAAAATAGTACAAGGTTTTAAAAATACCCTTTTGACCGTTTCCGGGACGCGGCCTTTTTCTGAAGCCCAGGTGACGGCCGGCGGGGTGGACACAAAGGAAGTCAATCCGGAAACCCTGGAATCAAAAATCATCCCGGGTCTTTTCTTGGCTGGAGAAATTTTGGATGTTAATGGCGATTCCGGCGGCTTCAACCTGCAGTGGGCCTGGGCGTCAGGTTATTTAGCCGGGAAAAGCGCGGCAAAATAACTCCTGGTATTATTAAATAAGGCTATTATCAGGAAACTGTTATATTGCTATAATAATAAGGTATTCATTATCTTCAAAAGTAATGATTAGTAAAAAAGGGCTTTTTAAAGCAGTTATTATCCATATAGTGGCTGTTTTTACTGTTAAAAATATTTTTTGATTGATTAAATATTTATATAGGGAGGTCTTTATGAAAAAACTACAAGTCGTTATGACAGTTGTTCTTTCTCTTTTTATTTCCACGGGCATTGTCTATGCTGTCACTCGAAATGTGACTTCAACTTTAGGCGGCGCAACCGGCGACATTTTTGAAGTCAGCGGCGGCTTTAAAGTCGCTAGTTTGACGGTCGGCAGCCAAGGCACGGGCGGCGTCACCTTTTTCAACGGCACGATCGTGAACAATACGACGACGAGCGGCGTTAATAATCCCGTAACCTTCGGCGACAATGTGAGAATTGACGGGGAAATTTACCGTGGATCTACCGCGGGCACGGCCGATTCACAACCGCTTAAAATTAATGATAATGTCAGCATCACGGGCAATTTAACTTTGGGCGGGACATTGCCGGCCAGTTCAGTCAGCTACTCCAACGCGGCTGGCGGTTTCGCTTCCACTACTGTCCAGGGCGCTCTGGATGAATTAAAGGGAATGGCGAATATGGGCTACAAGGCTTATACCGGTACCTTTGACGTTAGCACCAATGGCGATGAAATAACTACTGAAACCAGCAGTATCGACTGTGCCAATCCGGCTAACGCAACTTACACAAAATACACATATTATCATTGGAAAAAATTTGCCGTGCCTGAAGTAAATCTTGATCGCATGCCTTCAATCAAAGTTTACAATAAGATGAGTGAGGATTTGGATTTTATCCCTCTTGTAGAAAACGCTTGGATTGAAATGGGCGTATATTCTCTCACTGCTTACACGTCAGGTTATGTTCATATGTTGTATAAATATATTTACGAAGATTGTGATGGAACCACGGAAGACTATGTCTTCTTGGACGGAGACTACAAAATAGTCCTGATTTATTAGTATTGAAAGTCATTAAATATTATTAATAATATTTTAAAAAGGAGGTCTTTATGAAAAAACTACAAGTCGTTATGACAGTTGTTCTTTCTCTTTTTATTTCCACCGGCATTGTCTACGCCGCCACCCGAAATGTGACTTCGACTTTAGGCGGCGCAACCGGCGACATTTTTGAAGTCAGCGGCGGATTAAAGGCAAATAACTTGACGGTCGGAGCCCAAGGTACGGGCGGCGTCACCTTTTTCAACGGCACGATCGTCAATATCACGACCACGGCGGGCGCGGATAATCCGGTGACTTTCGGCGATAATGTGAGAATTGATGGCCGGATTTATCGTGGGGCAACCGCCGGCACGAGCGATACCCTGCCGGTCATTATTAACGACAATCTAGAAGTGGCTGGTTCCTTGAGCGTGGCTTCTATTGCCAGCAGCGGCGTGGTTTCTTCCGCCAATTTAGCCGACAACGCGGTAACGAGCGCGAAAATAACAGACGGAACGATTGTTGCAGCGGATCTCGCCACTAACGCGGTAACTCAAAACGCCGAAGATGAAAATACGACTATTACGACGATCAAGACCGGCACGAGTTATGACACGGCCGCTGAACTGACGATTTCCACGGGAAATAATCCGGTTTTTTGCGTCTTTTCCGGCTACGGCTCCAATGACACGTCTGGCGAAGACATCCGGATCGCTCTGATCTATGACGGCGTGATTCAGGCCCAGACCTACCGTGCGTCAAATTCTGAATCTATTATCGGTAGCGGCCTGGTAGCTTTGGCCACCAATGATATCGCGACTTTTACCGCCGGCTCTCACACGATACAGGTGGGCTGGAATACAACCGGCGGCATCGCCAGCTTATTCTACAATACCCTAAATTGCGTTGAGTTAAAGAAATAACGGGATAAATAAAAATTATGAGCCAAAAAAAAATCATTATTCTTAGTATTGTCGCGGTTATTGTCTTAGGTTTGGGGCTTTTGGTTTGGGGCAGCTACGGTTTTACTTCAAAATCGCGTTTTACCCACTGCATGAGAGACTGCTATGATCTTATGATTCTGGAATCCTCCAAACAATATTGTCCGGGCAAGTGCACTGAGATTCATAAATTTGAACCCACAGCTGAAGAATTGAACCAGATCATTGCCGAAATTAACAACGAAAATGTCAATACCAGTTCGGTAAAAAATACTAATACGAAAGCAAACACCAATACTAATACGGCCAAAAACACCAATACTGTCGTAAATATTAATGCGGCGACCAATTCCGCTTTAAATCTCAATATCTCAAACACCAATACCGGTGAGCGGGCTTACGAGGACAGAAGCTATTACTGCAATTGGGTTTGGTACCAGGAAATTATTGATAAGGATACCAAGGAATTGATTTATGAATGTCCGGCTTCCCGGCCCTGGTGCAATTATGCGGATTACACTTATGAGAACGTCGGCTGCTGCTCTGACGCGGCCCATACTGACTGCATCACTTTACCAAATTTATTATAAAAAATTATGGAACACAATGATCAAAAAGGAATCGCGGCGGTTTTAGTCATCATCATAATTCTTGGCGTGATCGCGGCCGGCGGTTTAGGCTACTATTTCGCCTTTTACAAAAAGGCGGAAAAAAGCACCAACCTGACGACCAATTCTGAGGTTAATTTAAATGTTAATCAGAATGCCAACACCAATACCGCCGTTGACACGGCCGACTGGCAAACATTCGCTAATAATAATTTTCATTATCAGATTTTATACCCGGAAAACTGGTATTATATTCCTGACGCCATGACCGGCCCGCCGCCCCCGGCCTTAGCTTTTTTCAGCAATGTAGAAGATACGTCAAAACTTCCTTACGCCAGCTTTAATATCGTAGTTTCCGATCTCATGGAAGAAACACTTGGCACTTGGGGGGAAATTTCAAGTCTTGAAGCCGACGGTTACACAAAAACAGAGATCATTCTTTCCGGCCAGCCAGCCGTGCGTTTGGAACGTCATTCCCATTCCATGGATTCTGGGGCCTTCATTTACGTGGCCAAAGAAGGGTATATGTATCGGCTGGTCTGGGGCGCCACGGAACCGGCGACTTATGAAACCTATAAAGATATGGCGGAAGCGATGGCGGCCAGCTTTAAGTTCGTGCCTGGTTTGACCGCGGATTTCAACCAAGCCGGCACTTTATCCAAGCCAGCGGAAAGTCAGAAGTGGTATGTTCTATGGGAAGGCCCGGGCAATCCGGCCATCAACCGCGAGCTGGTTTTCGACGGCCAAAATTATATCAGTACCTGTGTTTTAAGCGCGGACAGCCAGGGTCATTGCCCGGATTTGCTGGCCAATGGCTGGCTTAAAGCGGGCGACCCGATCGTTGTTGAAGGGATCGCCGGCCAAAACAACCAGGTTTACGTCCTAAATATAACTAAACAATAAACTTATGCGCACGGAAGAAGAAATTAAAGATAAAATTGACGAACTGGAAAGTGAGAAGGATGATTTAGAAAATGAACTTGAGGAAACGCTGGAAGATGAAGGCGTTGATGAGGATTCGGAAAAAGGCGAGGAGCTAACTTTAGAGAATGAAGATAAAAAGAAAATCGTCGAAAAACAGATTGATATACTGGAATGGGTTTTGGGGGAATAAGAGGGGGCATTATTATATTTTTGCTAATTCTTTTTCCGCCCGAGAGATTACTTGCAGAAAAAAAGCTTCTCTGCTATTAGCCAGATGTGATTCTTCATTCCGTTCCAAATTCTCTCTCGCATGGGCCAGAGAGGCTTTTAAATTTTCCCGGACTTGGTCTTGTAAGTTTTGGGCCTGCGGATTATCGCCCAGGCTTTTTAATATCTCTAAGGCCTGTTGCCAATGTTCTTCGTAAAATTCCGGCGTGGCATCGGTATGCCATTGGCTCGGGCCGAAATTACGGCCGCCTACCTCGGCCATCAGGCCGGCTTTTTCCACGGCGATATATTCCTTCAAGTGTTTGCCTTGAGACGCCCGGTCATATTTTTTTAGTCGTTCCACCGCCCGGCTCAAGCCGTTTTGTTTTTCCGGATCAAGACGGTCGTAAGCTTGGTTCATCTCTTTTAGTCCGCCTAAAAGTTCAATCATTCTTTCGTCTTTGGGATTTGTCACTTGGTATTCTTGGGCGAGTTGGGTGGTCAGGCTTTCGGCCACGGTTTTTAACCCTTCAGCCTGCGAAGGGCTGAGATTTTCCGGCGGGATTGACTTTAAGTATTCAATAAATTTGTTTCGGTCAGACAGATTAAAACGAAGTTCGGAAGCCTGTCTTTCTCCGTCCGCCCCAAAGATACGGTTAGTGCCTATTGTTTCCAAGCTGATGCCGGTGCGGCCAATAAGATCGGCGTATTGAAGTTTTATTCTTTCCAAGGGTGGTTCACGGTCTGTTGCCTTCTGTGGCGGTAGCTCTTCATTTCGTACGTGTGCTTTAAGCATATCGGCCATCATAGTTCCGGCGTTAAAACGGTGATTATATTCTTCCGCCTCTTTTTGCAGACTGTTTAAATCCAAAGCCGATAAATCAGGCGGAATTTCTCTTCCCTCGAGTGATTCTTTTCCAGGCATAAAATTTTAGCGTATTAATAAATATTTATCTTAAATTAAGTATACAGAAAAATTTGCATCATAGCCAGTCCGGCCGGGATTGACTTTATTGTCAATCTCTGGTATCATACTTATGAACAACTGGCTGGCAGTAAAATTTATTCTTCCGGACAGTCGTTCAAAAATATAGTAAGTATTGAAAAATTTAGTCGAATTTCAAAGGTTACTATATCTTAATCAATCTTTATTTTTCAATTGCTATGCAAGGAACAATAAAAAAGCTGACCGACAAGAACTTCGGCTTTATCACCGCCGAAGGCAACCAGAAAGACCTGTTTTTCCACGCCAATGAACTGGTGGGAGTGGCTTTCAGCGACTTAAGAGAAGGCGACGCGGTCACTTTCGAAGTCTCTGACACCCCAAAGGGTCCCGCGGCTGTGAAAGTCAGCAAAGCTTAAATTATCTCATAAGATAAACAAAAAATACCCGTCGCAAGATGAGTATTTTTTGTTTATTTGAATTAGTATTTAACCCTAATCTTTTTTTACCGGACAGATGGGCAGGATAGTTTTTCCGTAGACTTCATTCAGCACCAAAGCCAAAGCGGTATAGACGGCGGATAAGCCGCAGATGATCCCTTCATAGCCGGCGATCTGTTTTAAAAGAGTGTTTCCGGTAGCGTCGCCAAGGGCGAGCAAGAAAAACAGGATGGCCAGGGAGGCAAAAACGAACTGCAAGGCGCGGTTCATTTTCAGGGTGCCGAAGAACATCACCGCGGTAAAAAAGCCCCACATAAAAAGGTAGGCGGCCATGGCTGAATTATCAGGCGCTTTTGACCAGCCTATCGCCGGTATCACCCAGATCGCTACTAAAGAAAGCCAGAAAAAACCGTAAGAGGTGAAAGCAGTGGCGCCGAAAGTATTGTTTTTCTCCCATTCCATGATTCCGGCGATCACCTGGGCCAGTCCGCCGTAAAATATGCCCATCCCTAGAATCACGGCGCTTAACGGGAAAAATCCGGCGTTATGCAGATTTAAAAGCACCGTGGTCATCCCGAACCCCAACAGGCCTAAAGCCGCGGGGTTGGCCGTGTTGTCTTTTATTTCTCTAATAACTTTGTTTTGTTCTTGGTTAATTTCTTCCGGCATATTATTTTTTAATGATTGCTAAAAAATATATATATATTATATTCTAATTTATAAAGCCAGGCAAATTTAAAAACACCAGCCAGGCGGATAGCAGATCTATTATTTTTTATCTTTGCATTCCTTGAAAACCGCGTCAGAAGTGCAGGTGGGATCGGTGCAGGGGATAAGGGTGGAAAGGCAGCGGTCGTCTTTTTTACATTCTTGCTCATTTAGATCTTTGCATTCTTTGCCGCCAGTGAAATAAAAAGCCAGGCCGGCCCCGACCAGAATGACAACGATAAGGATAATGAGGTAAGATTTTTTCATAGATTAATTATATTATTTTTTTAAAAAATCAATTTCTATCTCAGCCAGAGAATTAACGAGAACATCGGCGGGATAATTTCCGTTTTTATCGGCGACCAGTCCAAGGCATTTCATGCCGGCGTTTTGGCCGCTTCCATTCCTTTAATTCCGTCTTCAATTACGACGCAGTCTAAAGGTGCGACGCCTAATTTTTCGGCGGCCAATAAAAAAATATCCGGGGCTGGTTTGCCTTTGGCGACTTCCGTTGAACTGACTAAAACATCAAAAACATTTTCCAAACTCAATTCTTTCATTACCAGATTAATAAATGGCTTAGCGGAGGCTGAGGCAATAGCGAGAGGGAATCCTTTTTCCTTTAAATTTTTTATCAGCGCTGTTGCTCCTTTGATCGGTTGGATACGGCCGGTGGCGATCTCAAAGACTATTTTCCATTTTTCCCTCACTATTTTTTTAAGATCAACCGGCTGGCCGGCCTGGGCAAACATATCCTTAAACCATTCGTAATCGGACACGCCGGCGTATTTAGCCGTTATTTCGTCAGGGGACATATGTATCCCGGATCTTAAAAGTAATTTTGATTCGGCCTCGGCCTGATACTTTTGGGTGTCCGAGACCACGCCGTCCATGTCGAAGATGACCGCTTTCATATTAATAGTTTAATAGTATATTTAGAGTATATCAAAAAACCTGGTTGAGGGCGAAAAGGATAGCTTAAAACCAAACACATTATTAGTGGTTTGTCTGATTTTTTGTTTAGGTATAATTGTTTGTTCTTTTGATGCCAAAAGAACCAAAAGCCCTGGGGGCTTCTGTTTTTGATACTACTAACATCTTTGTTTATTCTGAAACAAAAAAGGGAAGCCCCCAGACCCCAGCGTTCTAAAATCTTTACTGATAGCTAATTTTTTAATCGGAGTTTCGAATTTTGAATTTGTTTAGGATTTAGGATTTCGTGCTTCGGATTTATGCGGCTAATTGTGGCAAACATACAAACACGGGTTTATCCAATCAGAGAGCTGGCTTTCCAGGCTGACATAACCCTTAATATTGGTAGCAGTGCCTTTATGGAAACCCAGATGCAGATGTTTACGTTCGCCATTGGTTTCGGCGCTGTATCCGTCGCCTAAGATTCCTAAGGTTTCACCGACAGTTAAATTCTCGCCCGCTATTTTAGTAATACTCGATAGTTTCAAATGGCCGTAGATAACGGTAATCGCGGCGCCGTTTAATTCGCAATTTTGCACGGCTACCCCGCCGTAGCCCGAGGCGGTTTCTTTTAATTTTAAGGTTCCCGAACAGACTGCATGTACCGGTACTTCTGTATTTAATTCCTCGGGAAAAACTTCAAAATCAGTCCCGGTATGATAACCCGCAAATCTTTCCGGCTGGACCGGCGAATTGTCTTTTGTAATGTAAATGCCGAAGGGTTTTTTCGTCACTCTTTCCCCAGCTCTTGTTAAAGGCGGCTGAAAGTTAGAGTTGCTAGTCGCGTTAACATTTTGAGTGATATTAGTATTTTGCCGAGTAGTGTTAATATTTTGATTGATATTGACATTTTGTCGAATATTTATATTTCGGCAATCTGCGTTTTTTGAGCAGGCCGGTCCTGTTTTTTTGATAAATAAAAATACACCTAATCCGGCCACAAGGATAACTGCCAAGATGATAAGGATTTGGAGATTTTTTTTCATGTAATTATCATAACATAATATAACTTTTAGCGCCCTTTCTCTTTAATTATAGACCAGTGAAACTGATTGACAGTTGTCTTATTAATAGTATAAGATACTTTAACTAGTTCATTGAAAAAATGCGAAAAATAAGCACTGATTAGCGCTAATCTTGTTTAAGATTAGCGTCAAGATAAAAACTAGTTATTTAGTTTACTGTCAAACGGAAGCACTCCAGAAAGGAAGGTTGTAAATCATGGGAAAAAAAGAAAACAGTTCAATGGTGCAACGTTTCTACCGCCGAATCAGTCCACAGATGGAATATTGTTTCAATGTGGAAACATCGGAGTCTCTCTCGGCCGAGGAGCAAAGAGTTCTCATATGGCTTCTTGCCGAGACTTTTGAGCCGTTATACCTGGATAAGAATTCTCTACTTTCCGGGCCTCAAGCAAACGCGGTCATCGAAATCGGCCCGCGCTTGAATTTTGCCACCGCTTTTTCAACCAACGCGGTCGGCATCTGCCATGCCTGCGGCCTGACCAAAGTGACCCGCCTTGAACGGTCCCGCCGCTATGTCCTGCCGGAAGGAAGTGACGAAGCCGCTTTTTTGGCGAATCATCACGACCGCATGACCGAATGCCAGTATGTTCAGCCGCTCAGCACTTTTTCTACCGGGATGGCTCCAAAGCTCGTTCGAATAATTCCCTTAAGGAAAGAGAGAATCGGCGCTTTGGCAAACATTAACCGGGAAATGGGTCTGGGCATGGATGCGTGGGATCTTGATTTTTACTTCAACCTGTTTGTGAATGACATCGGCCTTGATCCCACAGACGCGGAATGTTTTCAGTTGGGACAAGCCAACAGCGAACATTCCCGCCACTGGTTCTTCAAGGGAAAAATGGTCCAGAACGGACAGGAACTTCCCGAGACTCTTTTCGAGATCGTTAAGTCCACGCTTCAGGCCAATCCGGGGAACAGCATCATCGGTTTCAGCGACGATGCCAGCAGTATCCGAGGGTATCAAATTCTGACGCTCATTCCGAACGCCCCTGGAATTTGCTCGCCTTTTTCCCTGGAGACTCGTTTGTACCACATTACTTTTACCGCCGAGACCCACAATTTTCCCAGCGGAGTCGCTCCTTTCCCCGGTGCCACTACCGGAACAGGCGGGCGTATCCGTGACGGTCAATGTGTCGGTCAGGGCGGCTTGGTGATCGCGGGAACCGCCGGTTATTGCGTGGGAAATCTCAATATTCCCGATTACACGATACCCGGCGAAAACCCGGACTTCGAGTATCCTAGCAATCTGGCTTCTCCGCTTACCATCCTGATAGAAGAGAGCAATGGTGCTTCTGACTATGGGAATAAGTTTGGCGAGCCGGTTACTCAGGGATTTGTCCGGACTTTCGGTCTGAGACTGCCTGACGGTGAACGTCGTGAATGGATCAAACCAATCATGTTCACTGGCGGCGTGGGTCAGATTGACGACCGCCATATCAAAAAGGACAAGCCAACCCCTGGCCTGGTTATCGTTCAGGTCGGCGGGCCGGCTTACCGAATTGGCATGGGCGGTGGTTCGGCTTCCAGTATGATTCAGGGGGAAAACAAAGCCGAACTGGATTTCAACGCGGTTCAGCGCGGCGACGCGGAAGAGGAACAGAAACTTAACCGTGTTGTACGGGCCTGCGTCGAGATGGGAGAAAAAAATCCCATCCGAGTCGCTCACGATCAAGGCGCGGGCGGACCCTGCAACGTCCTGACCGAGCTCGTGGAGCCGGCCGGCGGCCGCGTAGACATCCGCCAGATTCAGGTGGGTGACGCGACCATGTCTTTCCTAGAAATCTGGGGAGCGGAATACCAGGAGCGCGACGCGTTTCTGATTTTTCCCGACCGGGTAGACGAATTCAAGGCGATCTGCACCCGTGAGAAAGTCAACTGCGAGATCTTGGGGGAAATCACCGGCGATGGACGCATTACGGTCTCAGACTCCCAGGATGGTTCCCGGCCCGTCGATCTTGATCTCGGCAAAATCCTCTGTCACATGCCGCAGAAAACCTTCGTGATCGATCCCGTGCCTCTCGCGCTTGCTCCTCTTTCTCTTCCGGCTGATCTGTCCGTGGCGGAAGCTCTTCAGAAAGTCTTTCGCCTGCCTTCAGTCGGTTCGAAAGGGTACCTGGTGCGCAAGGTTGACCGGAGCGTGACCGGCCTCGTCGCCCGACAGCAGTGCTGCGGTCCTTTGCAGCTTCCGGTTTCCGACGTCAGTGTGGTGGCCCAAAGCCATTTCGGTCTGACAGGCGCGGCCACGGCTATCGGGGAGCAGCCGATTAAGATGCTGGTTTCACCGCAAGCCGGGGCTCGGATGGCCGTGGCGGAATGCCTGACCAATCTGATGTTCGCCCGGATTAGCTCCCTTTCCGACGTCAAATGTTCGGCCAATTGGATGTGGGCTGGCAAGATGCCAGGTGAAGGCGCCAAAATGCGCGCGGCGGCTGAGGCGATGCGTGACCTGATGATTAAGTTGGGTATGGCGGTAGACGGAGGTAAAGACAGTCTGTCCATGGCGGCTAGGGTCGGCGATGAAACCGTCAAAGCGCCGGGACAGCTGGTTATTTCCGCCTATGTCACTGTGCCTGACATTACCAAGGTGGTCACTCCGGACATCAAGCGGCCCGGGCTAAGTTCTCTTTTATTCTTGACCATGGCTCCGGGCAAACATCGTTTGGGCGGTTCGGCCCTGGCACAAATCCACCAGCAGATCGGCAACGAATCGCCGGATGTTGATGATCCCGCTTTGCTGAAAAACACTTTCTTGTCTGTCCAAAAGCTGATCGACCGAGATCTGATTTTGGCCGGCCATGATATCAGTGACGCCGGGCTCATCACGACTCTGGTGGAAATGGCCCTGGCCGGCAACAGTGGGATAAAAGTGGAAGTGCCGTATAACGGGACTGTCATAGAGTCCTTGTTTTCGGAAGAACTGGGAGCGGTCTTGGAAGTTTTGCCCGAAAACGAAGCCGAGATAAGAAGCCTCTTGGGTGAATGCGGTGTTCCGGTTTACGATTTAGGCAAGACGACAATTGAACGCCGGATAAGCTTGCGGCAGGGTCGTGAAGTCGTGCCTGATCTTGAACTTCCCACCCTTCTTTCCTGGTGGGAGTCAATCAGCGACGAGCTTGAGAAACATCAGATGAATCTCAAGTTTGCCTTGGATCAGGCCGGACGGCACGACCGAAAAGGTCCTCGCTATTACCTTTCCTTTGAGCCGCAAGCAACCGCGCCGGAAGTTCTGCTTCGGACGGTTAAGCCTGAAGTGGCAATCATCCGGGAGGAAGGCAGTAACGGTGACCGGGAAATGACTTCGGCTTTCTATCTGGCCGGATTCAATTCCGTGGATGTCACCATGACTGACCTTTTGAACGGCGACTACTCGCTTGAGGCTTGCCGGGGGGCCGTCTTTGTCGGCGGTTTCTCATATGCGGATGTGCTGGACAGCGCCAAGGGTTGGGCCGGCAGCATTAAGTTCAACGGCCGGCTCCGCGAGATGTTCGAGCGTTTCCGCCAAAGGCCGGATACGTTTTCCCTCGGTGTCTGCAACGGCTGTCAGCTGGAGGTGCTTTTAGGCTGGGTGCCCTGGGAAGGGATACCTAGCGAAAAGCAGCCGCGCTTCATCCGCAACTCGTCGGAACGCTTCGAATCCCGCTGGGTGACCGCTAAGATTCTCAGGAGTCCTTCCATAATGCTTAACAATATGGCGGGATCAACTCTGGGAATTTGGGTGGCCCACGGCGAGGGGCGTCTGTATTGTCCCGATCCGGCAATCCTGGAAGGAGCGGCTGCTTATAGCTTGGTTCCGGCGGTCTTTGTGGATGATGACGGCCAGCCGACGGAGCAGTATCCGTATAACCCGAACGGCTCCAGAAACGGGATCGCTGCTCTTTGTTCCGGCGATGGCCGGCACCTGGCTATCATGCCGCACCCGGAACGCGTTTTCTTGGCCTGGCAGTGGCCCTGGCTGCCGGAAGACTGGAGAGGAAAACTCCAGGCTTCTCCCTGGCTTATGATGTTCCAGAACGCCAGGCAGTGGTGCGAACGAAACTGAACTTTCTTATGAACCTTAACCGACCCGCGGGAGTTATCTTCCGCGGGTCATTTTTTATGTTAATATTTTTTTATGAAAGTTTGAATTCAGCCTCCAGTTCCGTGCAAGTGCCGTGTTTTCCCATCTTATAGACTGCCAGGGTGTCTATAGTAAATTCTTTTTCTGACCAGGTTAAATTTTGGCAAATTTCCCGGGCGATTTTTTCATCTTTCAGGCGAATGATAGAAAGATGCGGATGATATAAACCCATCGCGTCAGGATAACCGTATTTTATAATATTGTTTTTTTGCTCATCGGACATTTTCATCTGGTAATCCGGGGCGTCATATTTTTCCTTGTGATGCCCCTCCCTTAATGGATTCAAAATTTTTACAATCGTTTCGTGCATTTTTTTGATGGCCGGAGTCAGGGCAAAATCAAGAACGATAAAGCCTTGGCCGGATCTAAGACCCTTATATTCCATATTAACGGCTGGAAATTCTTCCGCCAGTATATTTACTTTTTCCATGACATCATCTAATCGGTTTTGGGGATATTCCGGGGAATAAAGAGTGAGATGAGGAAAAAAATTCCGGCCATCCAATATAAATTCCGCGGCGTGCTTTTTTCCGATTTCCTGGCTTAAAGTAATTACCTTTTCTACAATTTCCTGCGGCGGCTTTAAAACAGTATTCAGTCTGATGTATTTTTCTTCAGTCATATATATATTCTACCAAAAAACCCGGTTTAGGGCGAAAAGGGGCGGTTTTAAAGAATCTCTTTTTTCTTTATCTATTATTTGAGTGTAGTCCTGGTAGTTTAACTGAATTTTTGCTTTAGGTTGATGATTTCAACTTTTGTAACCAAAAGTTGCAAAAGTTCCGGGGGCAAAAAACCGCGAGAGCAGGGCAAGGTTTTCCCGTGTGGCCGTTTGGCTTCCAGCTTTGCCCCCGGAGCCCCCTCGTCCGCCTGGTTTTCTGTATCTCGTGTAGCAAAAACGTGGAATATTAATTTTATAAAAAAATCCCGCTGTAAAAAATTAGCAGTAACTAAAAGACTTTAGAGTGCTGGGGGTCTGGGGGCTTCCTTTTTTGTTTAAGAATAGACTAAGATGTTAGAGGTATCAAAAACTGAAGCCCCCAGCAGTCTTTGGCTCTTGGAGCCTGCCCTGAGCCGGGCCGAAGGGCTGCCAGAAAGAGCAACTAATTTCGTCTGGACAAAAAATAAGCCATAACACTAGAGATATATTCGGGCTTTTTGATTTAAAGTTTTCTTCATTGAAATTTATAAAAGTTAGATGCGGACAGCAAGGATTAAGAACGCCCCAATCGCTAAAACAATACCGATATATGTTACTGGTGACAAAACTTCTTTCAGGAACAAAAAGCCTAACACATTCGCCAAAACGATTGATGTCGCTCCGAATAAAGCCATTGAGTGTCCAAGCTCAATTTTTGAAAAAACATACAGTTGACCGAACATTGCTATGTTGCGTATGAGAAAGTATCCCAAAAACCACAAACTTAAAAATGACTTGAGTGTGAATCCATTTGTAGTCATAAAATGGCGACCAACCAGGTCGCTAGTCGTGAATAGCAATTGGGCAATGACGATAATAACAATTGGGTTCATAGGGATTAAAAAATTTCCTTAACTCTTCCCACTTCTCCTGTTTCCAATCTGACCTTGATGCCATGCGGATGGAAAGAGGAATTAGTCAAAATATCCCTGACTATTCCTTCAGTCAGCCGACCGGAAGTCTGGTCTTTTTTCAAGACGATTGCCACTTTCAAACCCGGTCTTATATTTTCTCTTTGTTGTCCGTCCATATCCATACTAATTTTTTTGAAAAAATATCATTCAATACAGAGCGATTCCCGCGAGACGGTTCCTTTGAGAATCTGTTTTACGCAGTCTCCAATCAACTCTTCCGGATAACAGGTGCCGGTCAGGCCGGAGACTTTTTCTCCCCGGGTGACGGCGGCTTGATGTTCTTCAGTCAAGTCAGGCGGAAAACAGACGCCGGACTGGCATTGCCCGCCGTCAGTGCATGCCTCGCCGGCCAACCGGTTGGAAATCAGACAAGTCGATTCATCTACCAGCCACTGCCCGCCGGCTTGTTCGCAAGTATATTGGCTCCTTTGCGGATTGTTTTTCGGCAGTTGGTTATACCAATAGCCTAAACATATTCCCAGCAGGATGATCGCGGCCATACCAATCAGCAATCCATATAAAATTTTTTTAGATTTCTTGGCAGGGTTTTCCGACGGGAGTATTTGGTTCATAGTAATATATATTTATTATACCATCTCTTAACTAAAAACACCTCCTAATTTTTAGAGGCGTTTTTTTATCCTAAAAATTCTATTTACGGTATTTTTTGGCCCTGGCTTCAAGCATCAGTCTTTTTATTTCCAGTCTCTTTTTTGTTTTGTGAGAATGGGACCTTTGCGTCCGGCCCACCGCGTGCGCTCTTTTTGCCATACAAGTATTGTTAATGATGAATGATAAGGTATTCTAACTGAATTTTAGAATAAAATCAAGGGCTGAATATTATTTAATCATACTTGGCTGAATTTTAGTTAGTCCAATGGCCGCTGATGTTTATGCGACCGTTTTATACAGTAAATATCGGTCGCTTTTAATCAAAAAGCAGTTGTGTTATGATTAAAAAAGAATAAGCAAGAAAGAAATAATTATTAAATTAAAAATTATGAAAAAACCAGTCATTATCGTTATTATCCTGGTGGTCTTGGGAATTTTAGGGTTTTTTGGCTACAGCCTTTTGACGGCTTCAAAAGTGCCGCAAGCGTTTATTGACACGCATAACGAAAAAGTAGCCCTAGACGAAGAAGCGGCGCAAGTTTCTGATTTGACCATCTTGCCCGGTTGGAATGAATTTGAACAGCAAGTAAATGAAAAAAACTATACTGAGGCGCTTGTTATCCTTGAAAGCGCCCTGGCTCGGAAAGCCGAGGCGGCGGCGAAATTGGACGCCGCGGAAGCCAAAATAGCTGAATTGAAAACCGCCGCTGAAGGAATAAAAGATGCTGAAATAAAGACAAGCGCAGATAACTTTATTGAGATGGCCGGGAAGGAAAATACGGCAAAAATCACATATAATGACCTTCAAACCCAGATGCTTGAAAAACTGAAATCCATGATCAGTATCATGGAGAAATCCTCGACTATTAGCGCGGCGGATCAAAAAACCATAGACGATTTAGGCCTGGAAATTGACGGTTTAACCAGTCAGATTGATACCGCAAAAAGTGATCTTGACGCAATTCAAATCCAGTATCAGGCAGCGGAAAGCGATTTTTTTGAACTGGCCGGCTTGGAAGCGAAAGGTTAAAAAATATTAATTCCACTAAATTAAGGAGCTCCGTCTGGACGGAGTTCCTTTAATTATCTTGACAGCAAAAACCATTCCTTTTAGGAATGATTTTTGGTGGGGAACTGATGGGAATTTCAGCCAGAGGCTGATGCGCCTTTGGCGCAGAACCCTTGCCACCCCGGCCCGCCAAAGCGAGCCATAGAAATGTTAGAGATGCAGAAGGGTGACTAGAGGGATTTGCACCCTCGCTAAAGCCTCCACAGGGCTCTGTGCTAACTACTACACTATAGTCACCCTTCTGCAACCCTTCAATTAAGTTTTTAATTTATATAATAGAAATAATATTTTAATTTGTCTTTGGCGAGCGGGGCGGGCAGAGTCGTGTGCGAACCACTACACCACAGGCACCATGATTATTTCGTTATTTACCCCCGACAGGAATTGAACCTGTATCCACAGCTTAGAAGGCTGTTGTTCTATCCGTTGAACTACAGGGGCTCATAAATAAATTGTCCGTTGCCAGCCCAGGGCGGGTCCGCCTCGGGCGGAAACTACAGGGACAAAAGTAGTGTAAAAATAACAAAAAACTGAAAATTAGTCAATTGAATATCTTGCGCCGCCAATTAATATGTTTATCCTCTTATGATGAGATATATCGTGTAAGCGATGTACGACATCAGAAATAAAACTCCTTGCCAGCGATCTAATTTTTTCCGAGTTCCGATAAACATGAAAATAAATAGCAGAAAAGTCGCTATTATTCCGGCTGTTAAATCCACATTGGTGCCAGGGTTAAACGGAAGTTTAAAAATAGAGCTCGTCAGGCCAAGTATCCAGAAAATGTTAAAAATATTGGATCCGACAATATTGCCCACCGCAATATCGTTATGTCGGTGATAAGCGGCTATCGCGGAAGTGGCTAATTCCGGCAAAGAAGTTCCGATTGCGACAATAGTCAGGCCAATCAGCGATTCCGACAAACCGGCCAGCTGGGCGAGCACTATAGCGCTGTCCACTAAAAGTTTTCCTCCCAAGAACAATAGAATTAATCCGCCAGAAATAAACGATATGGATATTCCCCAAGAATATATTTTTATTTTTTCTTGCTCTTCGTCCTTGTTTTTTTTGGCCAAACTGAGAATATAAATCATAAAAATTAGGAACATGGCGATCAGCGAAAAACCGTCTGTGCGGGTCAGAGCGTTTAATCCGGTTTTATCAAAAAAACTGTCATTTCCCATAATGAATACCATAATCATCGCCAATAGAGCGAAAGGAATTTCCTTCCAGACAGTGCTGCTCTTTACCGTCAAGGGGCGGAAAATCGAAACCAGCCCTAATATAAATAGAATATTAAAAATATTACTGCCGATGATATTGCCGACGGCGATGTCTGAGGTCTTTTCCAGAGCGGCAAAAATATTGACAATTAATTCTGGCATTGAGGTGCCGAAAGCGACGATGGTTAAACCGATAATCAAGGGGGGAATGCCGATTTTTTTCGCCAGCGAAGTTGAACCGCGTACCAGTCCTTCGGCGCCCGCGATTAAAATTATCAGCCCCATAATTAATAGCAGTATGGAAAATATCATGTTAAATATATTAATAACTTAAAAATGCGATAAAAAATAACCGACGCTAGCCGGTTATAATTGACGATAGTTCCTGGCTTAATAAACGCTCTATTTAAGCGAGACCTTTCGTTTTTTGCTCCCTATCGTCCAAGGCGATTTTATTTAATTTTATTATAGCATGTTATTAGGATTAAGTAAAAAAATAATTTATCGCAATATTTCTGAAGCTTTCCGGCGTGATTTTTTTCCTAATGCCGGCTTTCTTGGCGCAAGAAGCGACGATTCTTTGGATGGAGCGTGCCGTCAGAGGGCTTATGGCGTATGGCTTATGGCGCATGGCTTTTGGTTGAGCTCGGTCATGGCGGATAAAAAGAAATTCGCTTTTATCCTTTCTGGATTTTAAATACAATTTTAGCCAGTATTTTCCCTGCTCGCCAATTTTTAAACCGGAGACTTCCTTTATTTTCAACTTGGCAATTTTTGACACTTTATACTGTGAGGAAAAAAGCAGTTCCAGGAGGAGCTTGTCCCTTTTGTTGATAATTTTTGAAACATCATCTTTGTCCGGTGTTTCCATTATTTTTTCTATTTCTTTTTTTGTCACGGGCTCATTTTTGGAAATCTTCACCGGATATAGAGTTATTTTTTTTGGATCAAGGTTGTTGATGTTTTCTTCGTTTAAAAACTTTAAGAATGATCGCAGGGCGATCAGGTGGTAGTTCTGCGTGGCGGGGCTTAATTTTAGCTGATTTAATTTTCCCCGAAAAGCCCTGACGGTTTGATAATTAAGTTCTTCCGGCCCTGACAAGTTTAAAAGATAAAAAAAACGGTTAAGATAAAATCTGTAATTATTGAGGGTGGCCGAATTAACTTCCTGTTTTTTGGCTTTAATGAAATCCGCCATCAAGTTTTTTATTTCCTCTTGCATGATTACATTTTACGACACAAAGACTTAAATGGCAAGACTAAGTTATGGTTATGTTTTTTGCGATAAGCATGATTTTGAGGGTGATTTTGGTTATAAATTCAAAGCACAAAGCACAAAACAAATTATAAATTCAAAATCTTAAATCAAAAACCCGCTCTTTCCTCCGTCATACTGAAATTGCCTGGCCGTCCCTGGCGTGGTTTCAGCATCTTCCGCTTTATCAAGACTTTATTGAATAAAAGGAGACCCTGAAATAAATTAAGGTTGACGGCGGATTGGTTTTGATATTTGAATTTTGATCATTAGGTATTGTTTTGGATTTTGAGCTTTGAATTTTGTGCTTCATTATAAATTAGCCAAGATGCCTCTTGACCTTTAACCGCCTTTATGTCATTATTATCTTATTAATTATTAGCTACGTTTTCTCGCGTTAAGCCAAAGACTTAACTGGGAAGGCGCGGACAAAGGAAAAAGTATGCCTTTATCAAAACTGCAAAAAGACCGAATCATTGAGAAGTACAAGACTCATGCTTCTGACACCGGTTCAAGCGAAGTGCAGATCGCCATTCTCTCGGAGGAGATCCGGCAGCTGACGGATCACTTAAAAACCCATAAAAAAGATTTCTCTTCCCGCCGCGGGCTTTTGCGCAAAGTGGGACTGCGCCGGCGGCTTTTAAAATACCTGGAAAAAGACAATCAGAAAGGCTACGAGTCTTTAATTAAAAAATTAAAATTGAAATAATGATAAAGCATCTTGAGCAGCGGGTTGGAGTTTTTGTTGACGTTTCTAACATGTATCATTCTGCTAAAAATCTGTACGGGGCGAAAGTAAATTTCGGCAAAATTTTGGAAGAAGCGGTTTCCGGCCGGAAACTGATCCGGGCGATCGCTTACGTTATTAAAGCGGCCAGCCAAGAAGAACAGAATTTTTTTGAAGCCCTAGACAAGCAGGGTTTTGAAGTGAAGATGAAAGATTTACAGGTTTTCTGGGGGGGAGCGAAAAAAGGCGACTGGGACGTCGGCATCACTATTGACGCCGTTTTGCTTGCCAATAAAATGGACACGGTTATTTTAGTCACCGGCGACGGCGATTACCTGCCTTTGGTCAATTATTTAAAAACAAACAAAGGCTGTTTTGTGGAAGTGATGGCTTTCGGCGAATCCTGCTCTACTAAACTGAAGGAAACCGCTGATGAATTTACCGATTTATCCGCCAATAAAAAGAAATTTTTATTGCCTATCGGCCCGCGAAGGCCGAACAGGAGAAGATAAATATTAATTGATAAACATATGGCTAATGGTGAGGAAACATCAAAATTAGAAATCGGACCGGCCGAAGATTTTCCGTCAGCATCAAATGAGGTCGCTGAAGAACATATAGGCAGGTATCCGGTTGATTCCCAGTTTTATGGTTTGGAGCCTTCATTAGGCAAAGCTCTGGTTGAGATGGGCGATGAGACGAATCAATATGCCATTCCAGATATTAATATGCCTGAAGCGAAGCGGAGAGAATATGAGAATAAAGGAAGAATTTTTCGTTTTTTTAAAAAGGAAACTGACTTGATGTTAAATCGAGATGGCGATGTTATAAGATTAAGAAATAAGGCTGAAAGAGAAGGCGCGAAAAATTTAAGCACCTCGGAAGCCACACTATTAGTTAATAGATTAAAGACTATTATGGAAAGAGCCTGGCGAGCAACGGAAGCGAAATTTGGCGACGCGATCCCGGATAATTGGGAGAAAAAAATGGAAAATGCGATGGGGCCGGATAGAGATCTTGGATTAGTAAGCGCTATGAAAAAAAAAGGTGGAATTCTCGAAACATCAGGAGTCTTACAGCGTGATAAAGGTCTTGATTTGGCGTCAACCACTAAACAAATTGACTACGTGAAGAAAGGTTTTGCTGGCCGCGGTCCAGCGAGTATGATTAGGAAGGATATAAGGGAACAAAAGAAAATAATAAAAGAGCAAAATGAAATTTCCGCGGAAGACGATAAAGAGCCGACGGAAAAAGCCGCGTAAAAAATTTTACAATTTATAACTAAATAAATAATTGGCCGCCAGACAGATGGACTATCAACAAAGCGCTTAAAAAAGCCCTTTCGGGTAGTCTAGAGCCTGCCGGCCAAGAAAGAAAGGTATTTTTATGTCCGTGCAAAGATTTGAAAGAGAATTGGCCGGAAAAAAACTAATCATCGAAACAGGCAAACTCGCGGGTCAGGCCCACGGCTCCTGCACGGTTCAGTACGGCGACACCGTGGTTTTAGCCACGGCCGTGATGAGCCGCAACATCAGGGAAGGCATTGATTACTTCCCGCTTTTGGTTGATTACGAAGAGAGACTTTATGCCGCCGGAAAAATAAAAGGCTCTCGTTTTATCAAAAGGGAAGGTCGGCCTTCCGACGACGCGATCTTGATTTCCCGGCTGGTTGACCGCGCCATGCGGCCTTTTTTCAACCAGAAAATGAGGAACGACGTGCAGTTGGTGATTACCGTTCTTTCCGTGGACCAGGAAAATGATTCCGATATTATTTCCCTGATTGCCGCTTCCTGCGCTTTGCATCTTTCCAGTATTCCCTGGAATGGTCCGATCGCCTGCGCCCGAGTCGGCCAGATAAACGGCGAATGGGTGTTAAATCCCACGTATGCCGCCCGCGAAAAGAGCGCTTTTGATCTCGTGGTAGCCGGTACCCAAGATAAAGTGGTCATGATGGAGGCTAAGGCCAATGAAACTTCAGAAGAAGTGATTATAGAAGGCATCGTTTTTGCCCAGAAAAATTTAGGCACCGTGATCGAGCTGATGGAAGAAGTGAGAAAAAAGGTCGGTTCGGAAAAAATAACAGGCGATTTTGAAGGGGAAAACGAAGAAGAAAGAGAAGCTTTTGAAAAAGTTCAAGGCAAGGTCAAAGATTTCGCGGCGGGAAAAATAAAAGAATTATTAAAGACAAAAGATAAGACCAAACGCGAAGAGGAATTAACCAAATTAAAAGAAGAGTTGGATACCGTCTTAAAAGAAGACAACGAGGTGAGCAAGGAAACACGGGCCAAGGGTTTGATCCTATTGGAAGAACTTCTGGACGCTGAAGCCAAGCGAATTGTCTTGGAAGATGGAGTGCGGGTAGACGGCCGCGCTTTGGACGAAGTCAGACCGCTTTCGGCTCAAGTCGGGCTCTTGCCGCGGACGCACGGTTCCGGTCTTTTTAACCGCGGCGAAACACAGGTGCTTTCCATTGTTACCTTAGGCTCGCCCGGAGACGAACAGACCCTGGACACCATGGAAGAATCAGGCAAAAAAAGATACATGCATCATTATAATTTCCCCGGATTTTCCGTCGGCGAAGTGGCGCCTTTGCGGGGCGCGGGCCGGCGGGAAATCGGCCACGGGGCTCTCGCGGAAAAATCGCTTGAGCCGGTATTGCCTTCCAAAGAAGATTTTCCATATACCATTCGCGTTGTTTCCGAGGTCTTGTCTTCTAATGGTTCTACTTCCCAGGCTTCCGTTTGTGGTTCATCCTTGGCTTTAATGGACGCCGGGGTGCCGATAAAGACTCCGGTCGCCGGCATCGCCATGGGTATAATCATGGATGAAAAAAGCGGGAAATATAAGATTTTAACCGATATCCAGGGGATCGAAGACCATTCCGGCGGCATGGATTTCAAAGTCGCCGGCACGGAAAACGGCATTACGGCCATGCAGCTGGATATCAAAGTTTCCGGCCTAAATACGCAGATTTGTAAGGAAACATTAGAGGCCGCCAAAATTGCCAGGCTGAAAATCTTAGATGTGATAAAAGGCGTGATTCCCGCTCCCAGAAAAGAACTTTCCATGTATGCCCCTCGGATCTATTCCTTAAGAATTGATCCGGAGCAAATAAGAGAAGTGATTGGCCGCGGCGGAGAAACGATCAATAAGATCATTGATGAGTGCGGCGGCCGCGACGTGACAAAAATTGACATTGAAGATGACGGCCTGGTTTTGATCACGGCTCATAATCCGGAAATGGGAAATAAAGCTCTTGAGTGGGTGAAAAATTTGACGCGCGAAGTGGTCATCGGAGAAGTCCATGAAGGCGTGGTCACCCAGATCTTGAAGGACCGGAACAATGAAAGCAAGGAGATCGGAGCGATCGTGGAATTATTTCCCGGCCATGACGGCATGGTCCATATTTCTGAATTTTCCTACCAAAGGATCAATAAGGTAAGCGACATAGTTAAGGTCGGCGACAAAATAAAAGTTAAGGTCGTTGACGTGGATAAAGAAAGAGGCCGAGTCAGTCTCTCGGTCAAGGCCTTATCGCAAGCGCCGGCCGGTTATGACAATTTTTCCCGCGACTCGCACGATTCAAGCGGCCGGGGGAGAAGACCGTTTAGCCCGCGTAAAAGATTTTAACGAAAATCAAAAATCATAAAAAATGATAATTTCCATTTCGGGAAAACCCGGAAGCGGCAAGTCAACGATCGCCAAAAGACTGGCCCAAGACTTAGGCTATAAAAGGTATTACATGGGCGATATTTTTCGGGCCGCTTCCAAAAAGAAGAATCTGACTTTGGTTGAATATCTGAAATTAGGGGAGAAAGATCATTCTATTGATAAAGAAGTTGACAAACAATTGTCTGAGATCGGAAAAAGAGAGGACAATTTGGTTATTGAAGGTCGGACCGCTTACCATTTCATTCCCCAATCCTTAAAAATATTTTTGGATGTTGACGAAAATATCGGGGCAAAAAGAGTTTTTGAAGATTTTAAAATCAACAGCATGAGGAATGAAGCCAGACAGGTGACGAATGTAGAGGATGTTCTCCAGATAAACCGTGAACGGATGAAAAGCGATGAAAAACGGTATCGTGAAATATACGGGATTGATGTGTTTAATCCGGACAATTTTGATTTTTTCCTTGATACTACTTCATTTTCCAAGGAAGAAGAATACCAAAAAATATTTAAATATATAAAAAATAGATTAGGCTAATATTAGCCAAATTATAATTTTTATATTTATATTAAATATATAGAATTTTATCCACAGGATATTTTAGCTAGTTTAAGCTAATTTTTTAATTTTTGAGCGTACTTGACAATACATAGATAGTCTGATATACTATTGGTGTAAGTTTGACAATAATATCAGCTGAGAAGGGTTTTTCCCTAATATTAGCTAAATTTGGGAAAAGGCCCTTCTCAACTATTCGTCATGGGTGTTTTCTGGACACCCGTTTGAAAAAATTTGTAACACAAAAACAAAAAGGTAGATTTTTGGCCTTAAAACCAGAGATTATACCGGAAGAATGGTTGAGATATATTGATCTTTTTGACTCCAGAAACAAAGAGAAAGTTGGGGCTACATCATCATATTTTATTCTGCCGCTACGCGGTCCTCTGGGAAATAGTGCAGGGAGCCGGCTAACGGCGGGATAAAATTGGATAATAAACCCCATTAAGGCGCATGTCGCCTCTTAAGCAACTTAGTTTTAAGGTGATCACATGCGCCTTTTCGTTTATTTAAAAAATTATCACATATTGTTGAAAATACAGTAATCTAAGCCGTTTACGGTTGACAAAATAGAAATATAGGTGTATAATAAAGTAAGAAAACAAAAAAATTTAGCTAAAAGAGAGGTTTTTTCAACTTTTCTTCATGCAAAAAACAAAAAGTTTAATAAAACAGGGGAGGGATGGAACAAGGGAGGGTTTAGATAACCACTAATTTTGTGGTTTTTTTATTTTAGACCACTACTAATTTAAATATATATTAAAAATTAAACAAAATAATATGATCAAAAAAACCAAATTTTTCATCAGTATTATTACCATTTTTTCTCTGCTTGGACCTTTTTCATTCATCGGATTAAACGTCGGGCAGGCCGCCGGTTATACCACTAATGTAGTCGCCGGCATCTCCGAAATTACCGTTTCTCCATCAAGCACGGTTTTGGGCGCCACCACCAGTTATCTTTTTTCATTCAAGATTAACGCTGATATGACCGTTGGCAGCGGACAGTTAGGGGGATTTAATATGAGCACATTTTTTAATGGAGTGAGTGATGCTAACCATGCCATTAATTTTACCAGCGCTTCCCTTGGCTATATTAAAGATGACGGGGCAAGTGTCGGCACCACGCTGATAATAAATCAAAACCAAAATTTTATTTCGCCGTATTTCTCAGACGCCCAAACAATCGCGAGCGGCAGCACGGTTACGATTTTAATCAATAACGTAATCAATCCTTTAGCCGCCGGCACTTACGGCGTGGATATCAACGCCCAGGTCTGCGGTCCCGATTGCGGAGGCGCCGGCCAGGGCCAAAATAACAGCGCTATTTTGATCGGCATCGATAAATTTATCGAGGGTTATGTCACTTACGATACCGGCGGCGCGGTTTCGACTTGCGCGATAAACGCTAATTTGCAGGGCGCTCAAGAATGGTCGAATACCAATTGCGGCAGCGACGGATATTTCCGGCTAGCTTTGACTACCGCCGGCCTCTGGCAGCTTCATCCGGATGCCCAATGGGTAGACGGACAGCGGGTGACCACAGATTGGTTCTGGCAGAGCCAGGATCCGATGATAGATGTTTCGGCGGCCGGAACCTATACCCAAAATTTTACGGTGGTAAAAGCCGATGCGACGGTTACGGGCAAATTGGTTAAACCCGACGGCGGCATTATAGCGGATCCCTGGCAATATTATGTCGATTTAAGAAATGAAACTGGCCAGGGTTCAGGCAGCGGTTTGCAGAGCGACGGCTCTTTCAGTATCCCGGCTAAAGCCGGCACCTATACTCTGCAACTGAATTCACAAGGCTCAACTTATTATATTCCTTCCATGCAGGTAACGGTAGTTACCGGCGAAACAAAAGCTCTTGGCACGATTTATTTGAAAGAAAAAGCCGCCCGTATCAAGGGCGTGGTTACCAACACTTCCGGCGTGGCTGTCGGGAGCATCAGGGTCAATGCCTGGATATCAGGATCGGGCGGATCAGGCTGGAGCAACGCGACGACGGCGGCCGACGGCTCATATTCCATCCCGGTTTTTAAAGGCGAATGGGAGGTGGCGATTGACCAGTGGGACGCCAGCCAGAAGAATTATATCACTCAAGGAGGGCAGACCAGAGTGTCTATTCTTACGGATACTCAGGTAACGACGGGGGTAAATTTTAGTTTGACTCTGGCTGATGCCCAAGTAACTATCGTTTTAAAAGACGCGGCCGGTAACCTGATTTCCAATATGTACGGCTGGGCTTACTGCCGCAAAAAGGGAACGCAGCCAGGACCAGGCAGTGATTTCGGCATGGGTATCCAGGGATCAAGCGCCAGTATAAAATTATTAGGCGGCTACACCTATGTTTGCGCCGCTAATGTGCCGCCGGAATCAAACATGTCTTTGGATAAAGAAGTGGAAGTGGCGGTTGCCGTCGGAGAAAATAAAACAGTTAACGTGACCCTAATTCAAAATGACGGGGAAATCGTCGGCTACTTAAGAGATGCTTCGACTGGCGCGGTGATCACGAATGTCCAAGGCGATGTTTATGCCAACGGCGAGGGGCAGGGGTTTGGCTATAACGCCCGCATAAACGCGGACGGCAGTTATCGCATTTCAGTCAAGCACGGCACCTATTTTCTCGGCTATAACATCAGAACCCCGGGTTTTATGCAAGGCAATCCGGATCAATCGCCGGTGACCGTGCCGGTCAACGGTCGGGCCGTAAAAACTTTAAAAGCCCATCGGGCTAACGCTTATATCGCGGCCACGGTTTTAGATCCCAACGGCAATAAAGTCAAAGACGGGTGGGTGTGGTGCAACAACATGAAGCAGAAAGAAAGAGAAGTTAAAGGGCCGGTTGAAGGCGGCAGTGTCTTGAATACCGGAGGACAGATCAGGGACGGCAGCGCCATGATCGGTGTGGTGGCGGGAACTTATTCCTGCGGCGCCGGTCTGCCGCCGGAAATGTCGTCATTTCTGCCCCCTCAAAATGTTGATGTATCCGTGGCGGCCAATATCACGACTCCGATTACTCTTAAATTTCGGGCCTCGGAAGGCAGTGTCACCGGTTCAGCTACTCGTGAAGACGGCACCGCATTAAGAATGGGATTTTGCCACGCCTGGAATCCGCAAGGCGGTTTTTCCGGCGGTCAGGTAATGGATGGTTCGTACAATATTCCTTTAACTAGGGGGACCTGGTATATCGGCTGTGACAGCATGGATGGAACGAGTTTTTACCGCTCCAATGAAGAGCCGATCACATTAAGCACGGTCGGTACCATAATCAGTAAAAACTTTACTTTAAGGAAATCAGCCTTTAATATCCCTCAAGGTATAAGCAGTACTTTTGACGCCTCGCAATTGACGACTATTACTTTGCCGGATAATTCGATCATTACCATCCCGGCTAATGCTATTGCCTCTTCGGGAAATTACACGCTTACGGCCTCCCCCAATATCAATATATACCGCACGCCTGAGGCGAAACCGGCCTTGGGTTTTGCCTGGAGCTTGGAATTGACGGACAGCAACGGGCAATCAGTCACCTCAA
This sequence comes from Patescibacteria group bacterium, assembly GCA_043812155.1. GTDB lineage: Bacteria > Patescibacteriota > Patescibacteriia > JAXHNJ01 > JAXHNJ01 > JBAZMP01. The sequence continues at coordinate 118,872 of JBDRMK010000017.1, read as the reverse complement.
GCTTTAACAGCAGTGTTACGATAACCATTTTTTACGATGATGCGATGCTTAAAGCAGAAGGTATTGAAGAAACTTCGATCATCGGCCGATACTGGGATTCCAATTCTTCCACCTGGAAGTTGCCCGACAATGTCGTCCAGAATACGGAACAAAATACGATCATGATGACGGTTAATCATTTCACTGATTTTGCCATAACCACCGGTTCCTCGCGCTATGGCAGCAATACGGTTAAAAATATCGTGACGGCACCCAAAGTGGGCGGCGGACCTCAGGTTACTGTCTGGGATTCAAACGGCACTCAACAAGCGAGTTTTATGGCCTATAATTCAAATTTAAGAACAGGAGTGAAAGCGGTAATGGGCGATCTGGACGGCGATGGCAATGATGAGATCGTGACTTTGCCCGGAGCTTTGGCCGCGCCGCATCTGCGCGTCTTTAATTCTTCCGGCCAGAACCTGGCCAATACTTTTGTCTTCGCGAGAACTTTCCGCGGCACTTATTCTCTGGCTCTGGGCGACGTGGACGGCGACGGCAACGCGGAAATTATCGTTACCCCGACCTCCAACGGCGGCCCGCAGGTCAGAATTTATAAGTACGCTAACGGCAGTCTCTCCCTGTATTCTTCTTTCTTTGCCTTTGCCACCACTTTAAGAGCCGGCGTGGAAGTGACAGTGGGTGATGTTAATGGCGACGGCGCGGACGAAATTGTGGCGGTTCCTGGCCAGGGCGCGGCGCCTCACGTGAGAATATTCAACGGGACCGGCGGTTTAGTCAGCCAGTTTTTCGCTTTCCCGACCGGTTTCCGCGGCGGGGTAAATATAGCACTGGGTGACTATAACGGCGACGGAGCGAAAGACTTGGCTTTGACCCCGGCTTCAGCCGGCGGACCTCAATATCGTGTGGTTACTTATACTGGCTCGGCTTTACTTTCCGGCTTTGCCTATAATCGCGCCTGGCGGATGGGTTTGAAAGCGGGCATCGGCGACGTGGACGGCGATAACCAGGCGGAATTGGTCGTGTCGCCGGTGAGGGGCGGAGCGCATATTCAAGTTTACGGACCAAACGGTTTGGAAAGACAATTCTTCGCTTTTGCCACTTCTTTCCGCGGCGGAGCGGATATCGCGGTGGCGGATCTGGACGCGGACGGCACTTCGGAAATTATTGTCACGCCCATGAGCGCCGGCGGACCGCAGGTAAGAATCATGAATTCTTCAGGGCAGGCCGCTCATCAGTTTATGGCCTTGCATCCGGGATTCCGCGGCGGCGTGGATATGACCATTAGTAAATAGAACTAGATATAGTCAAAAACAAAAAAAACTAAAAAGTCCTCTTGAAAAAAGTGGGCTTTTTAGAACGCGGGTTATTATTGACAGGAATTTTGACCGGGGCTATAATTAAGCCTAGAAAGTGACTAATTTTATTTAACAATAACTCACTTTTTATTTTTTAACGAAAAACTATGGACGCAAATTTTATCGCCGAGATGAAAGAAAAATTAGAAGGAGAAAGGGCGGATTTAAGAAAAAGATTGGGCGCTCTCGGGCCAGAGGATAAAAAGGCAAAAGACGAATTTCACGCCAAATTGCCGCAATACGGCGATTCTGATGAAGACAACGCCACGGAGGTAGCTCAGTATCAAGACGATCTTTCTTTAGAGGGCAATCTCCAGGGAAAATTAGCGGAAGTGGATAAAGCTTTGGATAGGTTGGAAAAAGGCGATTACGGAAAGTGCGAAAATTGCGGAGAAGAAATTCCCCGGGAAAGGCTAGAGGTCAATCCGGCGGCCTCGGTCTGCGTTAAATGTAATAATTTATAAGATGCGGCTCTTAAAAAATAAATATTTTTTATCCGCCGTTATTTTTTTTGCCTTTATTTTAGACCGTCTATTCAAGTGGCTGGTTTTAAACCGCGAAGGGTTTTTTGCCGTAAAAAATATTTTAAAAATAAATTATTACCCGAATCAAGGTCTGGCCTTGAGTTTTCCGGTCGCTTCATATCTTTTATACCCTTTGATTATTTTAATAATTATAATAGTTTTTTATTTTCTTATAATTAGCTTAAAGCGTTCAAATTATTTTTTTCTCTGGTCTTTTGGCCTGATATTTGTGGGCGCGGTCTCTAATCTTATTGATCGGGTTCGTTTCGGCCACGTTGTTGATTACGTTAATTTTCTCGGCTGGTTCCCAGTGTTTAATATATCAGATGCGATGATCGTGTTGGGCGTCGGACTTATATTTATAAAAAGTTTTGGCCGGAATAATTTGACAGATATTTTAAAATAGATTATCGTTAAAACAGATACATGGTGGCTTTAGGAAGAAAGCGACCTTTTTTATGTCATCAAAAATATATTCGGCGGCCTTAATCGGCCTCAATTCGGTCCTGGTGGAAGTGGAGGCGGACACGGCAAGCGGTTTGCCGAAATTTACAATTGTCGGACTGCCGGACGCGGCCGTCCAGGAAGCGACAGAAAGAGTCCGTTCCGCCGTTAGAAACAGCGGTTTTATTTTTCCCTACGGCCGCCAGACGATCAATCTGGCGCCGGCCGATATTAAAAAAGAAGGCCCGTCTTATGATCTGCCTATTGCCCTGGCCCTGCTTGCGGCCACCAAGCAGCTTTCTTTTTCTTTTCGTGAAGGCCTTTTCTTAGGCGAGCTTTCTTTGGACGGAAGCTTAAGACCGGTTAATGGCGTTCTTTCTTTTGTCGAGCTGGCCAAAAAAAAGCGGATAAAAAATATATTATTGCCAGCGGAAAACGCCAATGAAGCCTGTTTGATCCCCGGACCCCGTATTTTTCCCTGCCATGACCTTAATCAAGTAGTTAATCATCTGTTAAAAAAAGAATTGGTTCCTTGTCATCAATATGTTTGGGAAAATACAAACTCTAATTTTGATTCAGAATTGGATATGGCCTACATCAAAGGCCAGGAACATGTTAAACGGGCTTTGGAAATCGCGGCCGCCGGTCATCACAATATCCTGATGTCCGGGCCGCCGGGTTCGGGAAAAACCTTGCTTTCTAAGGCCCTGACCACAATTTTGCCGGAAATGGATTTAGCCGATGCTCTGGAAGTGACAAAAATATACAGCGTTTCCGGCTTAGTAAGATCTGACCAGCCTTTAATTACTAAAAGGCCTTTTCGTTCGCCGCACCACACTGCTTCCGCCGCTTCTATTATCGGCGGCGGCCGGATCCCTCGCCCCGGCGAAGTCTCGTTAGCCCATCGCGGCGTGTTGTTTTTGGATGAACTGCCGGAATTTCAGCGCGGGGTATTGGAAAGTCTGCGCCAGCCTTTGGAAGAAGGGGAAGTAACCGTGGCCCGGGTGGCCGGCAGTCTGACCTATCCAGCCCGCTTTATGCTGGTGGCGGCCTTAAATCCCTGTCCGTGCGGCTATTACAGTGATCCGGAAAAAGAATGCACCTGTTCGCCCTCGCAAATAATCCGTTACCGGAAAAAAATCTCCGGGCCGCTTCTGGACCGGATTGATTTACACTTGGAAGTGCCGCGGTTAAAAACAGAAAAATTGATGACGGAAAAATTGGGGGAAGGCTCGGGGGTCATAAGAAAAAGAGCGGAAAACGCCCAGACTTTTCAAAAAATAAGATTTAAGGATTATCCCTATAAATTAAATTCGGAGATCAAGGCGAAAGACGTAGAAACATTCTGCCGTTTGGATGACGCCGGAAAGCAACTGATCAAGAATTCGGCCATCCAGCTGAATTTATCCTGCCGTTCATACCACAAGATCTTAAAACTTTCCCGGACCATTGCCGATCTGGAAGGTTCGGAAAAAATTGAAATAAAACACTTGGCCGAGGCCTTGCAGTACCGGCCAAAAGGGGAGGAATAGGAGGGGGTCGCTTGACTTTTTCACGAATTTGCGCTATAATTAGGATATAAAGAGGTGAAAAGCCCTCTTTTTATATTGTCATATCGCTAAAACAAAAACAAAAATGCTATTAACAAAAGATACTCTTATCGATCTAATCTTATATACCCGTCGTTTAATGAATCTTCCCACGGACGAGCAGACGGTTATTTTTATACGGTGCTCAGAAACGGAAAACGTTAGACAAATCTGGGAGGGTTTGGAAGAATTAGCTCGGATTTTTCAGAATTTCGGCCAGCGGACTTTTGCTTATTACGCCGCCTAATAATAAAAAAGTCTGGCTTTATGAATAAGACAGGCTTTTTTTTAACGTATTTATAAGTAACTTAAAGGGTTGACTTTACTGCCGCTGATTACGACTTCAAAGTGAAGGTGGGTGCCTGTACACCAACCGGTGCAGCCCATCATGCCGATCGTTTGGCCTTTTGAAACCGCCTGGCCTTGCTTAATGAAGAATTTGCTCAAGTGGGCGTAAACGGTTTTTTTGCCGCCGCCGTGGCTGATAATAATAACATTGCCGTAACCGGTGCCCTGGCCGACTTTTTCAGCCGTGCCGTCCTCAGCGGCGTAAATCGGCGAAGAATAATTGCCGTCAATATCAATGGCTTGATGCCCCCATCGGTAATATTGGTTTATTTTATGGCTTGGCGTGGGCCAAAGCAGACGGGAACCTTCAGAGACACGGGCCGAAGGCGGGGCATTGCCGGAAAAAATTGAAGCAAATCCAGAAGTGGTTTTTTTCGGGGCGGGCGGCGGCGGTTCTATTTCTCCGCCCGGAATCATGATTTGATCGCCGACTTCTATGGCTGAAGCGTCGGCCAGCTGATTATATTCCAAGATGTTTTTTTCATCCGCTTTATATTTTTTGGCGAGACTGGCCACGGTGTCGCCTTTTTGTATTTTATAAAGGACGCCCGAGACCGGCGGAATAGTCAGGGTCTGGCCGGGTTTTATTAAATCGGTGCTGTTCAAACTATTGGCCCACAAAATAGTATTGGTGGAAATGCCGAATTGGCCGGCAATGGTGCTGATCGTGTCGCCGCCCTTAACCTGATATGATTCAATGTTTTCCCGCGGCTGGCCGGTTAATGAGGTGTCAGGCAAAGTGTTTTTCACTAAAGCGGTGCCTTCTTCCGTGGTGACAAGAGTGGTTTCTGTAATTTGTATGCTATCGTCGGTTGGCGTGACCCGGGCGCGCAAAGCGTCCTTACGTTCCAGGTAATTGCTTTTTGCGAGAACCGTTTCCACTCCTTCTATTGTTTCTTGATTTTGATCGGAAGCGACCAAAGCGGAAAAAAGAGTTTTTTTGCCGAATTCCTCCAATTTAATCTCGCGGGCGCTCAAACTGTTGCTGGCCACGGAAAGAGTGAGGACAATGATAATGAAATGGACAAAGTATTTGTGAGTAAAAAATTGAAAAAACTTCTGGCCGGTCGGCAGATTCAATTTTAGGTATTCTTTTTTTAAAAATCGGTACAGTTTGTATAAAGTAATAGCCACGGGTTTAAGAAAAAAACCGATGATAAAAACCAGAGGCTTGCCCAGTCCGTAAACGAAAAAAAGCCTTAAGCTCCGGCCGACAACGCTTAAAGCCCTGAACAATTTTGAAAGAGTGAGAATGGCGATTTTTTTGAGCTGGAAGGAAATAGGTTTTTTCTTTAATGTTAGTTAAATTTTGCCTTTTTCCGTGGTCAATAAAAGATAAAACCTATTATATCAAACTAGCCGGTTAAGTCAAGCAGAAGTCCAATTTGTTAAACCGGCCAAAAAATGATAAAATTTCGGTATGAACGACGGTTTTAGCCCGGGTAAAATTGAAAAAAAATGGCAGGATTTTTGGCAAAAGCAAAAATTATTTTTAGCCAATGATAAATCCCTGAATAAGTATTATTGCCTGATAGAATTCCCCTATGTTTCCGGCGACGGTCTTCATGTGGGGCATCTTCGTTCCTACACGGCAATTGATATTATGGCCCGAAAAAAAAGAATGGAAGGGGAAAACGTTTTATTCCCCATCGGTTTTGATTCTTTCGGTTTGCCCACGGAAAATTACGCCATAAAGGTCAAAAGAAAACCGCAAGATATAACCCGGGAGAATATTGCCAATTTCACCCGCCAGTTGAAAGCGATGGGTTTTTCTTTTGACTGGGAAAGAGCGATTGATACTTCCGACCCGAAATATTACAAATGGACGCAGTGGATATTCTTGCAATTATACAAAGCCGGTTTGGTTTACCAGAAAGAAATGCCGATCAATTGGTGTCCAGCCTGCAAGATCGGTTTAGCCAATGAAGAAGTGGTCGGGGGCAAGTGCGAAAGATGCGGGGCAGAAGTGACCAAGAAAAATCAAAAGCAGTGGCTTTTTAAAATTACTGAATATGCTGACCGCTTAATCAAAGATTTGGATAAGGTTGATTTTTTGGAAAAAATAAAAAAGCAGCAGATTGACTGGATTGGAAGGTCGGAGGGCGCTAATATAAAATTAGAAATCCGAAATTATAAATTCGAAACCACACATTGAAGTTTTTACAACAAGACCTGACACTCTCTACGGCGTGACTTACATGGTTTTGTCGCCGGAGCATGAATTGATCGCCGATTTCTTGCCGCAAATCGCTAATCGCCAGGAGGTGGAAGGATATATTAAAAAAGCCAAAGCGAAATCGGATTTAGAGCGCGCCGAATCAAAAGAAAAAACTGGAGTGGAATTAAAAGGAATCAAAGCTATTAATCCCGTGAATAATGAAGAAATTCCCATTTTTGTCGCGGATTATGTTTTATCGGGTTATGGCACCGGCGCCATAATGGCGGTGCCGGGGCACGATGAAAGGGATTTTGAATTTGCGAAAAAATACGATTTGCCGGTAATTAACGTCATTGAGCCGGTTACCGGAACTCCGAAGAAGAATGAAGAATTTCGCCGCAGTATCGTCGCTCTGGTGAAAAATCCCAAAAATGGCCGGATTTTAGCCCTAAATTGGGGCTCTGGGCTTGGGGGTTATCTGCTTATTGGTGGCGGTTTGGAAAAAGGAGAAGATCCTGTTGCTTGTGCAAAACGTGAAATTAAAGAAGAAACGGGTTATAAAAATTTAAAATTTATTGCCCAGTCAGAAAAAATCCACCATCATTATACGGCCCACTCTAAAAATGTAGATCGGGAAATTGAGGTGGTGGGGCTTTATTTTGAACTTATGGATGAAGAAAAAGGAATAACTGACCGAAAAGATAATGAAAAATTTAAAGTTATATGGCTGAGCGAAAAAGAAGCGGATCAAAAAGTAAAAGATCCATTGCATCATTATGTTTTTGACAAATTTATTAGAGGAAAAATTTACGCCGGCGATGGGATAATGATTAATTCCGGTAAGTATAATGGCATGGATTCAGTTAAGTTTAAAGAAATTATTATCAAAGATTTGAATTCAACCGACGGCCAGAAAACTAAAACCTGTCTTGTTGTTCATGGTATTGGCGGGCATGAAAAAGAAAATTGGTTTCCCTGGTTGAAAAAAGAACTTGGTCAGAAGGGATGGGAGGTAATAGTACCTTCTTTGTCCGATACTGATCATCCCACGATGGCCGTTTGGAACGAACAATTGGCTCGGTTTGACGAGCAGATTAACGAACAATCGGTATTAGTAGGTCATAGTCTTGGTTGCCCTGCCATGTTGTATCATCTGCAATTATTAGGTAAAAATGTTCATACCGTAATATTAGTGGCGCCGACAAATCCCTGGCAGAAGTGGACGGAATTAAGACACTCGCATCCGACGGCTGACTGGAAAGCGGTTGAGGCCATGAATGAATCAGGACTTTTTAATTGGAAAAAAATACGCGCTTTGGCGGAGCGATTTATTATCATGTTTTCGGATAATGATCCATTTATTCCCGTCGAAAGCGTAGAATACTATAAAAAGAATTTGCCTGAAGCGGAATTTCATCTTTTTTCTGGCAAACATCACTTTAGCAAATCGAACGGGAATATCACTGTTTTGCCGGAGATCCTGCCATTTTTTCCGAACCAATCTTTTTCTTTGGCCAAAGCCGCCGTCAATTACAAGCTCCGCGACTGGATTTTTTCTCGTCAGCATTACTGGGGCGAGCCGATTCCCTTGATCCATTGCGAAAAATGCGGAGTCGTGCCGGTGCCGGAAAAAGATCTGCCGGTGGAATTACCCGAAGTCAAAGAATATGAGCCGACGAATACAGGCGAATCGCCACTAGCGAAAATTACCGAATGGGTGAATGTGAAATGCCCGAAGTGCGGCGGCCAGGCGAAAAGAGAGACTGATACCATGCCTAACTGGGCCGGTTCAAACTGGTATTTCATCCGCTATTGCGATCCGCATAATGACAAGAAATTCGCGGACATGAAAAATATGAAGCACTGGTTGCCGGTGGATTTGTACAACGGCGGGATGGAACACACGACTCTACATCTATTGTATTCAAGATTTTGGTACAAAGCCTTATATGATTTGAAATTAGTGCCGACTGATGAACCATATAAACGTCGGGTTTCTCATGGCATGGTCTTGGCCGAAGACGGCCGGAAAATGTCCAAATCATTCGGCAACGTGGTCAATCCCGATGTCATTATCAAGGAATTCGGGGCGGACGCCGTCCGGCTTTACGAAATGTTCATGGGGCCGTTTGACCAGGCGATCAACTGGAACACAGACGGTTTAAGAGGAATGAAAAGATTTTTAGATAGGATACAAAAACATTTCCAGACGAATTTTGGTACTCAAGATTTAGAAACAAAAAAATATGGCTTAAACAAAACGGTTAAAAAAGTAACAGAAGATATTGATAATCTGCACTTTAATACGGCTGTTTCAGCTTTAATGAAATTGATAAATATTTATATAAATCTTGGTAATATTGAAGAAAATAGTTCAAAAAAAGATGAACGGGAAATTTATTGTAAGTTATTATCGCCTTTTGCCCCGCATTTGGCCGAGGAACTTTGGGAGAAATTAGGGCATAAAGAATCTATTTTCAAGGAAAAATGGCCTTCTTATGACTCCAAACTAGTTAAAGACGAAGAAGTGGAATTTATCATCCAGGTAAATGGCAAACTGCGCGAGCGTTTAAGATTACCGGCGGATATTTCGGAAAGTGAAGCAAAGGAAAAAGCTTTAAGTTCTGAAAAAGTGAGAAAGTACGTTATAGGCGAGCCAAAGAAAGTAATATTTGTTAAAGGCAGATTAATTAATTTTGTCGTTTAATTTGACCACTTGGGATAAGATTTATAAAAATTATTTGAAAGGCGGGCCGGCCTATGCTTCTCTCGGCTACGAAATATACCCGCCATTTAAAAAATTTATTAAACGGTCAAAATTTACTTCAAAATCCGCTTTGGACATCGGCTGTGGTGACGGAAGATACCTCAAATATCTGCAAACATTGGGCTTTGCAACCGACGGGATTGACTCCAGTCTATCGGCGGTAAAAATGACTAAAAAATTATTGAAGGATAAATCCAGGATAATAAAGGCCGATATGTTTAAGTATAAAATTCCGCCGGGTAAATATGATTTTATTTTTTCGTTTAACACTCTCCAGCACGGCAAAAAAGCGCAAATTAGAAAATTAGTAAATAGAATATTCCGGGCTTTACGGAATAACGGAAAAACTCTGATTACCTTGCCGGATTGTCAGCAAATAAATGAGTGGCACCATTTTCAAAAAAAGCGAATGGTGTCCGCCGGTACCTATATTCCTTTAACCGGTCCGGAAAAAGGATTGCCGCACAGTTTTTTCACTAAAAAAGAGATCGCAAGATTTTTTTTAAAATTTAAAAAAGTGAAAATAAAAATGGGTAATTATGGCCGTTGGTTTATTCAGGCGGAAAAATAAAATGATTTAAAATAATAAATATGAAGGGTGTTGAAATAAATAAGCTGGTAAAAGTCATGGAAAATGAAAAAGGCATGACTTTTCAGTTTGAAAACCGTCCGTCTGATAAGATTCTCTTTGCTAAGAGAAAAGTCGGTACGGTCAGCGGAGTTCATTACCACACGGGTAAAAGTAATATGAAAAATCCAGAAATTCTTGTATTTCTTTCCGGTAAAATTGAGATATATTTTAAAGATTTAAAAACGTCGGAAGAAATGCGGGCAGTTGTTGATTATCCCGTTATGATAAAAATTTCTCCGAATATTTATCACGAAGTTAAAGCCCTGACGGATATTATTTTTCTGGATATGAATTCATTGGAAGAGGGAGAAAAGGACACTATTAAAGGTTTACCAAATATATAGGTCGTATGGATTTATTCGAAACAATTTTAAAACGCCATTCCGTTCGCGCTTATTTGGAAAAGCCGGTGGAAGAAGAAAAACTTCAGAAGATCATGGGGGCGGGTTTGCATTCCGCTTCGGCCCGCCATCGCCAGCCGTATAAAGTCTATGTGGTAAAAAATAAAGAATTAAGAACGGCCGTAGTGAAAGCGAATTTTGCCGGTAATTTTTGGCTCAAAGAGGCGCCGGTGATCATGGTAATTTGTATAATTTCCGGCGAGCAAAACGATAATAAGTATCCTCATATAGATTCCGGGATTATAATTTCTAATATGATGTTGGCGGCCACGGCTCTGGGCTTAGGTTCCTGCGCCTGCGGGGCTTTTGACGGAGTAAAGATCAAAAAAGCCCTTGATTTACCGGAAAATATCACGCCGATTATTTGTCTCCCAATTGGATATCCGCGCGTAGAAAGAAAAGGGATGGTTGATCTGCCTAAAGATTATGAAAAGTTGGCTCATTTATTGCTTCACTACAAAGAGAGAAAAGTGAGCGATATATTTACCATTAAAGAATAATAAAATGAAAAAGATATTTATATTCGCCGTCATTTTCGCTTTCGCTTTTATAATTGTCGGCTGCGGTGAAAAGTCGGCGAGCACCGATACCGCGCCTAAAGAGCCGATTTTCTTTTATAGTAATGATTGCGGCCATTGCCAGAAAGTCGAACAATATATCGCCGATAATAAAGTTGATGAAAAAGTGGAATACAGTAAGGTGGAGGCTTTTTCCACGGAAGAAAATTATAATTTATTCAATACTAAAGCGGCTGGCTGCCAAATTCCTGAGAGTCAAAGGGGGGTGCCGATGATTTATGAAAATGGCAGATGCTATGTCGGGGAAATTGAAGCGATTGATTTTTTTAAGAGTAAAGCGGGAATTTAAAAAATTGGAAATTATCAAGCCAAAAACTAAATATTTCTGGACGAAAGTGATTTCCGCCTTAAAAAATCAAGGCGTATTGGTTTTTCCCACAGACACGGCTTATGGTCTGGCCGCCGACTTTAAATCAGCCGCCGCATTGAAAAAAATTCACCTCATAAAAAATCGTCCAAAAAACAAAAAAATAGCTCTCGTGGCCAGTTCCTTACCCCAGGTCAAAAAATTTTTCCGTTTAAACGCCAAGGAGTTATTTTTAGCCCGTAAATACTGGCCCGGGCCGTTAACGTTGATATTGCCTTTAAAAAATAAAAAAATAAAATTAGGCGTTCGGGTGCCAAAACAGAACTTGGCCCGGCAGATTTGCGCGCGTTTCGGTAAGCCCATAACGGCCACTTCAGCCAATTTAGCCGGGGGAAAAGAATGCTATAATATCAAGGATGTTCTAAGAAATTTTTCCCGCAGGAAATACCAGCCGGATCTGATCATTGACGCCGGCCGTTTAAAAAAAGTTAAGCCTTCCACTTTGGTAATATTAAAAAATAATAAAATAAAAATAATAAGACAGGGGCCGATAAAATTATGAGCATAAAAAATTTTTCTTATCACGCCGTCCATTATTTTTCCAAACGAGTGTCCCGCCAGCTGGAAGAGCTTTACGCCTCGGTGGCGATCATGGATTTCGCCGTTTCCGCCATCTCTATTTTTGAGCCGATTTACCTCTGGAAAATCGGCTACAACTTGCAGCAGATCCTGCTTTTTTATCTGGCAGTATATGTTTTGTATGTTTTTCTGATCCCTCTGGGCGGCAAATCAGTCGGTTCAATCGGCTATGAGCGGAGTATTCTGTACAGCTGTTTTTTTCTGATCTTTTATTATTTATGCCTATTTTTGATACCCCACCATCCGGTCTTTCTTGTCTTGGCGGTTTTTATGTTTGCCATGCAAAAAAGCCTTTATTGGCCGGCGTATCACGGCGATTTTGCCGAATATTCTCAAAAAGAGGACCGGGGCAGGGAAACGGCGGGCATTGTTAATATTTCCATGATTGTCTGCGTGCTGGGGCCTTTGGCCGGCGGTTTTATCATCAAATTCTTCGGTTTTAATGTTCTGTTTTTCGTCGTTTCCCTCTTGATCCTGATCTCTAATATTCCCATGATGGTGACCAAAGAAATATTCAAAAAAGAGGCTTTTCCGTATTTTTCCACTTTTAAAATGATATTCAGCAAAGAAAACCGCCGGAGTTTTTTCGCCTACCTGGGATTCGGCGAAGAGCTTATCGTCATGGTCGTCTGGCCGGTTTTTATCTACTGGGTGATAAAAGATTTTCTTACTTTAGGTAGCGTCGTCGCTTTAGCCACTTTGATTACCAGTATTCTGGTTTTATTCATCGGAAAATTAACGGACAATAAGAATAAAAAGAAATTAATTAGAACCGGTTCTTTATTTTATTCGGCCATCTGGTTCGTGAGGATCCTGGCGGTCAATGGTTTTCATATTTTATTCATTGACACATTCTCCCGGATCTTTAAAAGCACGATATACATGCCGGTGGTGACAACGACCTATGACCAAGCTAATAAATCCGACATAATCCGAACGGTGGTATTTTTTGAGCAATCCTTGGCCTTCGGCAAGATAATTGCTAGTCTGTCGGTTTATGTTTTACTTTTCTTTTTTTCCGGCTGGAACGCCGCTTTTGTCATCGGCGGACTGATGACCTTGCTTTACGTGCTATTATAATTTTTTCATGTTGGAGTTATCAAAAAAAAGTATTATATCTCTTTGCCAACAAGTCGGCTTGTTGCCTCATCGTTCAGCCGGCCAAAATTTTTTGTTTAACAAAAAAATAAATCAGCAAATCATTGAAGTCAGTAGTTTAAAGCCAGATGACTTGGTTTTAGAAATCGGATCGGGCTTTGGTTTTTTAACCGATGATATCGCGGCCCGAGTAAAAAAAATTGTGGCGGTGGAATTAGACCGGCGTCTGGCGTTTTTTTTAAAAAACAAATTTGCCCGCCGAAAAAATATTGAAATAATTCAAGCGGATATTTTTAAGGTCGATTTAAATACATATTTTAAGGATTTAAACTATAAGTTAATTTCAAATCTGCCGTATAACATAACTTCTCTGGTTTTAAGAAATTTTCTTACTTTACGTCCCCGGCCAAAAGAAATGATAATCTTAGTGCAGAAAGAAGTAGCCCAAAGGATCACGGCTTTGCCCGGTAAGATGAGTTTGCTCGCGGTTTTCACCCAGTTTTATTCTTCGCCTAAAATAATTTTGGAGGCGGGTAAGGAATATTTTTGGCCCCGGCCGGAAATTAATTCCACCTTGATAAAATTGGAAAATATCGGGATTAATAGATTTAACGTCAATGAAATGAATTTCGCGAAGCTTGTTAAAATAGGATTTAGCGCCAAAAGAAAAAAGCTAACCAATAATTTAAAGCATGGTTTGGGAATTTCCGCTGAAATTAGCGAAAAAATTCTAAAAGAACTAAAATTACCCCTTAAAGTAAGAGCCCAGGAATTAAGCCTTGAAAATTGGCTAAATCTAACCAAACAATTCTTTGACATTTTAGGTTAAATATGATATAATGGATAAGTAAAAATGGATCAATTTACCTTTAAAAATGTCTGAATTTGAACCTGGAAATTCCGAGAATTTTCAAGATAAAAAAAATTCACCTCCCGAAATAAAGAATGAAAGAAAGATCTACGCTTTTGTCGGTTTGATCGGGATCGTCGCTTTATTTTTTGGTTTCCTAAGGCTTTCCCAATACGTAAAAAGTCCTTTTATGCCGGAAGCGGTGCCAAGCAACACTTCTTCTTTTCTTACTCAGGTGCAGATTGACCAGATTGACGCTTTAAAAAACAAAGACACGGACACGGACGGGCTTTCCGATTATGATGAACTTTATTTTCATCGCACCAGCCCTTATTTAGCCGATTCTGACTCTGACGGTCTCACCGACAAGCAGGAAATTGACAGCGGCACTGATCCCAATTGTCCGGAAGGCCAGGCCTGCGTGAGCTATGGCGCGGATACCAATACGAGCCTCGCCAATGCTAGTACTACGGACAATTCCAGCGTTTCGGCGACAAATTCCACCCTCCTTTCCGGCAACGCGACCGCTGACACTTTGCGGGAAACCTTGAAAAACGCGGGCGTGCCCCAGAATGTCTTGGACGGCATGAGCGATGAAGAATTAATGGAAGTATATAACCAGACCGTCCAGGATACGCAGACAAACGCCAATAGCAATATAAGTCCCGCGGCCGATATCAATATTTCTCCGAATGCCAATATTTCTGATGAAGAGGCGACCAGTATTTTAAGGACTTTAACGCCCGCCGAGATCAGGCAGCTTTTAATCGAAAGCGGCGTGGCGGAGTCGGAATTAAGCGGATTGGATGACGAAACTTTGCAGGCAATTTTTCTAAAAGCCTTGGAAGATCAGGGCACTGCCAATACGAATACCAGCCAATAATATAAGGGCGAAAATAAAATTTTATGCCCGTCGAAAAAAAGAGTATAAATAAAAAAATATTAGCCAGTAGTTTTTTGCTCCTGTTTTTTATTTCGTTTGTTTTTCTTTTTTTATTGGCTTTTGAACCTAGGCCGGCGAACGCGGTTGGCGGCGTGGTTTCCGCCCCTGTTCTTGAAGGCCAAGGTTTCTGGCAAAAAGCCTGGGCTCAAGCCCAGAAAGCTTTTGATAAAGTTAAAGAAAAAGCTAAAGAAGCTTTTACAGTGGCGACTGATGTCGCTTTTAAAAATTCCCTCCGCACTTTTTTGGGCCGGGTGGTTCAGGATACGGCGGTCTGGATCGCTTCGGCCGGCACCGGCCAGAAGCCGCTTTTTATGACTGACCCCCATTATTGGACGAAATTGAGCCAGGCCTCAGCCGGCGATTTCCTTTATTCCATGGGAGAAGAGGTTTTTGGCATTGATGTTTGCGCCGGGCAATTGCCCACGCAAATGGCCTTAACTATGGTTATCGGCGATTTGATAAGTGACAATCCATTGGACTATTGCAACCGGAAATGCGAAATTGTAAATAAGCCCGCGGTAGACGACCTGCGGTATAATTTAATGGCGATTGATCCGAAAACTGGAAAGGCAAGCATGATTATCCCCTACAGCAGTATTCCTTATTTAACCGCACTTGATAATGATAATGAGGGTTCGCTTAGAGTTCTCGATAATATTGATAGGCATAGTGATGGATATTTTCCCTGCCCGATTGCTTGCGAACAAGGTCCTGGTCTTTCTACTCCGCCCGGTGTTTACTGTCAGCCAACAGGATATTATACCGATGAAGAAAGGGATAAATGGACAAAGATACCTTTGACCCGGGAAAATCTTCAACTTTGTATTGCCACTGTCCAGCGTTTTTATATCAACGAAATGAAAGGTTTGCAAAGCGAACTGCAGATCTGCTTAAAAAACTGCAAAGGCGGAATAAGAACCTCCCGGTGCACCGCGAATGAAATTTTTAAAAATTTCGCCAAAGTTACGGACGCGAAAAATGGCGTTCTTGCCAACCAAAAATTAGTGGGCGGCACGATCAATCTTTACCTGGAATCGGAGCAGAATGATATCGGCAAGGTTCTGAAAGTTTTGAATCTGGAAGAAATAAAAACGCAGAAAGATTATTCCGCGGCGCAGGTAATTGCGTCGTCAGATTCGGTCAGTTCCCTGACCGATAAATTGGGGGTTTCTATTATTGCCCCTAGAGAATCAGTGCAAAACCGCTTAGAGGATACGCAAAGCGCGGCCACGAGACCGGAAGAAGTGCGGACCGGTTCGCTTAAAGCGGATCTTATCACGATATTTACCAATACTTTAATTGACCGGTTGACCCAGAGATTTTTCGGCGGCAAGTGCGCCCTTAATCCTTCGGCGGCCGGCTGCAAAGGCCCTTCGGGGGGCTCAAAATTAAGCCAGCTGGTTTTTGGCAGTGTTCAGCCGTCAGGCGTGGCCGCGGCCAAGCTTCAGTTCGCCTCGATTTCCAAACTTAATTTTACCTTGGGCAGTCCCGGCCAGGACCCGGTTTCCGCGGGTGATTTAACCGCCAGGGGGATTATTGATTCGGGTTTTCAGACGGCGATTGATCAGGAGCTGTCGGTAAAACAAGCGATTGAAAAGGGTTTGATCGGCGGGACTTTCGGCTTTGACGCCGAAGGCCGGGAGCCAAGCCTAAATTCAGGCATCTCTTACCGCTCGATTGTCTATTTACGCACATACCGCGTCGTGCCCGTGGGCTGGGAGCTGGCCGCCAAATGGATTAAGGATCATCCCCAAAATATTACCCTGCAAAAATTAATTGAGGAAGCGGAACGCTGCGAAAGCGGCGGCAAAAAATATTGCAGTAATGATAAATCTATTTCCTGCGGCGGAGACAGCGATTGTTATGATACTACTTTGTACCCCTCTTGCGATGATAATAGTGATTGCGACGCCGGTCAAATTTGCACGATCCAGGCGGACGGCGGACGCAAGGCTTGTTATGACGCGTGTGATTTAACTACGCCGGTCTGCCCTGAAGGTTTTGTCTGCCGGGAAACGCCCGATCAGATCGTCGGGCACTGTGTCGGTGAGGCGGAACCTTATTGTCAGGCCGAAGCCAATGCCTCGCCTTTCTGCGGTTTGATCGATCCTAACTGGGTGTTAAAATTGCCGGAAACATATTGCCAAAAAAGAGGCGTAGGCGAGGAGATCCAGCTAAAACAATATATTTGCGATGAAGATACTAATGGAGATAATAAAACGGATTGTAAATATGATCCGACGACTAATATTACCCCGGATATCGGCCACTGGGAGATAAGCCGTAACAGCGACGTTTGCGTCAATGAGCAATCTTGTCTGCAGCAGGACAGCCAGGGCAAATGCCTTAAATACGGCTATTGTTTTGAAGAAAGACCCGTCTGGAAATTTAACGGCGACGCTTGCGACCGGCAGTACGCTTCCTGCCAGAGTTATAAGGCGTCGGATGGCTCGGTTGTTTCTTATCTTAAAAAAACCTTGGATATCAACGGCTGCACGGCGGCTAACGCCGGCTGTCAGTGGTATTGCCAGGAACCGGATTTTGATACAACGACAAACCAGTGGACCTGCACCAAGACAACGGGCAATAAAATTCACTTTGATCGCGATGTAAAAGAATGCGCGGAAAACAACGTGGGCTGCCAGGAGTTTATCCCGACGGGCAACCATACCAATTTAGTCCCGAATTCCAGTTTTGAATATTACACCGGTGAAGTTGATAATAATGTCAGCAATAATTTTACCGACATTATTGTGGAAAACACTTGCGGGGCGACCGCCGAAGCGGTTTCCGACGCTTACACCGGTTCGATCGCTTTGAAATTAAGAGAATTGCCTTCTTGCGGCCCGGGCGATTCCGGCCAATATTTAGCGACGGATCAAATTGACACCGGCTACCCGGTTTTGAACCGGACTTTCACTTATTCTATTTATGCCAAGGCGACGGCGGCGACGACGACTAGCCGCCTGGTGGTGAAAAATGGGGGAGTTGGTTTTTTCCCAGATTACCTGGTTTCTATGCCTATCTCGCTGACCACTGAATGGCAAAGATTCAGCACGACTTTTACGGTTGACCACATTACTTTAGACGGAGGCGGAAATCCTGTTTCCCCCAACAGTCTGATTTTGATCGTCAGAGCCAGCGATCCCGTCGCCGGAGTGGCGGTTGATGTTTATGTTGATGCCATGCAGTTGGAGGAAAATACCCTTTCCGCTTATAAAGACTATGGCAAGACCAATCAGATTTATTTGAACAGCAATCGCATCGCCTGTGAAGAAAAAGACGTCGGCTGCGAAAAATACACGCCGGTTAAAGGCAAGGGAGCGGCTATTCCGGGCGTTGTTTACCCCAGCAATTTATGTTCGGCGGATAAGGTCGGTTGCCAGCCTTTCCGGGAAGAGCCGATCTTAAGCATTCCGGAACGGCCGGAGCGCGACCCGGTTTACTTTATTGGCGGCAGCGGCCAGCGTTGTGAAGTCGCTTCCGTGGGCTGCGAAGAATACACGAATTTGGATATTGTCGCCAAAGGCGGAGAAGGCAAGGCTTATTACACGAAAATCCGCCAGTGCGTCAAGCCCGAGGCGGCAGAAATCAATACTTTCTATACTTGGGAAGGCAGCGACACGCGCGGCTACCAATTGACCGCTTATCGTCTTAAAAAGAGCAATACCTCCAATGCTCCCTGCACTAATTTATCCGTGCCGAATGTGGGCGCTGATCCGGTGTGCATCGATAATTTGACCGTTTGCGCCGGCGGGGACAATATTGGCGATGTCTGTATCAATGATGGTCAGTGCCCCGGCTCAACCTGTTCTGATATAAAAGAGGTGGCTGCTTGCACGGCGGCCGAGATGGAGATTAATCCCGATTGCACGGAATATTATGATACCGCGGGCAATGTTTACTATATATTGCGCTCGCGGGTGATAAAAGCTTCGGCTGAATGTTATCCGCACCGCAATACCATTGATTCTATCGCCGGTAAGACAAAGATATTTTATTTGATCCCATCGGAAAGCATCAGCTGCCCGGCCAAAGCCGCCGGCTGCCGCGAGTATAAAGGCAATACCGGCAGTGTCAGCCGCAAAGTCTTCCAGGCCACTTTTGAAGATACGACTTTAGGCGCGACTGAATGGCAGGCGGGAAGCATCAGCAATGAATCTTTGCGGGCGACCGAGCATTCTTTGCATGTAGCAGGTAATAGCACGGCCACCAGCGTGGTTGATCCTGCTGTCTTGAAAGAGAAAAAACTCGTAAGCGGCCAATATTACCAGCTTTCTTTCTGGCTGAAACCGGACGGGGCCGGCACCACGACGATTAATAACGCGGTCATCCAAAATAATAACGGCGTGCCTGATAATATAATTTCCTTCATCAGCGGACCGGTCAGTGTCACCCAGGATTGGAACCAATATGTTCTGGGGCCGCTGGTTTTTGACCGGGACATGATGGATTTTGACCAGATCGCCCTTGAGCTTAACGGACCCTTCTATATTGATAATGTTTTATTGGAGGAAGTGGCGGATGTCTCTTATATCATCAAAAATACCTTTACCAGCTGCGGTGCGGGTGATCTTAACTGCCAGGCTTATAAGGATACTAAAAACGCCATTCATTATATTAAATCTTTCGATCATCTCTGCCCTATTCAATTCATCGGCTGCGCCGCCATGATCAATACCCAAAATTATCATAATCCTTTTGCCACGGTCGTTCGAGGTATTACTATTCCCGCTGATTCATTTGAAACGGTTGTTTATGACAAGGCCAAAACTTGTCCGGCCAGCGCTAAAGGCTGCCAGAGTTTCGGTCTTCCCGCCTTAAATCAGATTGACGAGCCTGTTTCCTGGGAGACAAAATTCCTGCTTAATGATCCGGAAAAGTATCAATACACTGATGAAAAGGGAAATGATGTTTCTATTGTTTGTCTGGCCGCCGAAGATGGCTGCGCGGAATATGCTTATACTAATGGCGGCGGAACCAGTTGGTTCAAGGATCCCCGCTCCAAGACCTGCGAGTATAAACTGGGAAGCGGCGGAGGCGAATACCAATGGTTTAAATTAGGGACGAATCTTTTATGCCCGTATGTTACTCCGCCACCGGAAAAAATACCGACCGGCCGGGCCTGCGTGAAAGTCTGCGCCTCCGGGGCTTTCGCCGATGTGGCTTGCGTTGATAATTCGGATTGTCGCTATTGTTTAGGCGGAGAGCGCGATGGCACAACTTGTAGCGATAATGCCGGTTGTCCGGGCGGTGTCTGCGTCGCTCCGCTTTGCGGGGGCGGCGTAATGAATGTGGGCGCTGCCTGCACCAGCAATGCCCAATGCACCGGCACGACCGCTTGCGACTACTGGGCAGGGTTGTGCCCGGAAGAACAAAGCGGCTGCAATGAATACCGTGATCCTTCTGACCCCGCTTCTTGCCGCACGGGTTGTGCTCTAGTAGAAGAGAACGGAGTCACCGTGCCCGTGGACGAAAGTTGTCAACCGACTGTTTGCCAAGGAGGGGACCGAAACGGGCAAATGTGCAATAACGACCTTGATTGCCCTGGCGGTAATTGTTCCGCCACTGGATTGCCGGGTTGCCGCTCATATTATTATATAAAAGATATGGCGGAAGAAAATAAAGAAGAATGCGCCAACCAGGTTAATCAGGCCGAAGGATGCATGCCTTTTAACGACACCTCTAATCCGGTCTTGAATATGAGAGGAAAATAAATGAACTACTCGCTTAAAAATATTTTTTCCATAAAAAAAGTCGTTTCTTTGATAATTATATTCGCCTTTGGTTTCTTTCTTGGACGGCAAGCGAACGCGATCAGTATTACCAGTGATCCGGCCGTAAGCAATCTAAAAGCGACCACCGCCACAATTTCCTGGCCGACCGATGAAAACGGGGATTCCCAGGCTTATTACGTTGTTTCGGCTGGGCCGGCTTGGTCAGTAGAAAATGTGGCTGGCACTAATATGTTGATTGGCTTGGATATGATCGGTAAAAGCGGTTGGATAGTTGGTCAGTCTGGAATTATTTTACACACTAATCTTAATTTTTCTAATTTCTGGACCGCGCAGACAAGCGGCGTTACGGTAAATTTGCTAGACGTGGAAGCTATTGACGCAAACACTGCTTGGGCGGTTGGAGCCAATGGCACAATTATTAAAACAACTAACGGCGGTGCCACCTGGAGTAAGCAGGTGAGTGGTGTAAACGTGGCTCTTCTCAGTATTGCCGCTATTGACGGACAGCAAGCTTGGGCGGTCGGTGATTTAGGAACGGTTTTGCATACAGTTGATGGCGGTTTAACCTGGGTTAAAGAGACTAGCGGAGTTTCGAACATGCTGATTGGAGTTGAGGTATATGACGCGAATAACGGTTGGGCGGTTGGGACTAGCGGCACAATAATTAAGACGACTAACGGCGGTGCCACTTGGAATAGGCAGACGAGCGGTACGACCAATGCTCTTCGTAAAATCGCAGTGATAGATTCGAATAATGCCTGGATTGCCGGCATTTACGATTTAATTCTCCGGACTAGTAATGGTGGCAGCACTTGGATTTCTCAAACAACGGGTTCTGGCTTATCTTTTAATAATATTTATGCTCTTTCAATAAACAATGCTTGTGTGGTCGGGGGTTCAGGCGGTTTTTTCTGCACCAATAACGCTGGTACCAACTGGCAAAATTATACCTCGATTAGTGGCAATAATCGAACCTTGCATGCCGTATATTTAGCCGGAGCAAATGCTTTCTGGGCGGTCGGCGATGCCGGCACCTTAGTTTATTATGGTATTTCCTACGATTCATATAAAAGTGATTTTACGCAGACGACTGACCATGCTTTAATTCTTGATAATTTATTGCCATTAACTTCGTATTATTATATTGTTTGTTCTCAAAATAATTTAGCGCAAGAGATTTGTTCAACTGATAAAAATTTTACCACCCTGGCTGCCTGTCCGGATGGCACGGATGACGGCTCTTGCAATTTAAGCCAGCAGTATTGCCAGGGCACGACCTTAATGCCTTTGGACGGAACAAAGAATTGCGTGCACTGCGGCTATACCTGTCCAGCCGCCACTCCATACTGCAATACTACTCTTCAGGCCTGCGAGGAAAAATGTTTAGATGGCACCAGTCCAGATAGTTGTAATGCCGGTTTGCTATACTGCGATCCTATTAGTTTACAGCTTTCCAATAATTGTTCTTTAAATCAAACAAAATGCGGCTACACCTGTCCGGTTGCCACTCCCTACTGCAGCTCAACCGGCCAGTGTGAAGAAGGCTGCAATTCAACCACCCCAGTCGGCAGCTGTTTCGGCACTCAGTATTGCCAGAGCGCCAATAATTTTGTGAACAATTGTTTGCAGTGCGGCTATATCTGTCCGGCCGCCACCCCTTTCTGCAGCGCGACCGGCCAATGTTTGCCGGGCTGCAATTCAACCACTCCAGTCGGCAGCTGTTCGGGTACCCAATATTGCCAGAGCGCCAATAACTTTGTGAATAATTGTTTGCAGTGCGGCTACACCTGTCCGGCCAGCAATATTTTCTGTAATACCTCTAACGGTCTTTGTGAGCCAGGCTGCAACATAACCACTCCAGTCGGCAGCTGTTCAGGCGCCCAGTATTGCCAGAGCGCCAATAACTTCGTGAATAATTGTTTGCAGTGCGGCTATATCTGTCCGGCGGCCACTCCTTTCTGCAGCGCGACCGGCCAATGTTTGCCGGCTTGTCCGGACGGGACAAATTTTGGCCAATGCAATACCGCTTCGCAGTATTGCTGCCGGTTATCAGGCGACAGTTTTTGCACTCCCGGACAATTATCGCCGACCGTAGGCCATAATTGCCAGGAATGTTCATTTGATTGTTCGACGACGTCAACCGAACCTTATTGCGATGCTACCGGCACCCATGCTTGCGCGGAACAGTGCGCCGACGGTACGGCCAGAGGCGGCTGTAATGAAACGACCAAACAGTACTGCAATGCGGCCTTGCAACTAGTCAATGATTGCCGGCAATGCGAATATACCTGTCCGCCGGCCACGCCTGTGTGCGCGGAAGATACGGGCCTGTGCGAAGCGGATCAAGAGCCGCCGGTCATTTCCAATATCAATATTGACCCCTCATATAACTCCGCTATTTTGACCTTTGATACTTCAGAACCCGCTCAGGCGGATATCGCCGTCCTTCTGAATGCTGATTGCACACTTTTGCATTCATTTATCGGCGTGGCGGATATCAATACTTCGTTTGAGGTCTTTATTGGAAATCTTCTGCCCTCCACCACCTATTATTTGAATATCGGGGTTTGGGATACGGCGGAAGAGTCTAATTTTGCCTCCACCGGCTGTCCTTCTTCCATTTCTTTCACAACTTTAGCTGAACCGGATCTGGAAGCGCCGGTGGTCAGGATCCTGACTCCGACCGAAGGCGAAGAAATTTCCGCGAGCTACAATATTACTGTGGAAGCGTCTGATAATGCCGGGGTCACCAGAGTGGAACTGATTTTAGACAGCGAGGCTTCTCCTTTTGTCACTTGGACAGGCTTTCCATACGATTATTTATTTGATACCACCACGCGGAGCCCGGGTTCTCACACTTTGCAGGCCACGGCCTATGACAGCGCGGGTAATTCCACCGATAGCGATTTGGTTAATTTCGTTATTATAAATGACGTAGCGCCGCCCGTGCTGACGATGATCAACGTTGACGTCAGTCTTGATGAAATCACGGGCAAGCGCAAAGCGGTCATTACCTGGGAAACGGATGAACCGGCCACCTCGCGGGTGGACTACGTCATAGAAATAGGAGGCGATTATGATCATTTATACGGTGATGATGATGAATGTCTCAGGCCGGGAGATTGCGTCAAGGATGAGAGTTTAACCACCAGTCACAGCCTTGAGCTGATAAATTTGAAAGCCAACAGCCGCTACCATTACCGGATAACTTCCTGCGACGCCAAAATTAATTGCGCCCATTAACGATCAAATAATTATGATAAAAATGAAAGAAAAATTTAAACTCCGGCCGAAAATGGCGTTTTTCGCCTTGAGTTTTGTTTTTGCCTTGGTCTTTTCCGCCTGGTCTGTAAATTTTTCTTTTACCCAGCTTAAGAGCGCTATGGTCTTTCCCATTCCGTCAGCCCGCGCCCAGACCACCTCTCTTTATATTACCAATATTCATCTAAGCTCTTTGACCTCAACTTCCGTGACCATTGTTTGGGACACCAATCTTTTAGCGGATTCTACGGTGAGAATAGGAACCGACACTAATTATAATGATTTCACCTGCGATACCTGCCATCAGGCGGATTATGTAAAAACTCACCGCGTTTCCATCGGCGGCTTGAAAGCCAATACCACTTATCATTATCAGGTCGTTTCCAAAACGGATAAAGGCGAAGAAAAAACAAGCGTCGACCGGCCTTTTGTCACTCCGGGCGGCAGCGCGGACAAAGACGCTCCCTTTATTACATTTATCCGGGTGGGAGCTAATGACACCGATGCCGATGTCGAAATTTATACCAGCGAAGAAGCCCATGTGGCCATCGCCTACGGCGCCACTTCCTCGCCGAACTTTGACGCTTATTTGCCTCTGGAAAACCGGGCCAATGACAACGCCGGCCCTTATATCGTGGTCCATACTTTGCATTTGCCTCCGGCCACGGCCTTGGCTTTGGTGCCTGGCGCCACTTATTTTTACCGGGTGCAGGCTTTTGACGAAGCCGGCAATTCCTCTCAAAGCGGCGAATTTTCTTTTGTCACTTCTTCGGGCGGCGACCGGGTCTTTACCACCGGCCAGTGCGACGGCAATATCCCCATCGGCGAATGCTCGCCAACCGGATTGTATTGCGACGTGGGCACAGCCACCTTGGTTTCCAACTGTGAGCACTGCGGTTTCATCTGCGCTTCCGGCCAGACCTGCCAGCCGGGCGGAGTCTGTTCCCAGGACCCGGGTCTTACCGGCGATCCTTACCAGTGCAACCGCGTTGATTGCTACCGGAGCTGCGCCAGCAATTCGGCTGTTTCTTGCGTGACTGACGCTGATTGCCCGGTTTGCGTCGGCGGACCGAACGACGGCCAGGCCTGCGCCGTGGATAGCGATTGCCAGCCCGGCACTTGCTCCGGCCAGGCGCGGTGCGAGGACGACGGTCTTTTTAATAGTCCGGCCCTGGCCGGCTGCTACGGCACTTATCCGCGCTGCGACGCCAACGTCATTTTAAAAGTGAAAAAAGACCGGGAATGCGCCAAGTGGCTGACCTGCAACACGGGTATCGAACAAAAAGATCCAAAAACCAATCAAACGGAAGAGCTTTGCTTGAATTTGACCGCCTGCACTTCATTGAACAAATCAAACCAATGCTCAAGCTATGTTGATCTGCCCCAGGAGGAAATGACCTACCGCACCCCGGATGAGATCAACCAGTTAAAATGGCTTTCCGGTTCGGTTATCGCCGGTCTTGACTGGCAGTATCAGGCCGGCAGTCCCTTGGTCAGGGGCTATTATCCCTGGTCGGCCATGACAGAAGTAGGCGAAAAAGTAAGGATTAAAAATTATGATTTTGAGGATACGAGTTACAACTATGATATAAAAAAATGGACTAATTTCACTAAATATCCTAATGTGGCGACCAATCCTACCACTATCGAGATCGTTGAGGATCCGGCCGCTAAGGATAAAAAAAGCAATTACGTCTTAAAGATAGGCGATATGGACAGCTTAAATCAGGGCGTCAGAGTGCAAGCTTCCGGCGACACCAGCGTTTCTTCTAAATATGCCGTTAACCTGAAGATAAAATCCGAAAATTCCGACCCGCAGAAAGTGAGATTCTCTTTAAATTCGGGCGGCAATAACCCGAAAGTAAGCGTTTTGGGCACTTATACTTTGACCAGCGGCTGGCAGTATATTACCACTCCGGCAGCGCCTGGCGTCGGCGGCGCCTACACTTATCTGGATATTTATGCGGTTGAAGGCAGCGCCCAGCCTTTTTACGTGGATGAAATAAAAATTGAGCCGGTCCTGCAGGTGGGAGCCGGAGTTTTCCTGAATCGCAGCTGCCGGCTTTACCCTCAGGAGGACGCGCCTTCCTGCGAATATTACGACAGCAACGGCATTTACCAGCGGGGCTGGCGCGGCTATTGCCTGCAGCGCGATCCTGATAACGAAAGCCTCTGCCTCTCCTGGTGGCCGGTGGATATCCTTTACGGCGAATCCAATCTATTCGGCGCGGAAGAAACCGCGGGCTATTCCGGCCGCACACCCTTGTATTACTGCGCTGAATCTTTAGGAGTTTTAGGGGCGCAAAAGCCGCAGGTCTATTGTCAGGATATTCCAGCCAATGGCACAGTGTGGCAATCTTGGTCTGGCGGCAATTATTATTGCGCATCTGACAATTCTAATGAAGAGTGTCATGAAAATTGCGATTTAAATGGTTCGGCCTTTTGTTATGGAGTCCATGATGGTTCACACATGATAAAATATTTTATCTACGGCGACGGTAGTCCGGCCCAATGCGGTCACTTACGTTATTATACCGCGTCTACGCCGGGCAAAGATTATAGCAAGTATTTGTTGAAGGATAACACTATTAAAGTCACAGCGTCTTATACTTTTGATCATTCTTCCAATGCAAACGGCGCTTTTGAATTCAACGCGGCCAATAATTGGTCTGGCTGGGTAAGTGAAGGAACATGCAGCGCGGAAAACAAGCAGTTGTTGCTTAGCCAGGATTGGGCTGATCCTAATTCTCTGGCAAACAGTTGCGGGCGAGGCATTAACGGCATTTGTTGTCCAAATTCTTTTAATTTTGCCGGGGGCATCCAATTACAATTTAATAGTATCGGCGGCTTTGATAAGGCGGTTATGATAATGAAAGATGATAATGATTTATTGGGAGGTAACGCCGTTTTCTATATTTCCCGTTTAACCTTTTATCCTAAGGAATTTTGCACGAAATTGGTTGAAGTGGTGACTGAAGGGGGCGAGAACGCGGCCTGGGCCGGAAAAATAAATTCCAGCGGTTATAAAGTGCCGCAATTGAATTATTCCCTGACCACGGATTTTACCCCATATGGCGGCGCGGTGACTGAAGGCGGCGATCCGGCCGTCTGGCCGACTTTGTCAGCGGAAGAAGCGGATACTTATAATTTTCCGGAGTCTCCTTTTCAGGTGCGGGCCGGCAAGTCTTACGCCTGCGTCGGCGATTGCTCCAAGCGGATCTGCTGGGGCGGCGGCAATAAAGACGGCGTGGCTTGCCTTAATAACATAGATTGTCTCGGCCAATATCCCGATACCACTGTGGCCCAGGGTGTCTGCATAGGAGTAGGCAGCTGCGCCCGAAAAAATCCTGCCGGGGCAGCGGTTTCTTGCGTCATGGATTCAGATTGTGTTCAGAATACCTCGCCGCCGGTTGATTTCGGGCCTTGCGCCGGCGGCGCTGGCAGTTATCGCGGCTCCCAAACTATTAATATGTGGCCATATCTTAATACTACTCTGCCTATCTGGTGGTGTTTAAATCCGACTACTCTTGGTGATGAGACCGCTCTTACGTCTCAAGCCGCCTGCGAAGGAGCCGGTTATGTTTGGAACAACAGGAAAAGATACTATTGCTTTGACCGGCTTCATGGCAAGGATTTGCTTCGTATTACCAAAGCCTCCTGCGAGGCAGTGGATGCCTATCATGTTTGGACAAATGAGCCAGCTGAACTTTTTGCCGAATTAAACATCCGGGCTTTATTTACCCGCAGTTACGGCATTTATGAATGGCAAACCAGCGGGCCATTCGTAAATACATATCAATTAGTTTCTGGGAGTAATGCTGAACTTCAGGAGCGTTTCGTGCCGGTTTGGGGTCCGCCGGTGACCGTCTGTCCAAGCTCTGTCCGGCCGGCTTACGATCCTCTTAACGAAAATACTTTTTGCGCCTACGCGCCGGTAGTCAAGAATATTAAATTAGGCGACGGTTCTTCCACTACGGTCAGACTGGGCCGGGACGGCGGTAAGGTCAGACTGTCTTTTAACAGCCGGGTGGACACCGAGCAGCAGCCTTTAAGGACCATTTGGATCGACTGGGGCGACGGAGCCAGAGATTCGCCGGCGGCCGGCTATAAATCCAAAGACGATCCCAACAATCCCCACATATTCACCCATACTTATAACGGTACCAATTGCCATAATAGCGAAGGCTGTACCTATAATATCCACATTCTCCTGGAAGATAACTGGGGCTGGTGTTCGGCTAATCCGAAGCGGGGCACGATGTATGATTCTGTCTGCCATAACGGCAATAAAAACCCGGCCTATTTGGAAGGGGCGGGCTCAAATGAGGGCGGCTGGTGCAATCCGGCCGGCAATCTCAATTGTATAGGTGGGACCTGCCCTTTAATTTATGATGGAATTGATAATGCCTTCACTTGCGCAAACAATTTAATCCAAAATTGGGCTCCGGTGGATACCTGCCGGCCGATATATAATAGTGCCGGCGGGGTCGCAGTAAGCGCCAGTTGTTCCGACGGAGTCTGCTCAGGCGGCATGGACAACGGCCGGCCTTGCGGTCAATTAATCGTTGAGCTTAAGTGATCAACATGATTTTTCCTAAAACAAAAAAAGCGAAAATAATCCTGCCGACCGCCCTTCTTCTTACGGTGGTGGTGGCGGCCGGTCTCTTTTGGCCGCAGAGCGCGCACGCCCTGATAGATATTTCCGAGCTGTTCGGCAAAGCGATCGGCTGGCTTTTGTACGCCATTCTGGTTTTGTTTGCCAAACTTCTGGTGGCGGTCATCCAGATGCTGGTGGCGGTCGCCTCATACAACGATTTTACTAATGCCACGGCCGTGGTCAAAGGCTGGGTCATCACCCGAGACGTCTGCAATATGTTCTTTATCGGGATTCTGCTGATGATGGCTTTTGGCACTATCCTGAAATGGGAAACCTACCGCTACAATAAGATGCTCGGCCGCCTGATCCTGATGGCTTTTTTGATCAATTTCTCCAAATTTATCTGCGGCTTTTTCATTGATATTTTCCAGGTGATCATGCTGACTTTTGTCAACGCTTTTTCCGGGGTGGCGGCCGGGACTTTCGCCAACGCCCTCGGGATAAAAGAGATGCTTCAGATCACGCTGGCCGGCGACCAGACGTATGAATTCAAGGATATCATTGGTTCTTTGCTTTTAGCTCTGCTTTTAGTGACCATCGCTTTGATCGTCATGATCGCCATCACTTTGGTTCTTCTGATGCGCATTATCTGGCTTTGGGTTTTGATCGTTTTATCGCCGGTCGCTTTTCTCTTGAAGACCTGGCCGGGGGGCGGGGAAAAATTCGCTTCCCGCTGGTGGGGCGATTTCGGGAAAAATCTGACCGGCGGACCGATGCTCGCTTTTTTCCTCTGGCTGGCCCTGACGATCATGACCACCCGCGGCGCTGACCAAAGTTTAGCGCAAAAGGAGTTGAATGTGAGCCCGGACGCGATGAGCATAGAGCAGCCGGCCGTGATTGAAAGTGGTTCTCCACAGCCAGGTTCGGCGACCGCCAATAAATTTTACACCACTATTTCCGAAGTTTCTTCTTCTGACCGGCTCTTAAGCTATATTATTTCCATTTCCTTGCTTATCGGCGCCCTGATGATGGGCCAGCAGATGGGGGTAGCCGGCGGCTCTGCCATATCCTGGGCGCAGAATAAAACCGGCGGGCTTTTGCGCAAGGCGGCGACCTTAGGCGCGGCCGGATTGGCCGGCGGCGCAATCGGACTAGGAATCGCCTCTCGTATAAAGCCAATTAGATCTCTACTCGGCTACGGCGAAAGTCGTCTGCACGAAAGAACGGGGATCGGTTTAAGCCCGAAGCGCATCTGGAAGGGCATTCAGGAGGCCCGGGAGAAAAAAACCCGCGATCGGGAAATTGTGGGCCAGGGCCGAGCCGGCCAGATGCTGCAAAAAGGCGGTGTTTTGGGAACCATCGGCGGCATGCTCGGCGCGCCGCGCGATTCAGCGGAGGCTTTTTTAGGCTGGAGAGGGGTTTTTAACCGCTTGCCCCGCTCGTTGATGGGTGGCGATACACGTGTTAAAGGTATACAAGCCGAAATTGATAAAGAAAATGGAAAGGTTGAAGAAATAGAAAAAAAAGGGGGTTTTTATACGCATGATGAACATAAAAAAATGCAGGATGAGAAAAAAGATAAAGAGGGCGACATGAAAGCCTTGGATGAATTTATTAACAATAAATCAAATACCCTTGATCCTAATAGCATGAGCCAGGAGTTGAAAAAAGGTTTTAGCGCGGCGCTGATGGAAAATATAAGAAGATTGCCGGAAATGATAAAGTCTTGGCGGGATGAGGCAAAGACAAAGGATAAACCCGAAGAAAAAAGTAAATTGAACGAGCGGGCGATGGAGGCGGAAAAACTGCACGCAGAATTGAGTAAAAAATACGCGCCGCAGATTAAAATCTCCGAGGATATTGATAAGGAAAAACAGGCAATCGCCGAAGCGATAAAAATGGGCGGGACGGACGGAAATGACCGGCAAAAAAGAGCCAGGGAAAAAATGACCCAATTGCAGGGCGATCTGGCCAACAGTCTGACCGCCCCCATCACCCTTGACCCTAAGTGGAATTTTACCGAGGATTGGCGGGGCGATATGGCCGAAGAGCATAAAAAAATGCAGGATGAGGTAAAGGAGTTGGATGTGAAATTAGCGACTAATCCGGTTAGCCCTGAGGACAAAAAATCTCATGAGGAAGAAATGAAAAAAATTCGTGATAATATCTCCCGCTTGGAAGATAAAAAAGTGGGAGCCATGGGGCCGCAGGCTTTTTATTCTTTGCGCGCCCGGAGGCTTTTGGAACGGGAAGAAATGAATAAATTAGATACGACAAATGAGGACGAATTGATCTATATGTTTAAAGACGCGCTGAAAAATAAAGACCGTATCCGGGCCAACGGCGTTCTGATGCAGTCCGCCCGGGTCGGCCACTTGAATGAAATTTTGAACGCAACTCAATACAAAGAAGATCGTTCAGTCACGGCCGAAGAGGCGGCAAAAGGCTGGGAAGCGAAACAAAAAGGGCTTTATTTTGATTCCAATCAGCAGGGTTTGACCGATTTTATGAAACAGATTGTGATGAAACAGCTTGGCAGTCCGACGCAGGAAGCGCTTGCCCTGCAGAATGATTTATCTAATATGGCCGAAAACATTGATCATTGGACTTTTGGCCAGAGCGTCGGGGTGAAAAACGGCCGTTACCGGGCCCGTGATCCGCATGAGCAGGAGGCGCGCAACATGATTGAAATGGCCAAACGCGATCCCGAGACCATTATCCGTAGATCCAACCGCTTGGGCTATGGCGGAGAAAGAATAGATCCGAAAACAGGCAAACGTTTTCATATCGTCGGCGGGATGGGCTTGGCTTTGCTGATGAATAATTGGCAGGGTATCTTGAATAATTTTCCTCGCAACCGTTATAACAAAAGCGCCGCCCAGCATTTATCCAGCGACGCAAACACGATTATCCTTAAGCAATTGGCTTTAACCTTGGATAATAATATGAAAAATGCAAAAAAGTATAAAGATTTAGAGAAGTATGGGCTTTTGACCGAACAGCAGGCTTTTCTGAAATTTATTGAAGAGTTAAAATTATACGCCAAAAGGAACGCCGACGAAATACAGGAGGAAGCAAAGGAATTGTCGGACGTTATAGGCTCAACAAAAGAGCTTTATCCTGATAAATTTCATAACACATGATTATCAACGCGGACACCAAATTAATCGTCGAAAAACTAACGGTTCCAGCTTTCTCGCAGAAACTTGCCCGGAAGCTTGAGGAGATTATTACTTTTAGCCAGACCGAAGACGCGCTTCTGTTTGCCGCCAATCTTACCCAGGCTTTTAAAGATTACCCGTCGTTTGTCTTGGATTACCCGGATATTTACGAGAAAGTGCGGGAAATGATCGTCCGGGCTTCTTGGGTCGCCTTAAGTCTCCTAAAAGAAGATGACGTGGTGGAAATGTTTGGAAAGCATCTGACGGCGATTTTTTCCATGTCTGATTATTATTTAGAAGATAGTTTCCGTGCCCGCCTATTGTTTATTTTCCCATTGGATATACGCGATGAATTTAAAAAAAGAGTCAAAGAGGCTTTAGAGAGAAATGCCGAAAAACTCACCCAAAAAGACATTGAAGTCAATGGCCGTCTTTTGCCCCCCACGGTCGGTAACTGGATTCTTGCCTATCGGTCAATTTTGGGCAACGAAGTTATTTCCTTGATCAAAGTGACGGAATATCTTTTTACCGATACGAACACTAAGAGTCTGCCGCCGGAAGACAAAAAGAAAGTTGAGCAGGTAATTAAATTTTATGAAAAATTAAAACTTTCTTCTTTGACGCTTGAAGGATTGGAGGAGGCTATTCCCATAGACGATGAAGGACATCAGGGTAATATTATCGGCGGCGTCTTCCAGCCGTTGAAATTTGACGAGAATAAAATTAATACTATTATAGCCGTTAGGGAAAAAGCTTTAGCCTCACTTAACCTCGGCGGCCAAAAAGAGGAATCATTATCTTCTTTTACTCCTACTCCCGTATCTACTAAGCCTACCGTTAAAGAAGAAGAAGGAGTAAAAGAAGATAAACTCTCGGAAACGGACTCTATTCGGGAAAAGCTTAATAAAACAGCGGCGGAAAACGAACCTCTTTTAAAGCAAATTAGCGCCGAAGAAAGTAATATTGTTAGCGCTTCAAAAGGCGAGTTTGAAAAGCTGAAAAATTATTTTTTTGACGCTTACCGCGATAAAGAGCCGAATGTCGCCGCCGCCTGCCTTATTATTCTGGCCCGGACAGGGGAATTGAAAAATATCATTTCAGACCCTTTTGTCCAGGAAATTTTTGAAAAAGAAATATTCCCAATTCTAATAAAACAAAAGCCCGGCGTTGATCCCAAGGTTTTAGCCGATAATTTCCGCCAAAACAAAGAAGACTCCATATACTTGAAAATATTCCTAAAATTCGTGCTTAGCCGGATTCTGCCGGAAGGAGATCAATCGGCCTATGTCGCCTGGCAACTGGAAAATATTTTCCGCGCTTTAAAGCAGGATTCATACCTTGGCTTGGTCTATTATAATATCGGTACCAGCCAGGTTGAATGGGCGATGGTGAACCTTAATGATGACGGAAGTTTGGTGATGGAGTAATAAAATATATTGTCACCCTGAGGCGTCCTTCGTTGCCACTCAGGGCAGGCTGGGCCTCGAAGGGTGACGCTTGTAAATGGGCACATTGTCTATGCTTCGAGTGTCGTTCGCAAGCTCACGACAGCCTCAGCATGACAATTTGGGATAGCCGGAACATCCGTTTAAAGGTACCGGATTTTTGGGTTTGAAAATATTTGGAAAAAGCGCTAGAATATAGTCATTATGAGGCTTATAATCGCGAAAAATTTTTCCGAAAATACTTTAACGCTTTTGCGCAAATGTGGCTATCATTATTCCGGCGACAATAAAGGCGAGCCGGGTTTTGCCCGCCGGGCCGGTCGAAGCGAATTTCCCAAATTTCACATTTATGTTAATAAGGACAGCCGCGAAGAGCTGATCTTGAATTTGCATTTTGACGCCAAGAGGCCCTCTTATTCGGGGACAAGCATGCACGCCGGGGAATACGACACGGAGATAGTTAGGCAAGAGGCGGAGCGGATACAGCAAATCATCATGAGTTTGCCATGAAGAAATACAATATTGAAAATACGGTTCATTTTGTTACCGTTCACACTTTTAACAAAATAGCGCTTTTTCAAGAGGATAAATTATGCCGTATTATCATTGACAATCTAATATTCTATTGCAATAAATTTTCCTATAAGTTGCTTGGTTTTGTCATTATGCCGAACCATGTCCATCTATTAATTCAGTTAAATGATAAATACAATGATATTTCCAGAGTAATGCGGGATTTTAAAAAATTTTCAAGCATACAGATAGTACAGCAATTATTAAAGGATAAAAAGACCGATTTACTCAAGAAGTTTTCTGTAACGGGAAAAATTTTTGATTATCCCGCTACGTTGGGTACCGTCCGATCCTCAGATCGGGCCTGCCTTCCGGCCGAATCCAAGGATTCGGCCTACCCGCTAACGGGTAAAGTTCGATCCTTAGATCGGACACGTCTTTCTGCCAAATCCGAGGATTCGGCCTACCCGAGGGAAAATAAAGAAAAAACAAGAAAATATTCAATATGGATGCCAGATTTTTACGATTTCAATATTTACTCCGAAAAGAAATTGGAGCAAAAATTGTATTACATCCATCATAATCCCGTCAAAGCTAAACTGGTTAAGAATCCTGAAGATTACCCGTGGTCGTCGTACCGAAATTATGAATTTAATGATCATGCTTTGATAAAAATTGATGAATTATGAGCGAAAGGTCGGAGCAGGGGCTCCGACCTACCCGCCAGAAAGAAGAAAATATTATCGAGCCGTCGCTTATCACACGTTTACCCTCTAGGGTAGTGTCAAGCCCTCGCTCAACAAACTCCTTTTTTCCGGGTACCTGTCGAGCCCCCGCTCGACACGTGTAAATTTATGAAAAAAATCACCCGATCAATTTTAAAACATTTATACCACCCGCCGAAAAATTCCCGCAAAGGCGAAAACGGCGTTTTATTGATTATCGCCGGGTCAGAAAAATATCATGGAGCCCCGTGGTACGCGATTGAAATCGCTTCTAAAATAGTCGATCTGATATATTTCTATTCAGTCTCAGGTAGTATGAAATTAATGCGGGAAATTAAAAAGAATAGCCCGGCCTTTATCACGATTAATAGCAATGAATTAAATGATACGGTAAAAAAATCAGACGTAATTTTGATCGGTCCGGGTTGGGGCGTGTCGTCAGAAAATAAAAAAGCACTCAATTCATTATTGATAAATTATAAAGACAAAAAATTCGTGTTGGACGCCGACGCCTTAAAAATGGCAGATAAAAAATTATTGAATACAAATTGTTTAGTCACCCCTCACCCTGGCGAATTTGAAAAATTATTCGGTATCAAAGCCAGCCCGGAAAATTGCGCCAGGATGGCAAAAAATTGCTGCTGTTATATAGTTTTGAAAGGTAAAAATGATTATGTCTGCTCGCTTAAAGAATGTTTTATAAATACGACAGGCAATGAAGGCATGACCAAAGGCGGGACGGGCGATGTCTTATCCGGTCTTGTGGCGGCCTTGGCCTGTAAAAACGATTTATTTTTGGCCGGCCAGGTAGGAGTCTTGATAAACGGTCTGGCCGGTGATAATTTGTATAAAAAGGTCGGCGTCTATTATAACGCCGGTGATTTGATAGAGGAAATACCGAAAGTACTAAATATTAGACTTTATTAGTTCAATTTATGGGCATATAAATGATTTTGTGCTTCTTTTTTTGAATAAATTGATATTTGTTAAAACTTCAAAGTTATGGCATAATAATAAGGCAAATTTATATGAATTTTGTCATCCCTTTTGCCAAAATAAGCAAAAAAAATGTCAAAGAAGCCGGCGGCAAAGGCGCTTCTCTGGGAGAAATGGCCGCTCACGGTTTCCCTGTGCCTGACGGTTTCGTTATTTTGGCTTCCGCCTTTGATAAATTCTTAGCCGAAAGCGATTTGGATATTGAAATTGAGGCTCGTATTTCCAATGTCAATTATAAGGATGTAAATTCGGTTGACCGCGCCTCCAATGAGATCCGGGCTGTTTCTGCCAAGAAAAAAATGCCCGAGGATCTTAAAAAACCGATTTTGGCGGCCTTTAAAAAATTAAAATCACCTTATGTGGCGGTAAGATCAAGCGCCACGGCCGAGGATTCTAAAATCGCTTCCTGGGCCGGAGAGCTGGAATCTTATTTATTTGTCAATCAGCCAAATCTTTTGGCGGCCGTGAAAAAATGCTGGTCTTCCATGTTCACGCCCCGGGCCATTTTCTACCGTTATGAAAAGAAATTGCATAAGCAGAAGGTGGCGGTGGCCGTGGTTATTCAGAAGATGATTGATTCAGAAGTTTCCGGCGTGGCTTTCACTGTGCATCCGGTTTCCAAAGACAAAAATCAGATGGTTATTGAAGCGGTCTTGGGCCAAGGGGAGGCGATTGTTTCCGGCCAGGTGACGCCGGACACATATGTAATTGATAAAAAAGATAATTATCTGGTGGATATTAACGTGGCCGAGCAGAATGAAAAAATTATCCGGAAGAAAAAGAGCGGTACGGTAAAAATAAAAATTAAGGGCAAAAAAGGCCATCAGCAGAAATTGGCCGGCCGGCAAATTGTCGAACTGGCGAAAATCTGCAAACTTATTGAAAAGCATTACCATCATCCGCAGGATATTGAATGGGCATTGCACAAAAATAAATTTTATATCACTCAATCAAGACCGATAACTACTTTATAAACTATGGAGGGCCAGTCCTTACAATTAATGACCGATGAAGAGCTATTAAACGAGGTAAGCCGAAATTTGCCCGGTCTTCTTTCTTATCCGGAAACTTTGAAAAATTTGCGCCTGAAGTTTTTAAGCTTGCCTTTGGCTTCACGGAAAATATTGGCGCAAAAAATAACCGCCGCCTTGAAAACCAATAATCAATCCCTGGGCGCGTTCATGGTGACGAATAAAGGCTTAAGAATGCCGCCTTTGATTTCCAATTGGCTGAAAGATTTTATTGATTTTTCCGCCGGGAAAATCAATAAAACTGAGGATTATCTCAGTTCTTTAAGAAATCAGAATATCCCGGAAAAAACGCTGATCCTATTAAAAAATATTTTTGGAATATACGAATTTATTAATGAAGTGGCGGAAAAACCGGCCAGCCTGGAAACAATCGTGATAAAGGACAAAGACGGCCGGTTAAAAATCATGAAGCAGGGAAAATTAGAGGAATTTTCGCCGGCCCGGCCGTCTGTTAAAGAAGAAAAAAATATTCCTCCGCCTATCCCTTCTCTGCCGCCGGAGCGAAAAGATTTACCGCCGGCCAAAACAGAAAAACCAGTGGAAGAAACGAAAGAAGTTGAACTGTCGCCCGTTACCGAAGAAGTAAAAAATCAGTTGAAAACGGTAAGTTTGGAGCCGAGCGAGAAATCAACAGCCAATTCTTATTTAGATCCTGAAGACGATGAAGAAATAAAAAATCATGAAAAAAACCTTTCCTCTTTTCCGCTTTCGGACACTTTAAGCGTTGACGAAGTAATAAATCAAATTATTTCAAAATATAATCTAGTTTTTGAGGATGATATTTTAAAAAAGCGTTTTTTTTCCATCGCCGGCTCAAGGCTTAAAGAAATCCGAACGGAAAGCGACACTTTTGACTTATTGACCCGCTCGTCAAAGATCGGCGGCTTGGAATATCCGGAAGACCAGGCGGAAAATATTATCACAGATCTAAGGAATGAAATTCCGCGTCTGCATGCTTTAAAGCCCCAGGGGGAGGCTCGGCCAAAAATTCCTGTCCCGACGCCTAAAGAAGCCTTAGCCGCCACTTTAGAAAAGGAAAAAATTTTTAAACCAGTTCCGGAAGAACCAGAATCAACCCAAGATACAAAAGAAATGTCAGATGAAGAAAAAATCTCCCCTATTAAAGAGGCGCTCGCTGAGCCGGTCAAGACCCAAGCTCAGGTTCTGTTTGAAAAAGCCCTTAGTAAATTGCGCGAAGAAGCAGAGCAGAAAAATGAGAGAGAAAATATATCTACGCCCATAAATATTCAGCGGCCTTCTGTTATTTCGCAAAAACCAAGACTCGAGGATATTAAGGGCAAAGCCAAAATTTCCGGGCCGGTTGAAGAATTAAGAATGTTAAGTTTAAATGATTTCAGGCGTATCGGCAGTGATCGGGTAAGCGCCGTGCGGAAAGTTTACGATAAGATCAATCTTTTGAAAGAAGATTCATTTACGCGTTTCGCGGCCGGGGTAAAAGCCTGGCGGGAATCGGAGGTTTATCAATTGTACCTGGAAATGGGCCGGCAAAGCATGGAAAGAGCCAGAACTATCCGAGAAGTGGTGGAAGAAAGAACGGCTTCCGGCCAGCCATATCTGACGGAAAAAGAATTCAGCGATCTGGCTGATTTGAATAAAGAATTAAGATTTTAATAAACACGATGCAATTTACAGTTCCGCAATTTATCGACATTGAAAGCAAAATTATCGGGCCGATTTCAGTCCGCCAGTTCGTCACGCTTTTAGTGGCGGGAGTTTTAATCTACCTTGATTATCAGATTTTTTTCAGCATAAATTTTTTCCTTTTTGCCGTTATCGCCGTCCTCCTTTTCGGGATTTCCGGACTTTTCGCTTTTCTGCGCCTGAATGGCCGCCCTTTCCATTATTTTCTCCTGAATTTATTTAATACGATGAAAGAGCCGCGTCTGCGGGTTTGGAGCAAATCGTTCACCAAAAGTGATTTTAAATACAAGGAAGAAAAGCCCCGCGCCCCCGTGATCATCCCGCATAAAAAACCTCTTTCTGCTTCAAAACTGACCCAAGTATCCCTGATTGTTGATACCGGCGGCGCCTACCAGGAAGACGAATTATCGGAACAAAATAAAAAATAATTATACAATTTCATGCCAAAAATAAGAACGGCTTCTAAAGCGGTGGCCACCCAAAAATACCTTGATATCTTGGAAATCAAGGATAATTGCATCGTGCTTAAAGACGGATCGATCCGGGCCGTTCTCTTGGTCTCCTCAATAAATTTTTCCTTGAAATCACAGGAAGAGCAGGAAGCGGTTATTCAGGGTTATATCCAATTCATTAATTCCCTTGATTTTAATCTGCAGATCGTCATCCAGTCGCGTAAATTGAATATTGACGCCTATCTTGAGCAGCTTAAAAAAATAGAAAAGGAGCAGACCAATGAATTATTGCGGATGCAGACGACTGAATACCGCCAATATATCGCTGAATTGATCCAAATGGCTGATATCATGAGTAAAAGATTTTACGCGGCGATTCCCTATTCCGGCCGGGGCGACAAGCCAAAAAAATTTATCAGCCGGATCGTGGAATCAATATCGCCGACCACGGCCATTCATTTAAAAAAGCAAAAATTTGAGAAATACAAAGAAGAAATATTCAAACGGGTGGATTACGTGAGGGATGCCCTTTCTTCTATCGGTTTGAGATCCGAAATCTTGGACACGCAAAGCCTGATTGAATTGTTTTATAACACTTATAATCCGGAATCCTATAACCAGGAAAAAATGGTTGACATCAATAAAATTAATTTGGAAGAATAAAATTATTATGCCCGATATAAATTTATCCAAAGGAAAAATCATAGCGGCCAGAACGCCGGTCTCGGCGCCCGAAAAAAAACCCATAAAAGCGGATGTGGCTCGCGAGATCATTGAGGCGGAAAGAATTTACCGCAAAGGCACTATTTCGGTGCGGGACCTGATTGCCCCGGCCGCGATTAATATTGAAAGGGATTACATTAATTTGGGCGGCAAATTCGTCAGGACTCTTTTTGTCGTCACTTACCCTCGCTATATCTCCGTCGGCTGGTTCTCGCCCATTATCAATCTTAATGTCGCTTTGGACGTGGCCATGTTTTTTTACCCGGTGGAATCAAAACTGATATTAAAACAACTGAAAAACCGGGTCGGCGCCATTGAAGCGCAGATTTTGTCCGACGCGGAAAAAGGCGCGCCGCGGGACCCGATGCGGGAAACCGCCTTAAAAGATATTGAAAAACTGAGGGATGATCTGACCCAAGGCACGGAAAAATTTTTCCAATTCGCCCTTTACCTCACTCTTTACGCCGATAAGAAAGATGAATTGGACCGCCTGACTGAAAAAATAGAATCAATCTTCGGCTCCACTCTTATTTACACAAAGAGGGTTCTTTTTCAGGCGGAGCAGGGTTTCAATTCCACTCTGCCTTTAGGCTTGGATGAATTGCAAGTCACTTTTAATATGAATTCCTCGCCTTGCGCCTCTTCTTTCCCTTTTATTTCCGCGGACCTATCTTCGGACAACGGCATCCTTTACGGCATTAACCGGCATAACAACAGCCTTATCCTTTTTGACCGTTTTTCCCTGGAAAACGCCAATTTGAATGTTTTCGCCGTTTCCGGCTCGGGGAAAAGCTACGCCGTGAAACTGGAAGTCCTGCGCAGCCTGATGTTCGGCACCGACGTGATCATCGTTGACCCGGAAATGGAGTATAAATATCTTTGCGACGCGGTCGGCGGCACCTACATTAATAT
The DNA here is from genome assembly GCA_043812155.1 of Patescibacteria group bacterium. Taxonomy (GTDB): domain Bacteria; phylum Patescibacteriota; class Patescibacteriia; order JAXHNJ01; family JAXHNJ01; genus JBAZMP01. The sequence continues at coordinate 79,024 of JBDRMK010000017.1, read as the reverse complement.
TTCCCTGAATTCCGAAAGCCGCATCAATCCGTTCGATCTGCCTAAAGCGGTTTACGGAGGGGAGAAAACGGCTGATATTATCCGTTCGGCCGTCATTACCTTAAAATCCTTGCTTCGTCTGATGCTGGGCGAACTGACCCATGAGGAGGATTCTATCATTGACCGGGCCCTTTTGGAGACTTACTCCAATAAGGATATTACCCCTGATTCTGATCTTTCAAAAATTGAGCCGCCTTTAATGAAAGACCTTCAGGATGTTCTGGAAGGGATGGTCGGGGCCGAAGAACTGACCGAAAGATTGAAAAAATACACTGAAGGAACGTTTTCCGGACTTTTTAACAGCCCGACCAATGTGGAAGTGAATAATCAGCTGGTGGTTTTTTCCGTCAGAGACTTAGAAGATGAGCTGCGGGCCATCGGCATTTCCATGATCGTTTCTTATATCTGGAACGTGGTGCGCTCCAAGATGAAAAAAAGAGTGCTGGTGATCGACGAGGCCTGGTGGCTGATGCAGAACGAGGATTCCGCCAAATTTATTTACGCTTTGGTCAAGCGCTGCCGCAAATATTATCTCGGGGTTACTACTATCACTCAGGATGTCAATGATTTCTTGCGCTCACCTTACGGCCAGGCGATCGTCAATAACTCCGCCCTGCAGCTTTTGATGAAGCAATCTCCGGCCGGCATTGATATTATCGCCAAAACATTTCTTTTAACCCAGGGAGAGCGCTATTTGCTTTTGGAATGCGGCGTCGGCGAAGGGATATTTTTCGCCGGCACCCGCCACGCGGCCATTAAAGTCGTCGCTTCTTATACCGAAGACCAGCTTATCACTTCCGACCCCCGGCAGCTGCTGGAAATTGAAGCGGCGAAAAAGGAATTTGAACGTCAGCTGGGCGGTGAGGCAGGCGCGGCCGAAGAAAGCCAGACAGGGCCGGAGGAAAAAGTCGGCCGAAATGTTCAGCCCCGCCAAAAAGACGAATTGAATATTACCCGCGACTCGGAAGGGCTAGGCTAAATACCTTGTATATTTATAAGCTATTATAAAACTATATGAAAAAAATAATTATTCTTTCCCTGACGCTGATCGTTCTTTTAGGCGGAGCGGCGGTTTACTATTTTTATTTCTGGCCCAGTGAATCGGTTAATGCCAATAATAACCAGGGGGTCTTGAACGAAAATAATAATTCAGGCTCGGATGCAAACGCTAACGCGGATGGCAATATTAACTCAAACCAAAATACCAACGCCGCCGTAATTACGGATGAAGCCATTATTAAAGAAATCTGCTTTACTTTTGCCGAACGCTACGGCAGTTACTCGAACAATAATGATTTTCAGAGCTTTATCGATTTAAAAAGCGGGATGACCGCTTCTTTGCAGAACGAAACTGATCAGTTTGTCGCCCGGGAGCAGGTGAAAGCGGTAAACGCCCCGTATTTCGCCATTTTTACCAAAGTGGTCGCCGAAAATATTACCGGTATAACTCCCCAAAAAGCGAATTGCCAGGTAACGGCCCAGCGGACAGAGAGAAACGAAACCGCCGAAACGGCCAGTTATTTTCAAAATTTACTTTTACAATTTAAAAAAGAGGGCGAGACCTGGCTGGTCAATCAGGCGACCTGGCAAGATAAAATTAATACCCAATAGACAAAAGGTTTTTTTATATGCCGCCAAAACCAAAAAAAAATCTTAATCGAAATAATCAAGAGAGGAATATTGCCCGCGAGCTTGACAGTCGGAAATTAGCCAGCAAAAGAGAAGGCAGTCAGCCGTCGCCTTCGCCGGTTAATTATCCTGAATCATCAGCCGAACCGTCCCCTGAATCGCCGGACGAGGAGTCGCCTTCTAATTATTCTTATCCGCCGGACGAGAAAAAGGGTGGCGGAGAGGAGGAAAAAGGAAAAGGGATTAATCCGTCTCCCTCGTCTGCGCCGTTCCCCCAATCGCCGGCGGAAAAAAAGACAGGAGGCGAATCGTCCGATGATGATGATTCTGTCAACCTTTCTTATCCTCCTTCCGGAGATGACGAACAATCTAATTGGGCGAGAAAATTTAGACAAGACTTAGAAAAAGCGAAAAAAGAATACCTGCAGAAAATGATCAAGGAGGGGGCAAAACAAGCGGTGAAAAAAGGTTGGCAGTGGCTTCTTCGCGTGGTTATTGGACCGATCGGCGCCGCCTTGTTATCAGTTAGCTGGTGGATATGGTTGATTATTTTTATTGTCATTGTCGTGGGTGTAATATTGGCGGGTTTAATCATTTACGCCAAGAATGATCCCTGTGGTTTCAGAAGCGATATGGGTTACTTACAGGCGGCCGCATTCTTTCGGATGATAGGAGAATCTGGAGGGATCTTTAAAGTCTGCAAATAAATAATAATAATCTGTGAAATTTTTTAATCATATTTATTGTATGCCGTATCAAAAAAAATTATTTGTTATTCTTCTTCCCGTTTTTTTAATTACCATATTATTCTTTAAACCCGTGGAAGTCAAGGCTCAGGCCGCGACCGAAACCTTTATTAAAGAAATCCCTTTGCAGGTTCCTATCTACGGTTTCACCGAGCCCTGCCAGACGGAGCCTTATAAAAGCCAGGGGAAATACTGTGTTAATGATATCGGTGAATACATCTCCCAATTTTACAAATATTTCGCCGGCGCCGCCGGAATTTTAGCGACGGTGATGATATTATTTTCCGGTTTCCAGTGGGTCACGGCCTCGGGCAACGCCAGCCGGATCGAAAAAGCCAAATCCACCATGAACGGCGCGCTAATAGGGTTAGTTTTAACCCTTACTTCTTATGTTCTTTTAAGGACCATTAATCCGGATCTTGTAAGTTTTAACAGCCTTTATCTGACGCCGGTTAAATCGGAATATCTTTCCGCGGTTTTTTGCCGGCAATTCACTTTGGATAAGCTGGCTATTTATGATGAGTATCAAAAAGCCGGCGTTACTCTGACTAAAGACAGCCCAGCATTGGATTGCGGGAAAATTTTACAATTTAAAGACGGCAGCGGGGAATGCCTCGGCCATTATTGTTCGGTAACGGGTGAAGTTTGCGGCCCGAATTTCGACAATGACACCTTTAACTGTCAAAACGCGAAAGAGCTTTGCGAGAACACGGAGCCGGGCAAATGTCAGCAGATTGACGATGTCTTTAGTAAGGCTGGTGGCTACCCTTCCTATATTTGCCGGCAGATTGACCGAACGACTAAATTAAAAATGATCGCGACGTCCTGGATGCCAACCATTGGTTATCCGGATAAATGTTACTTTGGCTATTTGATGGATCCGAATATTTTGAAAACCTGCGGCAGTAGTACGAAACTAAGAATTTCTTGCCAGTACGGCGGCTCCAATAACGATTCGGAAACCGCTTGCTGGGATAAAGGGGAACCCAAGGAAATTGAATCCGACGTGCCTTATACCGGCAAAATCGTAAAAATGACTTTTCCCTGCAATGACACTAACCGGGTTGGTTTTGGTTTAGATGCGGTTTGCTGCGCCTCTATCAGTAAAAGCGACATTGTCTGTTCGTTGGTGGCCTGTAATTTAATCCCAAAATTTAATTATGAAGAAGTGAGCTGTAATGACGCTATTTTAGGTTTGAGCACTGGTTTTAATAACATGCCTGGGAATTATAAAACTGGACAAGCCTCCTGCAGTAATAAATGTTGCGTGCCTTTGGATTTAACAATGGTAAATTTTCAATAAATAAAATTTATGACTCTTTGGAAAAAAATCGTTTTAGTCGTCATTTTTCTCGGCATAGCCGTCGGTTTCGGCTATTTTGTTTTCCGCCTGTTTTTTGCGCCGACGCCGAATGCCAACATCAGCAATTATAATGTCAACGGGGTGCTGCCCAATGTGAATCTTATCAATCGGCCGGAGGCCAATATAAACGGCCAAGCGAATGTCAATGGGGTTTTGCCCAATATCAACGGCGTTTATCAGCCGCCTTCGGAAGTGGCGGCGGGCGGTTATACCTCGGCCAAAGAGATCATCAGCCAGAGCACTCAGGATCTGGTGATGGCCGGCAATAAAAAAGATATTATTTATTATGATAAATACACCGGCGAGTTCAAAAAGAAAGCGGCCGACGGCTCCAGCGAAACCCTTTTAACCCAGCAAAAGTATCCTCAGGTGGATAAAATCTATTGGTCGCCGGCACGCGATAAAGCGGTTTTGAGTTTCCCTGACGGGTCAAAAATTGTCTATGATTTCAACCAGGATAAACAGTATAGTTTGCCGAGGGAAACCACTGAATTTTCTTTTTCTCCTTCCGGCAGTCAAATCGCCTATAAATATGTGGGAGCCCAGCCTGATGAAAATTGGCTCGCGGTCTCCAACCCTGACGGCTCCGGCGCCCAAGTAGTGGAGGCTTTGGGCGATAAGACGAATCTAGTCAAAGTTGACTGGTCGCCGAACAACCAGATGGTGGCCTACTATACGGATACCAGCACGTCGACGGAACAAGATATTATTTTTTTAGGCCTGAATAATGAAAATTTTCCGGCGGTAAAAGTTGACGGCCTTAATTTTAACGGCCGCTGGTCTCCGGGCGGTGATAAAATCCTATACAGTATTTCCAGCTCAAACACCAGTTATAACCCCACTCTTTGGGTGATGGACGGCACCCTGGCCAATCTAGGCGGATCGCCCCAGGAATTAGACATCCAGACCTGGCCGGATAAATGCGCCTTTGGCAGTTTAGACACCATATACTGCGCCGTGCCCACCTATTTGCCTTCCGGCAGCGATCTTTATCCGGAAATAACCAATGGCGTGGCTGATGAGTTTTATAAAATCGACTTAAATACGGGGGTAAAAACTCTTCTTGCTCTCCCGGTCGATAGTTCGGGTTACGGCACTTTTACGGCGGATAAGATCTTTCTTTCTTCAGGCGAAGACCTGCTATACTTTACCGATCAAACGACCGGCCGGCTCTACCAAATCAGACTGAAATAAGCCTTTCATGAATAAATCAAAATTAAGCATTAATATTCTCATTGTCTTAAGCCTGGTTGTTTTGCTGATTTTGGCGATCTCCGTTTTTTCTTTTTCCAGAAAAACGAAAACATATGATTTTCCGGAAGTAAGCCGCCAGTCTCCGACCCTAGGCGATAAAAAGGCTAAAATTCAGATTATAGAATTCGGCGATTTTGAATGCCCATTTTGCGCCGAGCTGGCTGTTTCTTTCAATAAATTAAAAGAGGAATATAAAGAGGATATCCGGATCGTTTGGAAAGATTTTCCTATTTACAGCATTCATGCCCAGGCTATGACCGCGGCGGAGGTCGCCCGCTGCAGCCAAAAACAGGGGAAATTCTGGGAGATGCATGACAAGATCTTCGAGAATCAGAGAAATCTATCGAGTGATTTGTATGTGGTCTTGGCGGAGGAAATCGGTTTGGATATAGATAGATTTGCCAGTTGCGTGAACAACCACGAAACCATAAAATTAATTGAGGCGGATATTAACGAGGGAACAGGCTTGGGGGTGAACGGGACTCCGCATTTTTACGTCAATCAATATGTGTTCACCGAATTGCCGACCTATGAACAACTAAAGAAGATCATTAACGAGGAGTTGATAAAATAAATGCGTAAGACAATAAAAATAGATATTTTCTTTTTTCTCTTAGTTTTAGGATTGGCAGTATTTTTATTTCCACCGCCAATTCATGCCCAGGAAGTCATCATTGATCCGGATTACGGGGTTTTAAAGGCTTGTGATCCTCCAACTATGGATTATTACCCTGTTTCTTGCGTCAATAATCTTTGCGGCGATAAATATACCGAAAAAATTGTCTGCGATTGCGCCGCCTCTTATTGTTGTTTGCAGTCTGACCCGGTTAAATCACAGATTTTTTGTATTGCGAAAGGTCAGCCGGCGGCGGAGACACTGGGTGTTGGCAAAATTACTCTTCAGCAGCCTTTACCGGGTTTTGAAGGGGCAAAAGAAGTGACCGGCAACACTATTGGAGAATATATATCCGCTTTTTACCGTTATTTCGCCGCCGCGGCCGGCATTTTGGCCACTGTGATGATCCTTTTTTCCGGTTTTCAATGGGTCACCGCCTCGGGCAATGCCAGCCGGATTGAAAAAGCCAAATCCACCATGAACGGGGCCTTAATCGGCTTGGTACTGACTTTAACCGCCTATGTTCTGCTTTACGCCATAAACCCCGGTTTGGTTAAATGGAGCACTATTTCGCTGAATATCATCCCCCGGGAATTATTAGAAAAAGAAGCGATATCTATCAGTCAATGTCCCACCGACAGCGAGATGGTTAAAATAAGTGATTATATCAATAAAGATTACATTGAAATTAGCAGTAGATGTTCTGGTGACTGCCAAATCCGCAGCCAAGTCATTCCTATGCTGGATAAAGCCGCCAAGGAATTGATAAAACAAAACATGAAGATAGTGGTCATGAGCGCTTGGCGCCCCCTGGAATTACAGCAAAAACTTTATGATTGTTATGAGCAATACAAGGGCTTAGGCTGTTCAGAAGAATGTAAAAAGATCGGTAATTGCAGCCCGGCGGCCAAACCTAGCTGTGAATCGCCGCATGTCAGCGGTCTGGCCGTAGACTTATGTTATAAAATTGGTAATGATGATTCATCATGCACAAAATTATCCACGATAAACAATGCCCCAATGAGCAGTCCGGACTACGGTCCCCAGACTATTTTACAGAAAGTCATGCAGAAAGCGGGTTTTTATCGCTATTGCGGGGAGTGGTGGCATTTTGAGGCGATACGTATTTCCACTCCTTGCCCGCCGGGCGTTTATAACACTCCCAGCCTATAATATCTGATATGAAAAATAAGTTAAAGAAAAACACTGTTTACGCCTGCAGCAAATGCGGAGCCCAAAGCCCTAAATGGCTGGGCCGGTGCCTGGAGTGCGGCGCCTGGGGGACTTTAGCGCCGGAAATAAAGCAGGCTCCGGACCGCCGGCAGATTACGGCCGGCCAGGTCGGGGAGCTGACCGATTTCGGTTCAATTGAAGGCAAAGAGGTTGAGCGTTTCAAGACTAACTTAGCCGAATTAGACCGGGTGTTAGGCGGCGGCCTGGTGCCGGGTTCTTTGGTTTTGATGACCGGCGAGCCGGGGATCGGCAAATCCACCCTGGTTCTGCAGATGATAAATTTATTGGACGCCGAAACCATTTATGTTTCCGGGGAAGAATCACCGGAGCAGATCAAGCTGCGGGCGGACCGGATCGGCCTGAAATCCGGGAATTTGAAGTTTTTATCGGAAACAAACATTGATAATATTATCGCCACTTTGGACAAGGCTAAGCCTAAACTGGCGATCATTGATTCCATCCAGACCATTTTTTGGGAGGATCTGCCATCTGAAGCAGGAAGCCAAGGCCAGGTGCGGGTCTGCACGGTGAAACTTTTGGAGCTGGCCAAAAAAAACAATATCACCATTATTATCATCGGCCACGTGACCAAGGAAGGGGTCTTGGCCGGGCCTAAGTCCATGGAGCATCTGGTGGACGCGGTTTTATATCTGGAAGGGGACAAGTACCACGCGTTCCGGATCTTGCGCAGCACGAAGAACCGCTTCGGCTCCACCAATGAAGTGGGAGTTTTTGACATGCGGGCCGAAGGCTTGATCGAGGTAAAAAATCCTTCGGAAGTATTCCTGGCGGAACGGCAGAAATCCGCCGGTTCCTGCGTGGCCGCCATTTTGGAAGGCTCGCGGTCTTTTTTAGTGGAGATCCAGGCTTTGGTCAATACCACGGTTTTTGGCCTGCCGAGAAGAACAGCCAATGGCGTGGATTACAACCGGCTGCAAATGATCATCGCGGTCTTAGCCAAGCGCTGCGGCTTGTCTTTGGGCAACCAGGATATTTATGTCAACGTGGTCGGCGGCTTTAAAGTGACCGAACCGGCCGTGGATCTGGCCGTGGCTTTGGCTATCGCTTCGGCTTTTAAAAATAAGATCATTCCGGAAAAAACAGTCGTCTTGGGCGAAATCGGTTTGGGCGGGGAGATCCGCACGGTTTCCCAGATCGACAAAAGGCTGAATGAAATTGAAAAAATGGGATTCAATAAAGTGATATTAAGTGCGAATGCCAAAATCGGCCAGTCGAAATTAAATCTTGTCCGCGTCAAAAATTTACCCGAGGCTATTAAAGAAGTATTCGGTTATTAATAATAAATAATATCAGGTAAGGCCTGATTTTTTTGCGTAAAAAAAGAAGCCCCCATGATGTGGCTTCTTGTAATAAAGCTTGGGGGCTTATAGAATGAACGATCTTAACCCCTTCCTCTCTTCCCTCCTTTTTTCCGGAGGGGCAGTAGACCAGCGCAGGAACGGCAGTCTCGTTTGGGAAGATCCCTAATAGCTTCCCATCTTTGCTGGTCTATCGGTCCTTTGCAGGTATCGCACAAGGGATCTTCAATCCCGATCCCCTGTACCACTCGGAGCGACCTCATTTTGAGTTGTTCAGAACGCCTTTCTGCGGCGCGTTTCGCCAACAGATCGTCAACATGAGTTGAACCGGACTCTTCGAGTGTCTTGAGTAAAGTCTCGGACATGGCAGTTCCTCCGATTTAGTAAGGTCTTGCAGACAACCTCAAAATTCAGAATTAACGTATTTGTCACCTCCTTGACTTTTTATAAAGTCGGTGTTTTGCCTTTAGTTTCCTTCGGAAAGAAGGAGTGGATTAGTGGAAAGATCAAAGGGGGTCATTTCGTCATCTGACGGTCTCACATACAAATATGAGCGCTTACAATACAATATGATCGGCCGGAACTGCCATTCAAGCTGATCAAACGTATGCAGGCGTCCACTAAGCCCATTCGAGCCCTCTGCAAAGGTGGTCCGTCGTCAGAGTCCATTCCCCCCGTATACTAGCGTGTAAAAATGAGCTCAAAAGTACTTTTTATCCTAAACTATTTTGAAAATATTGTCAAGGTTGACTTTGAACTTTGGACTTAGAACTCTGAACTCAAGTCAAATATTTCTTTAAGATAAGCCAAAAAATCCTTTGTTCTAAGTTCAGAGTTCAGGGTTAATTTCATTCTCCGTGCATCTCTTTTTGCCAGTCGCCTATTTTTTGCTTAAGTAGGGGATAATTATTTAATTCCGGATCATTTTCAATTAAGGCTTTGGCCGCGGCCCGGGTCTGGGCGATCAAATTGACGTCAGACAGCGAGGCCATACGGAAGTCTGGTAAACCAGATTGTCTTATTCCGGTGAAATCCCCCGGGCCGCGGGTTTTCAGATCAAATTCCGCCAGGTAAAAGCCGTCGTTTGATCTTTCCAAAGCGGCCAGCCGTTCGATCGTTTTCGGGCTGTCGCTTTCCGTAAAAAGAAAACAATAGGATTGATGACTGCTTCGGCCGACCCGGCCCCGGAACTGATGCAGTTGGGCCAGACCGAAACGCTCCGTCCCTTCGATCATCATTACCGTGGCATTAGGGATATCAATGCCGACTTCAATTACCGAAGTGGAAACCAGTATATTTATTTTATTGTTTTTAAAATCATTCATCACTTTTTCTTTTTCCGCCGATTTTAGCTTGCCATGTATCAGGCTGATCTTCAGATCGGCAAATATTTCGTTTTTCAGCTTTTCATACTCCTGCTTGACGGATCTGACGCCTAATTTATCCGAGGGTTCGATCAAAGGACAAATGACGAAAATCTGCCGGCCGTCGTTAATTTGTTTTCGCAGGAAATCATAGGCTTTAATTCGTTTTTCCGGGTTGACCACTTTGGTTAATATTTTTTTGCGTCCGGCAGGCATCTCGGAAATTATAGATAAATCAAGGTCGCCGTAAACCGTCAGGGCCAGGCTTCGGGGGATCGGCGTGGCGGTCATGGATAAGAGATGGGAAATTAATTTATGTTCGGTTGAGAATTTTTCCCGTAGAGATTTTCTTTGGGCCACGCCGAACCGGTGCTGTTCATCAATGATCACCAGGGCCAGATTTTTAAAGTTAACTTCTTCCTGGATCAGGGCGTGTGTGCCGATGATCAATTCAACCCCGCCATTTTTTATTTTCTTCATCAAATCGGATTTACTTATTTTTCTGCCGCCGCTTTCCCTAAAACTACGGGTAAGCAGGGCGGTTTTTACGCGGAACGGTTTTAAGAACATTCTTATTTTTTCAAAATGCTGGCGGGCCAGGATCTCCGTGGGGGCCATATACGCGGCCTGAAAGCCGTTTCTGACTGTATTTAAAATGGCCATGACCGCGACAATGGTCTTGCCGGAGCCGACATCGCCGGAAAGCAACCGGTTCATGGGGCTTGGTTTTTCCAGGTCGCGCAGGATCTGCCAGGCCGTCTTTTTTTGGCTGTTAGTCAGTTTGAACGGAAGGGATTTGACGAATTCCTGGGAAACACTTTCCAGGAATTTCACTTTCGGAGCCTTCGCTTTATCAAGATACATTTTATTCTGCAATACCTGCGCTTGGATTAGAAACAGCTCGTCAAATTTAAGCCGCTGGGCCGCTTTTGAAAGTATTTCATGGCGGTCAGGGAAGTGGATCTGTTTTAAGGCCAAAGAAAGCGGCATTAAGCGGTTTGATCTGATGATTTCCGCCGGAAGAAAATCGGTTATATTTTTTGCCAATGGCAGGACGGTTTTAAGGAAAAATCGCATCTGCCGCTGGGAAATTCCGGCCGTCAGGGAATAGACCGGCACGATCCGGCCGGTATGCGTCTGCTCTTTTTTCACTTTTTCAAAAGACGGGGAAGTAAATTCCGGGGTCAGATAATCCATCGTCACTTTGCCGGACAAGATGATCTCATCGCCGGTTTTTAAAATTTTTGAAAGGTACGGCTGGTTGAACCAGATGACTTTGATCGAGCCGGTGTCGTCCGCCACCAGGCTTTCCGTGATGAACATCCTTCTCCTTCGGAAACTGCGGCGGCCGGTAATGAGCTGGACCTTGCCGCGGATAGTGCAGATCTCATGCGGCCGCACCTGGTTGACTTTTATAATTTGCGAAAAATCTTCCCAGCGGTAGGGGAAATAAAAAAGCAGGTCGGAAACGCTCTCCAGGCCTAAAGATTTGATTCTTTTAGCCATGGCCGGCCCGACTTTCGGGATTTCGGAAATATCGGAATTAAGGGTGAGCATGCTTTAATTTTAGCACATATCTTATTTTTGGGAGAAGGGCGGATTCCTAAATCCGCCTAGTCCCGGTTCAAACCTTCAAACCGACTTCAGTCGGGTTAGTTTTCCCTGGCTTACGCCACTGAAGTGGCTAGGAAAATTAGAAAGTGTAATTTAAAAATGAATAAAAAAAGAGGGTGCCGCCACTGTTGGGGCACCCTTTCTACTGCTTGACGCGTTATTCAGTGCTATGGCTTTAAGGACAATCGCGACGTCCTAGGCCAAGCTGCCCTCTGCATCGAGGGGCGCGCCGTTCATCTTCTTGCTCTGGCTTGCGTCCTTGATATCACTGGCCTTCAGGTTGAGTCCATTCATATAAAGTACTACCTCCGTGTTTCCCCTGTGGAAAAGCCAAATTTACACGACTGGTTTCTTCTTAAAGATTATCCTGTCACTAACAGTGGTGCGCTTATCACCCCCCTTCTATTTCTTTCTTGGACACCCCTTTCCGGATAATCTTAAGAAGAAAAAGGTACTTTTATATTATATCAAATATTAATAAATAAAAAAACTGGGAGAAAAGGTTTCTCCCAGTGTGTTTGATTCCTCCTAACTTGCCGTTGTTTGTTTACTCGGCAAACACGGCGTATTCTGCGATCATGTCCATGATAATGTTCGGAACCGCTTCCAGCTCCTCGACGACGAGGAACTCGCTGGGACCGTGGAAAAGGCGGCCGCCGTGACCCATGTTGGGAGCGGGCAGATCCGGATACTTCATGTTGATCATGGCGCCATCCGTGCCGCCACGGCACTGGTGCTCGATGACCTCGAATCCCTGGCCTTCGTGCGCGTTGACGCCGACCTGAACGAGCGGACGGTTCGCCTCGATCCCCTCCACCGTGTTGCCGCACATCAGCTTGTCCTCGAAGGTGAATTCGACCCCGTATTCCGTGGCGGCCCGCTCGGCCAGCTCGCGGATTTCCTTGGCCATCTCTTCGGACTCATCCTTATCGAAAGTCCTGGGGACGAGGATGACCGTGGCCTTGGAAGCGTTTCCCTCGATGGAGGTGACATAGTGGAACGATTCGAGACCGCTGGTTTCCATTGGGGTGAGGTACTGGCCGTCTGTGCCGATAGCCGCCGCCAGCCAGATCGCCGCGTAGTGAGCGGGTTTGAGTTTCTTTCCGTACTCGCCGGGATGGCTGTCGACGCCCTTGAAGGTGGCGAAGATCTTCCGGCAGACGAAGCAGCCGATGTCGATCTTACCGACTTCCGATCCGTCGACCGTCCAGAGGATGGCCCAGGATTTCACGAGATCCTCGGGCAGGACAGAGATGTCCAGTTGCCCGATCTCCTCGTCCACGCAGAACCAGAAAGTGAGCGGCCCATGCGAACCGCCATTGCCTTCAAGGATCTGCTTGAGGACTTCGATGATGGCGGCGACCCCAGCCTTGTCATCCGAACCGAGCACGCTTCCTCCGTCGCTCGTGATGATAGTCTTGCCTTCCAGGCCTTTTAGATCTTCCGCCGTGATGACCGTTCCGCCGTTGGGAAGCGTGATGTCTCCTCCGGAGTAGTTCACGCGGATGATCGGCTTGGTTGCGCCGGAGAAGTTGTAGTACGTGTCGAGGTGGGCCGCGAAGGCGACGTGCGGTTTCCCTTCAAAGCCCTGGGAAGCCGGTATCTGGACAACGAATGATCCGTCGGCGAAAATGGTAAGCATTTCCGGTTGGAAACCCGGGAAAGAGGCGATCTGCTCCTTGATGTGTGTCGCCAGAACCTCTTGGCCTGGGCTTGACGGATGTCGAGCTTCCTGACCAGGAGCGGTTTCCACCGATTGGGTGTCGAAACCGACCAAAGACAGGAATCTTTCGATGACTGGACTTCTTGTCATGTCAACCTCCTAAGTCCAGCAAGTGAAACGAACTTTCGGCTTTTTTCGGAAAGCCGTAACAATTATCGATGAAAGTATTTAACCAAAGATAGCTATTTTTGTCAAATAACTTAATAATACCGTCAAGGGTAATAACGGCATCTCATATTTATCCGCCGCCGCCTATGCCCTCGAGGGGAATCGAACCTCTATTGCAGGATCCGCAATCCTGCGTCCTATCCGTTGAACGACGAGGGCAGGGGTGGTGGCAGAAAGTTGTTGAATTGTTAAAATTGTTGAAGTTATTTTAAAATAATATCACAAGCAAATCAACATCTTTAACATTTTTAACAATTTCAACAGTTCAACCTATATCTTCAGCGAGCGGGTAATAGCGTCGGAAGCCGGCTCTTCCTCTTTTTCCAGGTCTTCTTCCAGATATTTTTTCAGGATTTCGCGGACTTTCAAAGGATTTTGGTCTTGTAAGGGGAGAGGCAGGGTCGGGCGAAGCGTGTTTTTAAAATCAAAATAAAGAGTTTTTACTTCCGGCGGCTGGTAGATGATATAGAATTTTTTTATATCCTTAAAATTATAGAAGTTGCGCCCGACTTCCAGGCCGTCTTCTTTGATCTGACAGGAAAGAAGACTGGCTTTTTGGCGGTTTTGCAGGACCAATATAAAGCCGATAATGATGATAATAAGAGAAAAAAGATAATTGGCGGTAAAAAGCGACCAGATCAGAGCCGCGGCGCAAATGATGATTATGGAAACATACCAAACCTTGCCCCTTTGGTGGGCGGTAAATTCCGGGAAAGTCCAAGTCGCGAGCGTTTCGCCGTGGTCTATTTCTTTTTTTTGTTCTTCGGGCATAAATTTATTCCTCTTATTTATATTATTTAATATTGATGGCGGTGGGAGCAGGATTTGAACCTGCGGTCGCCTTGCAGCGACTCTGGTTTTCAAGACCAGCGCCTTCAGCCACTCAGCCATCCCACCAGATATATTTTATGTAAGGTTTTTCCCGCCTCGGGCGTGACCCCCCTACGGCGGGGTGGCAAGACCGTCCCACTTGTCCCGCCGAATGACGGGATTCAACCGCTCTGGCACCCCTCCGTTCTGACGCGGAAGTAATAAGAATATTTATTTTTTAAACGGAGAGGGCGAGAGCGACTACACTAAAGTTTCGTCGCTTAAAATTCTTTTCTTTAAAATCGCTTTTCCTGAGCCAGTTTTCAAGTATTTTTCCAGTGATCGAGCTACTTTTACAGAAATGACAGCGATATAAGCAACTACATAAATTGGCATATAGGGTTTAGTCGATAGACACTTACTCTCTTGATGTTCTTTAATTCTTCGGGACAATTTATTAGTTGAACCCACATATATCCAATTATTCAACTTTCTACTTTTTAAAATATATACATACCACATTATTTTCCAATAAATATACCTAGGCCTGCCAACCGAAGCTCCAAAGGAGCGTAGGTTGGCGGAGAGGGCGAGATTCGAACTCGCGATACGGATTTAAACCCGCATAACAGGTTAGCAACCTGCCGCCTTCAGCCACTCGGCCACCTCTCCACGTTTTATAGGATTCCCTACGTTTATTAATAATTTTTAACCTTTCGCAATCACGAATCCGATTACTTCTTTCGTCCCGGCTTTTTTTAGAACTTTGGCCGCCTCTTTCATGGTACTGCCGGTCGTATAAACGTCATCTATAAGAATAACAGATTGACCGGAAATTTCAAGAGGATTATGAAGCATAAAGGCGTCAATAATATTGTTTTTTCGCGCCTTGGCATCAAGTTCCACTTGCGGCTGAGTATATTTTATCCGGCGCAGATTGTCAATGGATACTTTAAAAGAAAAAATTTTCGCCAGCTCTTCGCCGATGATCTGGGCCTGGTTGAATCCCCGCCATCGCAAACGTTTTTTGTGCAGGGGAATGGGAATAACCAGGGTTTGGGCCGGAAAATTAATGCGGCTTTTTTTAATGAAATCGGCCAGCAGGCTTCCTATGGCTGTTCTTAAATCATAAGCGAAATTGTATTTTAAAAGATGGATCACTTGTTTAACCGTTTCATTTTGGTAATCAGCCATGATGATCAAGCCGTTTAGACCGGAGCCATTTTTCAAAGGCAAAAATGGCTCTTTGAACTTTATTTTTTTAAGGCATCTTACACAAAGCCATTCACCCTCTTTATTGCAATCTACACAAAAGACCGGAAAGATGAGATCCAGCAGGAATTTTTTTATTTGGTTGTATTTAATAAGCATAATAAATAAGTCTTTTATTTTAGAAAAGACTCTAAAGGGTTATCTGGCCACCAAAAAGCTATTTGGCTTTGGCTAATTTAATATTATCTTTTTCTAAAAGAATGTCAAGACGATCGCCTTCCTTGATTTCACCGGTAAGTATTTTTTCCGCCAGCGGATTTTCTATCAGCTCCTGAATTAACTTGCGGACGGCGCGCGCCCCGGAATCAGGGGAAAAAGCCTTTTTGGCCAAGCTGGCGCGCGCCCGGCTATTGAGCGTAAACGTGATATTTTTCTCTTTCAGTCTTTCGCCTAATTCTCTGATTTGCAATTCCACTATTTTCTCCACGGCAGCGTCATCCAAAGGCTTAAAAACGATAGTTTTATCCACCCGGTTTAAAAACTCAGGACGAAATTTTTCGCGCAGGTCTTTAAGAACCTGATTTTTTATGGCTTCGTATTTTTCCTGCCATTTCTTTTTTGTGTCTTCGTTTTCCGTTTCAAAGCCCATGCCGGCCAGCTGATTGAGGTTTTTCAGGCCGACATTCGAGGTCATGATGATGATCGTGTTTTTGAAATTTATCTTTTTGCCCACGGCGTCGGTCAGATGGCCTTCATCCAGGATCTGCAGGAGAAGATTAAAAACATCAGGATGGGCTTTTTCCATTTCGTCAAAAAGCACCACGGAATAAGGTTTTCTTTTTACCTGGTCGGATAATTTTGTCCCTTCCTTATAGCCGACATAGCCGGCCGGGGCGCCGATCAGTTTGGAGATATTGAAGCTTTCCGTGAATTCCGACATGTCCAGGCGGATGAGAGCGTTATCATCCTCAAAAACCACCTTAGCCAGCACTTTAGCCATTTCTGTTTTGCCCACACCCGAAGGCCCTAAAAAAATAAAAGAGCCAAGCGGGCGGTTGGGATGGGAAAGTCCGACCCGGGAGCGGCGGATGAAATCGGCGATCGCTTTGGTCGCTTCGTTTTGGCCGATAATGAATTTCCCCAGTTCTTTTTCCAAGTTAACCAGTCTTTCTTTTTCTGATTTCACTAATTCGGCCAAGGGCACGCCGGTGATCTTGGAAATTATTTCCGCGATGTCTTTTTCCGTTATTTCCCCGACATAGCCGGTTGTTTCTTTGGCGTATTTTTCCCCAAGTTTGTTCAAATCAATTTTAAGCTGACCTTCTTTTTGCTTAAGAGCCAGGGCCTCGTCAAAATTCTCTTTTAAAACGGCCTGTTCTTTTTCTCTTTCTAATTTTTCCCGCTCTTTTTCTTTAGCTTTGATTTTCTTTAAAAGCGGGCTTGTTTTTGCGCTGACTTTAATTTTGGCGGCGGCTTCGTCAATCAGGTCAATGGCCTTATCCGGCAAAAATTTGTCTTGAATATAGCGCGAAGAAAGTTTGACCGCGGCCGTCAACGCGTCTTCATTTATTTTTACGTGGTGATAGTCTTCAAAATTCTTTTTTACACCCGCAAGTATTTCCAGGGTTTCTGCCACGTTAGATTCCTTAATAATGATGGGCTGGAAGCGTCTTTCCAAGGCCGGGTCGGATTCAATGTTTTTTTTGAATTCTTCCAGGGTGGTGGCGCCGATGCAGCGGATCTGGCCTTTGGCCAGGGCCGGCTTTAAAATATTGGCGGCGTCCATGGAGCCGGTGGCTGAGCCGGTGCCGATGATGTTATGGATCTCATCAATAAAAAGGATGATGTTTTCATCGGCCCGGATTTCCTCGATCACCTGTTTTAAGCGGCTTTCAAATTCGCCGCGGTAAATGGTGCCGGCCACGACCATTCCCAAATCCAAAGAAAGAATTTTTTTCTTGGCCAGAACGTCCGGCACTTCGCCTTTCAGGATTTTTTTGGCTAAGCCTTCGACAATGGCGGTTTTTCCCACGCCGGGATCCCCGAGCAGGATCGGATTATTTTTCGTTCGGCGGGATAAAATATGGATCAATCTTTCCACTTCCTGGCTTCGGCCGACCAGGGGATCAATTGATTTTTGCAAAGCCGGGTCGGTCAGATCATGGGAAAAGAAATCAAGAGCCGGAGTTTTGGAAGGTTTAAGGCCGGCGAATTCCTTTTCCATTTCTTTTTCTTCGGCAAAAAATCCCGAGAGATCGGGAAACTTGGAGGTATTTTTCAAGATCGCGGTGAGATTTTTTTTGAGGTTTTCCCGGTCAATATGGCTTTCTTCCAGGATTTTTGCCAAAGAAGCGTCATTAAGCTCCAACAGGGAAAAAAGCAGATGCTCCGTGCCCACGTATTTATGCTTGTAGCGGTTGGCGGTCAAGACCGATTTTTCCAGGGCTTTTTTCGCCGTTAGAGAAAATTTTAATTTCGTGAGATCAAGATCATCATGAAGAGCCGGTTCATTAGCGGCGCGAATGGCGATTTTTAGCAATTCAGGGCTTAATTTGGTTTTTCCTAAAATGTCATGGGCAATGCCGCCCCGAGTGCTTAAAAGTCCGTAAAGAAAATGCTCCGGATTGATATACTTGTTTTTCAATTCTAAAGCGAGCTTGGCCGCGGCGTTAAGCGTATTTTTCAGGTGCTGGGTGAATTTTTTTAAGACTGGAATGTCCATATTTTGTATGTAGTATTATAGCTTTATTTGACGTGTAAATCAAGACGATAATAAGATATTGAGATGTCGAGATGTTGAGATATTAAGTAATAAATTAGCTTTGTGTATATAAATTCTTGATATCTTAATATCTTGATATCTAAAACAAAACAGCCTTGATTAAATCATGATAAAGCGATAATGTGACCACTAGAAAAAATTTATGAATTTATTCCTTGATTTCCGCCATCTTCTTTAAAACGGCGATCCTTTCTTCGATCGGCGGGTGAGTGGCAAAAAGACGGTTAAAGCCCTTGGTTGCTTTTTCGCCGAAAGGACTTGAAATATAGAGATGAGCCGTTGCCTGGTTGGCATGAAGGAGCGGTTGTTTATATTGCGAAATTTTTTGCAAAGCGCTGGCCAGTCCTTCCGGGTAACGGGTGAGAAGCGATCCGGAAGCGTCAGCTAGATATTCTCTTTTTCTGGAGATGGCGAATTGAAGGAGTTTGGCAAAAATCGGCGAGAGGATTAGAAATACCAAGCCGACTATCAAAAGAATGAGGGCGAATTGTCCGCCGCCTGAACTGCGGTTGCGCCGGCCGCCGAATAATCTGAAACGGAAAAACCATTGTCCGATTAAAGTCACGGTTCCGACCAGGACAATGACAAGCATCATCAGCCGGATATCATAATTTTTGATGTGGGAAAGTTCATGGGCGATAACCCCTTCAAGTTCCTCATTTTCCAATTTTTCGATTATTCCCGAGGTTAGAGCGATAGAAGCATGCTTGGGGTCGCGGCCGGTGGCAAAGGCATTAGGGGTAGGATCATTAATTATAAATATTTTTGGCACCGGCATTCCGGCGGTAATGCAAAGATTTTCCACCAGACGGTAAACATAAGGGTTTTCTTCTTTTTGCAAAGGGGAGGCTCCGGCCGTCCAAAGGGCGATCTTATCTCCGGAATACCAGCTTATTAAAGCCATAATCCCGGAAATAACCAAAGCAAAGACCAGGCCGGCATAGCCCGCGTCCGAGAATTGGCCGATAAAGTAACCCAAGGCTAAAACCAGCAGGATAAAGGCAAAAATCAGGAAAAAACTGCGGCGCTTGTTTGAACTGATGAAGTCGTATGTTGTCATATTTGAAAATACAAAACTAATATAACGTTAATTTATACTAACTGTCACCCCGAACTTGATTCGGGGTCTCGTTTAAAAAAACAAGTTGCTTTAATTAACGGGATTCCGGATCGAGTCCGGAATGACAAAGTGTGGTATAGCGTTTTGATTATGGTGCTTTGAATTTCTAGAAACTGACCTTCGGTGCTTGTTTGGCCGCTTCTTCTTCCAGTTCAAAGAATTCGCGATTTTTGAATCCCAGGCGAGCGGCGATCATGTTATTAGGGAAGACCTGAATTTTGGTGTTGAAGTCGCGGACATTGCCGTTGTAAAAGCGTCTTGAGGCCTGGATCTTGTTTTCCGTGTCGGACAGTTCATCCTGCAGTTTAGCGAAGTTTTCTGACGCTCTCAACTGCGGATAGTTTTCCGCCACCGCGAAAAGGGATTTTAAAGCGCCGGTCAGCATATTTTCCGCTTTGCCTTTTTCCTCCGGATTCTGGGCGCCCATGGCTTGGGCCCGGGCCTTGGTCACGTTTTCAAAAACTTCGCGCTCGTGAGTGGCGTAGCCTTTGACGGTTTCAATCAAATTCGGGATAAGGTCATACCTTCTTTTTAGCTGGACGTCAATATCCGACCAGGCTTCGTCAGTCTGGTTCTTCAAGCGGATAAGGGCGTTGTAAACCCCGATCAGCCAGAAGATCAAGACAACGATTATTCCGACCAGGACATAAATGATCCACATATTGATTTTTCCTTTCTTTATTTTATATTAATTTTTATCGCTTGAATCGTATCTTAATTCGATAATTTCGGCCAGAAAATCATTTTTGTATTTTATATTTTCGCCGGCCGTGACGACCACATTATCGCCGATTTTTAAGTCTTTAATTTCCATCATTTCCACTCCAGCGTTTTCCGAGTCCGCTGATTTAAAAATTTGAGCCAGGTCTCTTTTTTGTATTTTCGTGTTATGGTCCGTCCTGATGGTTAAAACCGCCTGGACAATTTTCATGTCAAGAAGGTAGATCGATTCCAGGCTGATTTTGTTGGCTTCTATTTTCAATATTTTTCCGGTCCGGTTGAAATTTTCCGGTTTTTCGAATTCCTTGGGTTCGTTTTCGCCTGGCGTGATGACTCCCAGAATCTTAGGCTCCGTGGCCGGTTTTCCATTCTTTGATTCTCGCCCCAAGTAATTAGCTGTGATAAATAAAATTTGCGCGGCGATCAGCAGTCCGGAAATGATCAAGAATTTAGGCCAAGGTAAGGCCGTACGCCTTTTATTATCCCTTTTGTTATTTATCATTGACAAAGGTTATGTTATGTTTCGTATTATCCTGGACAAAATAGTCTTTCTTATGTTATTATATAGTTTAGACGCCCGGCTGTCAAAAGCTCGTTTTGGCCAGATATTGAATAAATATAAACAAAAATTTGAATCCTTTTCCATGCTTATAAAGGATAAAATCGCAAAAATCCCCCTATTCTCCCTTATTTTTTGTCTGTTTTTGGGAGGATTTTTTGTTTTTGGGCCGGAAGCAAGAGCTTGGACCGAGCCGACCGCCGCCCCGCCCGGAGGAAATGTCGCCGCCCCGATCAATGTTTCTGCCACTACTCAAACAAAAATAGGAACTTTAAATATTGGAAGCGGCGGTACTCTTGGCATAATTAAGTTAAATCCTGGAACATTGACTGCCAATCCTTGCGAGACTGGGCAAGTAGCCTATAATTCGGCAGATAATACTGTATATTATTGTAAAAATACCGCTTGGACTTCACTAGCCGCCGGAGCGGCGGGCGATTACGTGGTATTAGATCTGGAAAACGCGGGCTGGACCACGCTTAAGCCGACAGACGACAGCGGCAGCAGGTTCGCGGTTTCCGGCTATGCGCCGCCCACGCTATCGTCGGGAAGAACGACGGGGATTTTTGGCACCACAGCGTCTCTTGTTACTGGAGGTACCCAGACTTATGGCGTTTGGGGTCAGGCGGTCTGCAATGACAATCGTTGCAGCGGTATTTATGGCAGCGCCTTGGGTGATGATTCTTACGCCGGTTATTTTTACGGGGACGTTAGAATTGAAAACGGCGGTTTATGGTTAGGCGGAGTCTTCCGAGATACTTGGCCGACCAGCGGTTCTGGGGGATATTGGAGCCAGAATAATGTCGACACCTATGTCACAAATTTAAGTTCAAATTTAGCGGTAGGCGGCACCAGCAGCGCGGACGCCAAATTTTACGTAAAAGCGACGAATAAAGGCAGCGTGATTATCGGCCAGCCGGGCGATTTGGAAAAGAAACCGCCCGACACTATATATACTTGCGGCGACGGGGCCTGCAATAACAATGAAACGAATGCCACTTGCACCCAGGATTGTCCGCCAACTTTCACTTCGCCTCCAGGGATCACCGTGACAAATATCAAGGAAACCAGTGCTGTAATCAACTGGCAATCAACGGAAGACCATTACGGAAAAGTGGAATATGATTTTGACATTACTGATAATCAATGGAGTTATTACAAGCTGGCGCCGCTTTTGATCCCCGAGAATACCGCCTATTCATTACCATTATCTGGTTTAACAAAAAATTTAACTTACTCCTACCGGGTGATTATTTGGGATATCTACGGCAATTACACATACGGCGAAACGAAAACTTTTAAGACTTTAAACTCCGCTTATTATTGCGGGGACGGAATATGCGGCGTGCCGGAAACCTGCCAAAGCTGCCCTGCGGACTGCGCCAATAAATTCGCCCTCGCCGGCCGTTGTCCGATCAACCAATGGTGCATGGATAGTGATCCGATAACAAATCCTTGCGACGATGGAGACGGTTCTATCGGCGGAACGTCCTATGATTGTTGCGTTTATTGCATTACCAGCGCTAACTGTCCCGCCGGCGGAAAATGCTGCGCTCCTTCTTACCAATGCAAAAAGAGTTGCGGTCCTGGAGAAACTGAAACCGGTTTTATATCTGATTAAGCGATATTAATTTTAATTAATTATATTAATCCATTTAGTTTTGAAATTCTTAAAAATCATCCCTAAAATTTTCCTGGTCATCGCTTTTATTTTTGCCGGATTACTCGTGATTCAGCCGGAAAAAGCCTTTAATCAGGCCAGCTCAAGTTTTTATTTATCTCAAAGCGGTTTGACCGCTCTTTTAAGCCCTTCTCTTTTAGACAATCAAGTCAAGGATAAAACCGATTGGTTTACTAATATTATCCCCGTGGCCAATGCCGCTATCCCTTTTGATGCGTTAAATAATCGGAAATTAACTCTCTATGCTGGAGTGGCCTCTGTGATCAACGGCGACGCTTCCGACACGTATGTCCTGGAAATGGGCAAGTTTTTCAAACCTGTCAAGTTTCCCTGGATCGCGAACGGTTTAGGCCTATATTCTTCCGGTAGCTTGATATTAGGCTCAAAAACCTCGGCCAGCGAGAATTTTATACAATTGGATTCTAATACAGGGACCACTTATTTTCCCGGACAGATATATACCGGGATGCAGGGCGCCGGCCGTTACGGCGATTTGCATATTTACCGCGAGGGCGTCTGCAATAGCAACGGCTGCCGGGCGCTGGTGAATTTGAACAGCAACGGACTTTTGACTTTGAACTATAATAACGATTTTTCCCACGGCGTTTATACGCCGGGTAAATTCTACGTTGGTTTTACGCCCGACTCTTTAACTGCCGAAAACTTCGATTCTCTGATGGTCAAAAATACTTCCGCTGGTTCGGCTATTTATGCGGAAAATAGCAGCACCGGCTACGCCGGCAATTTTTCCGGGAAAGTGTCTGCCAGCCAATATTGCATTGCCGGAGCCAATTGTATTTCTTCCTGGCCTTCCGGCTCTGGCGGAGTAGTTAGTAACGGAGCGGTGAATTGGGTGACCAAATTTAGCCCTGACGGGAATACTTTAGCCAATTCCATTATTTATGAAACAGGGAGTAAGATTGGTATCGGCCAAAACAGCCCCACGGCCAAGTTCGTGGTCAATAATCCTACTACCGCTTTGAAAGTCGGTTCTTCCGGGGACGCTATTTATGCCTATGCCAATTCTGATAATGCGGCCTTGGTAGGTGAACAAGGTGGCGAAGGATATGGCGGATATTTTAGCACCAAAGGCGACCGGGAGCCTTTAGCTGACCCAGCTAAATATAGCTCGGCGGTTAGAGCAATATTGGATGTAGATACCGGCTCGGCGAAGCAGGCAACTGGTTATGCGGTTAGAGCGGAAGTTTATAATTCGCCGATAGATAATCC
Organism: Patescibacteria group bacterium; assembly: GCA_043812155.1. Classification (GTDB taxonomy): domain Bacteria; phylum Patescibacteriota; class Patescibacteriia; order JAXHNJ01; family JAXHNJ01; genus JBAZMP01. The sequence goes on along the minus strand of JBDRMK010000017.1, from coordinate 55,842 downwards.
CGGACCTTTTTACGCCGGCTACTTTAAATGTGGCGGTCCAAGCGATTTAGAGAATTATCTAGATACTGGAAATTGTTGGGCTGGTTATTTTTATGGTGAGGTGAAAATAGAGATTCCCAAGCAATATGTTAATAATGGTTCTACGACTGGCTTAAGGATAAGTAATTCAGAATACACCCAACCTATTGGCCTTGATGTGCAAGTAGCGAATTCTCGCTGGACATTTAATGGGCCGATTTATGGAATAAATATAGCGACGGGCGACCATGACAATAGCGGCGGATCAAATATTATCAATTATGGGATTTATTCTGATGTTGGTAATGCGGTGCATATTTCTGGCGCTGGCACCAGTTATGCTTTGTATGCTAAGGCTAATCTTTCCAATTCAAAATTCGCCGGGCAAACTAATGCTTACGCCGGATATTTTGAGGGTAATGTGGCGGTTCAGGGTGTACCGATGGTAAAAAATTCTGACGCCACCCAGACGGCATGGTCAACCTTTGTCGTAGAAAAAAGTGGCGCCATTTCCTGCGCGGTTGTCTGTACTGGCTTTACCACTCCTTTAAGTCCTACGCCTACATACACTACGGCAAAATGTCTGGCTCAGTTTGATGCCAACGGCGCTTCTGTCGGTTGTGCCAATACCACCCTGGCAAATAAGTGTTTGTGCTATTTTGATACCACGCCGTAGATCCAACTATTTTTTGACAAGAATTTTTCCATGCCCAAGTTAATCCGTGAAAATCCCGCTTATTTTATCGTCCCGGTCTTCGTCCTGATCATCGGGGCGGTGTTTTTTTGGGCGGAAGATAAAAGCCAGGCCAAAGAATGGGAGCGGCTGGGTTCGCCGGCCGGCTTCACTCAAGGCCGGCTTTCTGATATTACCGCTTATTACGACGCGGAAAATAACCGCTATTTAGCCTGGGCGGTCGGCGGCGGCTTTCTTTCAGGCACAGTCCATGATAACGACCTTGAAGTGCCCATTATCATGTCATATAACAGTCAGGCAGGGGCTTGGGCGGGTTTATTCGCTAATAAATTTTCTAGCGTTACGGAAGTAAAATTAAACGCTATCTCAAACGTGGTGAAAATTACTTCCGGTAATGAATTACTCTGGGCGGTTGGAGACGGAGGTATAATTTTTTATACCTCTTTACCCGGGAATCAATGGTACGTGAGCTATAAGCAACTTACGACGTGTACCTCAACTGAGATTCAAAACTCATTTAGCGGCGCTTTATTTACGACTGATAATTTAACTGACGTCAGCTTTACTAATGCGGGGACAAATAGTCGTGGCTGGGCGACCAGTTATGATCCAGCCACAAAAAAAGGGGATATTTATGAATCTTCAAATCAAAACTTATGCTGGAATCCGGTCACTTATGCCTCGGGCAGCAGCCGGCCAAGCGTTCCTTTTTTGGCTCTGCATATGATCGATAATTCTACCGGTTGGGCCGTGGGCGGGAATTCCATTATTTATAATAAATCAGGCATATCATGGGCAAAGACGAGTTTTTCACCCATAGATTATGGCCCTTGCCAGCCTTCCGGTTTCTGCGCCGGTAACAGCGAGTGGGCCTGTGAAACCGTTACGGCCAATAAAACCTGGAAAAACGACTGCATCATGGATTTTTATGATGTTTTTTTTACCAGCGATGGCAAAGGCTATATCCCTATCTCCAGCCGAAAATATTTATATTATGACGGCAGCAGCTGGAATCAAAGGGACACCTATCGTCCGGCAAGCGAGCCGGAAACAAAAATGTACGCTGTTTCCGGCGGTTTGGATAATGGCACCCCTTATATCTGGTTTTCCGGCGACAAAGGCATGACCATTTTTTCGGCGAACGCGAATAATAATCCTTCGCATTGGTCGCGCCAGTCGGTTCCCAAACTGGAGAACGGCCGCCTATATGGGATGAGTTCCCTTGATCTGACCCATACCTGGTCAGCCGGATATTTTCAATCGGCGACCGCCGGCCAGCTCAGCGATAATGTCGCCTTAAAACTTTCGCCGGGCAATGCGGCCGGTTACGCTTATGTGGGCGGCGATAACTGCGATAATTTTTGCGTTGATATCGGCGGTAGCTGCCAGACGAACCTGTTGACAAAAACTTGCGCCGATGGCACCCCCCGCCAGGCGCCGATGGGCTGGATAAGCTTTAATTGCCTTAATAATGGTTCTTGCGAGAGCAATACTTTTTCTTATGGCGTTGATTTAAAGAAGGAAACTGAAACCGCGGATACTCAAAATTCATGCGTTGCCCGGGATCCGGCTCCCAGTTTTCAGGATAAGGATGTCGGCGCTCTTTCCGGCCAGGCCTGGCTTGGAGTAACTGATCCGAATGAACGCAGTGACGCCACGTGTTTTTCCGTCGTATGCTCCAATAATAATTCATTGACCTGTGATGATGATGATGACTGCGCTTTATGCGCCAATAATCCAAAAAGCTGTTTTTCCGCGGGCTGGCTTTCGTTTAACCGGGATGAAACCGGTGAGCCGCCCGCCTGCCCTTATCAATTTAAAATTAGCAATGTTTGCCCGGATTCCGGTTTTAATAGTTTTAATACGCCTTGCGGAAAAACTATTTCCGCAGGCGACTACGAAGATAACGCCATGGCCTTTTTTGATTATCAAAGTTACGCCTTGACTGGCTGGGGCCGGTTTAAACTGGGCCAGTGCAGTTCGCACCAAGATACCGCTTGTTATAAAAATGATGAATGCAAATTTTGTATTTTGGGCGAATATGCGGGCAAGGCTTGTTTATCTGGCGCTGATTGCGGTACTGGATTCTGCATCTCTGAAAATTGTGAATATAAGAACAAGGATTTTGCTGATGCCCCGGCCGCCGGCTGGCTGAAATTAAGGGGCGGCCAGAACTTCAGCCCTGCTAATCCGCCCGCTCCGCCGGAGATTAATAATCCGACTGACCAATACATTTATCATAATTGCAACGCCTGCACTTTATCTAATCCTGACACGGTCAACGCTTTTATGACTTGCAAAATTTGCGATGGCTTGAATATTGATGTGACTAAGCCAGGCGAAAATTATGCCTGCAATGTATGCGATGGCTCTAACAACCAGTGCGGTGACGGACGTTGCGAAGGCAAGCCGGAGGAAGTCTGCGTGGTGAATGAAGATCCGCTCAAAGATCATTGTCAAGACATTGGTCAGGGAGATTGCATTCCAAGCGGCTACTGCTCTTCAAGCTCTCCCGAACTTTTCCGTTACCGGCCTTGCCTTGGGAATAGCGATTGCAACGGGGGCATCTGTAAACGCGGAAATTGCTCAAATATTCCCAGTAATCCTTGCTATAACAGCAATGATTGCGGAGCCGGTACTTGCGAGATAATAAATTATATTTCCTGCAATAAATGCGAAAGCTGCGACGCCTACGGCGTATCCGCGGATATAAACGCCGGAAATTTTTACGGCTACGCCTGGTCGGAGGATTTCGGCTGGGTTGATATGTCTCGGGTCAGCCTGGCGGGCGCCGCTTGGCTGCAAACTTTGTACGGAGATATATATGGCCAAAAAGGCGTCGGGTCGCAGGAAATGGCAAAAGCGCCCGGCTACAAAGAAGAAGGCAACGCCTGCAACGCCACCTATCTTATTTTAGCCGGCGACACCGGCCGGATCGTCAATTTTTGCTCTTCCTCTCAAGGATCGGCAAGCACTCGTTTGAATCCTTCTTTTTTATTACCCCAATCAAGCGCCAACCCCTGGCTGGTGCAAAATTACCGGAAATTCACTTTGCCGGTAAATACCGCGCCAAACAGTATTCTCGGCCGGGTTGATTATAATGATATGATTTCGAAATGCTCGCAAACTTATTCGGGGAGTTTATCAACCGGGCCGGGATATTTCGGCGGCAATGACATTGATTTAAACGGAAGAGTAATATGCATTCGCGATAAAAATGATTATGCGGGTTTTCATCCGGGTGATTTAACTTTGACTTCCGGCCTTATCTTTAAAAATGGTCTTGTTGACGGTTCTGGGTTGTTCGTTGTTGACGGCGATTTAATAATAGAAAGCAATATAAATTATAAGGCAACAAACGTGGATAATCTGAAAAAACTGGCTTCGCTCGCTTTTTATGTCAAAGGCAATATTTATATTGGCCCTTCAGTCGATACGTTGGTAGGCGCTTACTATTCTGAAAAGAAAATCATTGTCCAAAGCATGGGCTCCGCCGATAAAAAATTAACCGCATATGGCTTAATGATCGCCAAAGAATTTGGTTTTGGCCGGCGTTATAAAGGTACCATTTCTTCGCCTGAACCCTCTGAACTATTTATATATGACGGCCGGGTTCAGCTCAATCCGCCGCCGGGATTCCGGGATCTAAGCCAGGCTTTGCCGAAAATTAGCGAGGTTTCTCCGTAAAGCCCTTGTAAAATTCAAAAAAATCTGTTATAATATAAGAGTTAAGTCAGTATTGAATATAAAAATTAATTAAGTCATGATATGGCCCTTTTTGGGGGTAAAAAAAGCTATCTTGGTCTGGATTTAGGCACTTCCTCCCTTAAATTAGTGGAATTATCCGGCGGGAGCGGCGAACCAAGGCTTATTACGTATGGTTTTATTGAAGAACCGACTGATATTATCAAAGCGGACTCGCAAGCCGCCCAGGCCCGCACCGTCAAGCTTTTAAAGGAATTGATCAAAAAAAGCCGGGCCACCGCCACGAAAGTCGTGGCCGCCCTGCCTTCTTTTACGGTTTTTTCCTCAATAATTTCCCTGCCGGCGATGTCCAACAAGGATCTGAATGCCGCTATCCGCTGGGAGGCGAAGAAATTCGTGCCCATGCCTTTGGATGAAATGGTATTAGACTGGCGGTTATTGAAAGAATTAGCCGGCCCTAGACGGGACACGACACCGACAATGGCCATGAAGTCAAAGGAAATGGCAAAAAATCTGAAAATATTATTGACTGCCGCCCCCAAGAATCTGGTTAAAAGATATATTGAAATTTTTAAGGCCCTTAACTTGCAGATCGTGAGCCTGGAGACGGAAGCTTTCGCCCTGGAACGCTCGTTGATCGGAGCCGATCCTTCCCCGGTTATGATCATTGATATCGGCGCTTTAGCCACCAATATCTGCATCATTTATGAAGGGGTGCCGATTTTAAACCGCGGGATTGACGTGGGCGGGGAAACGATAACCAAGGCCATCGCCAACGCTTTGAATATTGATTTAGCGCGAGCGGAACAGTTTAAAAGGGATTTTGGCCTTTCCGCCGGTTCTAATCCTCAAAGCCAGATTCCTAAAACCATTGAATTTGTCATTTCCTCTATTACCAATGAAGTCAAGCATTGCTTCAATCTTTATCATAATGTAGAGGATGTGCCGGTGGAGAAAATAGTTCTGGCCGGCGGCTCGTCTTTTTTGCCGGGGCTGACCGATTATATATCCAATTTTTTCCAGATTAAAACAATTATCGGCGATCCCTGGGCGAGAGTGGCTTACCCCGAAGAATTAAAACCGGTCCTGGAGGAAATCGGCCCCCGTTTCGCAGTCGCCTCGGGCCTGGCTTTAAGAGAAGTTGTTTAAGAATATATTATGCCTGATATTAATTTAATAAAAAATACCCTGCGACCGGAGCCGAAAAGGAAAAAAGAAAAAGATGAAAATACTTCTTTTTCTTTAACCCATCCGCCAAAGGAAGAAAAATCGCCCGGAGAAGCGAAGGCGCCTTCTTCCCTGTCTATGTTTTTTAGATCTTTTTTTTCGCGAAAACCGAAAATAGAGTCAGAACCGGGCATTGTCGAGGAAAAAATCGTAAAAAAGGCGACCCCCACTCCGTTTTCCTCTTCGGTCACTCCTTATCATAAAGAAGAGAATGTTGAGGACATTTTTGAAAAAGATCCTCAAGAAAAAGAAGATGAGCCGTTTTCTCCTCCTCCGCCGGCCGCGCCGTTTTCCAAAGAGGAAAACACGGAAGATATTTTTAAGAAGGATTTAATAGAAAAACCGTCTTCACCTTCTCCAGCTCCTCTGTCGCCTCCCGAACCGCCGCCGGCCATAAATCCCAAGAAGGAGAAAAAAGAAAAAGCGGACAAAAGAGAAGACCAGTCTTTTCTGGTAAATTTACTGCCCGAAGAGTTGGTTAGCCGCGAAGAGCCAAGAAAAAAAATAATCAATCTTTCATTGATCGTTTTAGGCGCCGCCCTGCTGGTCGCTCTTTCTTATTTTGCTTTGTTTTTTTACCAAAAAAATCTGGTGGAAAAAACTGATAACGCGAAAAAGGAAAGACTGGCCGTTGAAGATCAGATAAAAAAGCGGGAAGAGGAGCAAAAAAAGACCATTGAATTGAAGCAGAGGATAGATAATATCAAGTCTTTGCTCGGCACGCATATTTATTGGACTAAATTTTTTGAGAAGCTCGAAAAGTACACCCTGCCTGACGTTTACTATACCGGCGCTTTTAACGCTTCCACCACCGGGACCATTAGTTTAAAGGCGACGGCCCCGGATTTTGAAACAGTCTCTCAACAATTAGTGGTTTTTAAAAACGCGCCTGATTTTATCCAGAGCGTATCCATTACTTCGGCGCAAAGAGAAACAGCTTCGCTTTCCATTGCTTTGCCTGAAGGAGCGCTCTTAAGCAGCCAAGTGGACTTTGGCGTGAGCTTAAATCTGGTCCCGGATATTTTTTATAAAACAGAGGAAGAAATTGAGAGCGGCTCAACCACGAATACTAATACCAGTATTGAGGCAAACAGTAATGTTAATAGTAATACTAATAATTCCGTGAATATTAATACAAGCGTTAACGAAAATATTAATACAAATGCCAGCATTTCGGTTAGCAGTCTTATATCACCATTAGCTTTAACCGAAACACAAGTAAAAACTATTAATTCAAATCTTCAATTAACAGATTCAGAAAAATTTGATGATTATTGGCTTACGTTTACGGAAGGCGCAAAAGCGAATGATGGTTATCGAATTGAATTTAAAGATGAAAATACCGTTGTGACTATAGAACAACACATATTTTCTTTTGCTTCAAATGAACAGGCGACACTGGCTTATGATAATGTGAGCAACCATGATTTTTTTGGTGGCGCATATTTGTCTGTATTGGGCTGGAATTATGACGATAAAAAAGATATTAATGATATTGGTGATAGAGCTAAATATGTTGAATCCACTGGTTTTATACTAACCGGGTCTTATTTACTGATTTTTCAAAAATCCAATACATTATATGCGATTGAATATTCGGGGCAGAAGACGGATGTGGCGGAGACAATTCTAAAAGACCTAGCGGCTTTAAGTCTTGAAAATTATCAAAATTAATAAAAAATTCCTAACTTAGTTTTTAATATCATGGCCATTAATATAGAAAAATTCGGCGGGAAATTAACGGAAATATTAGGCCGTTTCTTCATCTATATCGCGATTTTTTTCGCCGTCGTCGTTCTCGTTATCGGTTATTTACTCCTTATTCAGCCGAAGTGGGTTGAAGTCAGAGAAACGGGTATTTTTGACTATAATAAAGAGGTGAAGAACAAGGAGGATGCGGAAAATTATCTTGTCCGCTTGAAAAATTCCTTAGATAAATTTCAAGCCATAAACTCAAGCGATATTGATAAATTAGAACAAAGCCTTCCTTCAGAAAAGGGAGTTGAGGATCTGTTTATTATTATGGAAGAAGTCGCGGCCAGCGCGGATTTTAACCTTAATTCCATTGATATAGCAGAAGGCGAAAGTTTGGCGGCGTTGAATCAGGCCGCCGTTTCCGCCAATCTAGGGGGGGCAGCCGGAACTGATGTTAAAGCCAAGGAAAATTTGCCGGTTACGCAAAATATTTACGCGCTTAATATTTCTTTAGTGTTTTCCGGCAGCTCAAAATATGATGATATGAAAAAATTATTAGTCAATTTAGAAAAAGAGCTGAGAATTATGGATATTAAATCATTGTCTTTTTCGCCCTCGAAAAGTGATTCCGCCGGAGAAATAAGTGAATATAATATAAATTTAATCACCTATTATTTTAATAATCAGACGCCTTAATTCCATATGGCCTTAGTAAGAAAAAGAGATATAAAAAAAATCATTACTTTTACCGTTATTATCGGCGTCTTTGTTATTTTTGGCGGTTATTTGGTCTATAGTGTATTAAAGCCGGCCGGAAACACAGCCACCCCGTCGGACACAGGTTATATAAAAAGATTACCCGTAATCAGCAGTTTTGACGAAAATTTGTTTTCCCAGAAAGACTACCAAGGCTTGGAAGGCTATGGCGAAGAAAAACTGCCTTTAAATTTTCAAAATATTAACAAAGGTAAGGATAACCCTTTTACCCGTTGATATAAAATTATTATCGTATGCCGAGAAACGACAACCAAACTTTTGAGGCCGGAGCCGGCGAAGACGAACTCCTGGAGCTTATTTTGCAGGAAAAAATGATCAGCCGCACCCAGTACGAGGAAATAAAAGAAGAAGCGGCCAAAAAGCACAAGACCACGGAAAAAATTATCGAAGAAAACAAGATAATCCGGGAAGAGGATTTTTCCCGTCTTAAATCAAAAGTTTATAATCTGCCTTATATCGATCTTTTCGGCCGCATCGTCCGGGCCGAGATTTTAAATATCGTTCCGGCCGAGCTGGCTAAAAATTATCGGATGGCGGCTTTTAACAAAGCGGGTGACGAAGTGAGCGTGGCCATGGTCGAGCCCTCGAATTTCCGGGCTTTGGAAGCGATTGAATATATCGCCCGCAAAAATCATTTTAAGATCAAATATTTTATCACTTCCGCCTCGGCTCTAAAGTATATACTGAGGCAGTACGAGAATTTGTCCGCCGAAGTGGAAGAAGCCCTGAAAGGGACCGAAGCCGAGGCGGCTGAATTCAAGGAAGTTTCTTTGGCGGAAGAAGGCCTGGAGGAAGTGGTGAGGGCGGCGCCGGTTTCCAAGATGGTTTCTGTCATTCTGCGACACGCCGTGGAAGGCAAGGCCTCGGACGTCCATATTGAGCCGGTCAGCAATGAAACGCGGGTGCGCTACCGCATTGACGGCATCCTCCATACTTCTCTGGTCTTGCCCAAGCATGTTCATCCTTCTATCGTGGCCAGAATTAAGGTCCTTTCCAATTTAAAAATCGATGAAACCCGCGTGCCGCAGGACGGCCGTTTTAAAATGACCTATGAGAATCGTGATATTGATTACCGCGTTTCCACCCTGCCTTTGATCAACAACGAAAAAGTTGTGATGCGTATTTTGGATACCAGCACGGCGATGACGAGTCTTGACGAGCTGGGATTCTGGGGCCAGGCCTTGAAAGTGATGGAAGAGAACATCAAAAAATCGCACGGCATGTTTCTCATTACCGGTCCGACCGGTTCCGGCAAATCCACCACTCTTTACGCTTTATTAAATATTCTTAATAAAGAGTCAGTCAATATTATCACTTTGGAAGATCCGGTGGAATATTATATCAGCGGCGTCAATCAAAGCCAGGTTAACCCCGAGGTCGGTCTGACCTTTGCCGCCGGTTTGCGCTCCATATTGCGCCAGGATCCGGATATTATCATGGTCGGCGAGATCAGAGACGGCGAGACCGCCGAGCTCGGGGTGCACGCCGCCTTGACCGGCCATATCGTTCTTTCCACTTTGCATACCAATGATTCTTTAGGCGCGGTGCCGCGCTTGACGGATATGAAGATCGAGCCTTTTTTGCTTACCTCTTCCCTAAACCTGATCATGGCCCAGCGCTTGGTGCGGCGCATCTGCCCGAACTGCAAAAAAGAATACACCCTGCCCCCTGTACTAGAGGCCGATGTCTGGAAGGAGATTGAGAACATCCCTAAAGAAAATCTGCCGGATGACATAAAAATGACCAAGCCTTTAAAGATGTTCATGGGCAAGGGCTGCGTCCGCTGCGAGAACACAGGGTACAAAGGAAGGATCGCCATTGTTGAAGTTTTGGAGATCAATGAAAGCATGAAAAAAATAATCTTGAGCGGCGGCGATGTGATGGAAAAAATGAGAGCCGAGTTCGTCAAACAAGGCAACTTTTATATGCGGCAGGACGGGATAGTGAAAGCGATGCGCGGCATGACCACGATCGAGGAGGTTTGGGACGCCACCCGCGCTTAAACACAATAATAATGCAGAGCACTTAATTTAAATATATGACTGAGAATAAACCAAAAGACCGGAAAGCCAGGGTTATGCTCGTGGAGGACGACACTTTTCTTTCCGGGATGTACGTAAAAAAACTGGAAATGGAGGATTTTGAGGTCTTGCTGGCTTCGGACGGCAAACAAGGCTTAAAAATGATCCAGGACCAGCCGCCTGATCTGATCCTGCTTGATATAATCTTGCCGAAAATGAGCGGTTTTGACCTGCTGAAAGAGATGAAGAAAGACAAAAAAACAAAAGACATCCCGGTGATTTTACTGACTAATTTAGGCCAGAAAAAAGACGTGGAAAAAGGCTTTGCTCTGGGGGCGAAAGATTATCTGATCAAGGCTCATTTTATGCCTTCGGAAGTGATCGATAAAGTAAAAAATATAATAAAGAAAAAGCATGCAGGCGTCTGAAAAAATTTTCCTGGATAAAATACTGGCTACGGGGGCGGAGTATAAAGCCTCGGATTTTCATTTTTCCGTGGGCAATCCGCCAATATTGCGGGTGGACGGCAAGCTGATCCCTCTCACCAAAGAGCCGATTTTAAATACGGATTTTTTAAATGATTTTGTCGCCTCTATCCTGGATAAAGAACAGCAAAAAGTCCTGGCCGAGGAAAAGGAGATCGTTTTCGCTTATACCATGGGCAATAAGGCCCGGTTCAAAATAAGCATTTTTTTCCAAAAAGGGAATCTGTCCGTTTCGTTAAGGCTTATTTCTTCCCAAATTAAATCCATAAAAGAGTTGGGCCTGCCCGGCGTCGTGGAAAAATTCGCGGAATTGGAAAAAGGCCTGGTCGTTATCACCGGTCCTTTTGGCTCCGGCCGGACCGGCACGCTGGCCGCCCTTATTAATACCATTAATAAGGTCAGGTCCGAGCATATCGTTACTATTGAGAAGCCCATTGAATTTGTCTTTACCAACAATAAAAGTATCATTGAGCAACGGGAAGTGGGAAGAGACACCCGCTCTTTTACTCAGGCTTTGCGGACCGCTTCGCACGAGGACGTGGACGTGATCTATGTTTCGGAAATGGATTCGCCGGAAGTGGCGGAAAGCGTTTTGAACGCGGCCGAATCCTCCCGCCTGGTCATTACGAGCATGAACACGGATTCGGTTTTGCGCACCCTTGAAAAAATCATTTCTTTTTTTCCGGAAGACAGGCAGGAGCAAATACGGGCCCAGCTGGCCAGTGTGGTTGAAGGAGTGATCTCGCAGCGTCTTCTGCCCCGGGTGGGCGGGGGCCGGATCGCGGTGGCGGAAGTGATGATCCCGAATGATCCAGTCCGCTCGGTCATCCGCGAAGGGGCGATCTATCAGATCAATAATATTTTGCAGACCTCCCGGGAAGAGGGCATGATTTCCCTTGACCGCTCTTTAGTGGAACTGGTCAGGACCGGCGAGATACTGATTGATGACGCCTTGGCCAATGCCGTGGATAAGCAGAATTTAAAGCTGATGCTTAGACGTTGATGCTGTTGAAAATGTTGAAACTGTTAAAGTTGTTAAATCGCGCCGCTCGTTGAATCACTTTGCATTCATAGTCATTTCAATGGTGTCCGCCCTTCAAAGCGTACGCGAATAAATTCGCTGGGAAAATTGTCTTCCTGTCTTCATGTCTAAATGTCTGATGTCTTCGTGTTTTTTTCTCCTCATCTCGAAAAAATTACATCATATAATAAATTAATAAACAAACGCGTGGTTTTATTCGACTACAAAGCTAAAGACCGGGAAGGCAATACCCTGGTCGGAGCGGTGGAGGCGCCGACCGAGAACGTCGCCCAGGAAATGCTCCAAGAACGCGATCTGGTTCTTTTGGCTTTGTCTGAAAGAAAAAAAATCACTTTGTTCCAGTCGACTTTCGGCTTCTTAAAAAGAGTGCCGCGGAAAGAAGTGGTCATGTTTTCCCGCCAGCTCGCCGTTTTGATCTCCGCCACCGTGCCGATTGTCCAGGCATTGCGCATTCTCGTCAAGCAGTCAAAGAATATTAATTTTAAGATCATCCTTTCTGAAGTGGCGGATGAAGTGGACGGCGGCGCCCGGTTGTCGCAGACCCTGGGCCGTTATCCGCAGGTTTTCTCCGATTTTTTTACTCACATGGTCAAGTCTGGCGAAACCACCGGCAAACTGGACGAGACTTTGAATTATTTGGCGGATCAGCAGGAAAAGGATTATGACCTGGTGAGCAAAATGAAGGGCGCGATGATTTACCCCATTTTTATCATTGTCGCCATGTCCGCGGTGGGAGTTCTGATGATGATTTTTGTCATGCCTAAGCTGACGGAAGTATTAACGCAAGGCGGAGCGGAGCTCCCTTGGTCAACCAAGCTGGTCATGGGAACAAGCGCCTTTTTGCAGAGCAAATGGTGGCTGCTGGTTTTGGTCATAATAATCGCGGTGTTTGTTTTTAATTTCATCAACCGCCAGCCTGCCGGCCGGAAAAAAATAGACAGCCTAAAAATGCGCTTGCCGATCTTCGGCGGCATTTACCAGAATATTTACATGGTCCGTTTCGCCCGCAGCCTGGCCACGCTTCTGGTCTCCGGCGTCCCCCTCACCCGTTCTTTGGAAATTACGGCCGATATCATCGGCAACCGCGTTTATAAGGACTTGATCTCGGAGACAATAAAAGAAGTGGAGGCCGGCAAATCCATTGCCTCGGTTTTCATCCGCAGCAAGGAGATTCCGATCATGCTGCCCCATATGATGGCCATTGGCGAGCAGACCGGAAAACTTGACCTGATCTTGGACAAGATCTCCGGTTTTTACGCCCGGGAGCTTGAAAATATGGTGGAAAACCTGGTCAGCCTGATCCAGCCTTTGATCCTGGTGATCATGGGCGTGGCGGTAGCGGTCATTGTCATGTCCGTTTTAATGCCGATGTATAATCTTTCCCAGGCCATATAAAAAGGGAAAGACAAGGCATTTTTTGACAAAAACGCTTTTATGTGTTAATATTAAGTAGATTAAACATTGAAGATAAGCCAATTTTTGCCGGTTGTCAGACAGTCGATTGCTGATAACAAAACAAAAAATGGCTTCCAATTAATTGGAAGGAGGTGAAAATAATGAGAAAAACAAAAAAAGGCTTTACTTTAATTGAGTTGTTGGTGGTTATCGCCATCATCGGTATTTTGTCGGCTATCGGCTTGGTCGCCTTAAACGGCGCCCGGGAAAAGGCCAGAGACGCCCAGAGAAAATCCGACTTGTCCCAGATTCGGACGGCTTTGACTTTATTTTATGATGATCAGACCCCAAATGCTTATCCACCGACCGCCGGCGATTCTGTTGCCCATACAGCAGGTTCAATATTTGTTCTCGCTGAAGGAACCAATCCTATATATGACGAATATCTTGGCAATGTTTTAGAAGATCCTACTAATAATACTTGTCCAGCAGGCGCATGTCAATATAATTACATTTTGCCTGGGGCTGGAGTCGGATATTGTCTTTATGCGCAATTGGAAGGTGGCGCGGAGAATTTCTACTATCTGAATTCTGAAGGAGGTAGTGGTGAAATATCAACGGAGCCAGCTTCTGGAACGCCAATATCAAATTGCGGATTCTAAGCAAGTTATATAGTATTAATAATAAGGGCTGTACTTAAAAAGTTTTGCCCTTATTATTTTTTCTAACATTTTTTTGAGTTTATGTATTTGTTTTTACCTTTTAGTATTTATTTTTTCAATAGTATAGTATTTTTGATCCTGGCTGGCCGCGCGACTGGTGTATTGGCTGGAAATTATATATTATGATACAATATAAATATGAAAGACCAAAAAGGCTTTTCGTTAAAAGAACTGATCATATTTACCGGTTTGCTGTTGATCGTTATTATTTTTGGCGTGCTTTTGCTAAATCAGGAAAGGGCCAGGACGCGGGACGCCAAAAGAATGGCGGATATGGCTCAAGTCCGTTTCGGATTTGAAGTTCTTTTTAACGAAACAAATTCCTACGCGCAGGCTGGCGAAGGCTGCCGTCAGGTTGGCAGTTTGGTTTCCGCGTGCGATCTTTCCGCTTACCTTGCAAATATCGCTCAAATCAAGGATCCGGGCAAATACCAATACCAGGTGACCAAAGTGCCGGGTGAGAAAGATTTTGAAGTGACTTTTACTTTGGAAAAAGGCTATGACCGCCTGGCTAAGGGCAAACATACGTTATCCGCGGAAGGAATTAAATAAGACTTTTTTTAAATTTAGCCAAGGGTGTTATTAACAAACAGCCGATTTTTTCATAGCCACTTTCCTGCCTATTTTTTCACAGCCACTTCAGTGGCGTCCGAAAATCAAAACGCGTACGCGAATGAATTCGCTGAGAAGTTTACCTTCATAGCCACTTCAGTGGCGTCCGCCATTAAAAATTTATTCGATTAGATCAGTATTAATAGATTATTTATGTCCAGATATTTTGTCAACCATTCATATTATTTTATAACCGTTCCAACCGCCTATCGCTATCATTTTTTTGACACATTTTTGAAGAAAAACTTGATACTTAATCAGATAAAATCCGCGATTGGAATTAATAAACTAAAAGATTTTAATTTTAGCATAATGTCAAATCATTATCATTTTGTTTCATTTTATAATAATGCCGGGATTATCCCCAAAATTTTAAAACATATTTATGGTGTTAGCGCTTACCGCTTGAATAAAATAACAGGCAACAAAAAACCAGTTTGGGGTGAATACCACGTGTATTTAATTGAGAGTGATATTTTGTTGAGCAAAGTTATCGGTTACGTCGCGGGAAATCCCTTAAAGCATAAGGAGGTGAAAACGCTTAAGAAGTTAGAAAAATACCCATTTTCAAGTTATTCCTCGTTGATAAAAATAATAGGTAAGGGAAATATTGATAATTATATTCAATCGGTAATTCAAATAACCGACGAGGAATTTATTAAAAATAATTTTGGCAAAAGCGTACGCGAATGAATTCGCTGGGAAGTTTATCTTCATAGCCACTTTAGTGGCGTCCACATTTAAAAACAAGAAAGCCGGTTTGAAAAGGCAGTAGCGCTAAAATACTTAGTCTGCCAGGCCGCTTTTTTATATCGGCAAAATATGGTATAATAACGCTATGAATAATCTGGGATATTATTTATTAGTTATAATTTTCGGCCTCATTGTCGGCAGTTTTTTAAACGCGGTGATCTACCGCTTGCATCAGGGAAAATCATTTATCCGTGGCCGTTCTTTTTGCCCCCAGTGCGGGCATTCCCTGTCAGCTATGGATTTAGTGCCTATTTTGAGTTTTATTTTGCTCGGCGGCCGCTGCCGCTACTGCGATAAAAAAATTTCCTGGCAATACCCGCTGGTGGAATTTTTCGTCGCGGTTTCATTTGTTATTATCTATTTTACCTATGGCTGGTCGCTTCAATTTGTCTTTTACTTAATTATAACCGCTTTTCTGGCCTTGATTTTTGTCTACGATCTTAAATATCACCTGATCCTTGATAAAGTTTCTCTGCCGGCCTTGTTTTTGGCTTTTATTTTCAGCCTGATCTTAAAAATGCCGGTTTTGGAAATTCTCATCGGCCTGGTCATCGGAGCCGGGTTTTTTTTCCTGCAGTTTACTTTGTCGCGCGGCAAATGGGTCGGCGGCGGCGATATCCGGCTCGGCGGCCTGATGGGCGCCGCTTTAGGCTGGCAAAAATTATTGGCGGCTCTTTTCCTGGCTTATATTTCCGGTTCCCTGGTTTCCCTGTTTCTGATTATCTTCCGCCGGAAAACAATGAAAAGCCGCTTGCCTTTCGGCCCTTTTCTGGTAGTGGCCGCTTTTGTCTGCCTGATTTTCGGGCAGGCGATCATAGATTGGTATCTGGAGGGCAGTTTCTTAGATCCGCTTTTTAATTTATAAATGGGAAAACATAACCGTTATTTAAAAAATGGCTTCACTCTGATTGAGATTTTGATATCCTTTGGCATCTTCGCGATTCTCATGGGCATTGTTCTTTCCGGTTTTATGGACACCCGAAAACTGGAAAGACTGCGGCAGAGCGCCTTGGAATTAGTCAGCACCCTGCAAAAAGCCCAAAATTACGCCTTAACCGGTTACGCGGTATCAGGCATTGTTCCGGTCGGCGGATACGGAGTGCATTTTAATCTGGACTTGGTTAATCCGGCAAATACCGAATATTTTATTTTTGCCGATACCTATTCGGTGAATAGCACTACCAATTTATGTGATGACACTCAAGGTAACCAGCGTTATGACAATCTATTAAGTAATCCCATCTGCGGTGAAAACCCGTTGGGTAGCGGTATCTTTTTGCATGAAGGAGTGATAGTTCATAAAATACTGGTTAATACAAATCAGGCGATTGCGGGTTCAATTTTTGATGTTTCTTTTAAATCGCCCATGCGTATGCCATACACAGGGACAGGCGATGCCGCCGCCATGCGTTATCCCGGCGTCGCGTCCGCCAAAAGCGTGGATATTTTTTTGAAATTAAAGGATAAAAATATCTGCCGCAAAGTAAACGTGAAGAAGAATACCGGCCAGATAAACGAGCAAGCCGTCAGTTGGACGGTTTGCCAATAATATATCAATCAAATGAATAAAATTTCAGAAAAAAAATATCGCGGACAGTCTTTAATGGAAAGCATCTTGGCGATCGGCCTGGTTATGTCGGTGGTCATAAGCTCCATCGGTATTAGCATATATACGACCAGAATAGGCCGTTCAAGCCAGAATAGGCTGGTCGCTTATAATCTGGCCCGGGAGGGGATTGAATACGCGAGAAATATAAGAGACAGCAATTGGCTGAAAAAAAGCCAAAGAACGGTGTTAAATCCCGGTCCGCCCGTAGAATATTATGATTGGGATACTGGACTGGACGGCTGCTCATCTGTTTGGTGCACTCTTGATTACCGATTAGTCAGTTCTGTCTGGACTTGGGTTAAGACTCCCTTGGCGGCCGGTGTGTATATAAATAACTGCGCCACCTGCGAGTTAAGAATTGACTCAACTTATTTCACCTATAGTTTAACTTCAGGCACACTGAGCGGTTTTTCCCGGGCTTTAAAAATTGATACGTCAACCCCGAATATTTTAAAAGTGATTGTGAAGGTAAAATGGCTGGAAAACAACCAAGCCAAAATCATTACTTTAGAAGAAGATTTGACCAACTGGCGCTATGAATAATAATTTATCAACAAATAAAAAAGGTTTCACCTTGCTGGAACTCTTGATTTCTACCGCCATTTTCGCCATCACCGTGGTTATTGGCGTGGATCTTTTTTTTACCATTGTCAAAGTCCAAAAAAGGACAAATTATGTCCAAACGATCCAGGTGGACGCCAGGAATAACCTGGAAGATATGGCGCGGCTGGTGCGTACCGGCGTGATTGATTATGATTTTTACAATGACCCAAACGGTGATGGGAGCACTCTTGACAAAATCTATTTTAATGAATTATACGATCAAAATTCAAATAAAATTCTAGTTATCCGGGACCAGGATAATAACCAGTATTTTTTTGAGAGAGTGTCGGTTACGGCCACCCGATATGTCATTAAATCCTGCGTTTTTATCGTTAATGACGTAAATCAAAAAGCGGACCGTTGTTTACCCGATGTTAATGGTTATGCCAATTGGGAGACCGTTACTCCGGATAACGTCACTGTGGATAAATTTCTTATTTGGATTACACCGACGGAAAATCCCTTTGAATTAAATGAAGCAACAGGCGTTTATCTTGCCCAAGAACAGCCTTTAGTGACCATTGTTTTGGGGACCAGCACGATAATAAAAACCAAGCCCTATGCTTTTACCTCAAAATTGCAAATTACGGTTTCTTCCCGACAATATTCAAGATAAATTTATGATGCGAAAGATAATAAAAAATCAAAAAGGGGTCACTCTTTTTCTTTCCCTGCTTATCATGTCCACGGTGGTGGCGGTGGCGATTGGCGTTTCCGTATTGATCATCAATCAGCACGAATATTCCACTAATGTTGACCATTCTATTCTCGCGTTTTACGCGGCGGAAACCGGTCTGGAAGCAAAATTGGCGGTAATTAAAACTAATAGAGATGCACTGGCTGAAACTTTAAGCAGTACGGTTACGGATATGGATGGGAGTTCTTTATTGTCTTTTGAGGGGACTAATTTAGGGAATTGGCAAACGACCGCCAGTCCTTCGGAAAAATACGCCTTAAGCCATCTGAAAATGAATGAAAAAATAACCATTGATCTTTTTGATCCGAATGCTTTGTCTGGCGGCGGCGGCGTGGAATCCATTAAAATAAATTGGCGGGATAATTGCCTAGGGCAAGGCGTGGTCGCCGGGTCTGGCTGGCTGAAATTAAGCTACGTTTCTTTGGCTAATACGGGCGGTTTTGACGCCACCACTAATCCTTATGAAAATATTTATCCTTGCGCTTTAAGCAATTACGCCTGCACGGAAAGGAATAATACCACTTTTCTGGCGGGTAATTATTACCGTTTGATAATCACCCCCTTATATTGCGACATTGATTATTTAAAAGTGTCAGCCTTCAGCAATGATAGCGCTTCTGCGGGAGCCGAGAAGGATATTTCCAATCGGATTTCCTTGAAATCCACAGGAACTTACGAGAATTCTAAGATTGCCTTATCCGCCAGCATCCCGTGGATCTTACCTTCCCAGGGCATATTTGACTTTGTTTTGTTTTCTGAGGAAATCATTGAAAAGAAATAATTTGTTATGACCAAGGAACAAGCGAGGCAAAGAATAGATAAGTTAAAAAAGGAAATCAACCGCCACCGCTATCTCTATCATGTCCTGGACCGCCAGGAAATTTCGGACGCGGCCCTGGATTCTCTGAAGCACGAGCTTGATTTACTAGAAAAACAATATCCGGAATTTATTACTGCGGATTCCCCCAGTCAGAGAGTGGGCGGCCAAGTCTTGCCGTCTTTTAAAAAAGTAAAACACGAGAGCCGGATGATTTCCTTAAATGATGTTTTTGAAGAAAGCGAGTTTTTTGATTGGCTCAAACGGATAGAAAAATTGGTTCCCGGCGAAACCTTGGATTTTTACGCGGAGATAAAAATGGACGGTCTGGCGATGTCTTTGATCTATGAAAAAGGCTTGCTTGTCCGCGGCTCCACCCGGGGCGACGGCATAACCGGTGAAGACGTGACCCAGAATTTAAGAACCGTGGAAGCTATCCCTTTGCGCCTAGAGACGGAAAGATTACCCCAAAGTTTACAAAAGAAAGCATTGGAAAAAGTTGAGGTCCGCGGGGAAGTCTATTTAAGGAAAGACGTATTTAACCGGCTGAACGAAGAGCAAAAAAAGAAGAAAGAAAATCCGTTCGCCAATCCCCGGAACGCGGCTGCCGGCTCCATCCGTCAGCTTGATCCTAAAGTCATGGCAGCGAGAAAATTGGATTTTTACGCCTATGATCTGGTCACGGACTTGGGCCAGAAAAATCATGAAGAAAGCCATCGGCTTGCCGCTCTGATGGGTTTTCCCGTGAATAAAAATGATCAGCGCTGTAAGACGGCGGAAGATGTGCTGGCTTTCCACGAGAAAGTGGGAAAGATCCGGAAAAACCTGCCCTACTGGACTGACGGCATCGTCGTCAATGTCAATAAAATTAATATCTTTAAAAAATTAGGGGTCGTCGGCAAGGCTCCCCGCGCCGCGATCGCCTATAAATATCCGGCGGAGCAGGCCACGACCCTAGTAGAGGATATTCAGGTGCAGGTCGGCCGGACCGGCGCTTTGACCCCGGTCGCTCACCTTAAACCGGTCAGAGTGGCCGGTTCCACGGTTTCCCGGGCCACTTTACACAATTTGGATGAAATTAAGCGCCTGGGGGTAAAAATCGGTGACACGGTCATTATAGAGAAAGCCGGCGATGTCATTCCGGACGTAGTAAAAGTTTTGAACGGTTTGCGCACCGGCAAGGAAAAAGAATTTAAAATGCCTGAAAAATGCCCGGTTTGCGGCTCTGAAATAGTCAAAAAAGAGGAAGAAGTGGCTTATTACTGCCTAAATAAGCAATGTTTCGCCCAAAATAAAGAAAGGCTTTATCATTTTGTCGCCAAACCGGCTTTTAATATCGACGGTTTGGGCCCAAAGATCATTGATTCGCTTTTAGATTCCGATCTGATCAAAGATGCCGCCGATATTTTTACCTTAAAAAAAGAAGATCTGGAAAATCTGGAAAGGTTCGCGGACAAATCCGCTGACAATCTGATCGCGGCTATTGACCGCAGCCGGAAAATTTCTTTAGCCCGCTTTATTTATTCATTAGGCATCCGCCACGTGGGCGAAGAAAACGCCCGTCTGCTCGCTAAACAATTTGGCAGCCTAAAAAAACTGCAGGAAGCCGATTTTGAAAAATTAGAAAATATTCACGCGATTGGCACGGTCGTGGCCAGGAGCATTTACGATTTTTTCCGAGAAAAAAGCAACTATCGCCTCATTGAAAAAATTCTGGCTTCAGGCGTTAAGATAATTTCCGAAGAAAATAAAAATCAGCAAACTTTAAAAAATAAAACCTTTGTTTTGACCGGCAGTTTAGCTTCCTTAACCCGGGAGACGGCCAAGGAAAAAATACGCGATCTTGGCGGGGATGTTTCCTCTTCTGTCAGCCAACAGACAGACTATTTAGTGTCCGGAACGGAACCCGGCTCAAAATATGAAAAAGCGAAAAAATTAGGCGTAAAAAGCATAACCGAAGCGGAATTTTTAAAAATGATCAAATAGAATATGAAAATTTCAAAAAAAGAAGTGGAACATATCGCCAAACTGTCGCGGATCAAGTTGTCCCCGAAAGAAACGGAAAAATTCTCCCGGGAGCTGACGGTCATTATTGATTATATCGATAAACTAAAAGAGCTGAAAGAAAAAAAGTTTTTATCGCCAAAAACGTTTGGTCAGGAAAATAAGACCCGCGATGACCAGGTCTCGGTTTTTGCCGGGAAAGAAAAAATCCTTAAAAATGCGCCGAAAACAACCAATAATTTTATTGAGGTGAAAGGAGTTTTTAAATAATACCATGGATCTTGCCAAACTTACTCTAAAAAGCGCCCACCAGGGTTTGAAAGACCGTGAATTTTCCAGCGAGGAGCTAACCTGCGGTTTTTTAAATAATATTGAAAAGTCGGACAAAGAAATACATGCTTTTATCAACGTTAATCAGGAGTCGGCCATAAATAAGGCAAAAGAGGTGGATAAGAAAATAAAAAATGGCGGGAAAATCGATATATTATCCGGGCTTCCTTGCGCGATTAAAGACAATATTTTAATGGAAGGCTTAAAGACCACGGCTGGCTCAAAAATATTGGAAAATTTCTTGGCTCCATACGACGCCTCGGTCATAAAGAAATTAAAGGAGAAAGACGCGGTTTTTCTAGGGAAAACAAATTTAGACGAGTTCGCCATGGGCTCTTCCGGAGAAAATTCCGCTTTTTTTCCCACCAAAAACCCGCGGGATTTAACCCGGGTGCCCGGCGGTTCATCGGCCGGCAGTGCCGCGGCCGTGGCTGGCGGCATGTGTTTATATGCGCTTGGCTCGGATACTGGCGGCTCAGTCCGCCAGCCAGCCGCTTTCTGCGGCTTGGTGGGCCTAAAGCCCACCTACGGCCGCGTCTCGCGCTACGGCTTGATCGCTTTAACCTCTTCCACTGATGTTATTGGAACTTTAACCAGGACGGTGGAAGATGCGGCTTATGTTTTAGAAGCGATGGCCGGAGTAGACAAGCGTGACGCCACCACGAAAAATATAAAAGTTGATGATTATCCGGCTGACCTTATAAAAACTGAAAAGAAATTAAAAATCGGCCTGCCGAAAGAATATTTTTCCGCTGGTTTGGCTGATAATATCAAGCAGGCGATAGAAAAAGTGGTAAAAAAAATAGCCAGCCAGGGTTTTGAAATAGTGGAAATTTCTTTGCCACATACGGAATACGCGGTCGCTGCTTATTATATTATCACTCCGAGCGAGGCTTCTTCTAATTTGGCCCGTTACGACGGCATCAAATTCGGTTTGGCGGAAAATAAAAGCTATGATTTATTGGAAACTTACCTTAATTCCAGGGAAGAAGGATTGGGAGCGGAGCCAAAAAGAAGAATCATGCTTGGGACTTTTTCCCTTTCCTCCGGTTATTACGATGACTATTATCTTATAGCGATGAAGGCCCGCCGTTTGATCGCCCAGGATTTCAAAAATGCTTTTGAAAAAGTGGATTTAATTTTGACGCCGACTACTCCCACCCTCCCTTTTAAAATAGGGGAAAAACAAAGTCCTTTAGAGATGTATTTATCCGATATTTTTCTGACTGCCCCAAGCTTAGCCGGTCTGCCGGCCATTGCCTTGCCTTTTTATAACGGCGGAAAACTGCCGTATTCTTTGCAGCTGATCGGCGATCATTTCTCGGAAAGTAGACTTTTGAGCGTCTCAAATTTTATTGAAAAAGGAATTCTTGCACCCAGCCTTTAAAAATGATATAATATTACTAATATTGTTTATTTAATAAAAATAATAGAATAAATTATGACCACGCAAAAAACCAAAGTTCTCGTAATTGAAGACGAAAAAATGCTTTCAGAGATGTATAAAACCAAATTTGAGATGGAAGGGTTTGAGGTTTTTCAGGCCTTTGACGGCAAAGAAGGTTTAGAAAAAATAAAGGCCGAAAAACCCGCGATCATCCTTTTGGATATAATATTACCGAAACTGGACGGTTTTTTAGTGTTAAAAGAAGTAAAGTCTGACCCTGTTCTTAAAAAGACGCCGGTTCTTTTGCTGACTAATTTGGGTCAGGATGACGACATAAAAAAAGGAAAATCTTTAGGGGCTGAGGGATATTTTGTTAAAGCCGACCATAGTCCGGCCGAGATCGTGGAGCAGGTAAGAGAGCAATTAAAAAAATAAATATGAAAGAATTAGTGGAAAAAACCGTGGTTTTGATCAAGCCTGACGGGGTCATGCGGGGCTTGATCGGCGAGATCATCTCGCGTTTTGAAAAAGCGGGCTTAAAAATTATCGCTCTTAAAATGGTCTGGGTGGACCGAGACTTAGCGGGCAAACATTACCCCAATTCTCGTACCGCGTTATTGAAAGGAATGGGGGAAAAGACCTTGGAGACCTACAAGAAATACGGCATGGATCCGAATGAAAGTTTGGGCACCATGGATCCTTTAGAGATCGGCAAAATGGTCAATAATTGGAATATGGATTTTTTGACTTCCGGACCGGTGGTGGCGATATTGCTTACTGGTTTGCACGCCATTGATAATGTCCGGATGATGGCCGGCAATACCCTGCCGACTTTTGCCAGCCCCGGCACTATCCGCGGCGATTTTTCCGTTGATTCGCCGGCTTTGGCTAATTCTCGCAAACGTGCCGTGAAAAATCTTGTCCATGCTTCCGGCAACGCGGAGGAAGCGAAATACGAGGAAGAGCTCTGGTTCAGAAAGCCGGAGATAAATGATTACAAACGTTCTGATGAACAGGTGATGTTCGAATAATTTTGACAAATTTTAGGGGATTATGATATCATCAGGCTATGAACAAAATAATGAATAAACAGCGCCAAAAAACAATTACAGTAAATATTATTATTATCCGGCCCGGTTCGGCATAGTTTTGATGTAAAAAATATCAAAATTATTCCGAGCCCTAATATCAGGGCCGGTTTTTTAAATTAGTTACGCCCTTTAAAACCTTTATTAAAGGAGAAAGAAAATGTCGGATCAGGAGAAATGCCCGGTTTGCGGCTGTCCTATGAGGATGAGACTAGTGACCGACTCGGTGGAGGGTAAAAAAGCGGTTATAGACTGTCCCTACTGTCACCCGGCGGCGTTCGGCTTGCCGGTTGAAATCAAAAAAAGCCGTTTGGCTGATCTGCCGGTTTAGGCCAGGTGTTAAAAAGGTCAAACAAATAACCGATTTAGCTCTTTATTTCGCGCTTTTTGCGGAAAACCCCGTTTTATTGATAAACGGGGTTTTATTATTTATTCAGGCAGGGACAATTCTTATTTTTTAATATAATGGTTTGTTCTTTTTTACTGGCCAAGAAGACGGTTTGTTTACCCCGGCCTTTCGCCATTTTTTTGTTTAAAGACGTACGATGTTGGTAATTCCTTCTTTTAAATTCAGCCACTTCAGACTCATGTCTTTTGTATAAAGCCTTTAGCTTGCCTTTCCAGCGCAAGGTTTCCGGATGGTGCGCGTAACCTTTTTTATTCCCGGTTAAAATACTCCAGATGGCGTGGAGTTCGCGATGTTCGGCGAGTAAATGCTGGCGGCAGAGACATTTTAACGGCAAGTCCCAAATTCGCATATCAAATGTATTTTACTTCTCTTAAACTGTGGTAAAGCAAAGTATCGATATCTTTGAAATAGAATTCCCCTTTGAATTTTCTGCCTTTCAAGAATAAAGGCAGCCAAAACCTGTCATCCGGCCACATATTTTCATAAGGTATTTTAGAAAGATCAAACCATAGAGGTTTCATTTCTTCACTTTCTTTGATTTTGCCGTTATATTTTAGAATTTCAAATACATGGACTTCAATAATTGACGGGCTGTCCTGAAATTCAAAAATCAGCGTCCCTTTTTTTTGTATCTTAGTCGGTATAATACCGGCTTCTTCGTTTGTTTCTCTGGCCGCGGATTCTTCTATTTTTTCGCCCTTGTTTACTTTTCCGCCAAAGCCGTTCCACCGATTAATCCCAAAGCCTCGTTTTTTCAAGCCCAGCAATATCTTTTTGTCCTGCCTGACAAAGCATAGGGACATGACTTTAATATTTTTTTTACGTTTTTCATTAAATTCTTTCAGAGTCAATGATTTTTCTTTAGTGAAATCTCCGACTCGTGTTCTTTCCAAAGAAAAAAGATATCCGCCGGTTTTTAATTTACGGCCTAAATCTCGGGCGAGAGAGCGGATATAGACGCCCGGTCCGGTGATTACTTTTATTTCAAGATACGGCCAGGCGTAATAGATTATTCTTATTGATTTAATGTTAACTACGCGGAATTTTAATTCTGGCTTATGGCCCTGCCTCGCGATTTTATATGCTTTGCGTCCTTTTATATTTAAAGCGCAAAAATCAGGAGGGATTTGCTTTATATTTCCTTTAAAATTTATTAACGCTTTCCTAATCTCTGTTAGTGAGGGAATTTCGATATTTTCCGCTTTTTTTATCATTCCGGCGCGGTCATCAGTCGTGCTTGTTTCTCCAAGCTTGATTTTCGCCAGATATTCCTTTTCTTTTTTTACTTCTTGCACAAGTTTGGCCGTCGCCCAATGGCCGATGCCGACGACCAAGACACCGGAGGCTTGCGGATCCAAAGTGCCGGCGTGGCCGATCGTTTTAATTCCCGTGATTTTCCTTAATTCTTTGATAATGTCGTGGGAAGTCGGCCCTTGTTGTTTATAAATGCCGTGGATTCCTTGCATATGGATAATATTACTCTTCTTGCCGCATCAAGACAATAATTAAATTTATAAATCTTTATATAAAAATTATTCAGTAAAACCAGAAATTTGCCGAATATCCTGATTTATGCTAATATAGTTACATATCTTTTTAAAAAATGATCGAAAAAAAGAAAAAAATACTTATTGTTGATGACGAAGAGTTGATCAGAAACTTATTTTATAAGTTTCTGACAAGGGAAAATTTTCAGGTACTGCAAGCCAAAACAGGTCATGAAGCCCTAGAGATCTCTTTAGTCGAACATCCCGATCTAATTATGATGGACATGATTATGCCGGGAATGCACGGCTACGAAGTGATTAAAATCCTTGAAAATGACGAATGGGGGCGTAATGTTCCGATATTAATTTTGACGAATTTTCCCGAGTATCCGGGGATCGAAGAGTTGGTGGGCGGAAAATATGAAATTATTTCCAAAATAAATAATAAAATCCCTGATTTGCTCGCAAAGATAAACGAGAAACTGAAAATATTGCCAGGGCGTCGTGAGACTTAGGAGATTATTTCCCCCCTTTATTTTTTTACATGAAGGCCTGAAATATTTTCTACCTGTTTTTTGTTTTTAAAAATGTAGCTTATGATGCCGAGCGATTTTGACGTTTTGACATTTTTAGGAGAATTATCAAAGAAAAGGCATTCTTCCGGTTTTAAATTATTTTTTCGCAAAAGGTCTAGATAGGCTTCTTTTTCCGGCTTGCGAAAACCGGTCTGCCAGGAATAATAAACTTTATTGAAAATTTTTAAAAAAGGGAAATTCTCCCCATAATAATTTGATCTTTCCCGAAAATTATTGGAAAGGATATATATTTTTAATCCTTTTTGTTTAAGTTTTTCCGCCAGGCTGATCATTTCCGAAACAGGTTTTTCCGCCCCAAACCAGTATTTATAAAATTCATCCCGGGTTAAATCAACTTTCCATTTTTTAAAATAAGGCCGCCAGTATTCATAAGCCGGCCCGGCTTTCGGTAGTCTGACTTTATTCAATATTTTTTTTAAAGCCGGCAAAAATACGAGGTTTTTAATGCGAAAATCTTTGGCAAATCTCTCGCTTAAAACAGGGCTTTTAATAAAGACCCCGTTTAGATCAAAAATTATCGCTTTTACCATTTTCTTAAAGAGATAAGAATTTTTTTATTAATTCCGGCCCCAGATGGCGTCCAGGATTTTTATCCGTGTGACCATGAAAGCCGGGATAAGGCAGGCGGCGATCGCCACCCACAATATGGTTTCCAGGCGGATGATAAAATCGGCCGGATTGACGACTAATGTCGCGTCGCCGATGGGCAGGACAAAAGGGAAATGATTGAAATAGGGGACTAGAATCCCAAAAAATATGGCTGATCCCAGCAGCACCCCGGAAACCGAGTAAATGGAGGTTTGGATGACGTAAGCGGTCCGGATCAAATAGGGCTTGATGCCGATGGCCCGCAAAATGCCGATCTGCCGTTTTTTATTGTTGATATCAATATAAATGACGATAAAAATGGTGGTCGCCGCGATCAAAGTGCCGACAAAAGTCAGCAGGACGTTAATGCTTAAGAAACTTGAGGTGACCGTGTCCATCAAGCCGGAAACATCCTCCCAGGTGACAAAAGTTTCGTTAATGCCGGCGGCTTTCATTCTGGCAATCGCCTGTTCGCCGTCCCTTTTAGCCAGACGGACGATAATGGAAGTGGCTGTGTCACCGGCCGCCGGATTAATTTCCTGCCAGGCTTTTTCCGTGATAAAAGCTCTTTGGTCAGTGTCAATGAATTTGGTGTAAAAAATGCCCTTAACGGTTAATTCGCGGGTTTCTTGGCCAAGATTAAGTTTTACTTTATCCCCGACTTTTGCGTCTTTAAAAGAAAAGGCATCCATTTCTACATCTTGGCCGCCGGCGATTTGCCGGCCGATGATTATCTTGTCCGTGTCATTGGCGTCCAAGTATTCTCCGCTGGTCATTTTCTCGGCCACATTGGTCACGGTTTTTTCTTGCGTTGGATCAATCGCTAAAATCGGCCAGCTGCCTTTTATTTTATTGTATTCTAAGCTTCCGGAAACATAAGTCTGGCTGCTGACGCCGGTAACATTTTCTGTCTTCAATATTTTTTCTGTTATGGCCGAGGCGTTATTGATGAAATCTTGGCCGGCTTTCGGAGTGATCATGATGTGGCCGGTGTAGGTATTAATTATCTGGTCTTCGGATGATCTTATAATGCCGTTAAATAGTGAAGTGATAAAAACAAGATTGATAAAGGCGATAGCCATTAAAAAGATGATCAGAAACAAGGTCCATTTATTGCCTCTTTTTAAATATTTCCACATCAGGAAAAAGGGGATTCGGGCTTCGTATTTGGTCATATTATTTTTCCGTCAGAAAGTCTAATTATCCGGTTGGCAAAAATTTCTTCTTCTTTTTCATGGGTGATCATAATGATCGTGTGCTTGTCTTTTTCGTTCAGCTGCTTGAAGATCGCCAGCACGTCCTGGGCGGCCGAAGAGTCAAGATTGGCGGTCGGCTCATCGGCAAAAATCACTTCCGGGTCGTTGATCAGAGAGCGGGCAATGGCGACTTTTTGCTGTTCCCCGCCGGAAAGCTGGGAGGGGAGATTGTTTATTTTGTCTTCCAGGCCGACTTTTGAAAGGAGTTCCTTGGCCCGGCCGCGGCACGCCTTGGCGCTTTTAAGCATCATGGCCGGAATCATCACATTTTCCAAAGCGGATAATTCGGCGATCAGGGCGTATTCCTGGAAAATATAGCCCAGGCGGGTCAGCCGCATTTCCCGTCTTTCTCGGGAAGACATTTTTGCGACTTCCCGGCCTTTAATCAAAATTTCGCCAGAATTCGGCCGGTCAACCAAAGCCAGCTGCCGCATAAGAGTGGATTTTCCTGAGCCGTTGCGGCCGGTGATTATCAAAAAATCCCCTTTGTTTATTTCCAAGGAGACGCCGTTTAAAGCCTGAACATATACTTCCCCTAATTTGTAGGTTTTGAAGAGATTGACGACTTTAATAATGGGATTAGTCATAGAATATATTATATTATAGGCAAAATTCAGCGGAAAGTCAAAGCAAAAACAAAAGTCACCTGATAAATTTCAGATGACCTTTGTCATTATCAGCGGTGGCTTTAGCAGCCGCATCCGCCGCAGGGAGGTTTAATCATATGTTTGTCCTTTTTAATAATTAATTCTATTGATTTCAATGTAATTATAATATTCTTTTAGAATGTAGTCAAATAAAAACCGCCTTCGCGATGAAGGCGGCCGTTGAATGAAAGCGATAAAGAACATTTCAGGCTTGTCTGGCCAGCGGATGGGGCTGGATGGACACCGGCCTTTTGCGGCCGGGGAGAATGACTTTTGAAAGCGCTTCGTTGAGGCAGACGAAGAATTCCTTGAGGCAGACGCCGCAACAGCACTTCTTTACCACGTTATCGTGGACTTTGTCAGGATAGAAGCAGCCTTGCTTGGCGCCGCAGTGAGGACAGCCTAAAGCCTTGAATTTAGCCTGGCTGATAACAATGATTTTTCCTTTCACGGATCACCTCCGGCCGGAGTAAAGTTATCAAAGCCTTATATTGGATGAGGATAGTTTATTATCAATATTACGGTTTGTCAATAAAAAACCGCTCCTTTTTTAGGGGAGCGGGTGAAAGTACATATTGGGGAAGGATCAGTTCTTCTTGGCGAAGGGGCGCATGATCTCGCCGCATTCCTCGCAGACGACCAGTCTTTTCCGGCCTTCATCCGTATCCATCATCCGGCAGTCATTGGTTTCGTGGTTGCAGTAGAAACATTCTTGCTGATGGCTTAACGCGCGGACGAGTTTGGAAAAAACGATGACTTTCGGTTTTCTCGGCTTGGCGGTTTTCTTTCGCGCCGGCTTCTTCAGGAGAGGAGAGGGTATCTCGCGGTCATCGTTTGACCCGAATCTGGAAATCCGGAAGGTTTCTCCCGCGGGTTCCGGCGGCTGCCAGGGCCGGAATAAACCCTCGCAGTGGGTACAGAGGCCGACCTTTTTTACTCCTTCGTCCGTCATTGTGTCGATCAGCAGAGTGCGCCAAATCTCATGGCAACGAGGGCACCAGAGATTATCCGTCGCTGCCGGAAGAGAAGAGAAGATGATTGGCGGGACTGTCTTTTTTCTCGCGGCGGGCCGGGTCGGAGCGAAGATGTTCCGCACTTGAGAGGAAGACAAAGGAAAAGCTTGGCCGGTAGCCAAGTGCAGGCAGTGGGCGACGCCTTTATCAAAACAGACATAGCCATGTTTGCGTTCGCCGGGAGCGGCCAGCTTGCCTTGCGCGTTCACGATGGCGAAAGCCTTGCCGGGTGGCAGCGGTGATTGAATCATTAAAACCTCCTCAAAGGTTAGGGTGAAAAGAGCCGGAAAACAATTAACAAACAAAAAAGTTTGTCAGAATAATGTAGCATCAGAAAAGAGAAATGTCAAGGCCAAAAAATTTAGATAAAGGCTTGACAGTCTTATGTTTTTGTGTAAAGATTCAGCTACGAATAATAGATAGTAGTGTTTTTGGTCTTTTTTCAAGGAGGGAAGCGAATGGAGTCCTTTATCATTGCCGAGAGAGTGGAAGAAATTCTCAAGACCGCCTGCCTTTTGGCCGGTCACCTGGATCACCGTTTTTCCTCAAGAGGTTATCTTCTTATCGCGTCGAACGAAGAAAAGGGATCGACTCGGGAAGAAGCGGCCATACTTCTCCTTCCCATCGGCTCGGTCAACGGACGGGAGTTTACCGATATCAAGAGCCTGTGGAACACGGAAGGAATTCTCTTGTTCAATAACTTGGAAAAGGAAGTGGTTTTGACCGAAAGGGAGACGGCTGGCGGCTTGAGGGCTAGAGGCTTCATCCTAGTGGTGAAAGGTTTCACTCCTGAGGAGAACGAGGCCATTGTTCTCTTGATTGCCGCCAAGCTCGGCTTTCTGCCCTTAGTGATGGCTAAGGCGTTGGCCAACGAGAGAAAGAATGAAGTCTTTCAGGATCTGAGAAGCTATATCAGATAACCCAGTATCGATCTGTCGTCTATCTCTGGTCACCTGCGTGGCCAGAGATTTTTTTGTAAACAAAAACCGCCCGGATTTTTCCAGGCAGTTTTTTGAAATTTATTTAACAAAATTATTTAACTTCCCAACTTCTTAACAACTCAACAACTATATCAGATTGGCTTTATCCAAAATTTCTTTGATATCCGGTTGGCCGATTTCATCCAGATAGTAGTTGACTCGGGTGGCCGGTTTGTTTATTTTCAGGAGTTTAACCAGGTCAATCGGGGTGCCCACTACTACCCCTTCCGCGTCACTGGAGTTAATGGTTTCTTCCAGTTCTTTCATCTGTTCCGGGCTGTAACCCATGGCCGGCAGGATTTCCGAAAGATGGCTGAATTTTTCAAAAGTCTTTTTAATGGAGCCGACGGCAAACGGCCGAGGATCAATCAATTCCTTGGCGTTGAATTTTTTGGCGGCAAAGTAACCGGCGCCATAGGCCATTTCTCCATGCGTCAGAGTCGGGCCGTCTTCCACCACCAACACCCTTTTGCCTTCAATGATTTTCGGGTCATCAACCGTGAAAGAAGAATTGGCTTTAATGACTGTTGCTTTCGGATTGAATTTTTTGATATTTTCTTCAATGATTTTCACGTTGGCGGGATCAGCCGTGTCTATTTTATTGATGACAATGACATCAGCCATGCGGAAATTTGTTTCTCCGGGGTAATAGCTGACTTCATTTCCGGCCCGGTGCGGATCAGCCACGGTAATGTGCAAGTCGGGTTTATAAAAAGGCGTGTCGTTGTTTCCGCCGTCCCAGATGATGACATCGGCTTCTTTTTCTGCTTCCTTTAAGATCGCGCCGTAATCCACGCCGGCGTAGATAACCAGGCCTTTTTCCACGTATGGCTCGTATTCCTCCCGTTCTTCAATCGTGCATTCGTGTTTATACATATCTTCATAAGTGGCAAAGCGCTGGACCGCCTGTTTGGCCAGGTCGCCGTAGGGCATAGGGTGGCGGATGGCAACTACCTTAACTCCTTTGTTTTTGTAATATTCCACCACTTTGCGGGAAGTCTGGGATTTGCCGCAGCCGGTGCGCACGGCGCAGATGGCGATCATCGGTTTCTTAGACTTGATCATGGTTTTTTTCGGACCCAGAAGCCGAAAATCGGCGCCCGCGGCCATGGCCTGGGAAGCCTTATTCATTACGGTCTTGTGCGGCTGGTCGGAATAAGAAAGCAACACTTCATCCACGTCATGCTTTTTTATTAGTTCCGTCAATTCGTTTTCCGCATGGATAGGAATGCCGGCCGGGTAGAGTTTTCCTGCCAAAACCGCCGGATATAGCCGGCCGTCAATATTGGGAATCTGGGTGGCGGTAAAAGCGACCACCTCGTAATTTTTGTTATCCCGGTAATAAGTGTTAAAATCATGGAAATCGCGTCCGGCCGCGCCCATGATAAGAACCTTGGTTTTTTTCATAGGGTTTATATTAATTATATTTTTGTGGCGGTAAATTCGCGACCTTCCGCCTACGCTCTCATAGTTATTCGAGCTTCGGCGGACAGGCATGCTCTTAATAAAATACTCGGGTCGGGGTAGTGGGATTCGCACCCACGATCTCATGCACCCCATGCATGCGCCCTAAGCTAGCTGGGCCATACCCCGACCCGAACAGTCAATTTTCAAAGCACTTTTACCCGCCGAAGTCTTAGAGACTAAGGCGGGCCATGCATGCGCGCTACCAACTACGCTACACCCCGACTCAGGAAATTTCTTTTCTCAGATCCCGGCCAGTTACATTAAATAAATACCCCTTATTTATTTTTGGAATAACTTTTGATACAAGAGGTACACGCCCGGTATTTTTTTCCGTCTTTGATCAAAGTTTGCAGATTGGCTTTTTGTAATCTTTTGGTGGCTATGTTAGAATGACTGCGGGAAAAGCTTTTTCTCGCCGTTTTACCGCAGATCGCGCAGGACTTGGCCATAACGTTTTTTCCTTATTTATTCTTTATTAAATTCGCCTTTTATCAGCATATCACTTTTTAAAAATTTTTCAAGAGGCATAAATATCATATGATAATCAATTTACTTTTTTCTGAGCCGGTATTTTTCCTCATTTGGCTGGCGGCGATTTTGATCGGCATCACGATCCACGAGTTTTCCCACGCTTTCGCCGCCAATCTCGCCGGCGATCCCACCGCCAAGAATTCCGGCCGTCTCACTTTGAATCCTCTGGCCCATCTTGATCTCTGGGGACTGCTTTTTTTATTGCTGGTCGGTTTTGGCTACGGCAAACCGGTGCCGGTCAATCCTTATAATCTTAAGAATCAGAAATGGGGCGAAGTTTTTGTTTCCGCGGCCGGCCCGCTTTCCAATTTGGCCCAGATTTTTATTTTCGGCCTGGCCCTTAAATTTTTGGCCTTCCTGGGCCCGGAAAATCTTTTGGTCTATTTTCTTTTCACTCTTATTTACATCAATATTATCCTGATGGTTTTTAACCTTATTCCTGTTCCGCCTTTGGACGGCTCAAAGATCTTAATGAAAATTTTGCCGCCTTCTCTTGATAATTTTAAATTAAGGCTGGAAAAGTCCGGGCCGATGATACTTCTATTTATCATTATTTTGGACCGGATCTTAAATCTTGGCCTGTTTGCCGGCCTTTTTAACTTTTTTTCTCAGGCAATTTTCCGTATTTTCGGCTAGATTTGACCCGCCTTCGCCCCTCGACTTCGCTCGGGGCTACGGCGGGCAGGACTCAATGAGGCCAAAATTAATTTTGGATAGCTAGCTTTCTGAGCAGATTTTCCAGAATTTAAGCTAGATTTGACATTTTTAGTCTCTTTCTGCTATATTATCAACAAGGAATCCTCGTTAGCGTTAAGAGGTTTTTTTATTGCCGAGCGAGCGAGTAAAAAGAAAAAGCATTTTCTTTTCCGAACGAGCGAAGGCATCAAAAGGCTTAATATCCCTCCAGTTTGCTGCGGCAATTGAGTCCAGGGCTTGCTCTAGGGTTTTAATACCTTTTATTGAAATAATAAATAATATTTGCTAAAATATAATCAATTATGCCAACCATCAGTCAGCTAATAAGAAAGGGCAGGAAATCCCTGAAAAGAAAAACCAAGACTCCGGCCTTGGAAACCGTCTTGGACACCATTAAAAGGCGCCGGACCAAATTAGCCCATGGCAGCCCGTTCAAGCGGGGCGTCTGCTTAAAAGTGACCACGACCACGCCTAAAAAGCCTAATTCCGCTTTGCGCAAGATCGCCCGGGTCAGGCTGTCCAATGGCCAGGAAGTGACCGCTTATATCCCCGGCGTGGGCCATAATTTACAGGAGCATTCCATTGTCTTGGTCCGTGGCGGCCGGGTTAAAGACCTGCCAGGCGTGCGTTATCACATCGTGCGCGGGGTTTATGATTCCCTGGGCGTTGAGGGGAGAAAACAGGGCCGCAGCCTTTACGGCGCCAAACGGGAAAAGGAGAAGAAATAATATGAGATCAAAACAAGCCAAAAAAAGAAAAATCGCGGCTGATCCCAAGTTTTCAAGCGTAGTGATCGCCAAGTTCATCAATCAGGTCATGCGCCAAGGGAAAAAGTCCACGGCCCAGAGGTTATTTTATAAATCCTTTGATATAATTTCCGAGAAGACCAAGAAAGATCCTTTGGAGATTTTTGACCTCGCTTTAAAAAACGTGTCCCCGGCCGTGGAGGTGAAATCAAAGCGGATCGGCGGCGCCAATTACCAAATTCCGATGGAAGTGAGAGGCGACCGGAGGCAGGCTCTCGCTTTCCGCTGGATATTAGGCGCCGCTCGCGAGAAGAAAGGCAAAGAGATGGCGGAAAAGCTGGCCGAAGAACTGATCGCCGCTTCCCAGAAAACCGGGGCGGCCATGGCCAAACGCGAGGATGTCCACCGGATGGCCGAAGCCAACCGCGCTTTCGCTCATTTTGGCCGGAGATAAATATTAGTTAATAAGGCACTAATATAATTGTTATGAATGAAGGAAAAGAATTCAAACTGATTAGCCCTGAGGAAAAGAATAGAATAGAGGGAGTAACTCCAGAGTTTGAGGAAGCAAGAATGGGAAAACGGGCAATAGATGCATTTGTTGAAGACAAAAGTGCCTCAACGTATGAGCGGCGTTTTGAAAGTGCGGTGGCGATGAAAGTGAAACTCGACAGCAAAGTTAATGAGTTTTTGAGCGCTAGGAATACTTTACGAGAAATAAATGATATTAAAGAGGCAATACAAAACGCCCGCGAGAAACTGACGGCATGTGGTGTCTTATGGGATGAAATTAGGGCGGTAGCGGGGGTCGAACATTCCAAAAGACTTATGGAAGTTCAGGATTCCTACACGTCGTGCTTGATGAGGTACAATGAATTATTAGAGTCGACAATGGAAGAGAGATATGATCTATCGCATTTTTGGCATCTCCAAAATGAGACCGAAGAGATTCTTAATAAAATGAGGGAATTTCAGCAGCAGATTTGACAAATATTCATTTAAGATTTATATAGAAGAGTATAAGATAAATTATTAAAACATATGGCAGAAAATAAAGAATTCTCCGCGATTGAGCCAGAAGAACAAAGAGAAAGAGAAGGAATGACTAAGAAATTTGAGGAAGCCCGTAAAAAGGGTAATCTTGGATCAATTGAAGATTCAATAGATGATTTAAATACCTATGCGGCAAGAGAATTAAGAAGGCCGGTAACTCCTAAAGAAATAGAACGCCGTCAAGAAGAAATAGATAAGATTGATAAGATAGATAAGGTTAACGCTATAGTTAAAAAAATGACCGGTAAAAGAATAACGGAAATTGACCCAGACCATTTAAGAAAAATTGAAGGCTCTAACGATTTAAACAGTAAGTATCAAGCTAAGCTAAGAGAAGCTTACGAACTCACAGTTGGAGACTCGCTTCTAAGAAGCAGTTTGGACGAGTTGCTGAAAGAAAAGATAAATCCAAGAAAAGAGGAAACAATAGGTAAGGATCCAGATTCAGAAGAAGTTAAAGCCGCTTTTAAATATATTTTTGGCCAACTAGAGGGTTTTATAAGAGAGGCTCAGGCAAGCCAATAATATTATCAATAATTAACAAAAGTCTTTTTTTATTATGGCCAGAGAGTATTCATTAGAAAAAACGAGAAATATCGGCATTATCGCTCATCCTTCGACGCGGCTCAGGATGAGTAAAATAAAATAAGGGAAATTTTGAATTATGGCAAGAGAGTATTCATTAGAAAAAACAAGGAATATTGGGATTATAGCTCACATTGACGCCGGAAAAACCACGGTTTCCGAGCGCATTTTGTATTACACCGGAAAAAAGCATAAGATCGGCGAAGTGCACAACGGCGAAGCGGAAATGGACTGGATGGAGCAGGAAAAGGAGCGCGGCATTACCATCACTTCCGCCGCCACCACCTGTTTTTGGAAAGACCACCGGATAAATATCATTGACACGCCCGGTCATATTGATTTTACGGCCGAGGTCCAGCGCTCTTTGCGCGTCCTGGACGGCGGGGTGGTGGTTTTTGACGGCGTGGCCGGAGTGGAGCCCCAATCGGAAACTGTCTGGCACCAGGCGGAAAAATTCAAAGTGCCTCTGATCTGTTTTGTCAATAAGATGGACCGGATGGGCGCCAATTTTTATTTTGATCTGGATTCCATTCACGAAAGATTGAGCAAGGACGCCGTGCCCATCCAGCTGCCGATCGGGGCGGAAGAGAATTTTAAAGGGATCATTGATTTGTTTGAAAGAAAAGCTCGGCTCTATAAAGACGAGGACGGCAAAGAGTGGGAGGATACCGAGGTGCCTGAAGAGATGAAAGAAAAAGTGGAAGAGTACCGCCATCAAATGGTGGAAGCGATCTGTGAGCAGAATGATAAATTACTGCATGAATATTTGGAAGGCAAAGAGCCTGACGTTTCCGAAATGAAAAAAATCCTGCGCCAGGCGACCATCGCTCATAAGCTTTTTCCCGTGCTTTGCGGCTCGGCCTTAAAGAATAAAGGGGTGCAGTTCATGCTGGACGCGGTCAATGATTATCTTCCTTCGCCTTTGGAAGTCCCTCCGATCGAAGGTTTTGAGCCCCGGACGGAAAATAAGATCGTCCGGAAAACAAGCGATGAAGAGTCATTTTCCGCCCTGGCTTTTAAAGTGGCCACGGATCCTTTTGTCGGCACTTTATCTTTTTTCCGGGTCTATTCCGGCACGCTGGCCGCCGGTTCCTATGTTTTGAACACGCGCACCGATAAAAAAGAAAGAGTCGGCCGTATCGTAAGACTTCACGCCAACCACCGGGAAGAAGTGAAAGAAGTTTATGCCGGCGATATCGCCGCGGCGGTGGGCTTGAAAAACACGACCACTGGCGATACTTTATGCGATGAAAATAACCCCATTACTTTGGAAAATATCGTTTTCCCCGAACCGGTCATTTCCGTGGCTATTGAGCCGAAGACTAAGGCGGACCAGGAAAAAATGGGTTTTGCCTTGGCTAAGCTGATGCAGGAAGACCCGACTTTTAAGGTTAAGTCAGACGAAGAGATCAACCAGACGATCATTTCCGGCATGGGCGAGCTGCATTTGGAAATCCTGGTGGACCGGATGAAGCGGGAATTCAAGGTGGAGGCCAATGTCGGCCAGCCGCAGGTCGCCTACAAGGAAACGATCACTCAGACGGCGGAGGCGGAAGGCAAATATATCAAGCAATCCGGCGGCCGCGGCCAATACGGCCATTGCTTTTTGCGGGTGGAAAAGCAGAAAGGCAACAAAGGCTTTGAATTCGTGGATGAGGTAAAAGGCGGCACCATTCCCAAGGAATACATCCTGCCGATCCAAAAAGGGGTCAAGGAAGCCCTGGATAACGGCGTCTTGGCCGGCTACCCCATGGTTGATATTAAGGTGACGGTATTTGACGGCACTTATCATGAAGTTGATTCTTCGGAAGCCGCTTTTAAGATCGCCGGGTCCATGGCCTTGCAGGCGGCCGCCAAAAAAGCCAAGCCTATATTGCTTGAGCCGATCATGAAAGTGGAAGTGGTCACCCCGGAAAAATTCATGGGAGACATCATCGGCGACTTGAATTCCAAAAGAGCCCATATAAAGAACATGCGTGACCGCGGCAACTCGAAAATAATTGACGCGGACGTGCCCTTGGCGACCATGTTCGGCTATGCCACTTCATTGCGTTCCATGAGCCAGGGCCGCGCTTCCTATAATATGGAATTTTCCAATTACTCGCCGGTCTCCGCCCACATTGCCGCCGAGATCATTGAAGGCAAAAAAAAGTAGATCATTTATGCCCAAAAATAAAAGTATAGCAGATAAAGATATCAAATTTATACTGCCGCTGGTGATCTTTTTGCTGATGTTCGTGGCTCTGGGAGGTTTTTTTTATTTCCACAAAAACGCCAAAAATAATGAAACAAAAAAAGAGGGCCTTGATATTTCCTATTTTTCCGCCAAGGGAGAGAATGTTGACACCTACCAAGAAATTAGCGGACAGAACCTGTTGATCTACGCGGAAAAAGAAGTAATGGAGGTTAACAGCTTGGGCGAAAATAAATATCAGACAAATTTTTTTCTGACGGGCGAGAAGGGCGAGAAAAAATTCAAATTTTACTCGGCCGAAGATCTGACCTATGAAACGGCCTATCCTTATCTTGCAGGCAGCATCATTATCGTGACGGAATTCGGCCAAGCCGAAAACCGGGCGGTGGGCGTAGACGGTGAAAAAAAAGATTTTTTTCTCCCGCCGGTCGCGTTCGGCACTGATTTTATCCTGTCGTCTGATAAAAATATCATTGCTTATCTGGAAAATAAGACCGTCAGCCAAACCGACGATATTTCCGGCTTTAATTATTTGTTAAAAATAAAAGATCTGGATGAAGGTGATGTTTTGGAATTCGATCCCACCAGTATCAAGCATCAAGAAAATAGTTTTGATCTGTATTTGCCGGTCTCTTTTTCCGATGACAATTCTTTGGTTTATATTTTCGCGCAAGATCAAGTTAGCGATGATTATGTTCTAAATCCCGGCGGGCTTTACGCCTTAAATTTAGAAAACATGACTTCCTCTGAAATCTATTATTCTTCAATCGAGGAAAATGAGGATAAAGATATTATCGTACTGCTTGGTTTTTATCCGGCGCAAGGTTTTGCCCTAGTGAACCGGGGCCCGCAGGTCGTCAAAGAAGGGGAGACGATTTTACGGACCCAGCTGCAAAAATTAGATCTGAAGACCGGTCAATTCCAGGATATTTTTATCAATGAAAAAACCGATCAGGTGGGTTATGGCGGCCGGATCATCTCTCCGGACGGAAATAAAATAATCCTTTTAAATGACGCCTATTATGACCAAGGCTTAATTCTTTATGATATTAAGTCGAAAGAAAAGGTCAAATTGAGCGATCAGGGCGAATTCAAGGCCTGGTGGCCGGACAGCCAGACCATTATCTATCAGACTTATGAAGTTACGGAGGGCCAAAATAAGGAAATAATCAGGCTCCATGCCTTAAATACGGAAAGCCGCGAAGATTATATCTTATATACCCAGGATACAATGTCTGAAGGCACGGGTTTAAACCAGGCGGGAGATGTTTTTTATGAGTATATCGGCGTGATGTAGCTGTTTTTAGTTCTTAGTCGGAATAAAACATCGTTTAAAATATAATACCTTATTTTTTGGCTAAATTTAGCCAAAAATACCCGCATTAATACTGATCCTTATAATAAAAACTTGCCAAAAATTATATATATTGCTATAATCGCTATTGCCAATTAAAGGCTTTTTTAGTATCATTAATCCAATATCAATTTTTACACCCCCTAAAGCGATAATTTTAGACTTTAGGGCTAATAGAAAGGAATTAAAAAAATGACGGAAAAATTTGAAAGAACAAAACCCCATGTTAATGTGGGAACGATCGGTCATGTTGACCACGGCAAGACCACTTTAACGGCGGCCATTTTAAAGACTTTAAGCGCCAAGGGTTTTAAGGCTAAGGATAAAAGCGTGGACGATATTGATAATTCTCCGGAAGAAAAGGAAAGAGGCCTGACCATCGCCACTTCTCATGAAGAATATGAAAGCGAAAAAAGACACTATGCTCATATTGACTGTCCGGGCCACGCGGATTACGTGAAAAACATGATTACCGGGGCGGCCCAGATGGACGGCGCCGTATTAGTCGTCAGCGCCGCGGACGGTCCGATGCCTCAGACCCGCGAACATATCCTTTTGGCGCACCAGGTTGGCGTACCGGCCATCGTGGTTTTTTTGAATAAAATTGATCAAGTGGAAGATAAAGAACTGGTGGATCTAGTGGAAGAAGAAGTAAGGGACTTGCTCAAAAAGTATGAATATCCCGGTGATACCACGCCCTTTATCAAAGGTTCAGCTTTGAAAGCCTTAGAGGGCGATGCGGCTTCACAGGATGCCGTCATGGAATTGATCAAAACTTTGGATGAATATATTCCCGAGCCGAAGCGCGAAACGGAAAAGCCTTTCTTGATGCCGATCGAAGATATCTTTTCCATTGAAGGCCGCGGCACGGTCGTGACCGGCAGAATTGAAAGAGGCATGGTGAAGATCAATGACGAAGTGGAGATCGTCGGTCTGGGCGAGACCAGAAAAACCGTGGTCACCGGCATTGAAATGTTCAATAAATCATTGGATGAAGGCATGGCCGGAGACAATGCGGGCATATTATTGCGCAGCATCAAGAAAGAAGATGTGGAAAGAGGCCAGGTCATCGTCAAACCGGGCTCCGTCACCCCTCACACTGAATTTGAAAGTGAGATCTATATTTTGACCAAAGAAGAAGGCGGCCGCCA
The DNA here is from genome assembly GCA_043812155.1 of Patescibacteria group bacterium. Classification (GTDB taxonomy): domain Bacteria; phylum Patescibacteriota; class Patescibacteriia; order JAXHNJ01; family JAXHNJ01; genus JBAZMP01. The sequence continues at coordinate 15,408 of JBDRMK010000017.1, read as the reverse complement.
TACTCCGTTTTTCAAAGGCTACAAGCCGCAGTTCTATATCCGGACGACTGACGTCACGGGCGAAGTGGAATTGCCGGAAAAGACCGAAATGGTCATGCCGGGAGATACAGTCAAGTTAAAGGTAAAGCTGGTCAAACCTATCGCTTTGGAAGAGCATCAAAGATTGGCGATCCGTGAAGGCGGTCATACCGTTGGCGCCGGGGTCGTGACCAAGATCATTAAATAAAAGATTAACTTAGATAAATATATAAAAACATAATTTTGATCTTTCCATGCTTACCCACGAAAAAGTCGTAAATAGCGAGAAAGAAGAAGAGCCGCGTCAGCGGATCCGGATAAAAATCCGCGCCTATGATCATAAGATAATCGATCAATCGACGCGGACGATCATTGAGACGGCTTTGCGTTCGGGCGCGAAAGTCAAGGGTCCGGTGCCTTTGCCGACCGAGAAAAGCAAATACACGGTCAACCGTTCTTCTTTTGTCCATAAGGATTCGCGCGACCAGTATGAGATGCGGATCCACAAGCGCTTGATCGATATTCTGGACCCGACGCCCAAAACAGTTGATTCCATGATGAGTTTGAATTTGCCGGCCGGCGTGGACGTGGAAATAAAGATGTAAATTAATAATAATCAAATAAAGCGTAAATAGGTTCTGAGGATGAAAATACGAAAAAAAAGGTCTTTAATCCCCAGATAACGATTTGCCAGTAAAAAAACCGAGCTTACAATTTTGGTTTATAACTTGCAGTCTCGGTTTTTTTCGTAAAAGCAAGGTTATTCCATTAACATGAAAGCAATTTTAGGGAAAAAAATTGAAATGTCGCAAATTTTTGACGAAAACGGGCGGGTCACGCCGGTGACCAAGGTTTTAGTCGAATCTTTAGTCGTGACGCAGGTGAAGAACAAGGAGAAGGACGGCTATCAGGCGATTCAGCTCGGCCTGGGCGAGAAAAAAAAGAATAAAAAAAAGAAAGAAGGCACGCCTAAAAGCGCCCGGGATTTCCGGCATTTGCGGGAATTCAGGATTGATGATATTGCGAATTTTCAAAAAGGCCAGGAAATTAAATTGAATATATTTGAACCCCAGGAGCTGGTTTCTGTCCAAGGGATGTCCAAAGGTAAGGGTTTTCAAGGGGTGGTTCGCCGGCATCATTTTCACGGCGCGCCGGCCAGCCACGGAACCAAGGATCAGCTGCGCATGCCCGGCTCCGCCGGCCCCACTTTTCCCCAGCACGTCATAAAAGGAAGGCGTGGCCCTGGAAGAATGGGATATGAAAAAGTAACGGTAAAAAATCTGGAAGTCATCAAGATCGATGAGGAAAACAAGATTATATATCTCAAAGGCGCCACGCCCGGCGTCCGCCAAAGCCTCCTTCTTATCATCGGTGAAGGCATTAAGAAAAAAAATACGGTGGAAGAAGAGGCTTTGTCCGAGGGAAAAGAGAAGAAGCCGGCGAAAGCCCAGGCCGCCAAGAAAAAATAATATATGATCAAAATAGACGTTTTAAATTCAGAAGGGAAAAAGATCGGCGAAGAAGCTCTTGAAGACCGTGTTTTTGACGTGGCGCCTGATCCGCGCCTGATCCAGCAGGTCGTCGTCGCGCACTTGGCCAATCAAAGAAAATCCATCGCCCATACCAAAACTAAAGGCGAGGTCAGGGGCGGCGGAAAAAAACCCTGGAAACAGAAAGGAACAGGCCGCGCCCGCCACGGCTCCATCCGGTCTCCCTTGTGGAAAGGCGGCGGCGTGATCTTCGGTCCGCGCAGCAATCGCAACTATACCTTAAAAATAAATAAAAAGGCGAAAAGAAAAGCCCTTTTTATGACCTTGACGGATAAATTAAGAAACAAAAAAATTATTGTGGCGGATAAATTAGAAATTGCCAAGCCAAAAACAAAAGATTTTATCGCCTTAATAAAAAAGTTTCCCCTCAAGGATAATTTTATCACTATCCTGCCCAAGACCGATTTTGATATCATCCGGGCGACCAATAATTTAAAAATTACCGAATGCCTGCGGGCCGACAGCCTTAATGTCTATGACTTGCTCCGCTATAATTTTCTTTTGATGCCGAAAGAGTCATTGGCCGTGATTAACAAGACTTATTTAAAATAAAATGGGAATACTGGACCGATTTAAAAAAATTACCAAAGAAACCAAAGAGGCCGCCCCAAAAAGGCTGGAAAAGAAGAAAATGGAAAAAAAAGAGGCCAAACGCCGGAAAGCCCAGGAAGAAGAGGCGAAAAAGAAGCAATTCATGGCGGTGGGAGCGGCGGCGCCGGAAAGAAAAGAAGAAGGAAAGAAAGAGGAGAAGTCGCCTGACAAGAAAAAGCCGCAAAAATTGGACACCAAGCAGGCGCCGCGCCTGTTGATGAAGCCGGTCATTTCCGAAAAAGCCACTTCTTTGGCGGCCGATAATAAATATGTTTTCGCCGTTTCAAACGCCGCCAATAAAATTGAAATTAAAAAAGCGATTCAAAATTTATACGGAGTCACCCCTTTTAAAATCAATATCATGCAAATTAAGGGAAAAAATGTCCGCTACGGCCGGACCGAAGGCGTCACTAAGAATTGGAAAAAAGCGATCATCACCCTGCTGCCTGGGCAAAAGATCGACGTTTATAACCCTTAAAAATTTTAGTCATTAATTTAAACATATCAAATGGGCATAAAGATATACAAACCATTAACTCCCGGCCGAAGAAAGGCTTCCATTCTGACTCATTTTGAAGTGACGAAAAAAGAACCGGAAAAGTCACTGCTTAAGATATTAAAAGGTCAGGGCGGCCGCAATGCCCAAGGGAAGATCACCGTCAGGCACCAGGGCGGCGGGCACAAAAGATTTTACCGTTTGATTGATTTCAAGCAGATGATATTTGACCAACCGGCAAAAGTTATCGCTTTAGAGTATGATCCCAACCGGACGGCTTTGATCGCTCTGATCCAATATAGAGCTGGGGAGAAGAGTTATATTTTGTGCCCGGCTGATCTGAAAGTGGGCGACGAATTGATCAGTTCTTTGCGCAAAGTGGAGATAAAACCGGGCAACCGCACCCCTTTGGAAAATATTCCGGCCGGCACTTTTGTCCATAATCTTGAATTAGAGCCGGGCCGCGGCGGCAAGCTGGTCCGTTCCGCCGGTTCACAGGCCACGGTGATGGGCGTGGAGGGAAAATTCGCCCAGCTAAAGATGCCTTCCGGCGAAATCAGGCTTATTATGAAAAATTGTCTGGCCAGCATCGGCCAAATTTCAAATATTGACCACAATAATGTCCGTTTGGGCAAAGCGGGCCGGATGCGCTGGCGGGGCGTTCGCCCGACGGTCAGAGGCAAGGCCATGAATCCAGTGGATCATCCGCACGGCGGCGGCGAAGGCCTCTCCCCGATCGGCTTAAAGCATCCTAAAACGCCTTGGGGCAAACCCGCTTTGGGCGTGAAAACCCGAAAAAAGAACAAAAGATCCAATACACTTATTATAAAAAGAAGAAAATAATTTTTCCTTATTATGTCAAGAAGTCTGAAAAAAGGGCCATTTACGGACGAAAAACTGTTGAAAAAAATCGGTAAGGTTAGAATTGGCGATAAAACCATTATTAAAACCTGGTCCCGGGATTCGGTGATTACGCCGGAAATGGTCGGTTTTGTCATCGGGGTGCATAACGGCCGGGAGCATCTTCCTGTTTCCATCATGGAAAATATGGTCGGCCATCGTTTGGGCGAGTTTTCCCCGACCCGCAAGTTCGTTAAACATGGCGGACGCATGCAGCGCGAGACAGAAGCAGCGGCGGCCGAAGCGGAAAAACAAGCCTCTCTAAAAGAGCAAGAAGTGGCTAAACCGGCCGAAAAAAAATAATCTTATTTTATGGAAATAAAAGCAAAATTAACTTATCTTAGGATGGCGCCTCGCAAAGTGCGGCGTGTGATTGATTTGATCCGCGGGCTAGAGGTTATGGCCGCCCTGAATCAGCTTAATTTTGCTTATAAGAGAGCCGGCCTGCCGATCGCAAAATTGCTGAAGTCAGCCGTCAATAACGCGGAAAATAATTTTCATTTGAAAAAAGACAATCTGTATATAAAAAAGATCACGGCCGATGAAGGCCCTAAACTTAAACGCTGGCAGCCTCGGGCCTTCGGTCGGGCTAACCCTATTCTTAAGCGCTCTTCTCACGTGGAATTGATACTGGCTGAGAAAAAACCGACTAAAAAACTCCCCTCAAAGACAAAGGGCAAAAAAGAAGACATAAAAAAAGAAGATCTGAAGGTGATAAAATCCGAAGAGATCAAAGAAAGGGACGTCAAAGAGGCGAATAAACCGGCCGTCGAAAAAAAAGAAAGAAAACCCTTTTTAAATATTAAAGAGATAAAAGATAAATTTATCCGTCGGACAGGAACGAAATAATATGGGAAATAAAGTAAATCCAAAAATTTTCCGCATCGGTATCACCCAAGATTGGCAATCAAAATGGTTTGCCAAGAAAGATTACGGGCAAAATTTGGAATTGGACGTTAAGATCAGAAAATACCTAAAAGATCGTTTGAAGGACGCCGGCCTCGCCGCCATTCTTATCGAGCGGTCGGGAGCCAATATCAAGGTGAACATCAGCACTTCCAAGCCGGGTATTGTCATCGGCCGGGGCGGCAGCGGCGCGGAGAATTTAAGAAAAGAGTTAAAAGACAAGGTAATCAAAGATAAAAAAATATCTGTAAATTTGAATATTCAGGAGGTTCAAAAGCCGAATTTGAACGGGCAGATCGTTTGCCAAGGTATGATCGAGCAAATTGAAAAAAGAATTCCTTTCCGTAGGATTCTAAGGGGCACTCTTGACCAGGTGATGAAAGCGGGCGCCAAAGGGGTTAAAGTTAATGTGGCGGGGCGCCTGAACGGAGCGGAGATCGCGCGGACGGAAAAATTGGCGATCGGCTGCATTCCTTTACATACTTTGCGGGCGGATATTGACTTTGCTCAAGGAACGGCGGCTACCACTTACGGCTCGATCGGCGTGAAAGTCTGGATATACAAGGGCGAGATTTTTAAAAAGGAAAAAAATTCATTAAATCCGGAACCGGAGAAAAAATAATATGTTGATCCCAAAAAAAGTAAAACATAGAAAATGCCATAAAGGCCGCCAGCGCGGGCACGCGACGGACAAGATCGCGTTGGCCTTCGGCAGCTACGGCTTAAAAGCTTTGGGCACGACCTGGGTCACCGCCCGGCAGATAGAAGCGGCGCGGAGAGCGGTCACTCATTTCCTGCAAAAAGGCGGCAAGCTTTGGGTCCGTGTTTTCCCTGACAAACCGGTGACGGCCAAAAGCTCGGAAATACCCATGGGGATGGGCAAAGGGCCGGTTGATCACTACGTGGCCGTGGTTAAGCCGGGAACCATAATCCTAGAGCTTGACGGGATCAAAAAAGAAGAGGCCAAAGAGGCTTTTCGTCTGGCTTCCCATAAATTTTCCATCAAAACAAAATTTATAGAAAAAACCTAAATTTTCAATATGAAGATCAAGGAGTTAAAAGATAAATCAAAACCCGAGCAGGAAATGCTTTTGAAAAGTTCGCAGGAAAAATTGCGGGAACTTCGCTTTAAGGTGGCGGTCAAACAGCACAAAAACGTGCGTGAAGTGAGAAATCTTAAGAAAACGATTGCCCGTCTTTTAACCCTCTTAAAGGATAATAAGGAGAAAAAATATGTCGGAAAACGAGAAACAAAATAAGAAACGGGTGCTGACTGGCATCGTTTTGTCAGATAAAATGGCCAAAACCGTAGTGGTCAGAGTGGAGCATTCAAAAAAACATAAAAAATATCATAAGACTTTTCGAATACTGAAAAAATATAAAGCTCATGACGAAAAAGGGGAATATCATGTCGGCGACAAGGTGATGATGGAAGAGACCCGGCCCTACTCGCGGGATAAAAGATGGAAAGTGATTAAAAAAATATGATTCAACCAAGATCAGTTTTAAAAGCGGCGGATAATACAGGTGCCAAGCATGTGTATTGTATCCGTCTCCACGGGGGCTATAAAAAGCGCTATGCCCGCTTGGGTGATATTATCACGGCTGTGGTCAGGGAAGCGGACCCGCACGGGATGGTTAAGAAAGGCGAAGTGGTGAAAGCGGTGATCGTCCGATTGCGGAAGGAAACCCGGCGGAAAGACGGCACCTATATCCGTTTTGATGAGAACGCGGCCGTCATTGTCGATCCTAAGACCAAAGAGCCCCGGGGAACCCGTATCTTCGGGCCCATCGCCCGTGAACTGCGGAGCAAGGGTTTTATGAAAATAATTTCTTTAGCCCCGGAAGTTTTATAAACATATGATATTAAAAAAAGGCGACAACGTAAAAATAATCCACGGCAAGGACCGCGGCAAAAAAGGCAAGGTGCTTCAAGTGATGATCAAGGAAGACAAGATAGTTATTGAGGGCTTGAATATGCGGGTTAAAAATGTCCGGGCCAAAAAGAGCGGAGAAAAAGGCCAGCGCGTCCAATTTGCGGCGCCGATGCATGTTTCTAACGTGATGATGGTCTGCCCAAAATGCCAAAAGCCGACGCGTATCGGATTTAAGATTTATAACGAGAATAAATTAAGAATTTGTAAAAAATGTAAACAAGAACTTTCATGACAAGACTTCAAGAAAAATTCAATAAAGAAATAATTCCGGCCATGAAGGAAGCGTTTGGTTATAAAAATGATCTGGTCGTGCCGCGCCTCCAAAAAGTGAAAATCAACGCCGGTTTGAGTGTGGCTTTGAGCAAGGAGGAAAAATACCGCGACACGGTCATTGAGACCTTAAAACGCATTACCGGCCAAAAACCGCTGCTGATAAAAGCGAAGAAATCAATTTCTGCCTTTAAAGTCAGGCAGGGAATGGTCGTCGGAGCGAGCGTGACCTTGCGGGGCCAGCGGATGTATGAGTTTGTGGATAAGCTGGTCAATATCACTTTGGCCCGGGTCAGGGATTTTCAGGGAATAGAAGAAAAATCTTTGGGCAATTCAGGCAGTTTTACCCTCGGTTTTAAAGAACATATCGTTTTTCCGGAAATAAAGTCCGACGAGGTGGAAAGAATACACGGATTGGAAGTAAGCGTCATCACTAACGCCAAAACGAAAGCGGAAGGCCTAAAATTATTCAAACTCCTGGGTTTTCCTTTTAAAGAAAAACCCTCCCAAGGCGGATCCGCCTCGGGCGGAGAAGAAAGCAAATAATTTAATCAATATATGGCTAAAAAATCAGTGGTCGCCAGAGCGAATAAAAAACCGAAATACTCGACCCGGATCGTGCGGCGTTGTTGGCGCTGCGGCCGCAAACGAGGCTATATGCGGAAATTTAATCTTTGCCGGATCTGCTTCCGCGAGTTAGCCAATAAGAATGAGATTCCCGGCCTGACCAAATCTTCGTGGTAAAACCAACTAACCAATCAACCAACCAACAAATTAACTAATTAACCAAATCCATGACCGATCCTATTGCCGACATGCTATCAAGAATAAGAAACGCCTTACTCGTCAAAAAAACCGAGGTCTTTGTCCCGTATTCGGGGCTTAAGTTTGAGATCGCCAATTTAATGCAAAAAAAAGGCTTTTTGGATAAAGTGGAAAAGATAAATGAGAAATTCGATCTGATAAAGATCAGTCTTAAATATAATGCCGATCAGACGCCCGCCATCTCGCATATAAAAAGAGTGAGCCGGCCCGGCCGACGGATCTATTTGACCAAGAATCATTTGCCGATCGTTTTGAATAACTACGGCGTGGCGGTCATCTCCACTTCCGCCGGGCTGATGACGAATAAGGAAGCGAAAAAGAAAGGCATCGGCGGCGAGATAATTTGCGAAATATACTAAAAATATGTCCAGAATAGGCAAACTACCGGTAAAAATTCCAAGCGACGTCAAGGCCAGTCTTGAAGGCGATATGATTAAAATCAAAGGGCCAAAAGGCGAGCTCACCCAGGAGATTCATCCCCAGGTTAAAATTGATATAAAAGAAGGGGAAATTTTAGTGACCGTCAAAAACCCTGATGACAAGAGTGATCGTAGCTTGTGGGGCCTTTTTCGGGTTTTGATCAATAATATGGTGATCGGCGTGGTCAAAGGTTTTGAAAAAAAATTAGAAATAAACGGGATAGGTTTTAAGGCGGCGGTGTCCGGCCAAAAACTTAATCTGAACGTCGGTTTCTCTCATCCCGTGGAATTCCCTCTTCCGGACGGCATTGCCGTTAAAGTGGAAAAAAGCGTCATGACCGTGACCGGCATTGATAAACAAAAAGTGGGGGAAGTGGCCGCGGAAATAAGAGCCATCAAGCCACCCGAACCCTATAAAGGCAAGGGGATCAAATATCTTGATGAGGTGGTTCGCCGCAAAGCGGGAAAAGCGGCCAAGACCGCGGGCGAGGGGACTAAATAAGCGATTAAAAAACCGATCATGAAAAATTATCAAAAAATAAAGCAAGAAAAAATATATTCCCGGGTCAGGAGAACGCGGGCGAAGATCAAGGGAACCAAAGAAAGACCGCGGCTCTGTGTCAAGAGGAGTTTAAAGCATATTTACGCTCAGCTGATCGATGACCAACAGGGCAAGACTTTAGCGGCCGCTTCTGACTTGGAATTAAAAAAACCCGACCTGACCGCTTTAAAAACCGATTATAAAGCCAAGGAAAAAATCGCTTACGCCGTCGGCTTGTTGCTGGCCCGCAAAGCCAGGGATAAAAAAATTGAAAAAGTGGTTTTTGACCGGCGGGAGTATAAATTTCACGGCCGGATCAAGGCGTTGGCCGAAGGCGCCCGAGAAGAAAAATTAATTTTTTAAATCATCTCTATGCCTAAGAGTCGTCAATCTCGGAGAAATACTCCTTTTCGTCAGCAGGATGAATTTGACCAAAGAGTCATTGAAATCAGCCGGGTCACCCGGGTGGTCGCCGGCGGCAAAAGAATGCGTTTTAGGGCCTGCGTGGTCATCGGCAACGGCAAAGGTAAGATCGGCCTGGGCCTCTGTAAGGGCGCTGATGTTTCCTTGGCCGTGAACAAGGCGGTTACCGCTGCCAGAAAAAACCTGATCAGCGTGGATATCGTCAATGAAACCATTACCCACCAGTATAAAATGAAATACAAAGCGGCTTTGATCTTGATCAAGCCTGCCCCCCAAGGAACAGGCATAAAAGCCGGCGGTCCTTTGCGCTCGGTCCTGGAGATTTCCGGTCTGAAAAACGTGGTCGCGAAAATGCTGGGCTCCAAGAATAAAATAAATAACGTCAAAGCCTTGCTGGCCGCTTTGAAGATCTTGAAGAAACCAAAATTTCATCCTGTCAATAATCAAATAAATCAGCCGAAAGAAAAGTCGGCCCAAGGCCAATCTGCCTTGGGAGGAGAAGAAAAAAAATGAGCTTAAATTTACACAATCTGTCGAATAGCAATAACGCCCAAAAAAATAAGAAAAGGATCGGCCGCGGCGATTCTTCCGGGCATGGCACCTATGCCGGCCGCGGGTCAAAGGGCCAACGGTCCCGCTCCGGCGGCCGCAAAGGTCTTACCCGAAGGGGTCTCCAGCCGACTTTTAAAGGTATTCCTAAAAAGCGCGGGGTAAAAAGTTTCTTTCCCAAGATGGCGACGGTGAATATTAATGCCCTGAATAAAAATTTTAAGGACGGCGAAAAAGTGACTTTTGAAATTTTATTGGCCAAAAAGATGGCTAAATACAGCTCGGCGGGCTTAAAAGTCTTGGGCGAGGGGAAAATATCCAAAAAACTGATCGTTTTTGCCCATGGCTTTTCTAAAAATGCCAAAGAAGCTATAGTAAAAGCCGGGGGCGAGGCAATTATCGTTTAATAATATGCTGGAAAAACTCTCGCAAATTTGGCGGGTAAAGGAAATCAGAAATAAGGTTTTTTACGTACTGGCCATTCTTTTTGTTTTCCGCATTGCGGCTCATATTCCCATTCCCGGCGTGAATATGGAGAATTTAAAGAACTTTTTTAACTCTAACCAGCTTTTGGGCTTGGTGAGCGTTTTTTCCGGTGGGGCGATCAGCAATTTTTCCCTGGTCATGAACGGGGTCGGACCTTATATCACATCCACTATTATTTTCCAGCTTCTGCAGATGATCATCCCCCGGCTGGAAGAAATGGCCAAAGAAGGGGAATCCGGCCGTCAGAAGATCAATCAGTGGACGAGATTATTAGCCGTGCCGCTGGCCGCTTTGCAGGCTTACGGGACGATCACCATTTTAAAAAAACAGGGGCAGGGAATCATCACCAGTATGTCTCCCTTTGAATTGATCACGGCGATTGTCGCTATCACCGCCGGTTCGGTTTTTGTCATGTGGCTGGGCGAGTTGATTTCGGAAAAAAAGATCGGCAACGGCATTTCCTTGATAATCTTTGCCGGGATCGTGGCTCAGCTGCCTGCTAGCGTCACGCAGACGCTGGCGGTTTTTGACCCTTCAAAGATATTCACCATCGTCGCCTTTTTGGCCATTGGCTTAATCACTATCGCCGGAGTTGTTTTTATCACTGAAGGCCAGAGAAACATTCCTATAACTTATGCCCGAAGAATCCGGGGCAACCGGGTATACGGCGGAGTTTCCACTCATTTGCCGATGCGCGTCAATCAAGCGGGAGTTATTCCTATTATCTTCGCTATTTCTTTAGTCTTGATCCCGCCTCTGATCGCCCAGTTTTTCGTCGGCAACGCAAACTATTGGGTGGCCCAGATCGCTTCCTGGGTGGTGGCGAATTTCCGGGGCGGTTTGGTCTACGGCGTATTATATTTTATTCTTGTGGTGGCTTTTACCTATTTTTACACCACTATTATTTTTCATCCCACCCAGATCGCGGAGAATCTGCAAAAACAAGGGGGTTTCATCCCCGGGATCAGGCCGGGCAATAATACCGCGGAATATCTAAATTATGTTTCTAACCGCATCATTCTGGCCGGCGCCCTGTTTTTGGGCGCGATCGCGGTCCTGCCTACCATTATGCAGGCGGCCACAAACATAAACTCTTTGATTTTAGGGGGTACCAGCTTATTGATCGTTGTTTCCGTGGTGATTGAGATGGTCAAGCAGATTGAATCACAGCTTATCATGCGGGATTACGAAGGGTTTTAGAGACGTTGAAATCGTTCAATCGCTTCGCTCGTTGAATCGCTTTCGCTTGTTGAATTTGTGCGACTTCAACGATTTGTACGACTTGAACGAACGAAGGGATAGAGCGCGTAACGCGCTTTTTATTTTCGGCCAATTTGATATAATGAGTCCATGAGTAAAATTAAAAATATTATAATTATCGGTCCCCAAGGGTCGGGCAAAGACACGCAGTCGGAAATGCTGGCCCGAAAAAGACAAATTCCATTTATCGTTATGGGCGACCTTTTCCGCCGGGAAATAAAAAGCAAGAGTCTAATCGGTTTGAAAGTGGTAAAACTGATGAATCAAGGGATTTTAGCTTCTGATAACCTTACTTTTTCCCTTTTAAAAAAAAGACTGAGCAAGAATGATGTTAAAAAGGGTTATATTTTGAACGGCTTTCCGCGGAATTTAAAACAGGCGAAAATGCTGGAAAAAATTGCCAGAATTGATTTGGCGATTGAGCTTTGGATCTCTGACAAAGAATCCCTAAGGAGGCTTTCTGGCCGGCGTTTTTGCCCGGCTTGCAAAACGACCTATCATATTATATACAAAAAACCAAAAAAGAAAAATATCTGCGATAAATGTAAAACAGAGCTTATTATCCGCGAAGACGACAAGGTTGCCGTGATAAAAAAAAGGCTCGGCATTTACCATAAACAAACAGAGCCGATTTTCAAATATTACCGGAAAAAAACAAAGGTTTTAAGAATTAACGGTGAACAGCCGATTCGGCGCGTTTTCACTGACTTATTCAAAAAAATTAAGACTGTTTTTTAATGATAATCATAAAAACCCGGAGCGAAATAGAAATAATGCGCCAGGGCGGAAAAATCCTGGCCCAAGTTTTAGCGGCCGTAGCCGCCAAGGCCAAAGAAGGGGTGACGACCGCGGAATTGAATTTTTTGGCGGAAAAATTGATTAAGCAAAGCAAAGGCGAGCCTTCTTTTAAAAATTACCGCGGATACCCCGCTACAATTTGCGCCTCGATCAACGATGAAATCGTCCATGGGATACCCCATAATGATAAGATCCTTAAAAACGGCGATATCATGGGTTTGGATATCGGTTTGAAATACCAGGGTCTTTATTCCGATATGGCCGTGACCATTCCCATCGGCAAGATCCATAAGTCAGCCAAGCGCTTGATCAATGTGACAAAAAAAGCCCTGGAATTGTCTTTAAGGCAGGTGCGGCCCGGCCATACCTTGGGCGATATCGGCTTTGCCATCCAAAATTACGTGGAGTCAAACGGGATGAACGTGGTGAGGGACTTAGTCGGCCACGGAGTGGGAAAGGAAGTCCATGAGGAGCCAAAAATTCCCAATTACGGCGAAGCTAATGCCGGCCAGGAATTATCAGAAGGAATGACCCTGGCGATTGAGCCGATGGTTGTCTTGGGCTCGCCTGAGATAAGTGTGGATGAAGATGGTTGGACGGCAAGGACTGCTGACGGGCAGTTGGCGGCTCATTTTGAAGTGACCGTGGCGGTCACCAAAGACGGCTTTCAAATATTAACTAAATAAAAATGGGCAAATATTTAGGCTTGGATTACGGGGAGAAGCGCGTCGGAGTGGCCTTGACCGATGAAGAAAAAAAATTCGCCTTCGCGGAAAAGACTTTGGTCGTGAAAGATGAAAAAGATTTATTGGCGCAGATCAGGGAAATATGCCAGGCCGAATCTGTTGAGAAGATAATCCTGGGCTGGCCGGTTAATTTTGCCGGAAAAAAAACAGCGCAAACGCTGATCGTGGAAAAATTCGCCGGGCTGCTTAAGGAAAATTTAGCCGTAAAATGCGAATTTCAGGACGAACGCCTCACTTCCCGGATGAGCTACAGCTTATTCCAGGGAAAAAACAAAAAAAACAAAGTGAACAAGAATGAGATAGACGCCCAATCCGCCCGAATAATCCTTGCGGATTATCTTGACCGTTTAAGCCTGAAGACATAAATGCCATGACCAGCCTAAATTATATTTATACTTTTTTCACCGCCTTCATAATAAGCCTGGGACTGACTTATATTTTAAGAAAAATCGCCTTAAAGTTTCAAATTGTCGACCGGCCGGAGATCTCTCCGGAGCGGAAGATCCAGAAAAGCCCGGTTCCTTTGCTCGGCGGCCTGGCGATTTTTTTAGCCTTTTTTATTACCCTGTTGATCTTTAAAAACCAGGTTATTTCCGATTACATTTTGCCCAAGTATCTCTGGGGCATTTTTATCGGCGCTCTCTTGCTGATGTTCGGCGGTTTTTTGGATGATAAATATAACCTAAAAGCCAAAAAACAGATCATCTGGCCGATTTTAGCGGTTTTAATCACGGTTGGAGCCGGAATCGGAGTGAAATATATTTCCAACCCTTTCGGCGGTTTTATCTGGCTGGATACCCTTAAATTCAATATTTTTACTATTGGCGGCGTGCCCTATTACCTGACCATATTCGCCGATCTTTTCGCTCTGGCCTGGCTTTTAGGGATGATGTATACGACTAAGTTCTTGGACGGTCTGGACGGTTTGGTCGGCGGCATCACGGTGATCGGCTCGGTGGTAATTTTTTTCATGAGTTTGACCCATGATGTCAACCAGTCGGCCACCGCTTTGCTGTGCCTGATCTTGGGGGGCGCGGCTTTGGGCTTTTTGATCTTCAATTTTCATCCGGCCAGGATTTTTTTAGGGGAAGGGGGCTCGCTTTTCTGCGGTTTTATGTTGGGTGTATTATCTATTATTTCCGGGGGGAAAATCGCCACGGCTTTGCTTATAATGGGCATTCCCATTTTGGATGTCATCTGGGTGATCATCCGCCGGAGCCTTCTGGAAAAAAAATCCCCCTTTAATACTTCGGATAAAAAACACCTGCATTTCCGGCTTTTAGACGTCGGGTTTTCCCATCGCGGCGCTGTTCTGTTTCTTTACGCTTTGACCATAATTTTTGGTTCCACCACTTTATTTTTTAAAGGTTTCAGCAAATTAGTCAGCCTGGTTGTTTTGGCTTTTGTCATGATTATCTTAGGCTTAGTTCTGGTTTTGGTTTATAAAAACAAACAAAAGAAAAAGGAGGCCTGAAGGGGCCTCCTGTTTGAGAAAGAATGTTGTAATCAGCCGAGATCTTTTTTGCTCGGCTGGTCGAAGATGCGGTCGGGCGGTTTTCCGCAGGTGAAAGCGAGATTCCTCGCCCCTCCGAGAGTCGTGCCGCAAGAGCCGACTTCGAAAGCCTGCTCCATCCAGCCCTGGTTGGTCATTTCTTCCGGTATATCCCGGTCCACTCCTCCGCAAATGCTGAGCCCGGCCTCTCTAGCGGCTTGTTCACTGATGGTTTTGAAGCCACTATTGAGAAGAGCTTGATGGGTTCTCATCGCCCGAGTAACCTTTTTTCTCGGTACGCTCCCTTTTTCCACTAAATTCTCCCTTCTTAGAAAAATGTTTGGGAAAAAAAGTTGCTGAAGCGCTAGGTGCAATTCTAGAATTAATTATAGAACATATTAATATAGCGTAAAAGTGGCAGTTTGTCAAGAGTCAATAAAAGAGCTAAGATAAGAATATGCGCTGGTCAATTTTTATCGTTTTAAGTCTGATCTTGGGAGTCTTTTTTTGGATGTGGGGCGGGTCGGAAATAAGTAAAGAAATTCCTTTTTATTACCAAAAAATTATGGGAAAGACCATAAGCCTTGAAATCAACGGAGCTAAAATTAACGCGGAAATCGCCAAAAGTCAGGCGGAAAAAATAAAAGGCTTGTCCAACCGAGATGAATTGGCTTCTGATCGCGGCATGATTTTTGTCTATGACCAGGAGGAAATTCCTTCTTTTTGGCTGAAAGAGACGCGTTTCCCTTTGGATATAATCTGGATTAAGGATGACGTGATAGTTGATCTGACGGAAAACGCGCCGATAGACGCTGGTCCGAATTTTAAGACTTACTCGCCTAAAACAGCGGTAACCAGAGTTTTAGAAGTAAACGCCGGTTTTTGCCAAAAGCAGGGGATTGCCGTTGGTCAAAAGGTTTTGTATTCAAAAAAGATTAAATAAGGCCTTGACGGGATTTTTAAAAAGGTGTATCATTTTTTTATACTTATAAATCATCAAATATTATGTTTGCGGTCATAAAAACCGGCGGAAAACAATATAAAGTGAAAAAGGGCGATGTTTTGACCTTGGAAAAACTGCCCCAGGAAGAAGGAGCGGAAGTGTCTTTTGGCGAGGTTCTGCTTGTTTCGGACGGCAAGACTTTGCAATTAGGAAAGCCGCATTTAAATAAGATAAAAGTAAAAGCCAAGATATTAAAGC